>OMXK01000086.1 GCA_900314995.1 uncultured Prevotella sp.
AGCCTCTACTGCTGCAAGAAATGCAGTGATGTGGCTTACGCACGTAAGAAGAGAGCAGAAGCCAGAGAAAAGCAGTTGGCTTTGATTGCCAAAAGTGTTCCCAAGGTGAGAGAGTATATCTCCATCAGGGAAGCTGTTGCCATCTATGGTGTAGAACGCGATACGCTGTATCTGATGGTTCGTCGAGGTCAGATACCAAGCATCAACATTGGTACCAGGCTTACAAGAATAAACCGTAAGGATCTGGAGAAGATGTTTGCGAAGCGGCCGATAGCCAAGCACATCAAGGAAACACCTCTGCCCAAGAAGTACAGTCTCGAACCTGAGACCACATCAACGATAGTTCTGTGTGGGCACATGTCAGAAAGTACTCCATCCCCTCTCGTCAAATTGGCAACTATGTGTATGTACCCAAAGAAGAAATTGATAACTTATATAAATCAGAAACAAAATGAGAAGACCTTTATTGCACACCAAAGTCACGGTTAAGCTCCGTAAGTCAATCTTCCGTGAAGAGTGGTACCTCTACATCGAGTCGTACCCTGTACGTAATCCGGGCAGCACAAAGCCTAAGAGAGTCATTGAGGCAGTTAACCGTACCATCACTACCCCTATCTGGGATATGACTGCCATCAGCAAGATTGATGAGGACGGTAACTACAAGTACAAACCGAAGCGGGATTCAAATGGCATCATCCAATGCACATCGCAGTTGGACAAGGAGGCATGTCGATATGCCGACAAGGTACGTGCCTTGCGTCAGCAGGAGTACGACACCGCCGTAGTTTATTCCGATAGAGAGCAGGAAATGATTGCTCAGAACGAACGCGGCGAACAGGATTTCATTGCATACTTCAACAGCATTATTTACAAGTGTCATCCTAACAGCTCTGACTCTATCATCGTCAACTGGACTCGTGTAGGTAAATTGCTGTCCATCTACTCTAAAGGAAAGCCCATCCCGTTCAAGACAATCTCAGCAAAACTACTTGAAGACATTCTGCTCCACAGGGAGGCAACAAAGGCGGCACTCTCTCGCAAAACTCTGCCGCTACATATTTCTCTATTGTAAAGGCAGGTTTGCATCGTGCGTTCATTGACGAATACCTTACTGTTGACATCGCAGCCAAGGTGAAAGGCATTCCTGATGTGAAAGTCAAGCGAGAGACATTGACACTTGAAGAAGCAGAAACATTGGCCAAGACTCCTTGTGAGAATGAAGTTTTGAAACGTGCTTTCTTCTTTGCTGTACTCACAGGTATCCGTCTGTGTGACATTCATGATCTTACATGGGGCGAAATAACTCAAACAGGGAGTGGATGGCGAGTGGACTTCACCCAGCGAAAGACACACGTGGTAGATTACCTCCCTATCAATGAACAAGCATATTCTCTGTGCGGAGAACGAGGTGAGCCAGATCGGCGTGTATTTGAAGGATTGACTGGTTCGTCTTGGATTTCCCGTCCGTTGAAGAAATGGATTGAAGCATCGGGCATCAAGAAGCATATCACATTCCATTGCAGTCGTCATACCTTCGCAACTCTGCAACTCGAACGTGATACCGACATCTATACCATTAAAGGAATGCTTGGACATACGAATGTGAAAACCACCCAGATTTATGCCCACATCGTAGACAAGAGCAAACGTAATGCTGCCGATGTCATCCATATTGAGAATCTTACTCCCACCAATGATGACGTAGAAAGTGTTCCTGCTATCTGATTTCTACCTGTTTACCAGGTCGAGCCTCCGAGTTTTCGGGGGCTTTTTTATGTCATTACCATTCCTTATTTGCATGTTTCCATCACCTTTTGTTTTGTTGTTATAAAGCACTGTTTATGAGGTTTATAGTATGATTTTTGCTGCAAAATCATACTCAAATCTTAAGCAATTATAATATCGGTCTGTTGAAGCTCAAATTTTATGGCAGTTCGTAATTTAGTGAGTTACTTTGCATCGCCATTCAACGAAAAAAGGCACAAAATACAATTCAAAAAAATATAAGTATATGACCGAAACATTTCAAGTAAAATCGTTGGAG
>OMXK01000084.1 GCA_900314995.1 uncultured Prevotella sp.
CATGATAAGCATCAGGTATAGACCTGAGGCATAGTAACAGGAGTTACTGTCGAGATTAGTCATCCAGTCTGTGTCTGTTATACCTTGCTCACGCGCCAAACAGTATTCAATGTATCGTGCGGAACCTTCCACAGTCTCAATGATGGGGTAGAATTCTATGATATCAAGCCCTAATCGGTCTTTGACGGTTTTGAGTCGCTTGTCTCGAATGGAAAAGAATCCTGAGAGAATATGGCGAACTTCATGGATGTCTGAAGCCTCATATGCCTTCTTGAGGAGAGCGTTCTCTTTCGAAAGCATGTCACGATACCACTCATAATTCCTTCTGAGGGCCTTTAGAGAGTCGCTTGTAATAAAGTTCTCTGGAGTGGATGCCAACATCTTGTTCCAGAAATCCGTGTGCTTGTACTGGAATCCATGAAAGCACTCATGCATCAGCATGGCATACCATTCCTCGTATGTCTTAACACTTGGAACAGCTTGTATGGTTATCTCAGGCGAACTGCACTCCATCCGAGCCCGGAAGGGACCGTCCTCGTAATAGTTCATTTCCATGCTATAAGCAGGATCATTGTATGTCGGCCATATTTTTTCATCTACCAGTTTCTTGAGTTCATCCACATGTGCCAACACCTGTTCTTTCGATAGCCTGGTGCTGTCGCTTATCAGCGTTTGCGCTTGCTGGGGCATGGCTCCAGTAATCAGAAACGCTAAGGCTAAAAGTATCTGTTTCATTTTCTCCAGCGTTTTAGTATTGGGAAGTATTGTTGCATCATTTGCTTATACTCCTCTTTGGTCATGGGGTGGGGCATGTTCTTGTTTACCTCGTCGATAAACTGGGCACAATGCTCAATCATCTCATCCATGGTGCATTCCTGAAGGAACTGGCCATCCTTGTAGCAAAACTGGCAGTAATCAAAATTAGTGCTGCCGTCGGCATTGGTACCACAATCCTCAGTACGCATTAATGGCATGCCGCAACTCTGACAGAACTGAGGCAGCTGGCCCTCTTGGAATGCTTTCTCCTTTTTGGGGAATGTGGCTTCGTAAGCCTCGAATGCATCAGGGTTCTCGTCAGCCACAAAATAGCCCTTGGGAGGACAGTAAGTAGCCTCGGCGATGCCGTTCGATTTAAGCCAGCCAGGAATCAGTTCCTGAGCAAGGAAGTAAGGCACCTCGGCATCCTTTGGCTCAGCGTGATAGTGAATCTTCATCTTGCTGGCAAGGTCGAAGCCTGCGTGCTTGTAGAACTCGATGTTGCCCTCCATCTGCAGAAGACCTATACCCATCTCACGAGCTTTGTCCAAGGCATACTGCAACAACTTCAGGCCATAGCCTTTGCGCTTGTAATCTGGATGAATGCTGATGGGACCGAATGTCCATGAAGGGAAGTGGGTACCATCATCAAGGATGATTTCGGCCTTCGAAAACATTACATGGCCGATAATCTGATCATTCTCTTCCATCACTAAATCCAACTCTGGGATAAATTCGGGATTTGTTCTATATTGATTGAGTACGTAATGCTCTGTGCATCCTGGACGATAGACATTCCAGAATGCTTCACGCGTCAGGTTCTCTACCTCACGATAATCTTTGGGTTGTTCTAGACGGATATTCATTGTTCTGCTTCGATTTTTATTATTTTGACGTTGCAAAGGTAAGAATAGTTGCGGAATGCACCAAATATCTGGGATATTCTTTGCAAGCAAAGCGACCATAGGTCGAGCGCTGCATGATTCTGTGACGAGTGGCTTATAATGCAGCACCCGTCATCGCGACGAGTGCTGCTTTCTTACTCTAACTTAAATATTAACAATCATACAAGAGAAGTATGATATTCCTTATTTCTCGAACTCTCGGAGTTCCTCCAGTCCGCACTCTATCTCCCTTAACTGCTGGGTGTGGCGGCGAAGCTGCCATTTTGCAAAGACAAGACCGAGACCAAAGGTGAGCAATGAGAGTCCGAGAGGCAACAACAATCTTGTACTATACTCGTAGCCTGCTTTCGTGTTGAATCCCAACTCTAGGATATAGAAGGCTATCAACGCTAGACATACGGCACCAATCATCCAGACCTTCTCCTGATGGCAGACCTTCTTGTAAGAGAGCACCAAACGGCTGAGTTCGCTGCTGCTCTTGCCGTCCAGATCAAATTTCGACAGCAGGGAGAGTTTCCATACCAGAGGTATCAGTCCTATTACCATCACACCCTCGACGATGGCGAACGAGCTGGTCTGGATTGGCGTGTTCATATAGACATAGGGGAATACCACGCAGATGATGAGCATATTCACCACGAAGTTGTAGATGTTCTGACCCATGATGCTGTCGTATGCCGACTTGGTCTTCTGCTGAATCACTTCCTTTACCACGCGAAGGTTCACTATTTCCGTTGCTGCCAGACGCTCATCGAGCTTGTTCCAACTGGCTTTCAATGCTTCAAGTTCCATAACAATTCAAATTTAACGGTT
>OMXK01000080.1 GCA_900314995.1 uncultured Prevotella sp.
AAGAGGAAACAATAGAAAACTACAGTTATGAATACGGAACTCCAAAAGTGTATGGATACCGACAAGGACAATCATATCATCTACTTTGGAGAAATAGTAAATGCGTATGTTTTAGAGGATAAAGGAGAACAGTAAATTCCAATTTAACGAACAATAAACAAATGCGAATATGAAAAAAGTCATTGTAATATCAACGAGCCTGCGTCATGGCTCAAACAGCGACATGCTCGCTGAGAAGTTTGTGGAAGGTGCAAAAGCTGCCGGAAACGAAGTTGAGAAAATCTCGCTTGTGGATAAGAACATCCAGTTCTGCAAGGGCTGTATGGGATGCCAGAAATTGGGGCGTTGCGTCATCAAGGACGATGTGAACGACATCATGGCCAAGGTGCTGAAGGCTGATGTCGTCTGCTGGGCCACACCTATCTACTACTATGAGATGAGCGGTCAGATGAAGACGCTCATTGACCGCATGAACGCCATGTACGAGCAGGATTATAAGTTCCGTGATGTCTATCTGCTGACCACAGCAGCAGAGGATGAAGCCGAAACACCCAAGCGTGCAGAGACAGGACTGACGGGCTGGATAGACTGCTATCCGAAGAGTCGCCTGGCAGGGACGCTGTTCTGCGGTGGTGTGAACGATGCCCGCGAGATTGAAGGCAATCCGAAACTGCAAGAGGCTTACGAATTAGGAAAGAGCATCGGCTGAGACTTTTTGCACTTAAAACGAGTAAGGACAATATGAAGTACATAAAGACATTTTTCCGTCTGTTGCTGGGTCTGTTTATGACTTATGCAGGTATCAGTCATCTGACGATTGCACGTCAGGAGTTCGTGGCACAGGTTCCCACATGGCTGCAGTTCAGTCCTGGCTTCACCGATTTCGTGGTGCTGGCATCAGGAGTGGTGGAAATCGCACTTGGTCTGGGCATGCTGCTCCTTTGGAAGCAGAAACCCAAGGCTGTGGTGGGTGCTCTGTTGGCTTTCTTCTATGTCGTTATCTTCCCTGGCAACATCAACCAGTATGTCAACCACATTTCAGCCTTTGGTCTCGATACAGACCAGGCACGTCTCATCCGGCTCTTTTTCCAGCCCGTCCTTATTTTCCTCGCACTCTGGAGCACAGGAGGCTGGCAACAGCTGAAGGAATGGTGGCAGTTGTGCTGCAAAAAGAAATAGCTGATATCGAATACGGGAAGGCGCATGATTGGGTCATACGCACTGGTAGAAGCGGCATTGCTGCTATTGGTCATCATTCCTACATTAGCAGTATATAAATTCACAAAAGAACGATGAAGATAATAGACGACAACCTGATCAATGGCGTGGTGGAGCAAGCCAAGCAGTCACCACGGCTGAGGATGAACTACAACTTTCATCAAAGTCTGGATGAGAAATGCCACCGGTTCCTCAACTGTCTGGAACCAGGCACATTTATCCCCGTGCATCACCATCCCACCAAGGCCGAGACGTTTGTCATTCTGAAAGGCAAGGTCAGGGTATCTACCTATAATGACGATGGCGAGGTCTTGGAGTCGTGTGTCATCAGTCAGGAGAGCGGCACCTACGGCGTGGACATCCCCAAGAACGTCTGGCACGGGCTGGAATGTCTCGAACCCAGCGTTCTCCTGGAGTGCAAGGAAGGCCCGTTCGTGGAACATGAGGTGGACGGGATCTTGGAGATAAAGAAATAGTCTAAGGATGACTGTCAATACAACCTATGCAACTTTTCGCATCATAATTACGTCTATCAAACAGAAACTTTTAAAAGTAAACGAATATGATACTATCAACAACCCCACAGATTGAAGGTCACACCATCCGCGAATACAAGGGTATTGTGACAGGTGAAACTATTATTGGTGCCAACATGTTCAAAGACCTCTTTGCAGGCATCCGCGACATCGTAGGAGGTCGTGCAGGCGCTTACGAGAAGGTGCTTTCCGAAGCCAAGGACACCTCCATGCAGGAGATGATGCAGCGTGCTCAGGCTCTTGGAGCCAATGCCATCGTAGGCATCGACATCGACTATGAAACAGTCGGTGCTAATGGCTCAATGCTCATGGTAGCCACCAGCGGAACGGCTGTTGTCATCTAAATGTTTAACCGAGTTTAATAAATTGTCAGCATAGTTTAAGCGAGTTTAAATTCAGTGCCAGTTTGACTTCTGAAATTGTCATTCTGGCACGGATTCTTTCCATAGGCATGTACTTTGCTTATCTGTTAGTGAGAGCCGAAGCGAAAGGCCACGGGTAGGCGAGCTTGCTCGGGAATGAGCAGAGGCAATCAAGTAACAAAATGTCAAATTTAAAAGTATAATTAGGAGGTATTGATTATGTTGAACGGATTAATGAAAAGCAATGGTTGGTTCCCAACGATGTTTGATGATTTCTTTAACACTGATTTC
>OMXK01000083.1 GCA_900314995.1 uncultured Prevotella sp.
TCTCTTCCATGTAGGCATCATCCTTGTGTTCTTCGGTCATATTTTCGGACTGCTCGCTCCTGAGTGGTCCTACGATTGGCTCATCACCAACGAGCAGAAACGACAGCTTGCTATCATCATGGGCAGCGGTGCGGGACTCATCACCCTCGTGGGAATCAGTCTGCTGACACTGCGGCGCTTCACCAACAGCCGTGTCGTGGCCAACAGCCATCTCGGCGACTATCTCTTTGTGGTGCTCATCTTTCTGCAGATTATTACCGGACTTATGGGGACCGTAGAGACTATCAACAGCGACTTAGACCATTACATGAACCTTGACCGTTGGGCTCAGGGGCTCTTCACCTTTATGCCCCAAGCATCCGACTATATCGTTCATGCCTCGCTGCCCCATAAAATCCACATTCTCCTCGGCTTCCTGCTCGATACCTCATCGACTATTTCCAACGTATGATAAAAAGATAATCATTCCAGTTATTCATATTAAAACATAATCACTTATGCTATTATTAGCTACTGTCGTGGCATCTCTGCCTCTGACAGCCCCCCCCTCATGGATACGACTCAGGTGTTCCACTTGGGTGAGGTAACGGTGTTTGAGCGCCAACCTGCATTCAAATCCAATCAGGTCAGCGAAGACTTTATCAAGTCGGCTGACATGCAGCGTGTCTCCGAAGCCCTCAACTGGGTGCCAGGACTTATAGTCCAGGAGGCAGGCGGTCGTAGCGAAGCCGGCTTCACACTCCGCGGCATCAGCAGCGCCGACGTGCCCATCTATATAGACGGTGTACCCATGACAGCTCCCTACGACGGTACGGTAGACCTATACCGCCTTTCCGCTGGAATGCTAAGCAAGATAGATATCAGCAAGTCGGCCAGCTCACTGCTTCTTGGCGGCAACACCTTAGGACCATCTATCAACCTCATCTCACGACAACCCCAGAAGCCGCTGGAGTTGCATTTCGACGTTAACTCTCTCTGGCACAGCAACCTCAACGTGGGTGGACGATGGGGGAAGTGGCTCGCGCAGGTAGACTTCGGCTATTCCAACGTCAGCAACTTCCGACTCCCTCACAGCTATCCTATCGGCTCGCCATATCTTGACGGACACAAACGGCTAAACTCACGGACGCGTGACGTCAACCTCAACGCCAAGGTGGGATACATGCCAAATGCCACTGACGAGTATGTAGTGGGCTATACCCTTGTGCGCGCAGAAAAGCATATTCCACCCTATCTCGGCGGGAACGGCAAGGCGCAGTTCCGCATCTATCCTGAATGGAACAAAGACGAGGTCTATTTCCATTCCAAGACACGCTTGGCACCTGCCCTAACGTTCAAGAGCAAGTTGTGGTACGACACCTTCAAAAACACACTCGACTCCTACGACGATTTTACCTATTCCACTCAGCAGGGCAAGCAGGGATGGACGAGTATCTACAACGACTACGCCTTGGGGGCCAATGCCAACCTCATCTGGTCTACAGCCACAAACAACGACCTGAAGTTTGGCGTGAACTACAAATATGATGTCCACCGTTCTCATAATGTGGGCGAACCGGTAGCACATATCAGCGAGGGCATCTACTCCTTCGTTGCCGAGGATGAGGCACGCCTCACCCGCCAGTTGTCCCTCACTGCATCTGTGGGGTGGTTCGGACGCCAAGGCTACAAGGTGGAGGAATACAATAGCAAGACAGGTATATCCGACTTGCCCAACTCCCACGACAGCAACATCAATGCCCTCGCAGCACTCGACTATCACCCCTCCGCCAACCAGCGCCTCCGGTTCACGATTGGCCGTTCATCGCTCTTCGCCCGCATGAAGGACAGATACTCCTATAAGCTCGGCAAGGCGATCCCTAATCCAGACTTAGGCACACAGAATGCCATCAACCTCGACATTAACTACGAGGGGCGTTGGCATAACCTCTCCTGGCAAGCCGGAGCTTTCTACAACTTCATAAACGACATCATTCAGGAGGTTACTGGCGTCGATGCCAGCGACCCAAAGATCTATCAGTTGCAAAACCGGGGCAAGGCACAGTACCGTGGCTTTGAGTTGGGTGTCGGCTATGAACTTTCCTGGCTGACGGCTCATGCCAACTACAGTATGACCGATCAGCGCAACATGGACAATAAGAACCTGAAGTTTCTCTACAGTCCAAAGAGTAAGTTTACAGCCTTCATGGAATTTAGACCCATCTGGCACCTACGCCTCCAGGGGCGTCTGATAGCACAGAGTAAAGCCTACTCATCCTCCGACGGCAGCACATCCACGGCAGGATTCGCCACCATTGATGCCAGCCTTGCACGGAAGATTTGGAAGACAGATCTGAAAGTTGGAGTCCTCAATGCTGCCGACCGTATTTACGAATACACTGAGGGATACCCCATGCCTGGCCGCACATGGTACGTAAGTGTGTCGTTTGACTTGTAATCTCTGGTAACGTTGCATGTTAATATATTATGACGAAAATTACATTATTCACAGGACC
>OMXK01000078.1 GCA_900314995.1 uncultured Prevotella sp.
CAGATAGGGACAGAGAAGAAGGGGAACTGCAGGTTTACGAACGTGCAGGTCCTGAATCTTCTGATGCTGTTCCCGTTCTTCGTCGTCAGGAATGCATACTATAACCTTGATTCGCAGACTTTGTATAATACTCCAATGCCTTACGTTCATCTTTATCTGTGGCAATACCAAATCTATAATACCTGGCGACATTCTTAAGAGCTACATTATCATTCTTGTCTGCTGCTTTTCGGAACCACTCAAAGGCCTCAAGCTCATTGATCATTTCTCAGGTTACTGCGGAGCAATCCGAATGAACGGGTCCGCTGCTCTGAGTCTCTGTTGGGTGGCATCAGGCCGATGGGACGGATGGCTGGAGCAATATTTGGGTCCCTGGGATTTCATGGCAGGCGTGCTCATCGTGAGAGAGGCGGAGGGGAAGGTGACAAATTACGAAGGAAAAGAAGACATACTGGAAGGCAATGCTGTGGTGGCCAGCAATGGAACAATTCATAATGACTTATTAAATGCGCTCAAATGAAAAAGACATTCTTGCTCTTGCTGACAGTAGTGATGAATCTTAATCTGTCAGCTCAGGAAATACGTATCAAGACAGGCATCGAGGTGCTTAAGAGTCAAAACTTCCGTATGCTGGAAGGGAAACGTGTGGGACTTATTACCAATCCCACCGGAGTGGACAATGATATGGTTTCTGATATCGACTTGTTGGCTCAGGCACCCAACGTTAATCTGGTGGCTCTGTTCGGCCCTGAACATGGTGTTCGAGGAAATGCTCATGCGGGAGCTGTGGTAACGGATTCTATCGACCAAGCCACAGGGTTGCCTGTGCGTTCGCTTTTCGGCAAGACACGCAAGGCTACCCCTGAAATGCTGGCTGACATAGATGTGCTTGTCTATGATATTCAGGACATTGGATGCCGTTCTTTCACTTATATCAGTACGATGGGACTTGCAATGGAGGCAGCATCAGAGAATGGTAAAGAGTTTATCGTCTTGGACCGTCCGAATCCGTTAGGCGGGCTGAAAGTGGAAGGAAACGTGGTGGAGGAGGGGTGCTTTTCCTTTGTAAGCCAGTTCTCGATTCCTTACGTCTATGGTTTGACATGTGGCGAACTTGCTCTCCTGCTCAATGGTGAACGGATGCTGAAAGGAGGAGTGCAGTGCAATCTGAAGGTAGTTAAGATGAAAGGATGGAAGCGAAAGATGAATTATTTTGCAACAGGCCTGCAATGGGTTCCGTCGTCTCCTCATATTCCAAATGCCATTTCTCCTTATTTTTATCCTGCGACAGGCATTTTGGGAGAATTCAGTTACATGAGTATTGGGGTTGGCTATACTATTCCTTTCCAGATGGTAGCAGCGCCCTGGATCCGTGCTGACGAGTTTGCGGATGCCATGAATGCTCTCCATATACCAGGAGTTACTTTCCGTCCCATCTATGCAAAACCTTTCTATGCAGTCTTTCAGGGAGAGCAGGTGCAGGGCGTGCAAATCCATTTTGCCGATTATAGTAAGGCTCCCTTAAGTGATCTCAATTTCCTTTTGATGCAGGAGGAAGCTCGCCTCTATCCCGACCATAAAGTATTTGAGCAAGCCAATCAAGGTCGGTATGCTATGTTCGATAAGGTTTGTGGAAGTTCCTATATCCGTGAGACATTTGCTCGAAGTCACCGTTGGTCCGATATTCGGGACTATTGGTACAAAGATGCAGAATCCTTCCGCAAAGTTTCCAGAAAGTATTATCTATATAAGTAATTGATAGAAAAAGAGTTTCTTTACTCTCAACAATTATTTGCCGAAAATGACTTTCTCCAGAACTTCCGGTTCGTTCGTGGTGATGATATCAATACCCTTTGTTGTGGCATGTGCACGTAATGCCTCCTCACCATCTACCGTCCAGACATTGACCTCCATGCCATTGTCGTGAGCTTCTTGAAGCCATTCGGGATGTTTCTTGAAGACGCCTTGGTTGTAGTCAACGCCATTCACTCCCAGTTGCTCTTTGGCTTCCTTGGGGGACAAGTCTCCTGTCAAGTAAGCTTTTTTTGCATCAGGAACCATCTCATGGAGACGTTGGCAAACACGCTTGCTGAAAGAAATGTATTCTGTCTGTGCCTCCAATCCAAGTTGCTTCACCAGTTTCACACAAGTCTCTGTTACCTTATCATCACGTTCTTGTGAGCTATGAGGCTTGATTTCCAGAATCAGTTGGGTGTCGGGTAATGATTTGCCTAATTGCAGATACTGTTGCAGGGTAGGCAGAAATTCGCCATTGCCCAATTGGCGGAATTGCAATTGAGGGTAAGTGGAATCCTCAATCTTCAATCCTTCCCATACGGCATCGTGGAAGACAACGGGTACTCCATCCGTAGTAATCCACACGTCAAATTCAGATCCATAACAACCAACATCATTGGCTTTCTGTAGACTGGTAAGGGAGTTTTGAGCACTCCCCTCAGTTTTCCAATAACCACGATGAGCAACTATCTTGGGTTGAGCCAACAGAGGGAGACTTGCCACGCAAGTCAACAAAACGAATGAAAAAATCTTCTTCATAATAAGTGTTTTATAAATCTTAGAGTTTTTTTACTGTGTTTTCTGCAAAGTTATGGAAAAATGCGGAACAAGAGAAGAAAT
Organism: uncultured Prevotella sp.; assembly: GCA_900314995.1. GTDB lineage: Bacteria > Bacteroidota > Bacteroidia > Bacteroidales > Bacteroidaceae > Prevotella. The sequence goes on from OMXK01000078.1 coordinate 2,638, forward strand.
TCTGTGTTTTTTTTTAAGAAATGAAAAATAATTTTCTAAAGTTTCGCAAGTGTTTTGACACCTGCATAATTTAACATAAAATAGGAATAAAAAAGCTTCAAAGTTTGCTCAACTCATTGGAAATGAGTAACTTT
>OMXK01000077.1 GCA_900314995.1 uncultured Prevotella sp.
TTGTTTCCATGTTGCCAGAGCATCCCTCTGTGACCATCGAGTATTTCGTGCCAGACAGACATAAGGCTGGAGGTTCCTATCAGTCTTATACGGGCAATGCGAAGCGCATCGATGAGTATGAAAAGTGCATCGAGTTTACTGATGGGAAGAAAGTCCCACTTGATGCCATAAGTGAGATAAAGATTGAGTGATCATCGCAAGTATGCTCGATGGGATTCTCATACTTTGCCATCAGGTCAGGATAGACAGTCTGACGTATGGCTGTGATTCGTACTTTGTTCATTCCATTCGTCCCCATTTCATTTCTTCACCCTGCTTGTCATACTGTTTACGCTTACCAGTAGGAGGTGCTGTAAGAGTTATCTTAACTACTGCCGTTCTTTCTAAACTACGCTGGATTGCATCATCAAAGGCATCCATATGTTTGGGGAGAAAACGCAGACATATTGCCCTCAGAGCCTCTATCTTCTCTTCTCTATCTGATACGATTTCTGCTTTTCCAACTGCCATCGCTGATTTATATTGGAGTGAAAAACTTCCGTCCTTTGGGCCAACGGTAGGAGTGCATCTGGTGACTGCCGACAATGCAACAATCGGGTTAGCTGTTATACAGTCCAGTTTTTCTCCTTCCATAGCACAATGGAAGTAGAAAGTCTTATCGTCTGTACGTACCAATGACAAGGGTACACCATAAGGGCTACCATCTGGTCGTGTAAAACTGACGGTGACATACGGAGCCTTATCAAGCACCTCAAAAGCGAAGGTGGCATCCATTTCTCTGCTTGCTTTCCTCATATTCGTTTATTTTATCGGGTCTGAACAATAATCTCTACGGCCACAGTCCTTGCAGAACTTGCCAATCCATACATTGTCGAACTGTTCGATGGCTGCTTCAAGCATCTCGGGGTCATCGGTCAGGATGCCTGCCTCGAAGTTACGCTTCTTTGGGGACTTCATGCCCATTCCAGCACCAGTCAGGTTCGCTGAGCCGACATAGGCAATGGTACTGTCGATGATGATGAGCTTGAAATGGACTCTTGGACATAGCACACGCTCCATGCCGTCATAGAGAATGGGATGCTTCTCATGATCCTCACGCCAAGCAGTTCCTGGTTCCTTGGCATGGATCAGCCTGACCTCTACGCCTTTCTTCAGTAAGGAGGCTATCAGTGCAAGGAATGGTTTGTCATCTACATACAGGTCTTTGATGTCTGCCGTTCCAATCCACACAGTTTGTTTGGCTTTACCTACCAGGGACAAGACGTCCTTGTAGTGGTTCTCGTCTGCTATGTACTTGATGAAGCTCATTTCCGCTCGGCTTTGCCGCTTGGCTCGTCCAAGAACTGTTTACCGTCTGAGAATGCATTGCCAACAGTCTTTCCCAACTGAATGTAAGTATGATGTACTGGGTCGAATGTGATAAGTTCCATTTTCTCCACATCTGGCTTCCCATCTTCTGCCAGGTACTTTTCATCACAGAGGATATTGACGATTTCTGCAACGAGATAATAGCCTGTCTCGCTTTCGTCTATCTTCTGTTTAACCCGACATTCGAGCGTCATTGGGAACTCCTTGAACACAGGAGCATTGACATTGGGAGCCTTCTCAATAGTCCAACCGGTCTTTTCCATTTTGTCTGGTGTGTTCCTGCCGCTTACGATACCTACATAGTCAGAAGCTATCATGGTGTCGGCAGTAGCGAAAGTAACCGTAAATTCAGGGTTTTCAGCAAGGTTGTCTGTTGTTGCATGTGAACCAAGTGAGATCATAATCTCATGCATATCCCACTGACCTCCCCAAGCGGCATTCATGGCATTGGGCTTTCCTTCTTTATCGTAAGTGCCGATAATCAGCACTGGCTGTGGAAGGATCCACGCTGTTGACTTAAAACTCTTCATAATATTTGTTTTTAAATTCTCTTTTGCATAAATACATTAAAATATGGTGACAAAGATGGTGCAAATCGAATGCAGAAAGCTTGCTTTTTGCTGAGATGCAGCCCATTTTCGCAACTTTTGTTGCAAAATTACCAATTATCAGCGTAAAATCGCTATCTTTGTGCCAAGATTTAACAAAAGTTGAATCTCGTCACGACTCGACCAATCATGCAAGTATGTTGGTACTCGCTGCTCCGAGATTTGAGAATAATTAGGATTTGGAGATGGGTAACATCAAGATAATCAAAGGTGTGTTCGACACCAAGCTGGAGTTGGAGTGTCCCATCGAGGATGTCTGGGGCATCGGCAGGCGCTATGCTGCCAAACTCCAGTCATTAGGTTGCAAAACGGCCCTCGACTTTGCCAAGCATCACAAGGATTGGGTACGACAGACGTTCAACAACATCAACATCGTGCGTACATGGCAGGAACTGAACGGCGAGGATGCCGTACCGAATGAGGAACTGGCTAAGAAGAAATCCATCTGCATCAGCCGCTCGTTCAATGGCATGATCAGCGACAAGGACACCCCACTCACATTGCCAACTATGCTGCCCGCTGGGCAGACGTAATCAAGCTCCACTAAGAAATTTGTCACATGACTATTTGCTCCACGCCTTCGGAGAAAGCCACGTATCGGCTGATGCCTTGTGTAGTCAGCTGGGGATAATCGCGGTTGAAGCGGACAAGCGTGGTGTCTGGGAATCGTGCAGCCATCTGTTCGAATGGGAAACGGATGATGACGGGCGTGTTGAAACCTACACCAAACTCCAGTAATAGCATCCGCTTGTCGTGAGCCATGCTGACGAAATCGCTGTAACGCTGTGCCTGCTCATGCCAG
>OMXK01000076.1 GCA_900314995.1 uncultured Prevotella sp.
TGGCGGTTCCTCGACCTTTAGCCCAAAAGAAGGCTACGGCTGCGTAAACTCGAAGCAGACCGAAATCCGTACCGTCGCCGACGGCGTGACCACCTTCGACATCTTCACCCTGCCGCACACCGAGGATGACGTGTTGACGAAGCTCACCGTCACCGCCCTCGATGCCAACGACAACACCGTGAAGGAGCGCATTTTCGAGAACGTCCCCGTCACCCGCAACCAGATTACCCGCTACACAGGCAGTTTTTTCGGTAGTGGCGGCAGCGGCCAGACCTCCGACGGCACCTTCCGCCTCACCGCCGATCCCGACTGGGACAGCGTGAACGGCTATACGTTCTGATTTCTATCAACTTCGAGAGCCGAGGCTCACCGCCCCGGCTCTCGTTAGCGATAGATGTACCAATCTCTATCCCAGATGCACGTTACCCGTTATGAGCAGGACAATCATTACGATTGAGATGGCAGAACTGGTACAGAACAGGGCAAACAGCCAATAGGACACCCTTTCGGTAAACCATATCCCATTGCGCGACAATACGTTCGACAGGTCGTTGCAGAAGTTGTTGAGCATCCTTTGCTCCGTGTTCTCAGATTGAGTGAACACGTTGCGAAGCTCCGCCAGGAAGTCCTCCTGAGCCTTCTTCTCATCATTGCAAAAGCCGTCGAGATAGTTCTTCACAAGGTTAGAGTAGAGCGCCAGGATCCTGTTCAGGCTCTCCTTCGACTCCTGCGTCCATTCGTTCTGATACGTCGCGGTCATCATCTCTTCAAGACCAGCGTGAAAGGCCTTCACCATACGCTCGGTCTCACCGACGAAACCTGCAATGGTGTCACAGGTGGTTTTCAACTCATGCTTGCCGTTCTCTATCAGCCGCAAGCCATCCTTTACCGTCAGGAGTTCCGCGCCAACCTTGTCGAGCATCTCGTCAAGCGTCGCCAACTCATTCTTAAACTCTTCCTTCTTTTCAACCTTTTGGTCGAGCTCATTCATTTTGGCCTCCAGATCGAGGCCAGATTTTACAAATCTATTCTTCATTTTTTCAACTTTATATATTTACCAGTGAATACCACGCGAGCGGCGTTTGTGCATGCCGAAGGCCTTCTGAGCACAGCGGTGAGCCCATGCAATATCGTCCTCATCTTCCTTTCTTCCCCAGCCGGATTCTGGTGCATTTCCTCCACCACCACAAGACTCCGAAATCTCCGTAGCTGCATCTACATAGTTCGCAAACAGCAGCAGAGCCGTATGCTGGACGTCGGTGAGGGTTGACCAGAGCACATCATCAGGCAGAGCCATCTCTTTCATCAGTACATCGTCAGCCTTTTCAGTGATGTCAACAGCATAGTTCCTGCCGTTCCATTCGATGTCGTGGTGAACCATGACAGGCTGCTGTTTCGTTGACTCTGACATTGTGGGACGCAACGGCATCTGTTTGGGCGATGACTGTTGCTTCGGCTGCGTAACTTTTGCTGTAACAGATGCGAAAGGACGGGTTATAGGTTGTGGCTTCTTCGGAACCATTGTCTGAGCATGAATGCTCTTGTCCTGATGCAGTTTCTCCCAAGTCGCTCTTAGCCTCGACGGAGTGAGACTTCGTTTGTGGCCCAATAGGGTGGACTTGTATGTGGAGTTTCCTTTTTTGAGGGAGTATCCACGAACCTTGCCAATACTGTCACGTATGACGTTGACCCCATAGCCCTTTGCTTTCAGCTTCGCCTCGTAGGTATTGAAGTCGAAAGAGTCCATTTCCTTCAGTGCCTCGATACAGGCATTGGTTATCTCGTCGATGTTCCATTCTCGCTTGGCCATCGATTGAACCCACCCACGCTGCTCGTTGATTATGTTCGCAGCCATTGTGGCCCGCTTGCCAATCATGTACTCGTTGTTTACGTTGCCGTCCATGTCGATACGGTTGGCATTGATATGAAGGTGGAGTATTTGGCTCTTGCTGTCGTGGTGAAGTGATACGACGTACTGACTGTTGGCAAGGTGAGTATGCGGGTCGTCGTCTTGCCTGTCCGGGCGCTTGAGACAGACGGCATCGAACTCGCGGATGAAGTCATCTGCGAGTTTCTGCCAGTCTGCCATCGTCCACCCTTTCGTCTCTTCCTTGGCTGGGGACAATTCTATTCGTATCGAGGTATTCTTGATGCGGCGATGTCCCTGCAACTTCTCCTTGAATTGAGCCTGATGGAGCATCATCCTCGACCATATCGACGAGGTGGTGAGTCCTTCAGGCAGGTGACCAACCTTCACAATCTCAGCCAGTTCCTTGTCGGCTGAGTATCTGACGGCATTACTGCCGTGTGTGATGTTATCCGCTTTAGCAATCATGGCTGTGTAAGTTTTAGTCCTTCATCTGCTCAAGAATAGTGTCCCACTGTTCAATGATGTTGTTGATGGCCAGGATCCACTCGCGCATGAAATCAGGGTCGTTGAAGTAATTCCTGATCTGCTCCTGCGTCTTACCCTTCAAGGCACTGCGGATATGGACCAAGTCACCACGAGCATCAGAGAGGCTCTTGTATGCCTCAATCTCACGTTCAGTAAGATGCAGCTTCGGTTCATTACCGATAAAGCGCTTACGGCTATACTCACTTACAGACAAGCCACAGGCTTCTGCATTCTTCAGCCCTATGGCATACTCTTCATCGTTGACACGGAAGTCAACGTGGCGGTCGCGATTGGCGACCTTTTCAATCTTGTTATTCAGTTTCATGTTTCCAAATTTACGTTCAATCGTTTTCTATTTTTTGTGGTCAGCCCAATGCGAGCTTGCGAGCGTTCAAGAATCCAAACGGAAGTACAAAAGGGTGCGCCCTTTTTGTACGACATTGGAACTTCTTGCAATATGGAACGTTTCGTTGTGTACGACATTCCACAAT
>OMXK01000073.1 GCA_900314995.1 uncultured Prevotella sp.
TCACCATTGAGCATCAGATACTGGGGGTTGGGAGCTCCGTCGACAAAAATCTTGTTGGAGAAGCCTTCAAGATCCTCTACATAGCTCTGAAGAGTTGTGGTGTCGGGAAGCTGAAGCAGACGGTCGTAGATACCACGCTTCTTTCCCTTGAGATAAATCTCCTTACCATCCTCTGAATAGCTGGTGATGATGAACTCATAGTCGCCACCTACACCGGTGCCCTGCTCGTTGTTGCCGGAACCCGTCGTGAAGGGAATGTCCTCGGGCTGGGAGAACTGATGCAAGTTGTCGTTCCAGGTGTTGAACGAGAGCACGGGGCCGTCGTCGGTGATCACCTGCCACATGGAAGTAGCCTCGCGATAGACGTTATTGGAGAAGATATTCTTCATGCCCACGGTGACTGCTGAGCTCTTGTCGAACTTCATCGTCATCAGGTAGCCACTGCCTGTATAACGGTCGGTGTTGTTGGTGGGGAAATATTCCATAGCCCACTTGCCAGTGCCGGCCGTGAGAAGATTGCTGTATGTCTCGCTGGCAGCGTTGAGACGCTCGGCCGCACTCTGGTCGAAGATATCGTCTTCCTCGTTGGAACAAGCGGTAGTCATGACGAGCGAACCGAGAAGCAATGCTGCTGTTAAAATCTTATTTGCTTTCATTTGAGTCTTCGTTTTTAAAAATCTAAAACTACAGATATTCCATTACTTCTGCAGAGCCTTGTACTGGTTGATCCAGTCGAGCAACTCCTCCATCAAAGTCTTGTTGGGGTTGTCGTCGGCAGGCTGGGTGAGTTTGTTGACAAAATCACCGTAAACGTCGCGCTTGAAGGTACCGTCGGCATTCTTCACGTAAGAACGGCTCTGCACCTCATCGCGAAGGGCGTCCAAGTCGATGCTGAATTCCTTCTTGAGCCACTGACGCACCATCTCGAGTTTTGCGAGAATCACTGCGCGACCATCGATATTGTCGGTCGAGAGAAATTGAATCTTGCCGTTGGCGTCGAGGGCTGCTGTGCCGTCGGCATTGCGGGCGATGACCTTGCGGCCAATCATATACTTACCATTGTCGTTAGCGCGGAAGTAACCAACGGAGTCACGGCTTGCGCCGGTGCGAATCAGACGCTGTATAGAGTCCTGAGCCGTAGAGCTAACCTCGACCTCTTCCCAGTCGTAAGAGGCATGGTCGAGAAGCTGTGCCCACGCAAGAGAGTCGTCACAGATGTAGCTGGACATCACTTCTACCCAGTCCTCACGAGCCTGTGAGGAAGCGTAGTTGGTGACGAAACCGTGGCTGACCGAGATAGAGTCGAAAGCCGTTGCCCAGTTGTTCGGGTCGTAGAGACCGTTGGAGAGCACGTTGAACGCTACCGGACGCTGGTGAGTCTGGTCGAGAATGTGGCCGAACTCATGGTGCATCGTGTGGAAGAACAGCGTGTTCAAGATGTCCATGTTGTTCTCGTCGAGCGCGTTGGTGTTGTAAAGCGTAATCTTCAAGCCGCCTTCAGCCGTACCGAGCGTCTCCGTACCGGTAGAGGGGTTGTAAGAGGGAGAGCCGATGACGTGGATGATACGGGGCGAATAGAGCGGAAGGAAGTCCTTGGGGGCGAGCTTTGCATAGACATCATACCAAAGATACTTGCTCAGCACTGCCAACTTGCAGCTCTTTTCATAGTCGGCGGGCACGAGGTTCTTCTGCAAATCGGAGCCGATATCCTCCATACGATAGATGAAACGGAGGTTGTAGGGTTCCAGATAGTTGACCTTGAGGAAGGTGTCGAGCGGGAATGTAGCCGATGTCTTATCAAGATAGTCGATAGAGGGATCGGTATTATAGATGGATGCACCGAGGTCGTCGTCGCTGCACGAAGACAATCCGAGAGCGAAGAGGGCGGCCAGTGATGCGAAAAAGATGGTGATACGTTTCATAATTTCAATCCTCCTTATTACTTCTTGATAACATAAGATTCACTATTGTCCTTCTTTGCGTTGTTAGAGGCGGAGACCGCTGACGGTGTGGGATCGCTGAAGAACTCATCGAAAGCGACTTTCTTGGCAGAGCCAGGGGTCTCAGTAGTGGAGTGAGAAGGCTGCAAGCCAGCCTGTATGGCGGCGGCAGGGATCTCAAGGGCGCGGCGTGGGTCGTTCCACTTCAAGGTGTAGACCGTAGCGTCGGGACCATAGGTGTGAGAGTATTCGATGCCCCAGCGCTTGAGGTCGAAGAAACGGAGACCATCCCACAGCACTTCGAAGCGGCGCAGGTCGTTCAAGCAGTTCATGTACTTCACAGCCTCAGCAGGAACCACAAAGCTGGAGCTCATGTTTTGGGTGAAACTCCAATCGGCGAAGCAGTTGGGGTTGGAAGACAAAGCATAGTAGCTGTCGAGCATGTCGCGAGACAGCGGGCGCATACGAGCCTGCGACTGATAGGTGCGGTAGGTGGCAGGAGAGAACTTCTGCATGCCACGGGTATAGAGGTTCAGATCCTGGAAAGCATTGTCATACTGTCCCAACATGATCTCAGCCTCGGCACGCTCCAAGAGAAGCTCAGAACGCGTGAACTCGCGACGCATGGTATGTACAAAACCCGTACCCGCCAAGCGGTCTGTGTATTGGAAACGCTCAGCGATCTTTCCAGCTGTATAGCCGTAGTCCTCACCCGTCCAGAAGAGATAACCGCCTACAAGGCAGGAAGGATTGGCCGGATAAGATTGCCACATCGGTGAAGAGTGGAAAATGACATCGCGGGCGGGCTGACCCACCAAAGCGAAACGATAGCCAAGGGCATGACGCATGATGTTGGAGTAGGTACCCATGATCATCAAGTTGTTGGAAGAATTGAAGTCCTGCCAAACCTTAGCATAGTCGCCAGAAGAAGAACAGCTGTCGAAGGGAGCCCAGTCCATCAGCTGAGAATAGATCGTAGCAGAGTCGGTGCCGAGAACGGCATTGGCGTGCTCGATGACCTTCTTATAGTCACGCTTGAAGAGATAGAAGCGAGCAGCGAAAGCGTGGGCTGCGTTAACGTTGAAGTGATACTTGGGAGCCGTGCGGTAGTTGGCGTCGCTGATGCCAGCCAAACCTTCCTCCAGATCCTGCTGGATCTTGTCGTAGACCTCGGCCACATTGCCACGGTCGTATTTTACACCCGTGTTGGTCTCGGGAACGGTGACATAAGGCACACCGATATCCTTCTTGCTGGCCTCGGGATCCTTATAAGCCTGGGAGAACACATTGACCAAGATGAAGTGGTCGTAGGCACGGATGAGCTTAGCCTCGGCAGCGGCTACTTTGAGATCATAACCCGAACCGTCGCTGTTGACCTTACCGTCGTTGATGGCTTCGAGCACATAGTTGGCAGCGTGGACAGAATTGTAGAAAGTGTTCCACAAGAAAGAGGGAGAATCCTGACTAGTGCTGGAAACGCCTGGTTCGAAGCGGTACATCTCGTCGTCGGTGCGGTCGTAGGTACCCA
>OMXK01000074.1 GCA_900314995.1 uncultured Prevotella sp.
GTATCATAATTACTTAGCTTTTTCTACGATTTGAACTAATCTCCATCTCTTTGTCTTTGACAGAGGACGGGTTTCCATAATGAGCACGGTATCACCTACATTGCACTCGTTCTTCTCATCGTGTGCGTGATACTTCTTTGTCTTCTGGACAAACTTACCATAAATAGGGTGCTTCTCCTTGAACTTAGCGGCAATAACAATGGTTTTATCCATTTTGTTGCTGATAACGACACCCTGTCTTGTCTTTCTTAAATTTCTTGTTTCCATCTGGACCATTGTTATTTTTTAAGTTCTCTCTGATGAAGTTCTGATTTCATACGTGCGATATCACGACGAGCAGTCTTAATCTGAGAAGGATTCTCAAGCGGGGTGATTGCGTGGTTCAACTTCATCTGGTTGTACTTTGCAACCTCTGCCTCAATGCGCTCTGCCAAGTCTTTGGTCTCGAGCTCTCTTACTTCTTTAATCTTCATACTCAATTAAGCGTTTTTATCGTAATCACGTCTAACAACAAACTTTGTCTTAACCGGCAGTTTCTGTGCACCGAGGCGGAGAGCCTCCTTGGCGATGTCGAAAGGAACGCCTTCTACTTCAAAGAGGATACGGCCCGGTGTGACAGGTGCAACCCATCCTGCGGGATCACCCTTACCTTTACCCATTCGGACATCAGCAGGCTTGCGAGTGATGGGTTTGTCGGGGAAGATGCGGATCCAAACCTGACCTTCACGATTCATATAACGGTTGATGGCAACACGGGCTGCCTCAATCTGGCGGCTGTCGATCCACTTGGCATCCATAGTCTTGATGCCGAACGAGCCGAAAGCCAGCGTTGTACCTCTGTGGGCGTTGCCTTTATTGCCGCGTCCATCCTGAGGCCTTCTATATCTTACTCTTTTTGGCTGTAACATAATAAGTTTCTTCTTTTAACAGTTATTACTTCTTCTTATTACGGAACTTTCTGTCACCGCCACGGTTACCACCGTTACTACGGCCGCTTGACTTCTCCTGAGCAAAGTTAGGAGCCAGGTCTACGTCACCGTAAATCTCACCGCGGCAGATCCATACCTTGATACCCAGGATTCCGACTTTCGTCAGAGCCTCTGCGTGGCAGTAGTCGATATCAGCACGGAAAGTGTGCAGAGGAGTACGACCCTCCTTCAGCATCTCGCTGCGTGCGATTTCTGCTCCGTTCAGACGACCTGAGATCAGCACCTTAATACCCTCGGCTCCAGCACGCATGGTGTTCTGGATGGCCATCTTAATGGCACGGCGATAAGCGATCTTGCCCTCTACCTGGCGAGCGATGTTGTTGGCAACAATCGTGGCATCGAGCTCAGGACGCTTTACCTCAAAGATATTTATCTGGATCTCCTTGTCATAGAGCTTCTTCAGCTCTTCCTTCAGTTTGTCAACATCTTGACCACCCTTACCGATGACGATGCCCGGGCGAGCCGTGCAGATAGTAATGGTAACAAGCTTCAATGTACGCTCGATGACAATCTTCGATACGCTGGCCTTTGCCAGACGCTCGTTCAGATACTTACGGATTTTCTGATCCTCTACCAGGTTATCTCCGAAGTCCTTGCCTCCGAACCAATTTGAATCCCAACCTCTAACGATTCCAAGACGGTTGCTTATTGGATTAACTTTCTGTCCCATACTTATTCTTTTACGTCATTAGTTTTAGCGTCAACGAACAGAGTCACGTGGTTGCTACGCTTACGGATACGATAGCCACGGCCCTGTGGTGCCGGTCTCATTCTCTTCATTGTAACACCCTCGTCTACGAATACGCGAGTTACATAAAGCTCACCATCCTCTGCCTTGCGGTCATTCTTGGCTTCCCAGTTGGCGATAGCCGAGCGGAGGAGTTTCTCTACATCAGCTGCAGCTGCCTTCTTCGAGAACCTCAGTACGCCCAGAGCGCGGTTAACCTCCATGCCGCGGATCATATCTACGACATAGCGCATCTTGCGGGGTGATGAGGGGCAGCCTTTCAGCTTGGCAAAATACTGTGTCTTAAGTGCTGCTTTTCTTTCTTCAGCCTTAATATGTTTTCTTGCTCCCATTGTTTAATTCTTCAATTTAAAAATTTCTATTCTCCCTGGGATTACTTCTTGTTACCGGCATGGCCACCGAAGCGGCGTGTGGGTGCAAACTCACCGAGTTTGTGACCTACCATGTTCTCAGTAACGTAGACAGGGATAAATTTATTACCGTTATGAACTGCAACAGTGTGTCCCACGAAGTCCGGGGAGATCATTGATGCTCTGGCCCATGTCTTGACGACATTCTTCTTACCACTCTCATTCATAGCGAGAATCTTCTTCTCGAGTGATACGTTGATGTACGGACCTTTCTTTAATGAACGACTCATAATTTACTCTTGTTTAACTTCGTGATTATTTCTTGTTAGCTCTTTCAATAATGTACTTGTTTGAAAGCTTCTTCGGTGCACGAGTCTTAAGACCCTTAGCGTACAGACCCTTACGTGAACGTGGGTGACCACCAGACTGACGTCCTTCACCACCACCCATCGGGTGATCATGCGGGTTCATAACAACACCACGGTTGTGAGGACGCTGACCCAACCAGCGAGAGCGACCAGCCTTACCTGATGCCTCCAGTGCGTGATCAGAGTTACCAACACTACCTACAGTAGCCTTACAAGCTGAGAGAATCTGACGAGTCTCGCCTGAAGGGAGCTTGATAACACAATAGCTACCCTCACGAGAAGTCAACTGAGCGAAATTACCAGCCGAACGAACGAGCTTGGCACCCTGGCCGGGACGCATCTCAATGTTGTGGATGACGGTACCGACGGGGATGTTAGCCAGCGGAAGTGCATTACCCACCTCGGGCACTGCCTCCGCTCCTGACATCAGGGTTGCACCAACCTGCAGTCCATTAGGAGCAATAATATAACGTTTTTCACCATCAGCGTAGAACAACAGAGCGATACGAGCCGAACGGTTCGGATCGTATTCGATTGTCTTTACTACAGCTGGAACACCATCTTTCTCTCGCTTGAAGTCGATCAGACGATACTTCTTCTTGTGACCACCGCCCATGTAGCGGACAGTCATCTTACCGGTGTTGTTTCGACCACCAGTAGAACGCTTACCGTAAACGAGAGACTTCTCTGGCACGGATGCAGTAATATCCTCGAACGTGCCAATAATCTTGTGTCTTTGACCCGGAGTTACGGGCTTT
>OMXK01000071.1 GCA_900314995.1 uncultured Prevotella sp.
CCATGTTGGAAATGGCTTCTCAGCATGGAGAAGTAACATGCAGTTATTTAATACAATAAGAAGATCTGAATTACAGTAACGCCGAAGCAACAGTAAATGAACATCGACAGGGAACTCTTTGACGAGGAAAACTCCTATATACAGATTCTGGATAAGTGGGAGAACTTCGGAACGCAGAACGGCATCGCGGATGAGGGATATGACAACCTTTCCTTCCACGGTGCACCCCGTTTTGAAGTCACAGAGAAGATCAATGCCTTGCTCAACGGCATCCTGACAACGGATGAAAACCTCATACTCAGGGAATATTTCGGCATCGGCTGTCAGCAGAGAACTGTCGAAGAGCTTGCCGATTCTAACCATTCCACAGTAAAAGCTATGCAGATTTATCTGAAGGGAATCCTCCAGAGAATAAGGGAACATGACGAGACCCTTGATCTTTGGAAATACCTTTTCAGGGCATAAAGAGGGGCGCTATCCTGATTGACTGAGGGATAGCGGCCCAATTATTCCCATGCTCACTTAGAGTCAATTACCAACAAAAAGACAAGACCATTGCTGATTATTGTCCTTTCTCGAACTTAACACAAGACTATCTTTGCCCAGTCTATCGCCTTGCCGTCCTTCTTGGCTTTATCTATAAGCTTTTTTATCTGTTCCTTCTTCTGGTCATCCATTTCCTCCATATCAAGAAGATTTGTGGGCAGTTGGTTAGACTGCCCGTTTCCTTTGTACTCAGTCAACAAACTCAAACTCATCCCTGCAGCAGGTAATCTCCTTTCCGCTGCCGATGACGGTACAGTTATACTCATAGCCATGATAGCCCTCATGTCGATATTCTTCTTTGACGGTTGAAAACTTCATGTGCTAACTCATTCAGTTCCCTCTCCTCCACCTCCAAGTCAGTCTGGATGTACTTGAACAGGATGGCCTTGGCGAGGTTTATCTCGGAGCTGGCATTCTTGAGAAAGCCGAGCTCCAGATATTCCTGTGCATCCGACAGATGGGATGCGATGGCGATACGAACGTTGACGGTCATAGTCCTATAGTGTTAAAGGTTAGACTCTCATCAGAACGGCAGGTCGTCTGCCTTTGCCTCGGGTGCGTCCTTCGGCGGTTCTGGCGTATTCTTCGCCTTTGCACCTTTCTTGGAAGCCTGCTTCGGGTTGGCAGACTGCTCTTCCTTACGTCCGGCGTTCACGAAAGCTATGCTGTCAGCGTTGATGCTCACCTGTACATGGCTCTCGCCTTGCCTGTCCGTCCATAGCGAAGTGGAGATTGTTCCCTCCACTAGAATCAGTCTTCCCTTAGTGAGGTAGTCAGCGAGACGGATATGGTTCTCGCGGCTGCTGCGTACCCTTACCCATGTCGTAATGTTCTGTCCCCTGGAGTAATCATCTACGGCGATGTCCACCGCCATGAAAGTTCCATGTACTCCAGTAATCACCTTGCAATCCTTACCGATGCGTCCGATAGTATGTGTATAAAGCATAATTGAAATGATTTGTGGAAAGCCGGTTACACTCTCCGTTACCTGTAATTGAAGTTGAATAGTTGTTTTATTTCCCTTAAAGTTCCCCAGCTTTTGCTGGAAGGAGAAGGCCTATTGAGCCTTCTCCTTCGCTTCCTCCTTGTCAGGAGTCGTGTAGAACTTGTTGGCTACGAGCACCACTCGGTTGTGCTTCACGCCGTCTGCATCCTGCCATTCCTCTGGCTTGAAATGTCCTTCCACCGTGATCATTGTTCCTTTTGTGAGGCGGTCGAAAGAGTCACGATTCTCGTTCTTGCGCCAAGCCTCGATGTTCATGAAGGCCGACGTGCGAGTGGTTTCCTCACCATTCTTTTCAGTACGGCCAATAGCGAGGGAGAAGCGGGCCACGCTTGCTGTTGTAAACTGTCGGATTTCAGCATCTCTACCGATGAATCCTGTCACTGCGAAATTGTTCTCGATCTTTTTCATTGTTCTGAATTTTTGAAGTGAAACATTTATTTTTTACGTTGCAATAAGAGTTGGCAAGAAAAGCATGGAATGCAAGGAATTACCGGATTATTTCACCCTTGGGCTGGAAAAGTTTTTACCGGCAGCAAGGCCGTCGGCAAAAAGTTTTTGAAAAAATCCAGGGAATAAGGTATCTGGTACTTGCAGAATGCGGCTTGCACTAACTTCGCGACGGAAAAAGTAATTGTACTCGCTTCGCTCAGAAAAGTCATCAATGAGGAAGTCGGAATAAGAACAATTCAGTGACAGATACGAAAATGAGGATGCCCGACAGTCCAACGCTCAGACTGGGCACGTCATGGTCATCGGACGGAGAAGGACATGCGAGGTGCTGCGTATCATTCCGCTATTAGATGGGAGCATGTAGAACAAGAATGCCCATCGACAAGCAAAGAGACTATGCAGTGGAAAGCCAAGACTGAAGAGCGGTAAAAGAGGTTAGGATGTTCGGCTACAAGCTGTCCTGTTAGGCAACAGCATGAGATTCGACAAAAGAAAGGAGATAAAAGAGAAAAAGTAAGAAGAAGGTCAAGCGATCCTTACTTATCCATGAGAATGAATGTATAAAGAATACTAACGGTTTTCTTCCCCATGGATTATAAGAGGTTTGTTGAGTATTTGGGGCTTAATCGAAATCCAAGTATTGGTACCATTGCACCGAAAAAACTCAACCCTAAAAGGTTCTCCCACAAATCTACCACATCCATGAAAGGATGTGGTAGATTTGTACGTGGGTTCACTTGCAGCTTTATAAAGGGGGATGCCGTTCATAAAAAGCTGGAAAACTGAACATATAGAATGTTGTGCGATTGAAATTATTGTGTAGCAACACATTTTGAGCCGTACAGCAACGCGACTTTGGAAGTTTATTTGTAATTTTGCACCCGAATTCAGATGTAAAGTAATGAAGAAAGTTCTTATTTTGGCAGCAGATTAGAAGTCGTCTGTAATGTTTCAGTTGTCTCATGTTTCTTATTTTGATATTTTCAAACCGAGTTTGGCAGATGGTGTCCGTCTTTTGTAATATTCTTGCGTCGCCACGTCTTTGTATATTGGTTCGTCTTCTTCTCGCATCCAGTCCATACCGCGAAAGGTTTTCTTATTCCATGTGCAGTTTTCCTCCTCATTCAAGGTCATGTTGAGCGAAGGAATGAGATTACTGGATTCTGATACCTGTGCAGTGGTTATCCATTCTATCACGACGAAAACGCCTGACCTTGGGAAAGCAACGGGGTGCGGAAGGTAGATTCCATCCTTACCTATTTTCTGAGATGAAGGAACAAGAACTCCTCCACCGATAATCGATTCCCTTTTTGGGTCCCCCGTTACGCTATCAGGCTGACGAAGGTCTAAACGAAGGGTGGCGTAGACAGGAGTCTTGATTTCCTTGAACACCAGCCAACTGGTGGAGTAATCAAGACTGGCCAATATGGAATGAATGTAGGGAGCCTCAGTCCACATGCTGTCGTATGGAATGAACAATGCCATCTCAAAGCCGTTTGCGCCCTTATGCTTGGTTTGTGTCTTCGCTTTAGTCAGTCCCACCTCTGCGACCTTTATCCGTTTAGGAGATTTTGCGACAACAGCAACTTCGCCAAGATTGATGCTTTTCGGAACGAGGAAGATGGTTTGTGCGGCAACTGCTGCTGTCGTGACGCTCTTTGTCTCGTAGCAGATATGAGACAACCTTATTTGCTTCGCACCATTTGGAATGACAATCGAACCCTGCTCGTCCGTGTAACCGCCTGACTCGTTCCCAAAATAAACGCTCACAAATGGTATTGCTTCATGCGTGATGCTGTCTTTGACAGTTACTGCCTGCTGTGCCATCCCGAATGTTGCTGCCGACAACATTACCAACAGGAATAGGAGCTTTCTATAATGCTTCTGATGCTTCATCTTACTATGATTACTTCATTTCGTGCTGCAAAATTACTGTCGTATCCGTGGGTACCTGAGTCATAGGAGCCGTTATACCCAAGTAATCTGTCCCAGCGACTAGTGAGTCCGTTTATTTTACTTCTTCTTGATCGTAAACTCCACTTTTTGTATGCCGCGCTTATAGACATTGGCGAGGATGAGGTTGTAGTGCAGCGTTTCGCCTTGTTTCATCGATTGCTTGACGTATGCCATTTCGCTCTCGGTAAGGATGTTCTTGAAGAGGAATCCTGAATGACTGCCC
>OMXK01000070.1 GCA_900314995.1 uncultured Prevotella sp.
AGACTGGATAAAGGCTGCTGGCATCACCAAGCATATCACCTTCCACTGCTTCCGTCATACCTTCGCCACCTTACAACTGGCAGGAGGCACGGACATCTATACCGTGAGCAAGCTGCTTACCCACAGCAACCTTGCCACAACACAGGTGTATGCAGAGGTGGTCAACGAACTGAAACGTGATGCATCCGAGCGCATTTCATTGAAGGATGATGCCAGTGAAAGTGCCACTACAGACAAAGAAACACTTGCTCAATAATATTAAACCAAAGACAAATTCACATGGATAATGTTACGAACAATCTCTCGTTCGACCAGCTGCCCAAGGCTGTCGGCGAACTACTGACCAAGGTGGACTATGTGATTAGCCGCCTTGACGAGAAGAAGGATGCCGACGGCGCATCCACAGCTCAGGATGATGACCAGATGATGACGATGGACGAAGCCTGTCAGTTCATTGGCAAGAAACGCTCCACGATGTATTCCCTCACCTCTGAGCGACGCATCCCATACCGCAAGCGTGGCAACAAGCTCTACTTCTTCAAGAAGGAACTTGTGGAATGGATTCAGAGCGGAGGCGCATACGACAAGCCTTATACACTCTCCGAGCAGGAGCAGGCAGAGTTTGATGCCCATCTGGAAGAACTGCGTGAGAAGAAAAGGCACAAGCCATCGTCTCTTGAAAAGTCTGCTGATATGCAATCCGCAAACCATTAGTATCATGACGGGACGCAAGCTTATACCCAGTTCCACAAGCGAACAGCCTTCCAGACACTTTACAGTGCTGTCAGCAAAATGCAGCCAGTACCCGAAGGTTGTTTTTAAGGTGTTTGGGGGAGCAAGTATAGGTTTTGCGTCCCACAAAACCACGGCTCAAAAAGCCGATATTAACCAGATGTACCATCCAGCATTTTACAACGTATGAATTCCCAAACACCTAAAGATAAGAACAGCAAGGGCGGTCGCCCTAAGAAGCCAGAGAACGAGCTGCGCCTCTATCCTGTGAAGGTCTATTTCGATGAAGCGAACCATCGCAAGCTGATGAACCGAAGCCGCAGGACGGGACAGCCGTTGTCAACCATCGTCTATGAGCTGGCCATCAATGGATATGTCCGTGAACCCTTCACAAAGGAAGAGGTGTCTATGATTCGCTCTCTGTCTGGCATGGCTAATAACCTAAACCAGCTGGCACGACAAGCGAACACCTATGGCTTTCATCAGATGGCAATCGAGGTGGGAAATTTGGCGAAGAAAGTTGATGACTTACTCATCCGTTTCAGTGAGAAGTGACCACATGAGAAGAGCCATTATAGAACCCGAAGTGAAACCTAAAAAAGATGTGTAAACATGATAGCTCAGATTTCTACAGGTGAAGGTTTCGGCGGACTGGTCAACTACGCCAATGACATCATCAAGAAAGATACGGTGATAATAGCATCCTATGGGGTGAACCTCTCATCGAATGCCACTATCACTGCCAGTTTCAAGGCACAGGCGAAAGCCCGTCCTTCCATCCACAAGTTTGTCGGACACATATCACTCAGCTTCTCACCAGAAGACCTGGCGAAACTGGATGACAAGAAGATTGCCGAGATAGCCAAGGAGTACATGCGACGGATGGGTATCAAGAACACCCAGTATGTGATATTCCGCCACTTCGACCAGCCGCACCCTCATATCCACATCGTCTATAACCGAGTCGATAATGATGGGAACGGCATCAAGGGCGATACCAGCTACACGAAGTCTGCTGCCATCACCAAGGCATTGACCCGTCAGTATGGTCTGACCTTCGGCAAAGGAAAAGACAAGGTGAGGCGTGAACGTCTGAAGGGTAAGGATGCTGTCAAGTACCGTCTCTATGATGAAATAAGAGCCGCCATGAAGGAGTGCGTCACATGGGACAAACTGCGCAGATGGCTTGACACTAAGGGCATCGCATTAGACTTAGTGAAGGACAAAGACGGAAACATCCGTGGCGTGACCTTCACGGACACACGGCAGAACGTCACCTTTGCCGGAAGCAAGATAGACCGCTCGCTATCCTTCGCCCAGATAGACCGAGCCATGGCCTATGTCGTCAATGACACGACCAACCGATACCGCCAACCGATACCGCAAGAGTCGGAACAGAAGGTGTGGCGCGATGCCAATGATTTCTTTGACTTCTCTAAGACTTCGGGGGGTACACGGCAAGTGGCAGACGATGGCAACATAGAGCAGCAGACAACTGGCACGGAAGGTGGTAGAACATCGTCTGGCAGCAGCATAGGCGAAGCCGTTGTTGAAGTGCTGTTGCAGCCTAACGTCGTACCGACCACGGGCGGCGGTGGAGGTGGAGCATCCGGTGGCTGGCGCGATGACGACGACGATGAGAAAAACAAGAATAAGTATAAACCACGTAAACGAGGACGATAACTATGGCAAGAAACAGACAGACACCGCTCAAAGACGAGCAGGAATATAACGTCGATAACCTTTATCAGAAACTTGATGACGTACTTACAGCCATCAAAGACCGAAATCTTACTGAAGCCAAGAAACTATGGAACATGGGCGACAAAGAGTTAGTTCTGTATGCGCTCAGTTTGGTAAACTTCAATAAGTCTGTAGCCGATGCGATGGATGCTTATCTGAAAGCACACCAAGGCTGGATTACAGTGGAGAATAAGCAGGGCATCCCCGAAGATGTCAAGTCGCTGCTGACCGACTGCCGTAATGCCTTGCGGAACGACAAACGTCAGCAGCCAACGACCACTGTTGTAACATCCATCGAGCCAACGGTCATATCCACTGCCCTTCAATCATTCTTTACAGGTGATGGACGCTTCAAGCCACTCATTGCCAAGCCCGAACCATCTACGAAGCCTAAAAGCATGATGGCATATCTGTTCTTTCAACTGCCCTGGTACTATATGCGTCTGTTCTGGGCATCGCCCTACACCAAGTGGTGGTTGCGCACCATCCTCCTATGCAGCTGGTTCGTGTCCGTTGTACTCACCTGCATTATTGCCCATGACAATGCCCAGTTGCGAGAGACGAAACAGAAGTACGTCCTGCTCCGTGAGTTCTGTCGTCCTGATAAAGATATGGCAACCAAGGCTGACTACATAGAACTTTTGTACTCCGACAAGGAGGAATACAAGAAGGATATAGATCTGCTTTGGGAGCAAAGGCGTAAGCGATTATGTCGATAATTATATTTGTTAACTAAATCCTGACGGCTTTACTGCCATAGTCTTGATACATCGTTGCTTTGAGGTTGTGGCGCTTAACGTATTCAGCGACAGAGGCAGCACGTACTTTTTCCCGACTCTTTTCATCGGAATAAACTTTCTTCCATTTGGCATACTTGTTGGCAAAGATGCGCTTGGCTGAAGAAATGAAGCGGGAGCCATCCTCTACTTCGTCGAAAGCAATCACGGTAAAGCAATCCCCTGATTGCCGTATGTGCATCTGTCCGGGGTAATTTCCGCCCGAGACGCATTTCAGCGTATCGCCCACAAGATTGTAGTTCAGCACCCAGAAATCGCCCTTGACCTTGATGTCATCCCTGTTGCTGTCATCCACATCAATGATGGTATAGAATGGGATGCAGATGTCACCGTCGGTATAATGCCGCCTGATTTCATCGGTCAGGTATTCTTCTACAGCGTTGAGATAGGTTTTCTCTTTGTCCGCTTTAGCCTCTCTCTGACGGACATAGTGGAATTTGGAACCATTCTTCAGCAGTGGCCAAGTTGAATGTGTGAAGGTGACTTCTGCGGTGTCGTTCCGAAAGGTGATTTCTCCCTCGATGGGGTTGCCGTTTGCATCGGTGGCGACGAACTCCAGAACATCAAAGTCAGCCCTGCCCTTGCCGTCGTCAAGATTGGTAAGACGGTAGATGCCAATCTCAATGTGATACATGTCACCCTGACTATGCTTCACTATTTTCAGGTTCGGCTCGTTGTTCTCATCAAGATAGACCCCAGAAAAGTTCTTCTCATAGAGAATCACTTCCCTTTTTTCGTGGACTGCGGTCGATGGTGTTTGTGGATTCTGCTTGCAACCTGTCACGATACAGCAAAAAAAGATGGCAGCCAGTGGCAGTAGTCTTGTTCGTTTCATAAACTTACTCAATTAACTCAAAATGCTGGAAGTCCTTGCACGATGTCCAGTCGCCGCCCCACTCGAAACCGGCCTCGGTGAAGAGGCGGAAGCAGAGGTCGTCGTGGTCTATCTTGTAGGGGAAGTCCCACGTGCGGTCGCAATATGCCTCGGCAGTAGCAGGCTGGATGAAGCGGGTGCCGTCGGCGCGGTCCTTGTAATAGGGGTTGTAGAGCGTGTTGATGTCGATGGCCAGTCCGCGGGCGTGCTTCGAGAGTTTTGTGGTGCCGGCGATAGCGCGGTAGCAGAAAGACGACGAGTTGTTGTCGCGCATCTGCGTCTCATCGTCTGCATCATACACATCGGGCAGGAGCATCCGCTGGATGGGGTACTTGGCATCGAACAACTGG
>OMXK01000069.1 GCA_900314995.1 uncultured Prevotella sp.
GTAAATTCGTAATCATCGTCTTCTATTGAAGCAGACTCTATTTCCCTCTTTGCAGGTTCAAACGTGGTTGACGGCATTGGCCATAAACGCATAAAGACCTCTAACAAGTCATGCTGTCGCTGCTTCATTTCTACTTCAGTCCATTGATCGCATGACTTAACATAGTTGTTAAGGCGGAACGCACTATCATTGAAGCCCTTTTCCATATCACGTTTTTCCAAGAAAGCCAGATTGCTGTATTGAGAATTATAACCCGTTAATGTCAAATTAGCCATTGTATGCAGATATTGCTGGTGAATGCGTTCCCATTCTTCGCCTAGCGCATCTTTCCATTTGTCAGATAAGGTCTGAGGCATGATATGTTCAATGCTGATAGTCTTCTCTGTCAGCTGCTTCACGACATCATGGCATTCCTTACTATCCCTGTTTTCCATTCTTTCAAGGATAAACATACGGAGGTTTGCAGGCATTTTATATACCTGTCTTGTAGCGAAGTCCTCTTTCACCTCATCATCCTTGGGGAAAACAGAAGAGCGTCCTTTCTTCAGCAACAGATAAATTAGGACTTCTGTATATGTTGGATTCGTACCTTCGACCGCTTTATTCATATTATTGAGAACATCCCTATGAAGTGTTGCAAACACTTTATTGAGAGCATTGGATGGCAGGTTACAAATAATACGCCTAGCCCAATATGCCTCTACTATGTCGAGAACTCTGTATTTCTCTTCATCGGAAAGACCATTCTTTTCCGCGTAATCAAAGAATGCCATATAAAACGGATATGCAACAGTTGAATCCAAAGTTCTAACTTGATTCAATTTCCTGTTTATCTTTTCCGTTCCCATATTGGCATTATCTATCTGGGAATAGATTTTTGCATAGTGATGCATTTCCTCCAAGAGTTCAGCCCTGCCAATTCTTTCATTTTCAGCATACTCTTTGAAAATGAAATATATTTTGTCTATTCGACCAATTTTGCCCTGTTTCATTGTGAGATAATCACGCACAAATGAAGATGGGTCATATTTGGTACTCTCTTCTATCGGATTCCAATAACGAGTATATAGGTCGTCTTGCTCAGCTGGCGCAAGAGACATGAGCAGATAGTTTCTAATCTTATCAGCCTCACTCAAATCCAGACCAGTTGAATTGAGACTTTCAAAAATTAGTTGTGGATCGTCATCTTCATCGAGCTTTATATTGATGACTTCCAATTTCTTGATGGTCTCAAATAGTTCATCCATTGTGAGACCTGATTTGACGATTTTATCATAAAAGAACTCGTAATTCCGAGTGACATTTGAGCCTTTGAGATATTGCTCTTTGGGTTTATAGAGCAGTGCATCAAAAGCGTCCATATCCTTTTTTATGGGTTTCAGCTTAACCTTTCGCTCATCCTCCTGGTACTCATCAACAAGGTAACGCTTGAAAATTTTATCAACAAGTTTACCATCTGTTGCCTGTATGTCACCGACTTTGAAAGCATTAACCATAGCAATAAGTAAGAGAGATACCGTTGTGATTCTCTGCTGGCCGTCAATGATAAAACGGTCTTCAGTACCAGCCTGAATGCTTGATACGATGCTACCGAAGAAATGACTCTTCCTGTTACTATGATGCATCTTTAACAAGTCTTGGAAAAGCTGCTCACAATTATCCTCCTTCCAGTCGTAATTACGTTGATAAAGAGGTATAATGAATCTTTTATCTGACCCATCAAAGAATTTGATTAACGGTTGTGCGTCACCTTTCATATGCTTATTTTATAATTAGTCGTTATTACTATCATCCGCAACCATAGATGTTGTCTCAGGTTCTGCTGCCATTCCAATATATTGTGGCTCTGCATTCATACTAACAAGCTGCGCAAACATTTTGGGCTGTAAGTCCTTGATGTTGTAGGCAGTGACATACAGATAGAGTGCTGTAACTATATGGATTGCAGTATCATATTCTGCCTCAGTAGCTATTGGTGCCTGATGCGATTGCTCATTGCGCCAGTCACGTAACTGCTGAAGCCATATCTTGAATTTGTTTGAATCTGGCTCATACTTCAGCCGTTTCAAGCATGGTGTCTGGTAAATACAATCGCCAAGAGCAGGCATTTCGCCTGGACGAGCATTTTCACGGGTTACGACCATTTCCTTGCCATTCTCAATAAAGTAGATTTTCTTCAGAAATACTTCGAAGAAGCTTACCAACGAGCGGAAATGGCTCTTTTTATCCATAAAAGCTACTTTTCTAGGCGAGCAATAGAGACGATTGAAGGCGTTCTGTAGCACATCATTTGAACCGTCCATTGATGGAGCGGTTTCAGCTGCTATCACTCTGACAAGCCAGTCGGCCACAGAGTAATATGGCCTAATCTCTTCCT
This sequence comes from uncultured Prevotella sp., assembly GCA_900314995.1. Taxonomy (GTDB): domain Bacteria; phylum Bacteroidota; class Bacteroidia; order Bacteroidales; family Bacteroidaceae; genus Prevotella. The sequence continues at coordinate 2,378 of OMXK01000069.1, forward strand.
GAATCTCGCCAAATTCTGCTTGCATTACAGGCAGCACCTTCTCCTTGAAACGTTCTGGATTGAACACAGCCTCGTCCTGAGCACGGAAATTGGCATACATCATGTCGCTCATCTGCGTCATAATGCTGTTATAGAGGTCGTGGTTCTGGAAGAGCCGACGGAAGGCTTCCATCTGGTCGCCATAGCATTCCTGTGCAGCCTCGGCAAATACTTCGGGGAAGATGCTCTCACCAAATTGTTTCGGATCGTTGTTTTTGGCCTGTTTAATCAGTTTGCGACGCACCTTTGGCTGGTTCAGCTTGTCATAGATGCTCTCCACCAAGACACGGTCTTCCTTAGTGAAATTGCCTCGGAACATCATATTCACCTTGTCAATGATGTTTGACAGCAGGTCTCGCTTATCATCAGGACCACTACCTGCACCTGGCTTTGTTGCCGACAATCCGCCAGCATCCTTATCAAGATGGATGCTTTGCATCTCTCCTGCCTCTATTCGTGAGTTTACCAACATCAGTTGCTTGGTAAGGTCGGGGCGTTCGTGGTGCTTGGTCTTGATGAGTTTCAAGAGCAAGTCACAGAATACATATGAGCGATACAAATCACGATTATAAGTACGTTCCACCTGTGCCAGATAATTATAGAAGCGTACAAATTGCTTAATCTGTCCGCGCACGGTGTAGAATGTCTCTTCGTCTAACTGATCAATACGGTCTACCACTCCCTTGAAAGCATTTGACAGCTTTCCTAATCGTGTTGGGTCATCTTTCTTCACAGTCTTTAGTATATCTTCCACTCGTTGCTCGTCCTGGTCAGTCCAGAGGTTAAGCTCACGAATATTGTCACGCAACGTAAATACGGAATTCAAATCCATAGGCTTGATGAGTTCGGTGCCAGTGTAGAACGGTTCGAAACTCTTCTTGATGTCCTCTGGATCATTCACAAAGTCGAGTACGTAGGTATCAACCTTATCAGGATGAGCACGATTCAAACGGCTTAGCGTCTGTACTGCTTTCACATCACGTAGTTTCTTATCAACGAACATCGAGTGCAACAATGGTTCATCGAAGCCTGTCTGGTACTTGTCGGCTACGACCAATACGTTGTAAAGGTCAGATGCGAAGAATAGTGGCAGTCCAGCCTCACTAATCTTGTAGTCAGGCGTAGAGTTCATGGCCGTCTCTATGTATTCTTCTCCCTGATAGCTCACTTTGCCCGAAAAGGCTACAAGTGGATGCACATCGGAGTAACCCTGTCGCTTTAGCCTTTCCTTGCATGGCAGGGAGTGTCACCTCTCGAAACTTCTCAACGATGATAGCACATTTCTTGTCAATGACGTGCTGATGGTTGTCATGGAACGCTTTAACTGCCTTTGTGGCTGGTGTCTCTTCATATTCTGGATCTTCAGTGATACGCTTGGTTATCTCGTAGCTCACTCCATAAGGCGTATAGCTCAGAAGTACATCCTTGATAAAACCTTCCTCAATGGCCTGTAGCATAGAATAGGTATGGAATGCCTCATAGCGACACTTCGTCGGGTCAATATCCTGATGTGTGCAGACACCAAAGGTGCGCAACGTCTTGGGTTTGGGTGTAGCGGTAAAGGCATAGAACGACAGGTTGTTGTGCTGCCCCTGTGCCAGCAGCGTATCCATTATCTCGTCACGCTGTTTCTCCAGCTCCTCTTCTGCAATGTCCTGCATTGCAGCCATTTCGCGTAGGGCCTCGTCTGTGTCGGCAAGAGCAGCTTTCATCTTCTCTGCAGCCTTACCCGTCTGAGACGAGTGGGCTTCATCGACAATAAGAGCATATCTCTTACCAGTATTCTTGTTTACCTCCTTGTAGATAAGTGGAAATCGATGAAGCGTACAGATAATAATACGCGAATTATCGTCATTGATAAGATTACGTAATTTTGTAGAAGGGTCACTGTCCTTCACTGTGTCTACAGTCCCATCCACATGGTCAAAGCCGAGGATGGTGTTCTGCAACTGAGAGTTCAGTACACGTCGGTCGGTAATGACAAACACACAATTGAACATTGGCTTCAAATCAGCGTTTTGCAAAGCACCCAAACGATAAGCAACCCATGCAATGGAGTTCGACTTACCAGAACCAGCCGAATGTTGTATGAGGTAATTCTTGCCAGAACCATGCTCTGCTGTGTCAGTTAAAAGTTTCTCAACCACGTCGAGCTGGTGGTATCGCGGGAAGATGATCTTAACACTTTTCCGTTTGTCTTGTCTTATCTGACCGTCCTTCGTCTTGTATATGCTGATGCGTTCCTCTTCCTGACGGGATATATAACGCTGCAGTAAGCAAAGTAACATACGACGATTGAGCACACGCTCCCACAGGTAACATGTTGTGTATTTCCCTTCTGGTGCTTCGGGGTTGCCTTTTCCACCCACGTTACCTGCACCGTTGCTTCCCTGGTTAAACGGCATGAAGAACGTCTTCTCGCCTCGCAGTTCCGTGGCCATGATAGCCTCGTAGAGATCCACGCCAAAGTAAGCCAAAATACGGTGGTTGAACTGGAAAATTTCCTCACGCTGGTCGCGGTCGTTCATCCACTGATGGCGTGAGTTCTCTACATTCTGTCCTGTCAACTGGTTCTTCAGTTCCAAGGCCACCACAGGGATGCCGTTCACAGACAGCACCATATCGATGGTATTATGGTTCTGAGTGGAGTATGCGAACTGTCGCGTACACTCCATGATATTTTGGCTATACTTCAGGTTCAGCTCCTCATTTAGTGGGCTGGCAGGCTCGAAATAGACCAACTTGAACTTGAAGCCCAGGTCGTCTATGCCATTGCGTAGCACCCAAATTAGGCCACGCTCATGAATTTTGTCCTGTAGCACGTTGTAAAGGCGGTCTTCCGTCTGTGAGCCGTACTTCTTCTCGTACAGCTCCCATTTCTTTGTCTGTGTCAGACGGAGAAACTTCACCAACGTTTTCAGATCGATGGCACGCTCTTTGTCATAGGTACTCTGGTCGCCCTTTGTATAGCCACCATCAGTAAGAAGCCAGTGCTCGATGTAGGCTTCAAAATCCCGTTCTTTCAAGTCGTTGTTGTCCATATCTTTTTAATCTATTATTGTCTTACCTGTCACGGCCTCAAAGATGACGCTCTTCTTATACTCCTTCAACGTCTCTATCTTCTGTCGCTTGGTTTCGATTACCTTGTCAATCTCACCACACTTTATATCGAGGTGTTCAGCGATAGCGCGTTGCTCTGAAAGTGATGGCAACACAACATATACACTTCCTATTTCAAATGCTGAAATATGAACAACCTTCAGTTTTGCCTTGCTTTTACTCTTTTGCGCTTGTGCATAATGGCTATTCAATGCGTAATTGAAAAAAGTAGGTTCTTGATGATGACTTATAACTATAATATCACCACCTGCCAAGCACGGATCCTCTCCCAAATAAACGATACTCTTTCCAATTTCTTCAACCAATTCCCCTGTACCAGCGCATAAAATATCACCATAATGGAAGTAGTGAGGAGATTTTTGTATCTCAATATTAGTTGCTGATAAACAACTTATAAATGAGTTTTGGTATTTTGAATATATTTCGCCATATCGAACACATGGCATATTTCCATTAATAAACACTTCTTCTTTTGTTATGCCATTTCCTTTGTCAAAAGAGTTAGCTGCATGTTTTACCTTCATAACTCTCCATCCTTGAGGCACATCTCCAATCCAGTCGATGCCAGAGGGGACGAGTTGGGCATTAGGATTTAACCCTTTGGTGACAGCCTCTGTTATGACCGATTGCTTATAGTCCGTCAGCTTAGCTATCATCTGCTCCTGCAACGCTATCAGTGCATCAATCTCCTTACACTTCTCGTCCAAGTATTTCGCAATCCGCTGCTGTTCTCTTATTGAAGGAACAACCACAGGGAATGTGTAAAATTGCTCAGGGTATAATCTCAGGCGGCTATCAATCACACCACGTGAAAGTGTTTTAAATGCAGAGGGATATCCGTCTGTTCGCAGAAGATAATGAAAATACTTTTTGCTGCAATCTTTGCGGAATTTGAATACGCAATAAGCAGGACTAACCATTCCGTCATAATCTGAAACAGCATAGCTTCCATTCCACGCAAGCATGATGTTCATAACGAAATCACCCTTATAAACGACTTTGTAGTCATCGTATGATACTGCAATATGAGAGTCGGCCAAATCGGTTTCACTCTTGGGGCGTATGCCAAAATACTGAGAAACGCTTAACAAAGTCATTCCTTTACAATCGCGCTCATTTCTTTCGACAAAAAGCGATTTAATTCGCTCAGTCTTCCATTCAACAGGAATCCTTCCAATCCACTCAATACCACTATCTTTATATTGTCTCTCCATATTATCAGTGGTTTAGTGTAACAACTTCTCCATTAATTCGCTCTCCTGTTGCTCCAGTTCCTTCAGTTGCTGGAAAATCTCGGCAGAGGGTTTCAACGGCGTATATTTATAGAACTCACGGGTAAAGGGAATCTCGTAACCTATCTTGATGTTTTTTTCGTCAACAATATAGTCCGGTAAATAGGGAGCAACATTATTCTGCAGGTATTCGTTGCGATCAGTCAACCAGGGAATAATTTCAGAATCACTGAATGACTTATCTATAACTGGCTTCCCTTTTTTGTCATGCATAACATTGCCTTCCGCATCATACTCAGGTTTCAAAATTGGAAGCTTGCTATATTTGAAGTAGTCATTTGCTCGAATCTTACTTTCAACAGTAATCTGCATTCCATCAACCGCAGATGTAGTAAAAACACCATCGTCAAAAGCGTGATAGGCCTGCATGATGAGTTGACGGGCAGCCTCTGTTATCTCCACACGCTTATTACCAAGGGGCTTGCGACGTTTCTCATAACACTGGCTGGCATCGATAAGCTGCACCTTGCCTTGACGCTCAGCCGACTTGTTACGTGTGACGACCCATATATATGTAGCAATACCAGTGTTGTAGAAAAGGTCATTGGGGAGTTGTACGATAGCCTCCAACCAATCGTTTTCCAAGAGATAGCCACGGATATTACTTTCGCCTCCACCAGGATTCCCCTTGAACAACGGAGAACCATTCTGAATGATAGCCATACGTCCCGTATCTTTCAGTTTCGCCACGCCATTAAGCAGGAACAGCTGTTGACCATCACCAATGGCAGGAAGTCCTGGCTCGAATCGTCCAGCGGCACCTTTTTTGTTCTCGGCTTCGACTGCGGCTTTGCTTGTCTTCCACTCAATACCAAAAGGTGGATTAGAAATGATATAGTCGAATTTATATCCTTCGAACTTGTCATCGCCCAATGTGTCGCCTTGGCGCATATTGTCGGCGTTACCTCCTTTGATGAGTGTGTCGGCCTTGGCGATAGCAAAGGTCTGTTCGTTCAATTCTTGACCATAAGTGGTAATGTCTGCATCAGGATCGATTTCAAAGAGACGGTCGCTCATGCAGCCTAACATCTGACTTGTACCCATCGCCATATCGTAGATAGTAGCAGTGATACCGTCTTCCTCTAAGCGTTCCTCATCTTCACCTACCAACAGTTCCGTCATCAGATTGATGATGTCGCGGGCGGTGAAGTGTGCTCCTGCATGTTCGTCGTAGCTCTCAGAGAATTTGCGTACCAGCTCCTCGAAGATGTAGCCCATATCCACCGAGCTTACCTTGTCGGCACCTAAGTATGCCTTCTCAGTACAGAACTCCTTGATGACAAGATAAAGCAGCTGGTTATCGGTCATTGTTTCTATTTCCTGTTGGAACTTCATTCGGTGAATCACGTCGATTACATTCTCAGAGAAGTGGTTCAGGTACGACTCGAAGTTCTCACGGATATTCTCAGGATCGCTGAGCAGCGTCTCGAAAGTGAAGGGAGAGAGGTTGTAGAACTTCTGTCCTGCAGCTTTCTCCAAGAAGCCTTGCTTCACGGTGATACCGTCCTCGTCCAACTGTTTGTTCATATCAAGCACCTTCTGCTTAGTCGGTGCCAATGTGTCTTCGAATCGTTTTATGACGCACATCGGCAGTATTACGTTACCGTACTCATGTGGCTTATATACACCAACCAGTTTATCGGCAATAGCCCAAATCAAGTTGGCTTTCTCTTGAACATTGACTGTGGTCTGTTTCTGTCTGTCTTCTATACTCATATTTTCATTTTATATTTTTTATTGTGCAAAGATAAATTACTA
>OMXK01000067.1 GCA_900314995.1 uncultured Prevotella sp.
CAGATTGACCTCAAGCCCGACATTGATACCCCGCTCTTTGCGCGCCTTGTGTTCCTGATGGCGCGCTTCTGTGAGCTCTGCCAGCTGATGCTGGTAAGCCGGGCTGTTGGATAAGGCCAGCCTTACAACCTCCTCTGGTGTATAGCTGACTGAAGGAGGCATGTCTGGAATAGTCAGCAGCGACAAGTCGGCTGGTAATTGTTTCAAGCGCAGCAAAGATGCCAGTTCGGTCCTTGCCTTCAACTCTTCCTGACGCGCCACTTCCACCTGGTTGGCAACATTCTGCTGCTGCACCTCTATCGAGTGCAGTTCTGCCAGCGTGACGATGGCAATCGTCGCTTTCTCTCGGGCAATAGCCAGAAGCGTGTCGTTCAAATACATTTCCTCCAAACGCATCTGCAACATCCGCTGCTGGCGTGCCAACCGAAAGTAGCGCACGGCTGCTTTTTTTCTCCCAACGGAAGGGATTGTAGCCCAACAGGTCATGGCTATAGCCTACCAACAGCGGACTGGCCACGAACTGTCGTGGGTATCCAGAGGCTTCCTTGCGAAAGTACTCACTCCAGATGGCCTGCGTGCCGACATAGGCTTCACCGCCGAAGGGCAGCACCTTCTGACTGAGTCTCAAGTGGGCTGAAGTGGAGAAGATATCGTAGTTGCGCAAGTAAACATAGTCTCGGGTGGGGTCGCTGACAATGCGAGAGTAATTGGGAACAACCTTCAACGACAACTGGGGCTTGCGCAATGCCTTGAAAGCCTCATAGGATGCCTGACTGCTCTGGTATTCATACTGGCTCTGGAAAGCGGTGATGGCACTGTCTTGGGCCAGCCGTATCACCTCGTCCAATGTCAGCGATACCTGACCCATACTTCTCATGGGGAACAGGCTGAGGAATGTCAAGCCAATCAAATGGCGTAAATCGATTCTATGCTTCATCGCCTTCTGTATTTTTAAAATCCGAGAAATAGCCGCGTGCCTGGAGTTCCTTGAAGTTACCGTCATCGGCTACACGACCGTCCTTCAGCACAATGATGCGGTTGCACTGCCGGATGGTGCTCAGGCGGTGGGCTATGACGATACGCGTACATGTCAGTTTGGCCAGATTCTCGACGACAATGTGCTGGCTGATGTTGTCGAGTGCCGATGTGGCCTCGTCGAGGAAGAGTACCTTGGGTTTTCTTACCAGTGCACGGGCAATGAGTATTCGCTGGCGCTGTCCGCCAGACACGCCCTTGCCATCAACCGTGATGGGCGTGTCCATGCCTAAGGGGAACTTGCGGATGTCTTTGTCGAGTGCCGCCAGGCGTGCCGCCTCCCAGGCATCCTCGTCGGTCAGGTGCGGGTCGCTGAAGATGATGTTGTCGCGGATGGTACCCTCAATAAGCTGGCCGTCCTGCATGCAGATGCCGATGCAGTACTGTCGCAGGCTGCGCAGGTTGACGTCGCTGACATCGTACTGGTCATAGAAGATGGAACCCGCAAGGGGCTTCTCCAAGCCCATCATCAGCCGCATCAGGGTGCTCTTGCCGCAGCCTGAACTGCCGACAAGTGCCACATAGTCGCCGCTGTTGATGTCCAGATGAAGTCCGTCGAAGAGCAGCGGCATGTCGTCGGCATAGCGGAACTTCAAGCCGCGGATCTGCATCCGTCCTGATATATTCTTGATCACTTCGGAGCCTTCCTTGACTTCCGGCTGAGCGGCAAAGATAGGACGGCAGAGTTTTGTCTCTGGCAACAGGCGTGACACCAGCTTCGCAATACGCTGCACCTGGGCTACGGCCTGAGTGACAATCACAAGAACAGAACAATAGGCAATATAGTCGGATAGCCCCAGCCCATAGTGCCAGGCCGCCCCCATGGTCACAATCATGGGCAGGAATCTGACGCAATAACTGACGCTGGTCGCATACATATTGGCCAGAGGCTGGCGGCTGCCGAACATTTCTGAGGGTTCGTAAGCCTTTGCCCACTGATGGAGGGCCCGGAACTCTGCTCCGGTGGTCTTGATCTTCTGAATGCCTGAAAACAGGGAGAACAGCATGCCTATGAGCCTTGAAGAGTTGGGATTCACATTCTTCTGTACCTTGTTGGCATAGTAACACTCCACAGAAATGGCTCCGATCAATATGGCGATGACTAAGACTCCTGTGTAGAACAGCGGCCCGCCATAGATGAAGAACTGCACGAACATGATGCCGGAGAACAGGAAGGTCAGAATGGCCGACAGGAAGTCGGCTGTCAGGGTGGAGCTGATGCGCGACAATGTCAGCAGCCGGTTGGAGAGATCGCCAGGTGAGAATTGCTTGGCAAACGATGCCGGCAACAGCAGCAACCGCGACATCAGAGCCGTCTGCAGCCCGTATTCCAGCTTGTCCTTGATACGCATCACCACCAGATTACGTGCAATCTGCACCATCGCGAGACCGACGGCAGCGCTGGCAAGCAGGGTGGCAATGGGCACAAGCTGAGTGGCATCGCCCGAAGGGATGACTTCCGAGAAGATCAACTTGCATACGTAAGGCATGAACATGGTCAGCAGCATGATGCTCACACAGGCCACCAAGCTGTAGATAAAGTCATACTTGCAGAGGCGGCTCACGCCATAGCGCAAAACTTCCTTGACGGTCAGTTCGCCGTCTGAGAATGGCAGACAGGCAATCACGGCCTCCTTCTTCAGCAGGTGGGCATCTTTGCTCGCCCTCATGTTCTCGCCGGTCTTCGGGTGGATGAAAGTATAGTCCGTGAAGCCAGGTATAAGCAGTACAGGGGTGTCGTCACCGGCCATGAATCCTAACATGTGGCCTGTACAGCGCGACCACCAGCCGTCGCTCAGGGTGATGTGGCGGAGAAAGATGTTGTTTTTCTCGAATAGTTCCTCTATTTGCTTTAAGTCCGATGGTAACTCCACGTTCTGCTCCATCTGCTTCCATAGTTTCCTGTCGATCATGGCATGCAGGATGTCGAACGTTTTCCTCATAGCCTTGCGGTCACCATCTATGCGCCGGGCTAACTGCTGTAGGTATGAATCCGTTATCATCGTGTCAGGCGTATTTTAAGAGGTTACTATACAGACCGTCCATCTGCCGCAGTTCGTCGTGTGTACCGTGCTGGGTGATGTGTCCCTGTTCTATTACGTATATCTGGTCGCACTCGCGGATGGTCTCCAGCCGGTGGGCGATCATGATCATAGTCATCCCCTTCTCATAGAGATGCTTCATCACCTTGCCTTCCGTCTGGGGGTCTAATGCCGAGGTGCCCTCGTCTATCAGCAAGATGGCGGGTTCCTTGGCCAGTGCTGTAGCTATCTCTATGCGCTGCCGCTGGCCACCGCTGAAGTTCTTTCCGCGCTCAGCGACAGTTCCCTGATAGGCACCTGGGCGTTCCATGATTTCGTAATGAATCTGTGCATCGTTGCAGGCCTTCATCATGGTAACATCTTCTATCGACTCGTCCCACATCTTTACATTGTCGCAAATAGTGCCCTCGAAGAGCGTAACATCCTGGTTAACCACAGAGACAGAATTGACAAAGGTCATGCGGTCGATGGCCTTGCGCGGCTTGCCGTCAAACAGCACCTCACCCTCCCAGGGTTCATACAGTCCCGACACCAGGCTCAGCACCGTGCTCTTGCCACAGCCGGAAGGTCCAACCAGGGCAATGCGCTCACCAGCCCTGACCTTCAGCGAGAAGTGGTTGAGTGTAGGGGGCTGGTTGCGGTCGTAGCCGAAGGTGACGTCGCGCAGTTCTATCTCGCCCGTCAGTTTCGCTATATCAGGCAAGTCGTCATCTTCAGGCAGGCGCAGGTCAGGACTTTCCTCACCACAATCGGTCACTTCCTTGATGCGCTGGATGCTCGAGTTAAGCCTCATAATGACCTGCATGCTGTCAATGGCTGCATTAACAGGAAAGACCGAGCTGTTGATCAATCCTTGGGAGGCCAGGAGCATACCGGGTGTCATTTCGCCTTGTAGTATAAACCATGTGCCCAGGCACAGGATGGCGCTGTTAGTAAGCTGAAGTACCACTACAGGCAGGGCACCGAGATATACGGAGGTGGTAGTAGTGGTGGCGCGGGCATTCATGGCTTGTGCATAGGCTCTCTCCCATTGCGCATAGAAATACTGTTCGCTTCCCAGCGACTTGATGGTCTCCAGGTTGCTCATGCCCGTCATCGTAACGTTCTGTAGCCGTGCCTCCGTTACCTCCAAATTCATGGAAATCTTCTTCTGCATCTTGGTGGTAGAACGCATCACATAGACGAGTAACGCGATGGAGAAGAGGCCCAACACCCCCAGTTTCCAGTTGAAGAGCATGACAAGGGAGCAGCAGAGAACAGGGGCGAAGACGGCACTAATGTTGGGCAGCGTGTAATCTATCTTAGCGACGGTTTTGGGAATCGTCGAATAGCGGGCCACCAGTTCGCCCGGACTAAACCGGCTGATGAGTGTCATCGGTAGCCGCAGTACTGTCCACAGATAGTTCGACGAAGAGGTGGCGACGATTTTCGCCTGGTTTTTCCGGCGTAATATGGAGAATGCTATCCAGACCGACGCTTCTATCAAGAACAGCGTGATATAGACGGCCATCAGTGGGGTAAACCATTCCGGGTTCTTGTGGGTGATGATATTGTCTGTAAAAACTTGCTGGAACAGCGGCGGGAACAACTGGAATACGGTTTCAATGGCATAAAGCACTATGCCATTAAGGGCAAATATCATGTTGCCCTTCAGGAAATAGCGGAGAGCTGCTATCAGCGACAGCTTCGCTTTTCCCTTTCCTCTTTCCTCTTTCTTCATTCAAACTTTTGCTTTAGGTTGCGGAAACGCGTGCGAGTTGCTTCGAAGAGATATTCGAACATGCTGAGACGGCGGGTCTCGGTGAGCACAGAGCAGTAGGTGCCGAAGTCCATGCTCACGTCGTCGGGCTGGCCAAACGACCAGTCATAAGAAGTGGGGTCTGAAGGGTCGCGCTGCAGATCGATAATGACTTCATAGACCACCTTCTGGCCTTCGCCCAAGAGTCGCTGAGCCAGGACGTCGGACTTCAGTCTCTGGCGCACATCGGCGGCATTGGTAGGATAGCGTACCACCTGAGTGATGCGTCCTCGAATATAACCTATTTCATCACGTTTTTCATCGGCAGGCCACACCTGTGCCTCCATACCAACACGCAGGTCGCGCTGAGCCTCATTGTCGGCATAGGCAACGAGCTGGGTTCGCTGTGGCTGTGCACCAGAGGCATTCCCCTCAATAACGCTCACAATGGGATCGAAGGCCTCAAAGGGCTCATTGCCTGTCTTCGTGCTGATGACCAGTCCATTGACTGTACTCGTCAGGAAGCTGTGGCTGTTGCCGATGGATACCATGGCTATCGTCTGCCCCTCATGCACGCTGTCGCCATTATGCACCAGCATGGAGCGCACGATACCATTGTTGGGCAACGTGATGTCGGTGGTTCCCTGCACGGGAAAGACCACTCCCGAATAATAGGCCTTGTCGCTCACATTACCCAAAAAGCCCCATACGATGAATGCTGCCAGTAGCAACGCTGCTGCCGCAGCC
>OMXK01000066.1 GCA_900314995.1 uncultured Prevotella sp.
CAGGGACTTTGAACAGAGATACGGACTGCATCATGGCAACAAGCGAGAAGAGGAAAGACTGTCCAACCGCATCCCGCCAGTCAATCCTTCCGAGGGTGACATCAAGAAGCAGGTAGGCAATACGGTCAAAGCCGTATTCCACGACTACCAGTTTCAGACGATTGGTGAACTTCGTGCACTGTTGTCGCTCTACAATCTGACTGTCGAAGAAGTAAGGGGCAATGTCAGAGGTGAGGACTATAACGGTCTGGTCTATTCTGTCATTGATGCCGACGGCAATAAGGTTGGCAATCCGTTCAAGTCATCCCTGTTTGGCAAGTCCGTCGGCTACGAGGCATTACAGAAAAAAGCTGCATTCTCAAAGAAGAACATCAAGGACAGGAATCTGACCGAGCCGACCAGAAAAGTATTGGAGTATGCACTTAAACGGACTTACGACAAGGACGAGTTTGTCAGGATGCTCAAAGAGAAGGGGATTGATTGTGTCTTCCGTTATACCGACGAGGGCAGAATCTACGGTGCCACGTTCATCGACCATCGTACCCATTGTGTCCTCAACGGTTCCCGTATGGGCAAGGCTTTCTCTGCCAATGCACTTGAACAGCACTTCAATACGCCGCCAGAGGAACAGATTCCTTTCAAGGAGATAGAAGAACAGGAAGAACAACCAAATTCTGGCAGCACATCTACGGAAGGGCAGCAGCAATCCACTTCTCGCGATAAGCAGGAACACTACGAAAGCAAAGGCGGTCTTGCATCATTCCTTGATGCTCTTGACATCCTCAACACCGACAATCCTGTCACTGATGCTGAGGAAGAGGCGTTCCGTCGCAAACTACAGCGCAAGAAGAAAAAGCGTCGTGGTCCGAAATTGTAAACAAACTGATTTCATAACAATTAAAACAAATAACTATGCAACAAGAAGATGATTTGAGAGGTCTCGCTAAAGTCATGGACTTTATGCGAGCCGTGAGTATTATTCTCGTAGTGATGAATGTCTATTGGTACTGCTATGCCGTTATCGTGGACTGGCACATTCAGATGGGCATCGTGGATAGGATTCTCACAAATTTCAACCGAACGGCAGGATTGTTCCAATCTATTCTTTACACCAAATTGTTTGCTCTTCTGCTGATGGCACTATCATGCCTCGGCACAAAAGGAGTCAAAGAGGAAAAGATCACCTGGGCGAGAATCTGGATGGTACTTGCCATTGGTTTTATCCTGTTCTTTCTCAACTGGTGGCTACTTGATTTACCTTTTCCCTTTGTGTTCTGTACAGCACTCTACATCACCACTATTTCCGCAGGCTATATCTGTCTGCTGATGGGTGGCCTTTGGATGAGCCGCTTGTTACAAAACAACCTCATGGATGATGTTTTCAATAACGAGAACGAATCATTTATGCAGGAAACACGTCTGATGGAGAATGAGTATTCCATCAATCTGCCTACACGCTTCTACTATAAAAAGAAGTGGAACAATGGCTGGATAAACGTAGTCAATCCCTTCCGCGCCACTATTGTACTCGGAACTCCTGGTAGCGGTAAGTCGTATGCCGTAGTAAACAATTTCATCAAACAGTCCATCGAAAAGGGTTTCTCGATGTATATCTATGATTACAAGTTCAGCGACCTAAGCACCATTGCCTACAACCACATGCTGACACACAAGTCTGGTTATAAGGTGTTACCGAAGTTCTATGTCATCAACTTTGATGACCCACGTCGCAGTCACCGCTGTAATCCTATTCACCCTGCATTCATGACTGACATCTCCGATGCCTACGAGAGTGCTTACACGATAATGCTCAACTTAAACCGTACTTGGGTGCAGAAACAGGGCGACTTCTTCGTGGAGTCACCGATTATCCTGTTCGCGGCCATCATCTGGTATCTAAAGATATACAAGGACGGGAAGTATTGCACCTTCCCCCATGCCGTCGAATTGCTCAACCGCCGCTATGAGGATATTTTCCCCATTCTGTCCTCTTATCCCGAACTGGAAAACTATATGTCGCCTTTCATGGACGCATGGCTCGGTGGTGCTGCTGACCAGTTGCAGGGTCAGATAGCATCCGCCAAGATTCCTTTGTCCCGAATGATTTCCCCGCAACTGTATTGGGTCATGTCTGCCAGTGAGTTTACGCTCGACATCAACAATCCGAATGAGCCAAAAATCCTGTGTGTCGGTAATAACCCGGACCGTCAGAATATCTACGGCGCAGCCCTCGGCCTGTATAACAGCCGTATCGTCAAACTGATCAATAAGAAGGGAATGCTCAAATCCTCAGTCATCATTGACGAGTTGCCTACCATCTATTTCAAGGGTCTCGACAACCTCATTGCCACTGCCCGAAGCAACAAGGTTGCCGTCTGTCTCGGTTTTCAGGACTTCAGCCAGTTAGTCCGAGACTATGGTGACAAAGAGGCAAAGGTGGTACAGAACACTGTAGGCAACATCTTCAGTGGTCAGGTTGTAGGCGAAACAACCAAAACCCTGAGCGAGCGTTTCGGAAAAGTCCTTCAAAAACGCCAGTCCATGACTATCAACCGTCAGGACACATCTACCTCTATCAATACGCAGATGGATAGCCTGATTCCTGCCAGCAAAATTTCCACACTTACGCAGGGAATGTTTGTCGGTGCCGTCTCTGATAATTTCGACGAACGTATTGACCAGAAGATTTTCCATGCAGAGATTGTAGTGGATAATGAGAAGGTAACTCGTGAGACCAAAGCCTATAAGCCTATCCCCATTATTACGGACTTTACGGACGAGAACGGCAACGACCGAATGGATGAGACCGTTACTGCCAATTATTACCAAATCAAGGAGGACGTTAAGCAAATTGTTGCCGATGAACTGGAGCGTATCAAGAACGCCCCTGCATTGGCACACCTTTTACAGCAGAAGTAAGTACAACGAGAGCCGGGACGCAATGCCTCGGCTCTCGAAGTCTGATAAAAGTTTGAATCAGTAGGAATCAATAAAATGATTCTTAATTTGATTTTGTTCAAAAGATATACTTTGTTTACGATTTTTGAACAAATATCCATTTTTGAACACTATCTCTTTATCATCTCATACACCGCAAGCATTTCCTCTTTCAGCAGTTTCGGGTCCATGCCGTTGATGAGCGAGTCCTGGAAGGCGCGACCGTAGAAGAGGCTCATCATGATCTTGGCCAAAATGGTGGGCTGGACGTCGTTTTGCAGTTCGCCATTCTCCACGCTCCGGCCTATCACTTCCATCCACAGCCTTTCCTCCTTCGCCATCGCGTTCAGAAATGCCTTGTGTACCTCTGGCAGCAGCACCGACACCTGTGACGTCATATTCAGATACGCACGGCTACAGTCCCTCATCGGCACGTCCATGCCAATAATCTCGTGCAGCGTTTCCATCGTCTGCTCCACGCCCTTCACGTATGTGTCGATAAACTGCCGTAGCGTGCAGTCATCCGCCACCTGAATCTTCCGGTCTATGTCCTGCCGCTCCAGCACATAGTATTCCACCACCTGACGGAACAGATCCAGCTTCGTGTCGGCATAGTGGAAGATGGTGCCGCGCGTAAAACCCGTCGCCTTCTCAATATCGGGAATGCTCACCCCGTCGAACGATTTCAGGATGAACATCTTGAATGCCACGCGGAACAGTTCGCGTTTATGGCTCTTTCTTGACATATCTTGCATAATCACACTCGTTTACGTCATTTTTGTCAGATTTGTGGGGGAAAATGATGCGATTTTGGTTAAACATCTATAACTTTTCGCCCAAATATTTGCATTTTTCGAAAATTATACCGACCTTTGCACCAGCTCATCAACCAGGTTGTTGAAGGAGTTACGAGGCCGTTTGATTTTTCAGGCGGCCTTTGCTTTTCTGTTATGGCAACCTGTCCATGATGTCCTTTACCAGCATGTCGGGCGTTATCACCTTATCCTTACCGACAGAATCCCTCCAAGCCTGATACTCTTTCACCTTCTTCTTGAGCTGATGGGAAAAGCCCGCATAAAAGGCCGTCCACAAAAGCACAAAGGTTTTTCTCACATCAAGGATTACGAAATAGTTGTCGCCGTCGTCAGTATCCAGCCATATACAAATCCTATGCTTGCCGTTTCGTTCCTGTTCCCAGAATCTGATACCGTATGCTTCGGCATTCTCAATCGTAGGTCTCGCCCAAGGCATACGCTCGCATCGTCTGAGGTCCGGCGTTCTGTCGGTCTCTATATCACCTTCATGCGTCATGTGATAGAAAGTGTAGGCACGTTCTTGAAATGCCGGATGATATTTCATCTTCAGCTGATGACTTCCAAAAGTGGCCTTGTGCATGATGAAGTCATGTTCAAAAACTGCATAGACAGCATCGATAAAGAGCTGATAGTTCCCTTTATAGTCCTCCAGATAAATAAGTTTTGGAAGTTTTTCTCTTGCTACTGCCATCTATGCCGTCCTCCCTTTCCAAATAAAGATGTTCACCTTGTCTTCTTTGACAAGCGTTGATTTGGTCAGCGAATATCTCGATTTTTCACGAAGTTTCTCTATAAGCTGCAGTTTTGCCTTGCTCGTTGTCAGGCCACGATGCACATAGCCGATAGCACCCGTCAGGAAATCTGCCAATTCTACCAGTTCAACTTCGTGCGAGCGTACTTGCTGAATCTTCTTTACCAGACGTTTGTCGTAGTCGTATGCATTGTTGCAGAGTACGTCACGCAGTTTCTCAACTTTTTTTTCGCCTCTTGTATCCTTGATGTCAATGAAGATATTGTATTCATTCTGAGGAACAAGAACTGTTTTCAGCAAATCGAAGTACATCTTATAGTAGAACATATCGTGAGTCTGCCCGAATTCACCATGCCGCAACACTGTTTTGTCTGGTACTACCAACACACGAAAATGAAGGTTCGAGTTATCGAAGAAATAGTCAAGCACATCCATATAGTACGCCAGTTTCGACTCAGAAATAGCATTCCATTTCAGTTCACAAGTTGGCTTCAAACCATTACGCACCTTGATGTCGCGCAATCGCTTGAAAATCTCATTCTTCTCTGATTCTGGACACCACACACATCCCAGAAGCATTGGCTTTATACCGTCATGCTCCAAATGACAACTCTCATCACAATATATGTTATATGTCATAATCACTCTGTTTGGATATTATCGCTGCAAAATTACAATTTTTCTTCCACATTCACGTACCTTCGTTATCTTTTTTCCTTGAAAAGCGTTAAAACCGTACCTGTTTGTACGGAAATTCGCCAAAATTCACTACCTTTGCCAGCAAATTCTCTGACGATGGAACAGAAATTCGGGAAAAATAGCATTGACATCAAGGTGCTGCGCGAGTTTTGCGAGCGCGAGGGCAAGATGGTGGAGTACCGCAAGGGCGAACAGCTGGAGCGCGAGGGCGACCC
>OMXK01000085.1 GCA_900314995.1 uncultured Prevotella sp.
TAGCATGCTGTCACAGATTTGTCATGTCACCTCAGAGGGAGTCTCCATGCTGGGAATCAGTGAGGCGGCAAATGAGATAGGATTTCATTCAGTCTGCGTAAGAACGACCGTTGACAATTTGTCGCTTGCCCCTCTTCCCTGCATCCTGCACTGGAATCAGAATCACTTCGTGGTACTCTACAAAGTCCGCAAGGGCAAAAGATTCTATATAGCTGACCCGGGTAAGGGGTTGATAAAGTACAGTCTTGACGATTTCAAAAACCATTGGGTAAGTACTAGGTCAGGCGGTGAGGATAAAGGTATAGCCATGCTCCTTGAGCCAACTCCGTTGTTCTACACGCTCAAGGCAGACGAAATCGAAGAGGGAGAAAATGACAATCCGCGGTCGTTCCGCTTCCTCTTCGGCTATGTCAGAAAGTACAAAAGGTATTTCGGGCAGGTGGTCCTTGGCCTTACTGTCGGAAGCTTACTGCAGCTCGTCCTGCCGTTCCTCACCCAGTCTATTGTCGACGTTGGCATCAGAAATCAGGATATAGGCTTCATCTGGCTGATCCTGCTTGGACAGCTGATGTGGTGAGCGACTTCTTCATTAAGTTGCTTAAGCTCCCCATGTCGTTCTTCGACACCAAACTGTTGGGCGACCTGATGCAGCGGATGGGCGACCATAGCCGGGTGAACGGTTTCCTCACAGGACAAACGCTGACCATCGCATTCTCACTTTTCAGCTTCGCGGTGTTCTCGGTGGTGTTGTTCCTCTACAACTGGCAGATTTTCGCCATCTTCCTGCTTGGCAGCATTCTTTATGCCGCATGGATGATGCTGTTCCTGCGCCGTAGGAAAGTGCTCGACTACGAGCTGTTTGAGCAGCAGGCCATCAACAACAACAAAACTTATGAGTTTCTCACCTCGATGCAGGAGATAAAGCTCCAGGACTGCGAGCAGCGCCGCCGCTGGGAATGGGAAGACACACAGGCCGATCTCTTTGGAGTACAGATGAAGTCGCTCAAGCTGCAGCAGACACAGGAGGCCGGAAGCATCCTTATCAACGAGATGAAGAATATCGTCATCACAGTGGTTGCTGCAGCAGCGGTAATTCACGGACAGATGACCCTCGGCATGATGTTGGCCGTTCAATATATAATCGGTCAGTTAAACTCGCCCGTAGAACAGTTGATGGGCTTCTTCTACTCTCTCCAGGACGTGAGAATAAGCCTAGAGCGAATCAATGAAATACACCGTGCGGAGGACGAGAACGGAAAGAGGGGGCTGCATACCGCCTTGGACGACAGCAGCAAGGGAATAGACATAGACGGTATCATGTTCAAATATGACCCACATGCTCTGACCAAGACCTTGGATGACGTCACCATACATATCCCCAAAGGTAAGGTGACAGCCATCGTGGGAGCCTCGGGCAGCGGAAAGACTACGCTTGTAAAGTTGATGCTGGGCTATTATCCCGTGTTGGAAGGACAAATCAGCATCGGTGGCACTGACATCAGCACGCTGAATAAGAAGTGGTGGCGTCGGCAGTGCGGAGTGGTGATGCAGGACGGTGTGATATTCTCGGAGAGCATAGCCCGCAATATTGCTGTCGACGATGGAGAGATAGACGAGCAGAGGCTGTTGAAAGCCTCGCAGATAGCGTGTATCCACGAATACGTGATGTCGCTGCCCTTGAAGTATAATACGAAGATAGGCCGTGACGGCGTGGGCCTGAGTCAGGGACAGAAGCAGCGCATTCTCATAGCCCGTGCCGTGTACAAGAATCCTGATTACATCTTTCTCGATGAGGCTACCAACTCCCTCGACGCTAATAACGAGCGCGCCATCGTGGAGAATCTCGACAGATTCTACAAGGGTAAGACTGTTGTCGTCGTGGCTCACCGACTGAGCACGGTGAAGAATGCCGACCAGATAGTCGTTATCGACCATGGGAGGGTGGTGGAGATAGGGGACCACGAGGAACTGATAGAGAGGCGTGGCGCCTACTACAATCTTGTAAGAAACCAACTTGAATTGGGAAATTGAAAACAGATATGGAAAATAAGGACTTTGACAACATAGAACTTCGGAGTGAGAAGGTGCGCCACATCATAGGAATCGTGCCGCCACGGCTTGTGCGTACCGGTACTCTCATTGGTAGTCGTTGCCCTCGCCATTGCTGCCTATACTATCCACTACCCGATAACGATAGAGGCGCAGGGCGAGATGAAAGGCTACGACTCGCTTGTCATTCGTGTACCCTACAAGTATCTGTATCTCTTCAATGAACCTAGAAGTGTTTGGGTGAGCTACGAGGGGAGAAGCGACAACGAGCCCCCGTCGGTATATTCTGTAGCCAGCCACGATGACAGACTGTTCGCCATTAATGGCTCCAACTATTTTCTTGCCAAGGTAAATGTGGGCTTTGATAGCGTAAAGGTTCGACCTGGACTAAAGGCAGATGTGCGGATAATCGTCAGCGACAGAGCGCTGTGGCAACAAGTTTTCAGGAAATAGAAATAGCTCCGCTGATAATATTACCTCTTCTCCTATCTGAGCACTACGTGCTGGTGTGCCGCCTTCGGGGCACTGAGTACAGAGAGAAGGAGATAATGAAGCCCCAGTCAAGCGGCGTAAGGAGCGCAGACTGGGGTTACTGAGAGTCAGCCTCTCCGAGGCTGGTAGTTCGTCTGCGTGCGATCTTCCGGTGATGTCCTCTTCCCCTCACTCTGTAGGGAGGGTTGGGGTGGGTCTTCTCTTTTTTTAGTAATCTGTATTTTCAGGATCGAAGTTCGTCCAGCCATTCATCCAAGTGTCGCCCTGAGCGAAGGCACCGATGTAGCTGACCTTAGTGAACCAAGAGCTGAGGCCGTCGAAGGTTGCACCAGTGAGCAGGGGACTGCCGGCTGTAGGCATCCAGTTGGCGAGGTGGAGGTCGGACTCGTTGCTGTATACGCTGTTGCCAGTCTGAGCAAGGAACCAGGTGCTGGAGAAACTCTTCTGAGTGGTGTCGTAGATGGGCTTGCTGCTCTCGTCGTAGCCAGTCACAAGTACATCGTCGTAGCTCTTGTTGGCGTCGGTTCCAGTGGCGTCCATATTGGCGAAGATGATGTGCTGCAAGTGCATCAGGCCATTCGTAGCATTGCCTTGGGTGTCGCCCTTCTGGTTGTCGAGAATCAGACCGACGGGCCATCCGGTAGCCACAGAGTTGTAGCAGTTGAGGCGAGAGTTGCGGCGAATGTGCATAGCAGCCTGGAAGCGGCCTAACGATGAGCCATTGTTGGGATTCATATTGCCACCGGTGATGTAGCTGCTGGTGTTTTGGAAATCAGACGTCTGCTTCGGACCGATGAAGGTGATGTTGGAGAAAGTAGCCGTTGTGTAGGGACTAACGGCAGAGCCATCGGCGCAGTTGTCGCTTTCGAAACCGTTGCTCTGCGAGGCATCGGCAATGCGCGGGTCGCGAACGGCGAGACCGAATTGTACCTTACCAGAAAAACCATTGTCTGTATCGAAGTCGTCGTCCCATCCGTGGTAAGCGATGAGATACTTGCAGTTGACATCGCCACCGAACCACTCGTAGCTGTCGTCGTTGGAATAGCTTACCTGGATGTGGTCGATCTGTGTGCCGCTACCTACAGAACCGAATGTGAGGCCGTTGATTTCCTTATCGGTTTGGAATGGATATCCAGCAAACTCAATGCGGACATAGCTCAAAATGCCGGAGTTGTCGGCATTGTCGTTACCGCCGTGCTT
>OMXK01000065.1 GCA_900314995.1 uncultured Prevotella sp.
GATTACTATAGCCAAACAACAGAGGTAAGGTTGCCTTCTGTCCGAATGCTTCCCTGAAATTTTGTATAAACTGCTTTACCATAAATTCCGATTTATCTGCCTGTATTATTAAACTTTGTTGTAATTGAGGGCAAAGTTACTCATTTCTGCCCGAATTTGACTACTTTTGTGCCAACAATTAGGAACATTTATGAAGATATGATAGAAATTGGACTGAAATATATGAAGAAAGCATTATTGTTTTTCTTCCTGATGCTTGCAATTGCAGCACAGGCAGACGTTTTGGGAGAGTACAGTTTTGAGGGAACATTAGGTGACAAGATTCCCGTCAGGTTGAAGTTCGCTGTAAATGGTGATGAGATAGCCGTGGGTGAGATCTATTATCCCAAGGCGAAGAACCCTGCCCCCATTTTAGTAATTGGCTCACCAACGAATGATGAAGGCTGGTATTTTCTGAAAGAATACCAAAGTGACGGTACAATCACAGGAACGATGCTGTTCCATATTGTGGAAGAAGAAAACGAGAATCCCTATATCGCAGAAGGCACTTGGACGAATCCGAGGACAGAAAAATCGCTGCCGATGAAGAACTTCAGTACGAATGATGATGCCCTCACCGGACGTATTGATGTGACAGACTATCTTGACTATGAGGATCCACAGAATATCGGGCGTGAGTATGCCTATTCCATCTGGAATCCCCGCTACGGGTCTATGATGGGAGGCAACGTAAAGTTCCGTGGAGCAGGCAAGTACAAACTGCATTTTGAGGTTAGCAATGCGCCTGGCAATATTGCCGAAGGAAAGAGTGCCCCTGAACGTCCTGCTGTACTGGGTGAAGGAACTCACGACTATTTCTATTATGAGAATGTCAACGAGTGCGGCTATGGTTTCAGCGCCCATTTCTTCAAGAAGTTCGTGGTGTTGAAGTCTACCACGAAGTATGAGACATTCGGATGTTTCGGTATGGGTGTTGCTTTCGACGGGGTGTATATAAAGGTTAAACAATAGAAAATATGGCATTTTTAGATTTAGTGAAGCAGAGGTATAGCTGTAGGAGCTATCAGGAGAAGAGTGTGGAACAGAAGAAACTGGACTATGTGATGGAGTGTGTCCGCTTTGCACCGTCGGCGGTGAACAAGCAACCGTGGATGTTCCGTATGGTCAAGAACGAGGTCAACAAGGCGAAGTTGCAGGAGTGCTACAACCGTGAGTGGTTTGCGACGGCTCCGATGTACATTATCTGCAGCATCCTGCACGACGAGGAGTGGGTACGCTCGGACGGCAAACATCATGGTGATATAGACATAGCCATCGCTGTTGAGCATCTGTGTCTGGCAGCTACGGTCTGCAACTTCGATGCTGAGAAATGCAAGCAGCTCTTTGGCCTTGGTGACAACGAGGAACCGGCTGTATTGATTCCCATCGGCTACGCCGCTGACGAGCCGAAGGAGAAGAAACGCAAGAAGATAGAGGAAATCTGCAAGTAAGTATGACATTACGAGAACTTATACAATCAGTGACTCAAATTTGAAGTCAAAATAGAGTTGCCCATCATCCGGCTTGGTAGTCTCTTTGAGAGGCTTGAACAGGTCTTGGATGCTGTCCGTGGTTAGCGCAGACTTACCAAGGATACGCATGACCTCAAAGACGGGCCTGCCAATCTTGAGGTCGTGCTCGATGATGGCAATGAGGCAGTATGTGATGATGGCAAAAATCCCTGTGAAAACCTGATGAACTCCTGCACGCAGATAACTGTTGCAAAATTGCTATTTCTACTTCAATAATACTTATCTCTATTCACTTTCTACTAAATTTTATATAACTTTCTGTATATTAATATGTTAGTCTGATTTTATTTTCTACCTAACTTTCTACTAACTTTCTACTAGGTCTCTACTAACTTTCTACCAAATAGCCTACTTTTGAGCGCAATCTATGACCTTCCTGACGTATTAGTGCCCACCATCCTCCAATTACATACCGATAAACTATCCTTTACATACCTACAAACTCCTCTTTACATACCTACAAACTCTACCTTTCTCGTAAGCAAAACACTAAATTCTCTAGAGAATTTTCAATTCCGCTTACGATTGACCACGATTCACCCGTAACCAGAGCATGTATCACCAAGTACATAAATACGCGATATATCCCATATTCGTGCAATTTTAGTAGAAAGTAGGTAGAAAGTTAGTAGAGAGTATGTAGAAAGTTTAGTAGAAAGTTAATACTTCGTAATATATTGATTTATAGCCAAATATATAAATTTTAGTAGAAAGTTAACGATATTAGCCAAAATTTTATCCATTTATTTCTAAATGCCACTATGCGAACAAACCATTTTTTGCTTCTTACAACCTCGAATTTTATGTAGCTTAATCGTCAAGCAGCAATAAAAAGTTTGTATAATATTTGGTACTTATCTCTTTTTTTCCTATCTTTGCAGCAGTGATATGGTACAGCAAATAGAGATAGTCCTGAAGCCGAAACGCAGAGGTTTCCACTTGGTGACGAGTGAGATCCTGAGCCAGTTGCCGAAACTGCCCAAGATATCTACTTCTGCGAGTACCGCAATTTCGGTGGTTCCAGGGAGTTTGTAGGACTCGAGCTCTGCTCGCTTGCTATGCAAGAACGATTATAGGAGAATGAAACATAAGGGAATCATCTGCGGCATACTGGCTGCTGTCTGTTATGGCACCAACCCGTTAGGAGCTTTACCGCTCTATGCGGAGGGTGTGAATACGTCGTCCGTCCTTTTCTTTCGCTTTTCTATAGCTACGGTAATACTGGGCGTTGTCCTTATTGCTAATCGGAAAAGTTTTGCGGTTACAAGGGCCGAATTAACGACGATGGCCAGCCTCGGAGCCTTGATGGCTGCATCCAGCCTGACCTATTACCAGAGTTTCCATTACATGGATGCGGGAATTGCCTCTACCATCCTTTTTGTCTATCCTGTGATGGTGGCTGTCATTATGGCCACATTTTTCCGAGAGAAGATTACGGCTACAACCATTACTTCCATCATTCTAGCATTGGTTGGTATCGGTCTACTATACAAGGGCGATGCAGGCATTTCGCTCAGTATGATGGGGGTGTTGTTGGTGATGGTTTCGTCGCTGACCTATGCCGTCTATATTGTGATAGTCAACCAGTCGAGCATCCGTATGTCGACATTGAAACTCACGTTCTATGTGCTGCTGATATGCATGACGTGTCTGCTGGCCTATTCATTTACTTCGCCCGACTTGCATCTGATGTTGCCGCCATCTCCCCGAGCATGGTTCTTTGCGTGTTGGTTGGGTTTGGTGCCAACGGTTCTCTCGCTAGTATTCATGACCATAGCCGTTCATGAGGTAGGAGCCACACCTACGGCTATCATGGGAGCCCTGGAGCCATTGACGGCTGTAGCCATCGGCGTATTGGTCTTTGGTGAACTATTTACTTTCAGACTTGCCGTTGGAATCGTGCTCATCCTTTCTGCCGTATTGATGATTGTAATGGGTAAGAGTTTCCATCTGCGTACTATCACACATACAATAACAACACTCGTCAGGAAGACTTGGCGTTGGAAATCATAGGAATTATGGCTAAATGCAAAAATAGTCATTATTGATTTATTATCAGTATATTTGCACCAAATATTAATAATGTTTATCAAATAGGCAATGAAACTTAACAATGGCTTTGAAATCCCTCAGATAGGTGTGGGTACGTGGACACTTCGAGGTGAGACTGCGAGACGGAATGTTTGCTTGGCCTTGAAGGCAGGTTTCCGTCATGTCGATACGGCACAGGGGTATGAGAATGAAGCAGAAGTAGGGCAGGGCAAGGCTGGCTGCTGCAGGATCTGCCCAAGGAGAAGCTGGTGCTCGTCTTCCATAGTGCCGACGGAAAGGCTACAACGAACATTGATCTAACAAAATAACCCAAAACCAGACAAAGATGAAAAAGTATTTCCTGGCGATTATCGCCGCCATGTTGCTGGCTATGCCGGCCATGGCTCAGACCAAGAAGGGTAAGACCCTTGAAGTGAGTTTCAACTATCAGAAACAGGCTGGCCCTGGCTCCAACCAGTATGCCGTCTGGATTGAGAACGAGAAGGGTGAGGTGGTGAAAACACTCTTCGTGACCTCCTTTACCACGAAAGGGCGTGTGCGTGGCAACGAGCAGCCGATGCGTGGCTATGTGAAGCGTCCCAACTGTGTGCCGACTTGGGTGAAGACCGTTAAGGCAGAAAGCCTCTCAGACCAGCAGCTGGACGGCGTAACGGGTGCAACGCCTCAGGCTAACGGCAAACAGACATTCACATGGGACTTTACTGATCAGCAGGGCAAGAAGGTGAAGGACGGCAAGTACTTCGTGAAGGTGGAGGCTACGCTCTATCAGGCCAGTGATATCATCTACTCAGGCTCTTTCTCTACGAAGGACAAGGCTGGCAGCGTGACACTCACCTCGAAGCTCTCTGAGCCTGACGAGACGCATAAGGACATGATAACCGACGTGAAGGCTGTCATCAAATAGGCTCTTTATGATTTTCAAGGACAAAGTAGCCGTTGTGACTGGTGGTGCGCAAGGTATCGGGAAGTGCATTGCCGAGGAGTTCCAGAAAGCAGGTGCCCATGTGGACTTTCTCGTTAATAATGCCCTGCCGATGATGAAGGGTGTTGATGCGTGTTCGTATGAAGAAGGTATGCAGACCATGCGCCAGCTTGGCTTAAATATGCAGATGCCCCTGACGGTTCTGCTCTTCAATCTCCTTCTCCAGCACCTTGACAATGTCTTCTGCCAAAGGCTGTGCTTTGTACGCCCTAACACTATGACGGGCTTTGATTGCTTCTTCTATAGTCATACTAATATTTCATTATGTGTCGGTTGTTTATTTCTTTAGTGTTTCAATAATCGAGTCTAATTCACTGGCCAGAAGCGTGTAGTCATCCATCTGGAGCGGGCAGGCTTTCAACGTTTCACCCATGCCTGCAGGGATAAGCTTGTAGGCTTCTTCCTCCATATCGCAACCTTTCTTTGTAAGACTGACTATCTGCTGGCGCTTATCCTCCTTGCCACGCTTGCGAACCACGATACCAAGTTTCTCCATACGCTGAAGCAAGGGCGTAACGGTGTTTGTTTCGAGCAGCAGACGATGAGCAATGTCGTTCACTGGTTGGGAATCCTGCTCCCACAGCACCATCAGAACGAGGTACTGCGGATAGGTAATACCCAACTCATTCAGCATCGGCGTGTAAGCCTGTGTAATGAGACGTGCCGCCGTATATAGACGGAAGCATATCTGGTTGTCAAGCTGTAATTCTGTGTGCATAATTTTATTTTCAATTGTCAACTGTCAATTAAGCCAACATGGCTTCCACGTCCTTCTCGAAGTCTTTGGGCTCTGTGGTGGGCGCAAAGCGCTTGATGGTCTCACCATCCTTTGAGATCAGGAATTTGGTGAAGTTCCACTTGATGTCGCTATCTTTCTCCACGCTTTTGCTGATAGCCTTGAAGAGTGTCTTGGCGGCCTTTGCCTTCAGGCCGTTGTACTCCTCAGTGGGTGCCTGTGCTTTCAGATACTCGAAGATGGGCTGGGCATCGGGGCCGTTGACATCACCCTTTCTCATAATCTGGAAGGTCACACCGTAGTTCAGCTGGCAGAACTCCTCAATCTTTTCATCGCCCTCAGGATCCTGTTCCTTAAACTGGTTGCAGGGGAAGCCGATGATGACGAGCCCCTTGTCTTTATACCTCTGGTTCAGTTCCTCCAGTCCAGCGAACTGAGGTGTGAATCCACACTTGCTGGCTGTGTTGACAATCAGCAATACCTTACCCTGAAATTGTGAGAAATCAATTTCCTTACCTTTGCTTGAAAAAGCCTTGAAATCATAAATCTTTTGCATACCTTATTTATTTTATTATTATTGAATCCCTGTATTATAGGCGTCTCTTATCGAGGGACTCTAAATCTGTCGTTTGCGATGCAAAGGTAAGAAGAATGTTTTATATCGCAAGCGATTTATTGAAAACTTTAAGAATGATTAACAAAGTATCGCGGACGATATTTGTGCTATTCTATTACTTATTGGCTCCAATCTGCATGAAGCTCAGCCCCAGCGATTCCTTGATGATCGGGTAGATGGAGGGTATCACCGACTGGAACATGTCGTTCAGAAGGTGCCCCATGCTCACCATGAGCAGTATCGACAGCGTGGCCTTTTTCTTCAGGTTGTTCATTTGATGAAATGCGGATAGTCAGGCTCTCCAAGGGCAGGATTGTATGTGAAGCCTTCGTAGTTGAACGTGTTCAGGTGCTCTGGGATGGTGATGCGGTTCTCGATGATGAAGCGGGTCATGGCACCCCTGCATGTCTTTGCCCAGACGGCCTGCATCTTCAGGTCATTCCCCTTACGAACATAGAACAGGGGCTGAATAATATGCACTTCCCTGCGGACGCGCTGCCAGTCGAACAGATGCTGGTATTCTTCCGTTGCGAGGTGTATCAGAATGCCGTCATCTGCCTTGACGGATTCTATCAGCATGTCAGTCAGTCGGCCCTTCCAGAATCCGAACATATTTTGATTCTCGCCGCTGGGAAGCTCAATATGTCCCTCCATCCGATAGGGGAGTATTCCGTCCAGCGGACGAAGCAGGCCATAGAGGAACGAGGTAATCCATAGTTTCTGCTGGGCAAACTGCAGGTCTTCGGCTTTCAGGGTCTCTGCCTTCAGGTGCTTATAGGCCTGTCCGTGATAGGCAAGGATGGCAGGAAATGATTCCATTTCTTCAAAGAACCGCATAAAACGTAATTGGTTCTGTGCTGCTATCTGATGGCTGCAGCCAAGCATTTCTGCTATAGTTTCAGTGGAGTACTGGGCCATATCCCTCGCGAACGACTCTGCCTCTTTGCCGAATGCAGGAGTGGACAGGGTTATGTCGGGATGGACGCTTACCTTGTCGTTCATAATCTTTGCTGAAGCCAGAAGTATCTGCATATTGACTGCAAAGATACGAAATAGAAATGAAAAAGACGTATTATTTCACATTCTTCTTGCTTTTCTTGCAATTTTTTCCTAAATTTGCAGCGGTATAAAACTATAAACCAAAATGTTATGAGCGAGAAGTTTCCATACGGCTATGATTTGAATGCCTATATCGACAAGGCGTTCGAGCAGATGAAGGCTGACTTTCCCTGGGCAACAAGGGACATGATAGCTGAGCATACCAATTTCGGTATCGAG
>OMXK01000063.1 GCA_900314995.1 uncultured Prevotella sp.
ATCAGATAAAGGTTATCAGTCACATTGAGGTGACCGGCAAGGATGATGAATATGGCATAGACAATCTCGCTGACGACAATGCAACGGCGGAAGTCGCGCCCCGTCAGACAATGACGGTCAACTAAAGGTGACCACAGGAACTTAACGACCCAGGGCAACTTCACCAGTTGCAGCAGTCCGATGGTGGCTAGGGAATAGTTGGCCTCACGCATCATCACCTGCAGGGCGGTGGCAAAGAAGCTGGAGGGTATACTCTGAGCAATATAAAGGCAGAAGAACATCGGAAGACCGATGCCTCTGCCCTTGCTACTTATGTGGTTGTTTGGTTGGTTTTCTGTCTGCATTACAATGTTTAGAAGTCAAATATCAGCGAGGTGCCGAACGACGTGGGTCGTCCCTTCTGTCCGTAGGGCGCACTCGCCTTGAAATAATAGGTGAGATAATCGGTATTTGTCAGATTCTTACCCCATACCTCCCAAGTCAGGAAGCCAAACGTGGCGCTGACTTTGGCGTTGAGCAGGGCATAGAATGATTGCGACACAGCATTATCCTCGTTCCAATAGATCTTGCCAAGACCCGTGACACCAGCGCTGAACACCAGACGGTCAAGTGCGCCATGAGCGGGCAGCAAGGTATAAGTGCCATTGAGCGAGAGGGTATGGCGTGGCACAAGCGGCAGCATCAGACCCGTATAGCTGACGGTCTCGCTGCGCTGGTAGTCAAGGAATCGGGCGTAGGTATAGCCATAGCTGAGGTGGAATGTCAGCGGCTTAATCGGACGGGCCATCAGCGAGAGTTCAACCCCCTTCGAATCGGAATGGCCTGCATTGCGGGTTATATTTCCAAGTCCGGGCACCGTCTGGGTTATCTGCTGGTGGCGCCAGTCAACGTAGAAGAGGGTCAGCTCTGCCTGCAGGGCGTGGTCGAGGAAGGAAGCCTTCGTACCCACCTCGTAGTTCCAGTTGTACTCGGGGTCGAAGGTACGCTCATCGTCCGTCGTGAAGGTAGAATTGAAACCGCCCGTCTTATAGCCTCTAGTCACGGAGGCATAGAAGAGGTTGCGCTCACTGGTGAGATACTCTAGGGTGAACTTCGGCGTCAGCTGGGTAAAGTTGAGCTTACTATTATAGGTATCCGTGGGCGTACCATATACATTGTCCCAAGCCTTGGTGCGATAGGCGGAATAATCCTCCTTGGCATGCTCGTAGTCGAAGCGGAGACCAACCTGTGCCTTCAATCCGCCAACGATGCGGAGCGACGACTGGTGGTAGACGGATACACCCGTCGTGGGCGAATCGTAGTACTTCGGTGTGGCATAGTCCTGAGCGATATAGGTCGTCAGCAGTCGCTTGTGATAGCTGTCGCTGAAGAGGAAGGCACCAAACATCCACTGATAGGGACTGGCTGTAGTCGACTTCAGGGTCAGTTCCTCGCTGAAGATATTCTGGCGCACTCGCTGACTTACCCAGTAGGCATCCTTCGGTGTAAAGTCCTGATCGATGCCCATCTGATCGTCGATATACTGATAGGCGGTCTGGCTGTTGAAGCTGAAGTTCTCTCCGACATAGCGGGCGTTGAAGCCGGCTGTCGTCACCTGACGAAGATAGGAACTGTAGCGGTTATAGTTGATCTCGCCTGTCTCGCCCGTTTCAGGATCGTAGGTGGCATAAGGGTAGCCTCCCTGATCGCTGTTGCGGTAGCTGACATCGGCCGTGAGTGTCCAGCGCCGGGCAGGTTTCCAATAGAATCGTCCACGCAGGAAACCATCGTTGAACTTATCAATCTTGCTGCCGTCGAAGGCATTGCGGAAGAAACCGTCGTTATGGTGATAGCTGCCATTGACGGCAAAGCCCAGACAGTCGTTCAGCTTCGTGTAATTATAGGCATTCACCACGAGGTCGTTGTAACGGCCATAGCCAGCCTTGACACGAGTGCCCTGAAAGTCGAAGGGCGTATGGGTATAGGCATTGATGATACCACCAATGCAGTTGCGACCATAGAGCGTACCCTGCGGGCCGCGCAGCACCTCGAGAGCTGAGAGATCGAAGAGATCGTCATCGAAGGAAGAGCGCTCCATGTGGGGCACGCCGTCGATATAGAATCCCACCGTAGGGCCGTTAGTCTTCGAACCCACGCCACGTACGAACACCGGCGAAGTCTGCCTGGAGCCATACTCCGGGATGTAGAAATTGGGCACCGTATAGCCCAGATCCTTGATACTCGTCATCTCCATATTATGTACGAAAGCCTCCGAGAGGGATGTGACGGCGATGGGGTCGCGCCCCAGGGCATCCTGTTTGAATCCCACAACGGTTACTTCTTCCATGTCAAAATGCCTGGCCACCGACGTGTCGGAAACTTCTTCGATTCCATCCGCAAACACAGTCAGCGGGAACAAAAGCAACAAAAGCAGTCTAAATCTTTGCATCATCAATTCATGTATTGGTTTTCGGCTGCAAAGGTACTGCTTTTGCTACGTCGGAGCAATCCTCATTTATGTGGATTTCGGCATCAGGACCACGCCTTGCTGCTTCTTGCCGTCCATCATGATCTTCAGCGGCTGCTCAAACCTGACGTGTCTGACGAACTCCGTTTCCTCCACAGCAGGCATCGCATCGAGCACCTCTTTCTGGAAGGTGCCGGACCCCGTGAAGGTGTTGATGGTAAAATAACCAACGCCGAAGGAGGTGAGGTTCTGGAAGAAGTGGGTGCCCTGCGAGGGATCGACATGGTAGTTCTTCAGTCCCAACTCGACTATCACACGGGCAGCGGAGATATGAGGCCACTTCACAGGGATACCTAACCAATAGTCGGAGGAACCCCAACGACCCGGCCCTATGAGTACGTAGTTCTTATCGGCATCAAGGAACTTGCGGTTAATCTGTTCTATCTGATCGGCAATCAGGGGATTATTCACGGCGGTGAAATCATCGCCAGCCTTGACATAGACCACATCGGTGACATCCTCGGAGATACCATGACCAAGGGAGTTCTCGGAACGCAACAGACAGTCTTCATCGGGGATAGCCCGCAAGTCTTCGTCGAGCACCTGCTTGGAGTCGACGATGGGGCGGATCTGCAGCAGGTAGAACGTACCTGTCCGGTCATCATTGAGGTTGCAGGCGAACTCGATCTCCACAGGACGTTTCATCTCGTCGGAGCCCAGTTTCTGCACCATTTGGAGGATTTCCGGCAAGGGGAACACCCCATGCTGAAGCACGCCTGTAAAGGAAATCACCTTACGGCCACCCTCATAGATGCCGTCGCGGATAATCTGATCCGTGGGATCATAGGTAGATGCGATAAAAGTGAGTGCGCCATCCTCGGCAGCCTGTTTTACACGTACCTTTTTTATATTAAAGCCGTCGTCGACCTTAAAGTCATCACCCACATGACTCATATCAAGGGCATAGAAACGGGTCTGCGTCTCGCTGAGCGCCGTATCCATCTCCGACATCTGGAGGACCTGCGTGGGATGATAGGGAGAGACGCGCAACGTCTGCCCACCATCAACGATATACTTACCAAGTCCGAGGGCCAGCGAGGCAATACCTTCCTCAGCCGTCTCCTCGCCGATGGGATAGTAGTTCAGCGAACGGAGCACACCCGAGAAGTTCGGATAATAGAGGTCGCCGTACTGTTTGCCCACCACCTCCTGAAGGATGACCGCCATCTTCTCCTGGTCGATAACATTCTGAGTGGCAAGCATATACGCTTTGGAGTCCTTATAGTAGACAGAGGCATAGACGCCCTTGATGGCACAGGCCAGCATCCGCAGCATCTCATACTTATCCTGGAGATAAGGAATCATATAGGTGGAATAGATACCTGCGAAAGGCTGGTAGTGAGAATCCTCGAGCAACGAACTAGAGCGGACGGCTATCGGCGACTTCACGGCATCAAAGAAGGTGAAGAAGTCGGCTATCAGCGAGTCGGGCAGCTGAGCCCGCATGAAGTGCTGCAGAATCTCTTCGTCGGAAGCATCGCTGAGGGCAATGGGATAGAGATTGTTCTTCTCCATGAACTCATCGAAGAAGTCGGTACAGAGTACGACGGTCTTCGGAATCGACACCTGAGCATTCTCGTATTGGTTCAACTCTGGATGCCGTTTGATGATATTGTCGAGGAAAGCCAGGCCACGACCCTTGCCACCCAACGAACCGTCGCCGATACGGGCGAAATGGCTATAGGCATCGAACTTCAGACGGTCGAATACAGCCACCACGCCGATGTTCTTCATGCGGCGATACTGTACGATGGCGTCGAAGATAATCTTACGGTGGGCATCGACATCCTGCAGTTTATGCCAGGTGACATGCTTTAGGAAGGCCGAGACAGGGAAGATGGCACGGGCACAGAGCCAACGGCTCATGTGGTTTCGCGACACATGGTAGAGCATCGAATCGTTGGGAATCTTGAAGATATTGTCCTGTAATTCCTTCAATGACGACACGCGGAAGATTTCCTCCTTGGTCTTCGGATCACGGAAGATAAAGTCGCCGAAGCCCATGTGTTCCTCCATCAGATGGTGGAGATCGACATTCATCTTGGTTGAATTCTTATCGATGAAATGGAAACCCTCTGCCTTTGCCTTCTCCGCATTGAGCGTCTCCTTCGATTCGAGGATCAGAGGCACATACTCATCACGGCGACGAATCTCACGGAGCAGTTTCAGGCCAGCCTCCGGATCGCCTTCCTCAACATGAGAGAGACGACCTACGACGGTTTGCATCGGGAAGCGGGTGTCGGAAATGACGCCCAAAGTGTTCTCGTGGTACTTCTCGTAGATCTCCATTGCCTCCTCGTAGTTGGTAGCAAGCACCACCTTTGGACGGCCTCGTTTACGCTGGGCCGCAGCATGAGGGTTCAGTGCCTCGGTAGAGAAGCGCTTCGACTGGGCGAGGATATAATTATAGAGGTTAGGCAGCACGCTGGAATAGAAACGGATGTTATCCTCGACGAGCAGAATCATCTGTACGCCAGCCTCCTTGATGTCGTGGTCGATGTTCATCTTGTCCTCAATCAGCTTGATGATCGACATGATGAGATTCGTGTTGCCGAGCCAGCAGAACACATAGTCGAACACCGACATATCCTCATCCTGGATGCGCTTGGTGATACCATGCGAGAACGGGGTGAGCACCACACAGGGGATATTCGGATGAGCCGCCTTGACCTCACGGGCCACGGTAAAGGCATCATTATCGGCATTACCAGGCATACAGATCACCAGATCGATGTCGGTAGTGCGGAGCACCTCGTTGGCCTCTTCTGTTGTCGAAACCTGGGTGAAAGTAGGCGGATAACGCATGCCCAACTCCATATATTCATCGAAAATCTTCTCATCGATACGGCCGTCATCCTCAAGCATAAACGCATCGTAAGGATTGGCCACAATGAGCACATTGAAGATACGCCGCGTCATCAGATTGACAAACGACACATCTTTCAGATAAAATTTATTCCACTCCTGGGGTACCTTTACTTCTTCCATAATGAGCGCAAAGATACGACTTTTTTCCTAGTTAAATGCATTATTCGCATACTTTTTAACATGAAACGGCAACCTTTCCCGTTTTTTTTCTTAATTTTGCAGCCAGTTATAAACCTATCAATAAGAACTGAGATGAAAACGAACCCCTTAAGCACTTTTGTTGCAGCAGCCTGCTGTGCGCTGTTGGCTTTCTCGTGTGCCAGCAAACAAGAAACAGTTACGAACAAACTTACCACTCCAGGTAACCCTTACCTGCCATTGTGGGAACACATCCCCGACGGTGAGCCTTACGTGTTTGAAGACCCAGACAATCCCGGCAAACAGCGTGTCTACATCTATGGCTCACACGATGACCTGATCACAATGTACTGTGGTCGTGACCAGGTGGTATGGTCAGCACCCGTAGAGGATCTGACCCAATGGCGCTATGACGGCACTATCCTCGTGGTAGACAAGAATGCCAAAGGTGAGCCCTTCGACTCTGCCCAGACTGCCGATGTGCTCTTCGCCCCCGACGTGACAATGACCACCGACTCAACAGGCAAGAAGACATACTGGCTCTTCCCTAACGACCAGACAGGCTATCGCAACGGTCTGATTGCCAAGAGCGACCGTCCTGACGGACCTTTCGAGGTATGCAACTGGAATGCGGAAGACCCCAATAAGGTGGATGGGGGCACTCTTACGCTGCTGAAATCGACCCTGCCACGATGTGTACCGTAAAGCCTGGCACTCAGATGGTGGACGGAATGATTCCTGGTTTCCAGGAGCCAAATGCAGGCGACTTCCGTTTCTTCGAGGCTTCGTCTATCCGTAAGATTAAAGACAAATACGTATTTATATATAGCCGTTTTACAAAGGACGGTGAGTTCGGGCTACCCACGACAAACTACACGTTGGCCTATTGCTATGGCGACAACCCGCTGGGTCCCTGGACATACGGCGGAACCATCATTGACGGACGTGCCCGTGACATCAACGAGAAGGGAGATACCATCGCCTCTGCTGTGGCTCACGGCAACACCCATGGAAGCATCTGCGAAATCAACGGTCAGTGGTATGTATTCTATCACCGCCAGACGGGTACTGACGAATATACCCGCCAGGCTATAGTCGCACCCATCGAGGTGAAGGTTGAGGAAGGCAAAGGCGGCAAGGTGGAAATCTCTGAGGGCGAATACAACTCCGAAGGTTTCTCACTCAATGGTCTCGACCCCTTCGAACGTCACTCTGCAGGTATCGCAAGTTGGCTGACTGCTCCTAAAGACCCCATCCACGAATATCCCAACAACAAGTTCTTCGGTTCTTATGTAGAAGCCAGCTACGGTGGTGAGCCTGGGATGAGCAAGAAAGAGGCATTGGCCTCTAAAGCCAAATACGATGCTCCCTACGATCTACGTTATAACACTAATCGTGTGGTCAACAACACCGATGGTTCGATCGTAGGCTATAAGTACTTCAACTTCGATGCCGAGCGTTTGGCTAATCCTGCAAATCTGATGCTTGTGCTGCGCCTCATCCCCGAAGGCGTTGACGGCACCATCGAGGTCATGATGGATCGTCCCTGGGAGTCGCAGGGCGGTAAGAAGATTGGTGAGACAGTTCTGAAGGCCGATATGAATCAGGCCACGACCGACGTTGCCATCGGCATCTCCAAAGAGGCCCAGGAGAAGGATCTTGCCGGCAAGCATGCCATCTTCTTCGTCTTCAAGTCTGACACCAAGGAGAAATCCCTCTGTATCCTCGAAGACCTGGTATTCTGTTTCGACAAATAAAAGATTATACACATGAAAAAACTACTGCTACTATTTATCTTAGGGACTCTTTGCACCTCGTCGGCTCTGGCTGACGAGGTGTATAAGCCCTCACCAGTATTGGGGACAGCCTGGAACCAAAAAGGCAACATGAACCCCATCATCCCCGGATACTTTGCCGACCCGACGATCAGGAAGTTCGGCGACACCTATTATATATATGCTACCACCGACGGCACTGGCAACGGTTACGGTCCTGCTCAGGTTTGGGTGAGCAAGGACTTCGTAAACTGGAAGAACATCGTGATGAACTGGCCCACGACAGAGGTGGTATGGGCACCAGACGTGGTACAACAGCCGAATGGCAAGTTCCGCTACTATTACTGCGAGCCCTGCAACATCAATATCGGTGAGAGCGATACACCCATCGGCCCTTGGCAGAATATACTGGGAAAAGCGGATGCCGTGATGGTTCCTGACCGTTATGTACACAACGTCATCACGCTCGATCCTCAACTGTTCCGCGATGACGACGGTTCGGAGTATCTCTACTTTACCACTTGGGGCATCTATAAGGGCTTCGGCTGTGGTGTTGCAAAACTCAAAGGCGGCAATTTCGACTTGGCCGCTCTATCTGACAGTCTGTCAAAGGATGCACGCCGCTGGAATGAGAACGCTCCATTCCCCATCGCTGCCGATGAGTTCTTCAGCGAG
>OMXK01000062.1 GCA_900314995.1 uncultured Prevotella sp.
CTGGTCGAACTTGTTCATGTACTTGCGCTGGTCGAGCAGTATCTTGCAGTCGGAGTTGTTGATGATGCTCTCCTTCACGATGGGCGACGATATGATGTCATCCACCTCCTGCGTCACCACCACGGCCTCGCCGAAGAACTTTCTCACCGTCTTGTACATGTAGAGCATGTAGGAGGCCATGTTTGCCGAGGTCAGTGCCTTCCACGCCTCTTCCACCACCAGCATCTTCCGCACTCCCTTCAGACGGCGCATCTTATTGATGAACGCCTCCATGATGATGATGGTCACTACAGGAAACAGTTCCTTGTTGTCCTTGATGGAGTCGATTTCAAAAACGATGAAGCGTTTACCCAGCAGGTCGATGTTCTCCTTCGAGTTCAGCAGGAAGTCGTAGCGTCCGCCTCGGTAGTACTGGCGAAGCGTCGTCAGGAAGTTGTCGATATTAAAATCGTCCTTTCCGACCTTGATGTCACGTTCCTGCATCTGCTGGCGGTACACGTCGCGCATGTACTCGTAGAAAGTGTCGAAGCACGGCACGATGCTGTGGTCTGCCTGGATCATGCTGATGTAAGCAGAAACCGCACTGCCCAACTCTCCCGATTCGGTCTTTGTGACATCCTCGTTCTCACTCTTCCAGAGCGTCAGCAGCAGTGTCACTATCGAATCCTTCTTCTCCACGTCGAAGACGTAATCATCCGTATAGAACGGATTGAACGAAATCGGATGTTCCTCGGTGTAGGTGTAGTATATGCCATCCTGTCCGTGTGTCTTACGGTGGATCATGGCACACAGTCCAGCATACGAGTGTCCCGTGTCAATCAGCACGACGTGGGTACCCTGCTCATAGTACTGGCGCACGACGTGGTTCATGAAGAAACTCTTTCCGCTGCCCGAAGGCCCAAGCACGAACTTGTTTCTATTCGTCGTGACACCCTTCTTCATCGGCAAATCACTAATGTCGATGTGCAGCGGCTTCCCCGTCAGCCTGTCCACCATCTTGATGCCAAAGGGCGAGAGCGACGATCTGTAGTTGGTCTCTTCCGTAAACAGGCACACCGCAGGCTCGATGAACGTATAGAACGATTCTTCCGCAGGGAAATCGGCTTCGTTGCCGGGGATGCCTGACCAGTAGAGCGTCGGGCAATCGACGGTGTTGTGCCTCGGCATACACTCCATACTTGCCAACTGGCTTCCAATGTCGTTCTTGGCGTGCTTCAGTTCTTCGGCGTCGTCACTCCATGCTATGACGTTGTAGTGGGCACGGACGCTGATGAGCCCCTGGGAGTGCGCTTCGTTCAGGTACATGTCTATCCACTCCTTGTTGATGGCGTTGCTGCGGCTGTAGCGGCTCAGCGACTGCATGTTTCTGGCCGTCTTCTCAAAGCGCTGCAGGTTGTCATCGCTGTTGTCGATAATCACATACTGGTTGTAGATGTGGTTGCAGGGCAGCAGCAGTCCCACGGGACTGGCAAACGACAGGCGGCAGTCGCTTCGGTCTGTACTCAGACGCTCGTAGCGGGTGTCGGTATGCACCTTGGCAGGAAGGTCGTTCACGTCGGAGAGCGTGAAGAGACACAGGCGGTTGTCGCCGATCTTCATCTCTGCTGGGTCAAGGTCGATGTCCTGGAGCGAGGCGTTATCCTCTGGCATCAGCGACAGGTAGCGCTCAATCACCCCAGCCTTGCGACGGGTGCCTACAATCTCATTGTCACTCAACTTGCGCAGACGGATGAAGCCCGAGTCGTTCATAATGCGCTCGAACTGCTCCACGGACTCCAAAAATCGGCTGGCCGTTTCCTTGTTCAGTTCCTTCGGGATGATGTGGCCACGGCACAGGGTGGAAAAATTGCTCTGCATCCTGTTTCTCTCCTTGGTGGTCTTGGTCAGGTAGAGGTAGCACGTATGCTTCAGGAAAGGCCGCTCATTGAAATGTTTCTCAAAGCTTCGTGACAGGAAGGTCATATCATCTTTCTGCAACTCCGGCTTGTAGGTCTCGCGGATGAACCAGTCCTGCTTATGCACGATGCTGTAGTCGGGCAGTACCTTGATGGCCTTGCACCAGCAGCCGTGAATGGTCTCGTATTCTTGTGAGGTCACGGTGTAGAGTTCAGGTAGCGTCACCTCAAAGGCGACGGTCAGGTCTGCGTCTTTCGACACGATGCAGCCGTTCTCCACCGCCAGCAGGGGCAGTTTGTTCTCAATAGTCGTTGCTTTCAGCGTATTCCTCATTGTCGTTACACTTGTTTTTGATAATCAGGTATGGCTTGCGTCGGTTGATCAGGAATCGGGGATGCCGTCTGTTGGCCATTCGCTTCATCAGCCCGTGCTCCCCGTAGCGTCGGTTGAGGGCGAAGGTCTGCCAGACCAGGACGGAGGCAGACACGACACCCGTACCGATGCACGCCCACTGGTTGACACCAGCGAGATAGAGGACCACGAAGAGGACAAAGACTGCAAGCAGCCCGCCCGCGAAAATGAAGAGATACTGGGCCTTCAACCCCTTGAACTCAACCGACTGGCCGATACCCTTGTTGATATTGTACTCAGCCATTGGTCGTTTTCCTTATACCTTATTATTATATACAGGCTTAGAGGAAGAACGAGCGAAGGATGGTAGCGGCCACGATGAGGAAGATACAGGCACCGAACCATGAGGCAGCGGTCTTCGAGGTGTCGGGATCGCCAGACGAGAACTTGCCATAGACCTTCACACCACCAATGAGTCCTACGACAGCACCGATAGCATAGATGAGCTTCGTTCCTGGTTCGAAGTAACTGGTTACCATAGAGGTGGCTTCGTTGATACCAGCGAGGCCGTTGCCCTGGGCCATCGCTGTTGTGGTTGCGGCAGCAATGAGGGCTGCACACACTACGATCTTCTTGTTTGCGAACTTCTTTACATTCATTTTCATTTTTCGTTTACGTTTTAATTGTTAATACTGTTGTTAATTGTGGATTGGATAATTGGATTCAGTGGTTGCAGAAACACATGTCTATCCGTAGTCTCTTTGTTTCATTCCTTTTTCCTGTTTGGTTCTACACTAAGAAGCTGACGTTGAAGTCCTCGAACCTGTCAGGCATGGTGAATTCCTGTCTTTTTGTCTTAGGATTATCAGACTTCTCGCCATAGTACTTTTCAATGATACGCTCAACATTCTCGCCGATTTCGGGCCATAGCCCTGCCACCATGTCAAGCAGTTCCGTCCCTTTCAGGCAATTGAGGACTGCCGCAGCCTTCTGCTCATCCTGCTCATCAGGGTCTTTCTGCCTTGCGGTGTTGAAGGCGAGGTCGATGTCATCCAACGGATCACCCGTGGCAGTCGGCACATCTGGCTCGGCAAACATATCGTCCAGTTCTTCGTCAGGTACGGGAACAATCTGTTTTTTATCTTCCAGTTGGCAGTCCTCTATGGACACGGGTGTTGCTATTTCCTTTCCGTCCTCGGTCATCTCACCTCGAACGACTGCAGATTTCCGTTCTTCCTCTGCCTGTCTGACCTCCATCCTACGCAGCTGGTCTGACATGTTGAAGGTACTATGCCCTATGATGGCACAGTCTTCCTCCGCTGTCTCTTCCGATACCTGACGTTTGACTGTATTCCCAGCATTTGGCCAGATACCTGCCGGGTACTTGATAAATATGAACAGCTCATAGGCAATGATGGCCAGCAGTCCAATAAGTATGAATGTCGCCATACGTCAGTCCTTCAGCAGATGTCATGATAGCCATTGCGATAGAGGTAGTTGATAGGCTTCTCATATCGCAGGAAGTGGTCTGTCAGCACCATGTCAATGTATGATGAGATGTTGATTCCTTCCACATTCAGGATGTTCACAATACGACTGATGCGGTCGTGGTAGTCGTTACGTATATATGTCAGCTTGCTGTCACGGGACATTCCTCGTTTGGGAGGATTGGCAAAGATACTTGCATAGTCCCCGAGCACGTCCACTAACTCATCGAAATCCGCATCCCCGTTAAAGGTCATATCCTTCCTGTCGTCAGCTTCCTTGAAATTGATGGTCACATTGTTTCGGGGTACTTGCTCCGTATGCTTCACTATGGGCAAGGCCGTCACCTTGCATCCCTTTCCATGTGCCAGAATGGCTATGACTGCCACGATTCCGGCCACGATGATTCCTGTAATCAATATAATGTTCATTCTTCTGTTCCTTTTTTTGTCAGTATTTCATTAAATCTCTGTTTTAGAAGCGTGTCCACTGCCTCGCCGTATCTCTCGAAATGCTCATAGAGCACGTTGTCAAGATAGGCTGAGATGGATACGCCCCTGCCGAGGATTTCGACAATCTGTGAGATGCGTTCGTGGTATCGCGGACGCATGTAGCACGTCTTGCCCGAATGGGCATTGAAGTCCGTCTTCTTCACAAACTGCCGCTGGTATTCCTCCGCCAGTCCCTGTTTTACGCCTTTTGCTGAGGGACTTCTTGTCTGGGGACGCCCTTCGGGTCTGGGTGGGGGCTCGCGGTTCTGCTGCTCCGGCTCCTGTGTTGTCCTTGTCGGTTGCATGGCCATTTCCGGGCGTACACTTTCAATGAGTGCCGCCGCGTCTATTCCAAGGTCGAGGTTTTTCGGCATCTGCTCACAGTTTGATGATGTCCAGGATCTCGTCTGTCAGTTCCCTGATGCAGCTGCCCTTGATGAGAGTGCGGTCTGACGGAAACATCGTCGAACGGAACAGGGGACGTTTGTCTTCGGTGTCACCCTCCCTGCGGAAACGCTTGCTGTCGGGTACTTCGGTATTGAGTGCCGTCAGCCCAAGTTCGTTGATGACCTTGTTATAGATGTCGTAGAGACGGGTCTTCTCACGTGCGTCAACCATGTTCCAGACGAAATAGAAACCCTTGATGTTCGTCTGTCCTGTTGTCACCATGTTGTCGTTGACGAGTTTTGCGTAGGTGAGCGAACTCTGCATCACGACACGGTCAGCCACGATGGGACAGAAGACGTAGTCCATATGTGCTATTGTGTTGACGGCTCCCTTGTTGTTCAACGTGCCGGGCAGGTCGAAGAAGATGATGTCGAACTCTTGCTTCTCCATCATCTGACGTGCCACGTCAAGGGCATCCTCCGGACGGCTCTCTACGACGGGATAAGCTTTCTTTCCCAGCTTCTTGAACATGTCGTATGCCTGTCGGCACAATTGGCTGTTGCCCTCGATGTTCTTCATGTCACGCTTGCGCATGTCCATGATACTGAACTGCGGGAAGTCGCAGTCGATGACACCGATGTTGAGTCCCTTCACATAGTGCAGGTAGCTTGCCGCCAGCACTGTCAATGTTGTTTTGCCAGCCCCTCCCTTCTGGGTGGAGAAGGCAATGAATTTCGGTTCTTTCATTTTTACTTCTTTATTTATGTACGTAACACGATATGTCTTTATGTCCCGCTGTATATCAGTCCGTATGTCTGTCCATCCGGATTTAGGTAAGTCCCTATGTCCGTACTTAACCATTTACATCGGTATAGCTGTACTTCAGTATGGCTGTAAGTCCGTAGGTCTGTAGGTCCGTACATCCGTAGGTCTGGACGT
Source organism: uncultured Prevotella sp. (assembly GCA_900314995.1). Classification (GTDB taxonomy): domain Bacteria; phylum Bacteroidota; class Bacteroidia; order Bacteroidales; family Bacteroidaceae; genus Prevotella. The sequence goes on from OMXK01000062.1 coordinate 5,550, forward strand.
ATGTAGGTCGCTAAGGACGGTGCAAAGGAACTACATTTCTACGGACCTGCAAAGGAATCCATGCCACGTGGCCGCTAATGTCTGCTATCCGCTACGCCACGCCAGCCAATCAGCAGAAAAATTTCTTTCAGATTATATAATGTTGAAAGTCTGTCCCGCCGTAAATGCCGACCTTTGCAGCCGCAAACAAAGTTCAGGAAGCGACGAACGTGTCGGCAAGACCGATATGTGTGCTGTTGAAGCGACTAATCCGTCCGCAAGGCGGATTATGTATGCCCGCAGGAGCATAGCAAGATGTCTTTTGAGTTACTCAAAAGGTTTCGGGTTACCCGCGAAACTCCCATCTTGCCCTTGCAGGGGGCCGGGGTCTGACTCCGAAGTCGTCATCCCCTGATTTGGAAAAACGATAGTAACGTATCATAGATAATATGGAAGATAACAAAAAGAGAAGGACGGGTCGATACCCGAAGAACAACAAAAGGACGCACTGCGTCATGGTACGCTTCGACGATGTGGAATGGGCCAGGTTCCTCACGCTCTACGAGCAGTCCGGGGTATATGCCAAAGCCGTTTTCGTCAAGTCGCGCGTCTTTGGCGAGACGTTCAAGGTCGTGAAAGTCGATAAGACAATGGTGGACTTCTACGAAAAACTGTCATCATTCCATGCTCAATTCCGTGGTGTGGCGGTCAATTACAATCAAGTGGTGAAGGAACTGCGCAGCCACTTTTCGGAAAAGAAGGCAATGGCCTTGCTCTATCGTCTGGAGTCAATGACCCGCCAGATGATGGAGCAGGGACAGCAGATCGTGGCATTGGCAAAGGAGGCAAGGGAGAGATGGTTGCAAAGATAACGATTGGCAATTCCCTTTTCGGTGCCATCAAGTATAACGCCGACAAGGTGAATATGGGGAAAGGCCAGTTGCTGGACACTAACAAGGTGTTCAACAACGGTGATGGTAAGGTCAATGTTGCACAGGTGCTGGCAGACTTCGAGAAGCGGATGCCCAGACAGATGAGGACGGAAAAGCCTGTAATCCATATCTCGCTCAATCCCCATCCTGATGACAGGTTGACGGACGGGGAACTGACACAGATGGCGCATGAGTATATGCAGCGCATGGGTTATGGCGACCAGCCTTATATCATTGTCAAGCATGAGGACATCGACCGCCATCATCTGCACATCGTTTCCGTCCGTGTGGACGAGCAGGGCAAGCGCATTAACAGCGACTTCACCAAACGGAGAAGCCTTGCCATCCTCAGGGACTTTGAACAGAGATACGGACTGCATCATGGCAACAAGCGAGAAGAGGAAAGACTGTCCAACCGCATCCCGCCAGTCAATCCTTCCGAGGGTG
>OMXK01000059.1 GCA_900314995.1 uncultured Prevotella sp.
CCGTCCTGAGGGCGTCAGCGACGATGACATCACTTCGAGAACCTTCAAGGATCTGTGTTCGCTGAGCACTTATGGCGTCGAGGAGAAGATCGACCTCACCCCCGAGGAGACCGATCCTTCAAAGAAGAAGTACATCAAGAAGGTCACCCCGCTCGACGACTGGATACTCGAGCAGCAGACGCAGAATCCTTAACCGAAGGGAGGTGAACCAAGATGAAGAAACGCATCATCGAGATAGCGGTGAAGGTCATAGTAGCCGCTCTCACAGCCTTCCTCACGGCCATCACAACTACGTCGTGCATGGGCCACGGTCCTCTCCCACTCTATTAAAGAGCACTCTCATGATCCCCGTCAGATTGATTTCTGATGGGGATCTTACAAAAAAATTTGAGTAAGGATTACTGTAATCTAAATGTAAGAGGTACTGTATACTTAACCCTTACTGGACTCCCATTAACCTTACCAGGAATCCATCTTGGCATAGCTCTTATTACACGTTGTGCTTCTTTATCTAGCGAAGGGTCTACACTCTTCACAATTTTGATATCAGTAAGAGAGCCATCTTTTTCTACAGTAAAGGATGCTATGACTCGTCCTTGAACGCCGTTCTCTTCAGCAACTACAGGATATTTTATATTATTTGCAAGAAAAGAGAACAAGGCAGCTGGGCCACCTGGGTATTGTGGCATTTCCTCCAATATGTCAAATGTCTGTTTATTATTACTCTTAACGTTGCTCTCTATGAGATCATTATCTATGGACGAATTAGAAAATATCCAAGATTACATCCACGTCATTCAAGGACATCGAGTGATGCTTGATCGTGGTTTAAGGTCACAAAATGTTACCTTAAACGAACCTTGTGCCCAACTGGATGCTATCAGCACCGCACAATTTACCTTTTGAACTCTTCTATTGAGAACCACTTGCTCACCTTATCCCTCTTATACATACCAAGCAATGACGGCTTAGATTGTATTTGAGCAAAAGAATGGATGGGGATAATATACAAATCATCAGGCATAGAAGGTTCGCCACCTACGCCCAGGATGATAAAAACATCCTGTTTCTTTTCTACTGAAAATTCTTTATAACGAGCTAATTGTTCTGGAGTGATTATTGGTTTCGTCATGCGCTGAGATATAAAAGAACGCCATTTACACTCAACAGAGAACTTCACCTTTTTCCTGCCACCTCTATATTCCAGGACAAAATCTGGATAGGTATTACTTACCGGGCTGATTTCTCCTGTAGACTTATCACTACGCCATTCTAATAATGAATAGGCATTGGCTTCGTTCATATCAAACAACTCCAAAACGAAATCCTCAAACTCTCTACCTTTCAACACATCCTCTGGCATCGTTATGGCCCGGATCCTGTTTCTAACAGAAAGGTACGGTCTGTCTATAATCTTTTTGATGGCATGAAGCCCCATATCTTCATAGAACATGCGCAACACAATCTTGTCTTGCCATACAGTCCAACGCTGATGTACAGGTGCTCTATCTTCTGCTGCTATAGACATTTTTTCTTCTTCAAGGTAACGGACATCCTTAACACCTGCCAAGAGTGGGAAAATGCTACCGTTCTTGTCAATATAACCACAGACGATATGCTCAGCCATTTGCATGACATACTGATTTCTCAACCTCGGAGTTAGACCTGCACCGCGAGGCTCATCTCTTTCCAGGACTAAGATAAGCATCCTCTGCTCCGAAAGGGCTTTAACGATCTGAACGTTATACTTATCAGTAAATCTGTTCATCACCACTAAAATGGTAGGCACACCATTCACCAATAAAGCCCTCATAACCTCATCCTCCATTTCGGACGAATTGAAGCACATGACACAATCCTCTGATGACAACGAATCAACCCAATGAAATATCTTGTCATACAGCTTATATGGCGTATGCTTTGAACAGAGAAATAAATGCTTCTCCCTCTCCAATAGTGATTTATTACCTATCGTATCGATGATCTTCATAATTTAAGACCAAGTTTCTTTATATTTCTTGATTTTTTCTACGACAACCTTATCAGCGGGGAGCCAATCTACGGAGTCTAATTGATCTTCGCGGAGCCAACGTGCTGCTTCGTGTTCTTTGAGCGTTAGACTACCACTCTCTATATGACACCAGAAACAATGCATAGTCAAGTGGAACTTGGGATAATCCCACTCTACTGTCTGAACGAGCCTTTCAACAACGATGCGAGTTTCCAGTTCTTCCCAGATTTCACGCTTCAAGGCTTCTTCTGGCGATTCCCCGGATTCCATCTTTCCACCAGGGAATTCCCAACCATCTTTGAAATCACCATATCCTCGCTGAGTGGCGAAAATACGACCGTTATTATCGTGTATAATTGCAGCTACAACTTCTATCTGCATCGTATAGACATCTATTAGGCATTTATGCAAATTGGTCTTAAGTTTCTTTTTGCAAAGATAATCCTTTTTTCTCAGAAAAAAAAGAATTTCAAGGTTTTTCTTGGAAAAAGTTTGTGGATTCAGGAAAAGTCCGTATCTTTGCAGGCGATAATTATATGTTAAACTTAAACCCAATTCGTATGAAGAAAGAAAAAAAGTGTTTTAAATCGAGAGAAAATAGTAAACAAAATAACAACGATATATAATGGATAAGGATTTTATAACACTCGAAGAGACCAAGGATCAACTCATTGGCGAAGTTGGCACTCAAAAGCGTGATGACTACGAAGAGGAACTCAGGCTTTATGCCATAGGTGCTGCCATCCGTCAGACGCGAAAACTGCAGAATCTCACCCAGGAAGAACTTGGCAGGATGGTTGGTGTACAGAAGGCACAAATCTCACGTATTGAGAATGGTAAGAACCTGACTTTTGCAACAGTGCTCAAACTTTTTAAGGCCATGAACATCAGTGTAAAATTAGACATTGACAAACTCGGAAGGGTTGCCCTTTGCTAGGCTCGCAGCGATAGTGTTGCGGGCACAAATTATTTCATTGAATAGACTTCGTTTCTTTTCTGTTCAAGAATCTGCAAGATCCTACTGACATTGTTACACATGCCCCAAACCTTAAAGAAGAGGACTATACAACATGCAAACCAAGCAATACCTATTACAATAGATATTAAACCGAAGAAAAATCGCAGAATAGTCAGAAATGCAGGCGATCAATATCCTTCGTTGGTTTGTGTAATTAATGTTAAAAAACGAGGAAGCGATGCAGGATTTAGGAGATTCGGGAGTTATATAGGTAGAAGAATCAATCAAAAAACAGAGATGAAACGAATAAAGGACTTTATCTTAGCAGTGATGGCCGTAGGTTTGATGACGGCTTGTGGCAGTGAGAACGGTGGCGGTATGATCTGTATGATCTGGGATATCTCGCCCGTGGAGTTTGACATCTTTATCACCGACAGCGAGGGGCACGACTTGCTCGATTCCACCTATCAGGACAATCTGATCAAGGACGGCATCTACGTGAGTTTTGAAGGCAAGGACTATCCGCTGCTGACGGAACAGGAGTATTATGAGAGTCAACAAAATAGGGTATCTACGAGGGCCTACTTAGCCATATTCCAGGGGCTCTTGCTCAGGAAGTACTGGAGCCACAAGACATTTACGAGTGGGGACTTCGAGATGAACTTCGGCGAGTTTGACGGTGAAGAAAGCGTCGACAGGCGCGAGATCATCCTGCACCTGCCTGATAACAAGCAGATACGCCTGGCATACAGCAACAGTTTCCGCTGGAAGTCGAATGGCAATCCGGATAAGAACACGCAGTTTTACGTGAACGACCAGGAACTGGAGGATGAAGCGGGCCGAGGTGGCTACTTCAACTTCCGGCGAACGAAATCGGGCGATTACGAATACGTCCCCAGCGAGTACAAATAAAGAAGAAACGCAACATCTAAAATCCCTTGTCAGAATCCTGGCAAGGGATTTTTCAATTAATTAGATTCTCACATTATTTTTTCCCATATTTCTGTTCAAATTCTTCAACCACTTGCTTAAGTTCCATAGGTAGGTAACTCATGCCTTTTTCTCGCATTTCCTTTGGAATACCAAATAACGCTTCTGCTATTCCACCAGCTATGCAGCCGATTGTATCGCTGTCTCCGCCAATACTGATTGCGTTACGAATAGCGTCCTCAAAGTCTTGTGGTGGTTCCGACTGACTGTTACAGCGAAAGCCGGTAGGAGATGACGTCGCGGGACTTGACGGTCAGTTTGCGGTCGGGCTTGTTCTTCGTGGTGGTCTTGCCCTCGGGCTTGTGGGTCCAGAGGTTATACACCTTGTAGACCTTCGTATCGAAGTCGGTGCTCAGTCCGCTCACGGCCTTGTCGGTGAGATTGAAGTCCTGCCAGTTGAGCGCGAAGTCGATGTCGCGGCGTGTGGGATTCAGGATGGTGAAGGCCCAGTCGCCGCCGGCGAGGGGTTTGAACCAGAACTGCAGGCCGTCGCGGTCGCAGTAGTGGAGTCCCTGCACGCAAAGGGTGTCCTGGTCGATGGCAATCATCTCCTTGTTCATGATGATGTTACGGGTGGCTTCGCTCATGGCGCGCAGGTCGTTGCCGAGGATCAGCGGACTGGCCATCATGCACCACATGGTGAAGTGGGCGCGATCCTCATTCTCGGTCATGCCGTTGCCCACCTCGAGCATGTCGGGATCGTTCCAATGGCCCTTGCCGGCATACTGGCGGAGCGAGTCGTTGAAGGCGATACACTGCATCACGCCAAACTGGGAGTAGCCTGCCTCAAAGACGCGGAGCGAGTCGAAGTTGCACCAGATGTCGGGCGTGGTGCGCCAGGAGTGGCCCACTTCGCGTGCCCACTTCCAAGGCTTGCTGTTGCCCCATTCGCACATGCTGAGGAAGATGGGACGCCCTGCCGAGCGGAGGGCATCGCTGATCAGCTGGTAGGCGCCACGGGGATTGATGTTCGTGGTGTTACACCAGTCATACTTCAGATAGTCGACTCCCCAGCGGGCATACTGGATGGCGTCCTGATACTCGTGGCCGAGAGAACCGGGCATGCCGCCGCAGGTGTTGGTGCCTGCATCGCTGTAGATGCCGAGCTTCAGACCCTTGGCGTGGAGATATTCGGCCACTGACCGCATGCCATTGGGGAACTTCACGGGATCGGTCTGGATAAAGCCGTTGCCGTCGCGCTGCCCGTGCCAGCAGTCGTCGATGTTGATGTAGGTGTAGCCTGCATCGCGCAGTCCGCTCTCCACCATCGCGTCGGCAATGCCCTTGACGATGTCTTCAGAGATGTTGCCCTGAAACTTGTTCCACGTACTCCACCCCATCTGCGGCGTATCAGCCAGATGTTCCCACTTCTGTGCCTTTGCGGGCATCGCCATCAGGGCCAGCATGCAGCCCACGACAGCCAAGAATCTCAATTGTCTCATCACTCCATGTTTGTTTATGTTCATGTTGCAAAGATAGGGAGATTTTTTTTAATGCCAAACTTTTCACAGAAAAATGTCATGCATTTCCTTGCGATTTTTGCGCGGGAACATTATTTTTTCGGTTATTTCTGCTTTCACGTGCACAAGAATTTGTAACTTTGCACGCGATGAACAGATTCTTTTATCATCTGGTGGTATTCCTGGTGGTGGCGATATGGGGGACAACGTTCGTGTTCACAAAGCTGCTGCTCAATGCCGGACTGACGGCAGCGCAGATCTTCGTGTTGCGGTTCGTGGTGGCTTATATTCTGCTGCTGGGCTATTCGCTGACGAGATGGAGTTTCAGATGGTTCAGCGCTTCGTGGAAGGACGAGTTGCTGATGATGGCGCTGGGCGTGGCCGGCGGTTCGCTGTATTTCCTGACGGAGAACAGCGCGATGATCTATACGACGACGACCAACACGTCGCTGATCGTGTGCCTCTGTCCGCTGTTCGCTGCCCTGATCATCTCCCTCTTCTACCGCTCGGAACGGCTTCACGGCATTCAGATTGTAGGCTCAATCTTGGCGGCCCTGGGCGTGATTGTCGTGGTGCTCAACGGCCATTTCGTGCTCCACCTCTCGCCGCTGGGCGACTCGCTGGCATTCGCGGCCTGTCTCTGCTGGGCTCTCTATTCGCTGCTGATGATACCTGCCAACAAGCGCTACAACACGCTGTTCATCACGCGAAAGGTGTTCTTCTACGGCTTGGTGTCGATGATACCCTACTTCCTGATCTGGCCTGACTGGCCGCCTGCCAGTCTGGTGTTGCGCCCCGATGTGCTGTGCAATCTGCTGTTTCTGGGCAGCGTGGCCTCGATGGCCTGTTTCCTGGCCTGGAACTGGGGCATGAAGAAACTGGGAGCGGTGGTGGTGACCAACTACGTCTACTTCAACCCCGTAACCACCGTGATCTTCGCCTGGCTCATCCTCTCGGAGCGCATCACGCTCTTTTTCATCATCGGCACGCTGCTCATCCTGCTGGGCATGTATCTCTGCAACAAGCGTCAGAAAGAAGCAGGCACGGAACTTAAAGTCAATAACTCTGCAAAATCGAAACAGACGAGATGGCCTGGAAACTGAAATATCGATGCAAGGGCTGCGGCTACGAAGCCGAGGTGTATGAGGGGCGCGGGCTCTTCCGTCAGGAGATAACGGCGATGACGTGTCCTGACTGCAAGACCATCCAGAACATCGTGGTGGGAGGTATCATCGCCGACGTGGCCCCTTCGTACAGAAGCGAGGTGGGACGCCTGTGCCTGAACTGCGGCAGCGATCACATCAGGATTTGGGACAAGAAGACCTGCCCGAAGTGTGGGGGCATCATGGAAGAAACGGGCGAGAAGGAGTTCTGGACATGAACATGATTAAATCAGTTGATCAAAAATGAAGAAGATTTTACTCGACGCACATACGCATACCGTGGCCTCGGGCCATGCTTACAGCAGTCTGCAGGAAATGGCCAAGGCTGCTGCCGACAAGGGATTGGAGGTGCTGGGAATCACGGAGCACGGTCCGAGCGTGCCCGGCACATGTCCGACGCTGTATTTCAAGAACATGTTCGTAGTACCCCGGCAGATGTACGGCATTCGTCTGCTGATGGGCTGCGAGATCAATATCCTCGACACGAAAGGGTCGCTCGATCTTACTGACGAGCAAATCGGATGGCTGGACTTGGCGATTGCTGGCATCCACGCCGCATGGTATAAGGCCGGCACAAAGGAGGAGAATACAGAGGGCCTGGTGAATGTGATCAGGAACCCGAAAATCCACATGATCAGCCATCCGGGCGACGGCTCGTGCGAACTTGACTTCGAGCCTCTGGTCTTAGCGGCCAAGGAGGCGCACACGCTGCTGGAAGTGAACAACCATTCTCTGGCGCCGCAACGCCATAAGACGGTGGCTCGCGACAATAACCTCGAAATCCTGCGCCTCTGCAAGCAATATGAGGTGCCCACGATTCTGGGCAGCGATGCACACATCTCGTTCCAGATAGCCGACTACGAGCGGCTCTACCCTCTCCTGGCAGAAACCGACTTCCCCGACGAGCTGATCATGAACTACCAGCCCGACAGGTTTTTCGAGTATTTAGAGATTCAGAAGTAATCGGAAGAAGGTCATCAGATTCCACTGATGGCCTCTTTTATTTGTGACATGTTGCTGCGCGACACGGGGATCGCATCATGACTGTGCTTCATCACGAGCTGCATCGTACGGGAATTGGAAACAATCTGCTCTACCTGCCCCAGATTGACCAGGAAAGCGCGATGACAGCGCACGATCAGAGGATAAGCCTGCAGATTCTCTTCCATCTGTTTGGATGTGGCGCGAAGCAGAAGGCAAGAATGTAAAATAGTTCCGTTTGGATGTAATTATTTCGCTATTTCTGCGACTAATAGGTCAAGTTCGTGATTAAGCGAGAGCAGAAACAAGCTTGCTTGTTATGCCGAGCGTGAACGAACTCGATGTGAAACATCAAAAGGATTCAGTTGAACAATGGAGACGAAAGAATTAGAGAAAGAATTCCTCACAATGATCGAGGCGCAGAAACGTACCATCTACAAGGTGTGCTACATCAGGAGACGGTGCTCAACCTGTGGAAGAGTTTCCCCCGCTATCGGGGAGATAGCACACTCAACACATGGGTATATCGCATCGCGATGAACACCTGTATCACGTTCCTCCGACGCTCCAATACCCGCCCGCAGACCGTACCGATGACGGCCAATGTGGCAAGCATGGCAGCAGAAGACAACGAGACGGCAGGACAACTCAGGGAACTCTACCGACTCATCAGCCAACTGGGGAAACTGGAACGCGCGCTGATTCTCCTCTGGTTGGAAGAACGGAGTTATGAGGAAATCGCCGACATCCTCGGCATCACTAAGACCAACGTCGCCGTAAAACTGAATCGTACAAAAGAGAAACTAAAGAAAATGTCGAACCGTTAAATTTGAATTGTTATGGAACTTGAAGCATTGAAAGCCAGTTGGAACAAGCTCGATGAGCGTCTGGCAGCAACGGAAATAGTGAACCTTCGC
>OMXK01000057.1 GCA_900314995.1 uncultured Prevotella sp.
CCTGCTCGAACTCGTAGTTAACCATCATTACTTCGCGGTCCTTGTAACCGTCGATCTTCATTGCAACTGGTGTCTTTGCCATAATTCTTTTCCTTTCTTAAATTTTTAATTGTTAATACTATTTTTATTTTTAAATCACTTTTACTTTTTACGATGCAAGTGAAGTGCAAGGTGAATGCAGAGCCGAACTTGTTCGAGCTTTGCTGAGCCGCAGCCTTCACTCGCGATGTGATTTCTGAATCACAGCGCAAAGGTACGACGGTTTTCGCTTCATTCCAACTTTTTTTCTCTTTTTTGTCTTCGGTTGTAGCGACAGCAAAACGAAATTGCGACAAACTCCATGCACGGGCATGAAATCTGTCGCAAAAGGGCTGAATTTTTTAGTATAAACAGTTTTTTAGGGCTTAAAAGATTGCCAGAGCGGATCGTGGGGCAGGGGAGCCTCGGCAATGATAGTCTCTTTGGATACAGGATGCACAAACTCCACACGGCGCGACATCAGCGAGATGCTGCCATCGGGATTACTGCGAGGAGCCCCATATTTCAGATCGCCCTTGATGGGACATCCCATTGCAGCAAGCTGGCAGCGAATCTGATGGTGACGGCCTGTCATCAACTGTACCTCCAGCAAACAGTAATTGTCGGAATGACCTATTACCTTATATTTTAAGATAGCCTTCTTGGCATTCGGCTTTTCCGAAGTGTAGGCATACGACTTGTTCTGTTTCTCATTGCGCACAAGCCAATGGGTAAGCGTGCCTTCGGGCTCTTTGGGAGTGTTTTTCACGATAGCCCAGTAGGTCTTGTGTACCTCGCCCTCGGCAAACATCTTGTTCAGACGTGAGAGCGCCTTTGAGGTGCGCGCAAAGACAACGAGTCCACTGACGGGACGATCCAGGCGATGGACTACTCCCAGAAAAACGGCTCCGGGTTTGGCATACTTATCTTTGATATAGTCCTTCACAATATCAGAGAGGGGGCGATCGCCAGTCTTGTCGCCCTGCACGATCTCCCCGCTCTGTTTGTTAACGATGATAATATGGTTGTCCTCGTAAACGACTTCCATCATGTTCAATGATCAATGTTCAATGGTCAATGGAAACTACATGTTCATACCGCCATCGACCTGAATCACCTGTCCGCTGACGTAGCTCGACATGTCTGATGCGAGGAAGGTAGCCACATTGGCAATATCCTCTACCTGACCACCACGACGGAGCGGAATCTTGTTGATCCATTCCTTACGGATATCATCGGGCAAAGCCTGAGTCATGGCTGTATCGATGAATCCCGGAGCGATGGCGTTGGCACGAATACCCTTCGGACCCATTTCCTGACCAATACTCTTGGCAAGTGCAATCAGACCAGCCTTTGAGGCAGCGTAGTTAGCCTGTCCGGCGTTACCATGAACACCGACGACAGAAGCCATATTGATGATAGAACCACCACGCTGGCGCATCATGATGGGTACACAGGCATGGATGAAATTGAAGGCCGACTTCAGGTTGACGGCAATCACAGCGTCCCACTGCTGCTCAGTCATGCGGAGCATCAGACCGTCCTTCGTGATACCTGCGTTGTTCACCAGAATATCGATTGAGCCGAACTCTTCCTTTACGGCCTTTACCACTTCCTCTGTCTGAGCAAAGTCGGCAGCATTGGAAGCATAGCTCTTGGCCTTTACGCCAACGGCTGCTATTTCCTTCTCAGTCTCCAGGTTCACCTCGAGGTCGGTGAATGCGATGTTTGCGCCCTCAGCGGCGAACTTCAGTGCGATAGCCTTTCCGATACCGCGTGCAGCACCTGTGATCAGCGCTGTCTTACCTTCTAATAATCCCATAATTGTCTTTTCTTTATTATAAATGGTTTAAAAATTGTGCTTGATTATTACTTTCTTTGGAATTTTCCGAGTGCGCCGTAAACGACTTTTGCCACTTGCGGCTTGGTGTCCTCCTCCTTCATTCCGTGTGCGATACGCCCGTATATATAAGGTACTTCGAGGCCTTTGATACAATAGTGGGTGATATCAGCCACGAGATCCACATTGTCGATATCAAACTCGCCGTCCTCCTTACCTTCAGTATATACTTTACGGAAAAGTTCTATCTCTGCATCGTCAAAGTGCTTGCGGACTTTCTCCACCATCCAGATGTTGCGGAAGAACTCTGCACGCAGGTTACCGTTACGAACGACCGTCTCACGAATCATGCTCAGATGGGTGTAGATCAGTTCGATAATCTTGTCCTGTGGGCGGATTTTACGGGCAGCCACCTCGTCGAGTTTGTCGCTCAAGCGTTCCAACTCACCTTCGATGACGGCATAATAGATTTCTTCCTTTGATTTAAAATAGGTGTAGAGCGTACGCCGACCCTTGCCGGATTGGGTGGCGATGTCATTCATCGTCGTATTCTCTAGTCCGTTTTTGGCAAACAATTGTCGCGCAACATCTACCAATTTCTGTCTTGTTTTTGATATAGACATAAATGCTTCCTCCTTGTTTATTAAAATTGCACACGGTGGTTACCGTGTGCAAAAGTAAGGTTTTTCTTTGAATTGTGCAAGAAAATAGGCAGAAAAAGTTGTAAAAAGCCATATTTTTCAAAAAAATAGCATAATTATTTGTGTATTTCGGAAAAAATGTGTACCTTTGCACCCGCTTACAAAAAATGACATCGCGGAGTGGAGCAGTTGGTAGCTCGCCAGGCTCATAACCTGGAGGTCGCACGTTCGAATCCTGCCTCCGCAACCAGCAAAAGAGAGTGCAAGTCGGCAAGGCTTGCACTCTTTCTTTTGCTTAGAATTGCTCCAGTATCCTGATGCGCTCCTCTGTGCTTGGATGGGTGGCGAAGAGTCCGCTGAGGAAACTCATCAACCCCTGTGCCATCTGCTTGGGGTGGATAATATACATCTGGGCAATGTCTTCTCGCTCAACATCACCAAGTCCTGGATTATTGGAAATCTTGCGCAAGGCCGAAGCCAGCGCCAGAGGATTGCCGCAGAGTTCTGCACCACCGGCGTCAGCCATAAACTCACGTTTGCGCGAGATGGCAAAGCGCGTGAGCATGATGAAGAGGTATGCGATACCGGCACAGACGGCTCCTATGATCATGATCACTGTTGTGGAAAGCCCGCTGTTCTTGCTGTTGCGGTCATCGCTACTGCTGAATCCGCCAAACCACATGCGGTTGTAGATCATACGAACCACGAGTGACAGAACGGTGGAAATAATGCCCACAAAGATAATGCTCGTGATGAGCAGACGCGTGTCGCGATTGCGGATATGCGTCAGTTCGTGTCCGATAACGCCTGCCAGTTCTTCATCGTTCAGACGGTCGAGCAGACCTGTAGTGACGGTGACGGTGTATGAGTTCTTATCGATACCGCTGGCAAAGGCGTTGAGCTGCGGGTCGTCAATGACGTTCACCTTCGGCATGTCCATACCGCAGGCCATACAGAGGTTCTCCACAATGTTGTAGACACGCGGATTCTCCCTGCGCATCAGCGGCTGGGCACCAGTAGCTCGCTGAATCATCTTCGTATTGCTGAAATAAGCAATGGCGAACCAGATGGCTACGCCGCCTATGATAAAGGGGGCAACTTTCGAGAACGTCCAGTTCACGCTGTCTGCATCAAGCTGGTTCACGAAGTAGCCTGCCTGGTCATAATAGCCTGTACTGAAGTAGTTGATAGTAGCCAGAAACACCCATGTCATGCCAAGCAGGATGACAGGGAAAGCTGCCAGCAACAGCATGCTTTTCATGTTGTTGCTGGATATCTGGCTCTGGATGCCTACGTACTTCATCAGCCTTTAGAATTTGATTTCCGGCGCCTTCTCGATGGTGGCACGATCTTCCTGCGGAATCTCGAACATCGGCTCCTTCTTAAATCCGAACATATTGGCGAAAATGTTCGATGGGAAGGTCTGTACGGCATTGTTCAGCTCTCTTGTTGCCGTATTGAAGTAGCGGCGTGTTGCTGCAATCTTGTTCTCGATATCGGAGATTTCCTCTTGCAACTGCAGGAAGTTCTGGTTTGCCTTCAGCTCAGGATAAGCCTCTACAGACACCTTCAGTCCTGCAAGTGCACTCGACAGGGCATTCTCGGCCTGAATCTTATCGTTGATGGATGTAGCACCCATAGCGGCAGCTCTGGCTTGGGTCACACGCTCCAACAGCTCTTTCTCGTGCTGGGCATAACCCTTCACGGTAGCTACCAACTGGGGGATCAAGTCGTGGCGCTGCTTCAGTTGCACGTCAATGTTTGCGAAAGCATTCTCACGGTTGTTACGCAGCTTGACGAGGTTGTTGTAAATGCCGATGCACCCTAATACCAAAAGTACAACGACGACTAAAATGATAATCAGTGTCATATTCTAATTCTTTATTGTTAATTAATTCGACGGCAAAGGTAATGATAGTCATTTAAATGCGCAAATAATTTAGGATTTATTTCATAAAAAAGTCCAATCGCCAAGTTTTACGTCTTGACAACCGGACTTGTATGAATCTAGAAATAGATTTTTCTACTTCATCTTACTCATAACCTTCTTGAAATATCTGTTTGTAGCGCGGACACTGTACTTAGGTCCACCATTCCAAGCTCGGATAGCCTTTTCAATGCTGTTCTCCGGGTTATGATACGACTGAAAGAGTTGGAACATCTCTTTGGATTTCTTCAGGCTATATCGGTCTGCCAGGGTGTAGCGCGTCTTACTGTTCCGTTTTTTGAGGATCATGTTGCAATCCTTCACAAGAATCGGAGTAATCTGCATCGCACCAACTGAGTTTCCGCTTACGGCCTTGGTGTTTCCTCCACTCTCTACCTGAATAATTGCATCCATCACTGGATGCCAGTTGAATCCTGATGTTTTAGTACTCTTAGCAGCGTTACCTCCTGCTGGTGCAGTAGTGCAAGCGAGCATCAGAGCCATCAGACTCAAACCTGCTTTTTTAATAAATTGAACCATATCTCTATACTTTAGGCGGACTCTTCACAGAGAACCGCGTTATCCTTTAGATTTTCTTTCAAATAATAACGACTTCGCGTCGTATGAAAATCCCGTCGCAACGGGCATTTTATTGATTTCGGGTGCAAAGGTAAAGATAATCAGACATTTAGCCAAATAATTTTGGCTTTTTTAAGAAAATTGTGTGCGCACACTGATCTATGTCAATAAATGTAAAGAAGGGGAAGTCGGGTTAAAAATCAGTCTAAATCGACTACTGTAATACCTGCTCCGCCGAACTGAACATGCTCGTCGCGGAAGTGTGAAACGTTAGGTACAGTGGCTACATATTGCCGTATCAACTGGCGCAAGACACCTGTACCAGTGCCGTGTAGAATCCTGACGCGCGACATGCCTACAAGTATGGCATCATCGAGGAAATGCATGACGGCATTGATGGCTTCGTCGCCACGCATGCCTCTGACGTCGATGTCCTGATGGAAGTTCTGGCGGCGGTCTTCCATTGTGGCGCGGGTGATCTTAGAAGTCTTCACTGCCAGTGCCTCGTGTTTGTTGGCGGGAGTTATAGCCTGTTTCGAGTGTTCTGCACGCTCCAGCTGCTCAACTTTCATCTTGGTCTTCACGTCGCCGAAGATTACAGTAGCCTGCTTGCCTGAGATACTGTCGATCTTGCCAATCGTGTCGAGACCCTTTATCCTGACGGTGTCGCCTGCCTGCAACGGACGGTTGTCTATGAAAGTAGAAGCTTTGGCATGGGCAGCTAATTTCTCGCTGGCAGCCTTCTGCTGTTCACCCTTCTCAGCCTTTCGCTGGGCCTTACGGGCTTTGCGCTCTTCCATCTGGCGTAGTTTCTTGGCAAAGTCCTCTTGGCTCATCAGACCACGCGTGTCATCGTGGACAACTTGCTCACGGAACTGTTGCAGTTCTTCTCTGATCTCTCTTGTGCGCTCTTTCTCTGCCTGTGCTTCCTTGATTTCACGGATGGCATTCTCGATCTTCTTGTTGCTTTCGCGCAGCAATTCTTCTGCCTGTTCACGGGCTTTGCGAAGAATCTCCTTGCGCTGGCGCTCAATCTCAGAGAGTTCGTCGTCGTAGCGCGATATCTTGTTCTCCAGCGATTTCTCGTGCTGGTGGATTGTCTGTCGTTTTCCTTCCCAGTAGCGTTTGTCACGTACGATATCCTGCAGATATTTGTCACTCTGGATATAGTCGGAGCCCACAATGTCGCCGGCATCGCGGATTACTTCCTCAGGGATGCCTGTCTTTCGTGCAATCTCAATGGCAAACGATGACCCGGGCTGTCCGATGGCCAACTGGAACAGCGCCTGCATCTCATGGCGATCATAAAGCATCGCTCCGTTCACAACTCCGGGATGGTCTTCGGCAAAGTGCTTCAGATTCTGGTAGTGGGTTGTGATGACGGCAAATGTCTGCTTCTTCCAGAACTGGTTCAGCATCGCCTCGGCAATAGCGCCTCCGATGGTAGGCTCCGTACCGCTGCCAAACTCATCTATCAGCAGCAGACTGTCGGCATTGGCCTGCTTCATCATCTGCTTCATATTCATCAAATGGCTCGAATAGGTGGAGAGGTCGTTTTCGATACTCTGTTCATCGCCGATGTCGATGAGGATATGATGGAAGAGTCCAGTCGTACTACGGTCGCCGATGGGAATGGGAAGTCCGCACTGGAGCATATACTGCAGCAGTCCGGTTGTCTTCAGACACACCGACTTGCCGCCTGCATTCGGACCCGAGATGATCAGAATACGCTTCTCTTCTGTCAGGGTGATGTCGAGTGGCACAACGTGCTTGTCCTGTTTTTCGAGCGATAGCTGCAACAGGGGGTGAATGGCGTGTATCCAGTCGATATGGGGCTTGTCTTCTACGATAGGCTCGAAGGCTTTCGTCAGCTTAGCCCATTCAGTCTTGGCATATATGAAGTCAATCTGTGCCAGGAAATGGTAGGAGTCGATGATCTCCGTCACGTGAGGGCGCACCTCATCGGTAAAAACCGACAGAATGCGGATTACCTCTCGCCGTTCTTCGGCTTCCAGCTGGCGCACCTTGTTGTTGGCTTCCACCACTTCGGCAGGTTCGATGAATACGGTCTTTCCAGTAGCCGACTCATCGTGCACGATACCATTGATGCGGCGCTTCACAGAGGGAGCTACAGGCAGCACTAGTCGGCCGTCGCGCATCGTGGGCGCAGCGTCCTTTTCCACCAGACCTTCTTTCTGAGCACTATGTAATATAGTATATAAGGTACGCGAGATGCTGCCCTGAGTCTTTTCCAGTTCATGACGGATACCGGCAAGCGTCATCGATGCCGAATCCTTGATCTTTCCGAACTTATCGAGGATAGAGTCTATGCGCCGTATCATGGCAGGGAAGGTGGTGACGCCTTCCGTCAGCCTATGCAGGGCAGGGTAGGGGTAATTCGGCTCTCTCTCGTCGTCAGCCTCGTCTTCGCACCGGTTCAGATACCTCACGATGTTGGCAATCGTCTCCAGTGAACGTCGCAGATCCCACACTTCATCCTCTTCCAGATGCGTGTTCTCCAAACGGATACGGCTGATAGCCTCCCTAACATCGAAGAAGAACTGCATGGGGAAGTCATCTTTTTCTTCCTGGAGTCTTCGGAACTCACGCACTTGAGTCAGCCATTCGTTCACCTCATGACAATCAGT
Source organism: uncultured Prevotella sp. (assembly GCA_900314995.1). Classification (GTDB taxonomy): domain Bacteria; phylum Bacteroidota; class Bacteroidia; order Bacteroidales; family Bacteroidaceae; genus Prevotella. The sequence continues at coordinate 7,654 of OMXK01000057.1, forward strand.
GGAGAAGGTCATTTCGTCGACCTTTTCCTTACCCAGCGTACTGAGGCAGCGCTCTTTCAGGAGTCTGCGAATCTCGTCAAAACCGAGCTTATGTTCAAATGTATTCGGATAAATCACGCTGCAAAGTTACGAATAAGCGAGCGAAAAACCAAATAATTTATAAAAAGTTGCCTAAAAATTTGTTCAATTCGAGAAAAAGCACTACCTTTGCACCCGCTTTCGAGACAATCGGGCATTGGAGAGATGGTAGAGTGGTCGATTACAGTAGTCTTGAAAACTACCGTGCTGAGAGGCACCGGGGGTTCGAATCCCTCTCTCTCCGCCAACACTGCTGAAAATCAGTAAGTTAGAAAGTTACACCCAGATTTACACCCACTTTTGGTGAATCTGGGTGTTAATTTTGCCCTCACCTTTATACATCGGCGTTCCAGTCGTGTTCAGTATCATAAAATATCATTTCTACAGGAGTTGACATATTTGATGTTATCAGTGCCTTCGCTGTCGTTTTGGCTATGAGTTCTTGAAGAAATAAAATCTGCACTATGAAACAACAGCCCGGCATGGCTATCGAGAGAGGTAGCGGTGTCGGGCATTATTCTTTTCCCTCGCAGTCCGTCGGCTGCTCCCGTCGCTGGTCGCAGCCTTGCGGGACAAGCCTCACAAAGAGTCTCGCCCCGTTACAAGGTATCTCCGATGGTCGAAGAATCAAAGATAAAACACGAACTTTGTTCCCTTCGAGCCTACACCGTCATAGTCTGCCGGAACTGGAAACTGATTGATAAGCGCATCGGCATCTTCCTCCTCCAGATACTTGGTCAACTCCAGTTCTATGGCCATCCGTCGCTCATTATAGCTCAGGTTCCAGATACATTCTCCCAGAACAGCATTAACCACCGTCCTTATTTCATCCTGAGTGCGCCAGATGGCATCGAAGTCAGTCATAATACTCAATCTTCAATTCCTCGCTGATGTCAATGTTGTCGTGGAAATTATTATCGTAGGTATAGACAAGCCGCAATCCACGATAGACTGAGGGCACTTTCAACGTATCAAGCAGATGCCATTTCGGCCTGCCGAAGTCGTAGGATTCCCTGTCGAGCAGGATGCGGTTGGTGGTGTAATCGAAATGATAATAGCCGCCACCGATGCATTGATCTTCTGGCTTCAGCATCACTCCAACGGGTCGTTGGATTCTTGCTTTTGAAATCGTGCTTGATGGCATTGGCGAAGACATCCGCTTTGCCCTTCCCGTCTTTTCGTGTGTACTGTTGGGCACCGATGACGATGGTCTCTGAGCCGTTCATGCGGTTGATGCGGTCAATTACCTCATCGAGTCGGCGCATCTTCTGAATCTGTTCGGCATTCAGGTCGAACAAGTCCTGCTGGATGGGTGAGTCTGGTGAGATACCCATCACGATGACACCTGCTTTCTTATACTGATAACCCTGAATAAAGATGCGGTCGAGCACGTCGTGAGCAGCCTGAACAATGGGAATCGTTGAACTGGTTGGTGTGACAAGGCGCAGTTCCTGAAAGTTCCAGTATTGTGCAAGGTCTTCACGGAAGGCATTGGTGTTGACGAATACGCCAACGGTGGTCGCTACTGTCTTCTGAGTTCTCAGCTTCTCGGCACAACGGGCAGCATAGTTGGCAATGTGAGTGCGCAGGGTGTCCTTGTCGCTGATCATGCCATTGAACGAGCGGCTGGTGCAGATAGATTTCTTCTTAGCCAGTTCTTCGTTAGGCACAGCATCCTCTCCGTTCAGTTCCTGCCAGGTTCGCACAATGTTGATGTTATTGAACGTCTGTCGTACCCAATCTTTGTGATGTTTGGCAAAGTCAAGAGCCGTCTTGCAACCTAATGACTGGAGTTTGGCAGCATAGCGTCTTCCGATGCCCCATACATCCTCGATGGGACACCATTCCAGAGCCTTCTCCCGCTTATAGTCTGTGTCAATCATGCAGCAGTGTTTATACACATCGAACTTCTTGGCGAGCTTCGAGGCAATCTTTGCCAAAGTCTTGTTAGGAGCCAGTCCGATGCTGATAGGCAAGCCCACCTCACGCTTCACTCGCTTGTGTAGGTTCTCGCCCCACGTCTGCAACTGATCCAACTCTATGCCATCAAGGTACATAAAGCATTCATCAATCGAGTAGCGGAAATAGGCAGGTGTTTCTTGTCGGATGATGCTTACCACACGGCCCGTCAACTCTCCGTAGAGTTCGTAGTTGGAAGAAAATACGGCAATCTTCTGTCCAGGGAATAACTCTGCCAACTGAAAATACGGTGTACCTTCCTTGATGCCCATCTTCTTAGCCTCATTGGAACGAGCTACTACGCAACCGTCGTTGTTGCTCAATACCACAATCGGTTTCCCCTCCAAATCAGGACGGAAAACTTTCTCGCATGAGCAGTAGCAGTTATCCAAGTCGGCTATACCATACATCGTTTCTACAGCTTTTCAAATGTACGAATCAGATGAATCACGGTTCCCCAAATCTGGAAGTTCTCAGGATCATTGACCTTGAATACTGGATAGTCAGGGTTGGCAGGACGCAGTTCAATGAAGCCGTCTTTCCGATGTGTCAGGTCAAGGAACTTCATCGTGAAGCCACCGTCCCACCATGCCACGACGATGGAACCGTCATGTGGCTCCACAGCCCTGTCAATAATCACACGGTCACCGTCCAACAGTCCTGCATCCTTCATCGAATCTCCCTCTACGTCACCATAGAACGAGGCTTCAGGATGACGGATATAGTCACGGTTGAAGTCCAGCGTCTCGTGCCGGTACTCGTCAGCCGGACTGGGGAATCCTGCCGCTACGCCAGCATGTTCCAGTTCCAGTTTGGTATCAAATGAACCGCCAATAATCTTTATATTACCCATGTTACTTATCTTATATTCTTTGCCTTTCGTAAGTCCATCATGTCATCCCAGAAGTCATCAGCGTCTGTTTCGGTGAACCCCTCATGGGACATTTCTTTGAGAATCGCATCCAGCAACTGCATCTTCGTAACCTGAAGGTCTGGTGCCACATCGATAGGACATGCCACAATGTCGCCCAACGAACCGACATGCACGTTGGAAACGGCAATCTCTCCATTCAGGACTTTCACCTTAATCCGATTGCTTGAACCGTATTCAGGCTTCGTCTTCAGCAGTTCATCATAGAGTGGAATGCTGGCGTATGCTTCTGCATCAACTGACTGTAATAGTTCCCTGAGTGTCATAGTTTCATAAACTATCATAAATTCAGCCACAAAATTACTCATTAATCCTCAGAATTTATCAGAAATGACTAATTTTGCAACATTATTTAGGAGAATAGCCATGCCAAAGGAGCGTAACAAGGCAGACTCGTACCGTGAGAAGGCTTACGAGGGTGACACCAGGGCGATGAACAACCTTGGGGTCTGCTATGAGCGTGGCACTGGCGTAAAGGTCAATCTAGAGATGGCCTTCGAGTGGTATATGAAGGCTGCGGAACAGGGTGATGTCTATGGCTGCTTTAACGTTGGCGAGTGCTATTATCACGGTAAGGGTGTGAAGCAGAATGCAGAACAGGCCTTTGAGTGGTATATGAGAGCCGCAGACAAGGGTGATATGCAGTCACAGGTCAATGTAGCCAATGCCTACTATCTGGGCAACGGCACAGAACAGGATCATCACAAGGCTTTCCTCTGGTATCGTGAGGCCGCCTTCCAAGGGCATATTCTCAGCCAGAAGAATGTAGGAGCGGCCTATTGGAACGGTGATGGTGTGGAGAAGAGCTTGGAGGAATGTGTGTTCTGGTATGAGCTTGCCGCCAACGGTGGCGATGCCCAGGCACAGTTTGCCACTGGCTGGTTCCTGATGACTGGCACAGGCGTTCCCAAAGATGAGCGCAAGGGGCTGAAGTGGATTCACAAGGCAACCTTTCAGGGATTCCGGCCCGCCATCGACTATTGTAAAGAGCATGGATATAAGTGGTATTAACATAAGTGTATAATATAACGTATGAAGTGGACTGTACTTGTAGATAACCGCACGAATAACCCAGCACTGGAAACGGAGCACGGACTCTCTATTCTGTTGGAAACGGAACAGCATAGAATCCTGCTCGACACGGGAGCCAGCAATCTGTTTATTCGTAATGCAGAAAGACTCGGCATAGATCTCAGCACAGTTGACTATGTGTTTATCTCTCACGGACACAGTGACCATGCCGGAGGATTGCGCTATTTCATGGAGGTGAACAGGACGGCCAAAGTCATAGTCTCTCCAGAAGCCGTCAGCGGAAAGTACTTTTCCAAGCGCGGCCATCTGCATAGCATCACGGCAAAATGGCCAGTGACAGGCAGTGACAGGCTATTGCCGATTCACAAGACTTGTACCATCGCCGACTTCATCCACATCATTGCCCGCATCCCCCAGAATAATCCTATTCCAAGGGCCAATCAGAATCTCTATGTGCAGGATGCTGACGGCGATTTCGTCCACGATGATTTCCGTCACGAACTGGCTTTGTATGTGGACGGCCTGCTGTTTACGGGCTGTGCCCATAGCGGACTCGAAAACATCCTTGCAGCCTGTCCATACCCTGTCAGCGAAGTGGTGGGAGGCTTCCACCTGCTCGATGGCTATGAAACTGGCGAAGAACTGCTTTCGCTTGCTCACAGGCTGAAGTCGCGCTATCCGCAACCCCGATTCTACACCAGCCATTGCACAGGCGATTCAGTATTTACGACCCTGCAAAGCGTCATGACCGACCAAATCCACGCTTTTTCCTGCGGCACAATAATAAATGTAATGATATGACACAAAAACGATTTCACAGACATTACGCGGTCAAAGGGCCGCAACTGTTTTGGATTATCTTCGCCTACCTGATTCTTGGCTGGTTCTTCCCTGTACTGGGATGGGCAGCCCTCGCTTGCATGATAGGCCCAGTACTGACATCTGTATGGAAAGGGCGCTTCTGGTGCGGGAACGTGTGTCCCAGGGGCAATATGTACGACCGCCTGCTGTCGAAGTATTCTCCCCATCGTCCTATCCCCAGATTCGTCCGTTCTTTTGGGTTCCGTCTGTTTATGGTGTTCTTCATCTTCGCCATGTTCGGCATTCAGATGTATTTTGCCTGGGGCGACTGGGGTGCTATGGGGATGGTGTTCTGGAAAATCATCCTGATGACTACCGTTGTTGGGATAACGCTGTCGTTTATCTATGCTCCCCGCACATGGTGTAGTTTCTGTCCGATGGGGACACTGTCATCATGGGTGGCTCCAAAGACAGCCCCACTGCCGAAGGCCTTCAAGAGCATCCATGTCAGTAGCCAGTGTGAGGAGAAATGCAAGCTGTGTGCCCGAGTCTGTCCGATGCAGCTCACTCCCTATAGCAGCCGTGGCGAGCAGTTGGGCTACCTGCATCCTGATTGTCTGAAATGCAGAAAATGTGAGAAGGCTTGTCCTACGAAGATCATTGAAATGAAAAAATAGCTTGGGATATAATGAAACTGACGAAACGAAAAATCAAGTATTCGGGCATATTCTTCCTCTGCTGGTTTGGCCTCTTGGTCTTTTTAGTTGACGGAGTTCTGAAATTCCAGACGTTGGTTGACTATTTCGGGTCATACGCATTGGTTGAAGCAACATTGCTGCTATTAGTCATCATTCCAACCCTGGTAGTTTACAAATATACAAAAGAGCAATGATGCAACTTTTCGCATAGATATAACGTCTAACAGACAGTTACTTTTAAAAAGAAAAGATTATGATACTATCAACAACCCCACAGATTGAAGGTCACACCATCCGCGAGTACAAGGGTATTGTGACAGGTGAAACCATTATTGGTGCCAACATGTTCAAAGACCTCTTTGCAGGCATCCGCGACATCGTAGGAGGCCGTGCTGGCGCTTACGAGAAGGTGCTTTCCGAAGCCAAGGACACCTCCATGCAGGAGATGATACAGCGTGCTCAGGCTCTTGGAGCCAATGCCATCGTAGGCATTGACATCGACTATGAGACTGTCGGAGCCAATGGCTCAATGCTCATGGTAGCCACCAGCGGAACGGCCGTGGTCATCTAAATCAGATCCATGAAGACGTTAGGAAACATCATCTGGGTCGTATTCGGAGGCTTGCATATAGCCTTGGAGTATTTCATCGCAGGCCTGATACTGATGATAACCATCATC
>OMXK01000056.1 GCA_900314995.1 uncultured Prevotella sp.
GCCAACAGTACAGCACCCGCAGTCAATGTCAAGGAGACAGACAAGAGCTATGTAATGGAACTTGCAGCTCCAGGCATCAAGAAAGAATATTGCCGCGTAAGCATTAACGACGAGGGCAACCTCACCATCGCCATTGAGGACAAACAGGAACACAAGCATGAGGACAAGCATCATCACTATCTGCGCCGCGAGTTCAGCTACTCAAACTACGAGCAGAACTACGTGCTGCCAGACGATGTGGTGAAGGACCAGATTTCTGCCAAGGTTGAAGACGGCATCCTGACCATCACGATGCCGAAGACCGAGCCGAAGGAGAAGGTCACCAAGGCCATTGAGATCTCATAATGAGGATCCTTCTTGTAAAACAGCAACAGGCAGCACCCCGTCGTGGATGCTGCCTTTTTTTACATATCAGCAACGACTTCAATCTCTACCAATGCACCCTTCGGCAGCATCTTGACGGCGACAGCCGAACGTGCAGGATAGGGTTCTGCAAAGAACTCTGCATAAACCGCATTCATATCGGCAAAGTCGTTCATATCGGCCATGAACACCGTTGTCTTCACCACATCACTCATTGTCAGACCAGCCTCTTCAAGTATGGCCTTCACGTTGAGCAACGACTGTCGCGTCTGTTCCCTAATACCTCCTTCTACAAACACGCCTGTGGCAGGGTCAATGGGAATCTGCCCTGAAGTGTAAACGAGATTTCCAATTTGGATGGCCTGACTATACGGGCCGATGGCAGCGGGTGCCTTTGTGGTGCTTATTACCTTTTTCATCATACTAATATACTTTAGGATTTTATTATTGATTAATGTTTATACTCGGATTTTTCTTGCTTCAGACTATCGATCTTGTAGGTATCACCATCCTTAATCACTTTCAGGAGCACGTCATACATATAGTTATCATACTCGATCTCAACATGGACATGGCTCTCGTCGCGAGGTATGAATGAGGTTGACTTCCACTCGCCTACATCGCCCCCACCCTCATAGAAGAACTTCCAAGTAGCCAGGCACTCACCTTCACAATCAAACTCGTAGGCATCAGCAAGATACTTCCAGAGCTTGGGAGTAATATAGGGTTTCAGCGCGTCATAATCATCCAGTTCCTTTTTGCCCCAGTTTTCATAGAACTGCTCCACGAAATACTTGATAGCAACCTTTTCGTCTCCCATAGGATCGTCACCAAAGAATGCTCCTTTACGGGTCTTGATAAGTTCAAGCTTGTTGCCATCAGTCCACTTGTAGGTGTCGTACGTCCTCTCGTTTGCATCGCTGCGATAGTTGGCTGTAACGGTCTGGTCTTCAGGATGAACCTCGGGGTTGAATAGTTCTTTCCACTCCTCCACCTCCTCAAACTTCTGCTGGGGAGTCCAGACATAACCAGCATACAGATAGGCGACCTGCCCCCTGACATAGCACGAAAGGTAAATCTGCAGGTCGGGGATGCTGTCGAAATTGATGTCCGTCGTATCGTTTATCCATTCTATATCAGCAGCATTTTCAACACTTACATAGTCTATCAGTTGGTGTCTGCATTCAAAGGCGACCTTACCGTCTTTATATCCCTTCACGACAATACTGTCACAGTTTTTGTCATCCACCTTGATGAATTGATGTTCAAAACGGTACTGCTGGCGCTCGGTTATGCTATCAGAGTCTGTATTACCACTCTCCCCCTGGGTTTTCTTGCCTCCACATGCCAATAGCAATAATGTACAGCACATCATCAGCGCAATTAATAGCTTTTTCATATCACTCAGTATAATCAGATAGTTTCTTCTTGACGCCGTCACGATAGTAGAAATATCCCTTGCGCAACCTGATGGGACCATCATATCCCTTGCTGGCCAGACGGTGGCTGATGGTACAGTCACCCACCAAATCGCCATTCTGGTCAAGATGGAGGGACAAACGGATCTGGTTCTCAGGAGAGAGCTCGTCATCAGCGCCCTCATTCACAGTTAGGTGCTCGCCATCGAAGGTAATAGTGGTATGGTCGAAGCCATACATGCGATAGACATCACACTGTTTTGCCCTCAGTCCTTTGGCGGTCATCTCCATATCCAGCAACAGTTCAGGACAGTCTTTGCCTACCCAGCCCCAACTGCCTGCAAGCGTCTTTGCCTTTTCATGAGCCTCCTTGCCTTCCTTGATTGTACGGCGGAGATATGCCTTGTCATCCTCGCCGTCATCCGACGGACTGAAATCATCAATATACCAGTCATCACGTTCAAAACGCAGAGCAATCGTGTTTTCCATATCGTTGAAATTGTGGATGACCATGTCAACGAGAGCCGTTGAGTCTGTGACGTTATAGACTTTTGTCACCTTGTAGCTCCAGTCATCAGAGATATCCTGTCCGCGTACCCAATAATCGTAGTCGTAGAGGATGTCACCCGTCTCTTCACAGATTTCCAAAGCCTCCTGCATGAGGGCATAATAACGTACGGAACAGTAGGCGCTGTCAAGATTGAAAGGCATATAATTATAATTCCGGTTTCCGTCGGCATCAATAGTGATCTTGCCTACAAACTTGTAGATAGTATCGATGCGCTGGCGGATATAAGTCTCTGAATGCTTGTCAACAACAGAGCCGTTAACGGAATCAATAGCCAAAGAGTCGGTATCACTTACTGCCTTACCTGTTTTATTACCACAGGCTACTATCAACATCGAAATCAACGTATATAAAATCTTCTTCATTTGGGTCTATAGTTTTCTTCCTCGTCCTGCTTTACCTGCCCTGGAGTCTGGCCATAAGCCATGTTCCAGTACTGTGAACTGACCACAGGCATGTTCATGATAGTGAAGTACTTGTTCAGACGGTCAAAAGCCGCAGATGCGCCACCACGACGGCATACCACTACACTGGCAGCAGGCTTGTACTGCAACTGCTGTCCCAAGGAATAGAACACACGGTCGAGCAAGGCGCAGAGTGAACCGTTTGGTCCGCCATAATACACAGGTGAGCCAACGACAAGCCCATCAATGCCGTCTTTCACAGCTCGCCAAATCTTGTAGTACAAGTCATCGTTGTATGTGCATTTGCCCATCCTGCCGCACCACCCACAGGCAATGCAGCCTTGAACGGCCTGTTTGCCGATACTGACAATCTCAGTCTCAATGCCCTCGGCGTTCAGCGTATTTGCCACCTCGCTGAGTGCCAGGAAAGTATTCCCGTGCTCTTTCGGGCTTCCGTTTATCAATAATACCTTCATAAGTGCTATATCTTTTCAAAAGTACGAATCAGGTGAATCACCGTGCCCCAAATCTGGAAGTTCTCAGGATCATTGACCTTGAAGACTGGATATTCAGGGTTGGCAGGACGCAATTCAATGTAACCGTCCTTCCGATGTGTCAGATCGAGAAATTTCATCGTGAATCCCCCATCCCACCATGCCACGACGATGGAACCGTCATGTGGCTCTACAGCCCTGTCAATAATCACACGGTCACCGTCCAATAACCCAGCATCTCTCATCGAATCACCTTCCACGTCACCATAGAACGAAGCTTCAGGGTGACGGATATAGTCACGATTAAAGTCCAGCGTCTCATGCTTATAATCGTCAGCTGGGCTGGGAAATCCGGCCTTGATACCAGCATGTTCCAACTCCAGTTTGGTGTCGAACACACCTCTCACTATTTTGATGTTACCCATTTATAAATCCTAATTATTCTCAAAACTTGCTACAAAGATAGTGATTTTACGCTGATTATTGGTAATTTTGCAACAAAAGTTGCGAAAATGGGCTGCATCTCAGCAAAAAGCAAGCTTTCTGCATTCGATTTGCACCATCTTTGTCACCATATTTAAATGTATTTAGGCAAAAGAGTATTTAAAAACAAATAACATGAAAAGTTTTAAGTCTACAGCGTGGATCCTTCCACAACCAGTGCTGATTATCGGCACTTACGACAAAGAAGGTAAACCCAACGCCATGGCAAGCAATTAAAATAAAAACGTCATATGAAAAAGAAACAATTCTCAATATTATGCATTGGCCTCATGCTGACAGCATGCGGACAGCAGAACAAAAATGAAACGACAATGGACTTCACAGACGATGTTCAGACGGCACTCGCCGACAGCGGCCACATTGATTTAAACAGCCTTCAATGGAAAAGGGAACCAAAGGGCTACGAGGTGAAGGGCGACACCATCCTTATCACCACTGCACCAAAGACCGACCTCTGGCAGCGCACTTACTATCACTTCCAGAACGACAATGCGCCCGTATTGCAGATGAAGACCCGCGAAAAGTATTTCAGCTTCGTGGTGAAGGCTGATTTTACAGGCAGCCATCACCGTTTTGACCAGTGTGGCATCGTGATGTATCTCGACAGCGAGAACTGGCTGAAAGGCTCTGTGGAATACGAGAACGACGAGTTTCAGCATCTGGGCAGCGTAGTGACGAACAATGGCTACTCTGACTGGGCCACAACGGCTATTCCCGCTGATGTAAAAACCATGTGGTATAGATTCTCCCGCCGCGAGGATGACTACTGTATCGAGTGCTCTTCCGACGGACAGGTGTTCAGTCAGATGCGCGTCTGCCATATGCAAGCAGCAGCCGATGAAATCAGCTTCGGCATCTATGCCTGCTCGCCCGATGAGTCCTCATTCACGGCTATTTTCTCGGATATGAAGATCACTGAATGTGAATGGAAAGCTCACGACGGCCAACAGCCAGACAAAACATTGCAATAACAATGGACTAATATGGCAATAAAAGGTTTTTCAAAAGTGAACGACTACATCACCATGCTCGGTACAGGCAATGCACTTGCCACCCGATGCTACAACACTTGTTTCACGCTTCATGGCGAGAATGGTGTGCTGCTTGTTGATGCCGGTGGAGGTAATGGTATTCTTACACAACTGGAGAAGGCAGTCAAAACGTTAGAAGCCCAAGGATATAAGATATGTTAACTATCGACACGACAAACATGTGCTCACACCTGCAAAGGAAACTATTCGAAGAAGATGGAATCTACCATCACCTTTGGATAGCCATGCAGGATGATCCAGAACTGACAGCTGTAGTCCGTTCTCGCCAGCTTCACATCTACCGCAATGGCAAGAAAGTTCTGGTCTTGGCAGGAAAGGCAGCTCCCAAGGTCATCAGAGAGGATAAACTATGTGAGATTTTACAAAAAGAAAAATAGTGATGGCAAATGCACTGCTATATTATCTGATAGTTATCAATATTCTGACCTTTGCCGTCTATGGAATTGATAAGTGGCGCTCGACCTCTGGTCGCTTGCTACCAACGGGACACAAGAAGGCCAAGCAAGGCAGCTGGCGCATATCGGAAGCAACCTTGCTGATGCTTGCAGTCATCGGAGGCACTATCGGAGCTTTGCTTGGAATGCAAGTATGGCGCCACAAGACGAAGCACAAGAAGTGAGCCACACCTGCATGCATCTACTTTGCTTGGCAGGTGAGGCAAGTTTTGTATTCAACGAGCATTGCTATCACATAGTCAAAAACGACCTTGTAGTGATACCGATGCCCGATCATATCAGCAACCTGGCGGCCTACATCGTGTAACAGCTGCTGTAGCACTTAGTTACAGCAGCGAATTTTTTACTAATTCTCCTCTTCGAAAAATGTACCAGTAGGCATGGCGGCATCCTCGGCAACACAGCAGTTGTAGCGTTCACGGCTGCGGCGTTCGCGGGCAAACATGGCCTTGGTGCCGGCCTCGCTCTGCTGGAACTCCAGATGCTCGTCGATGGCAAAGGAATGAGCCATGGTCTCTACATCGAGGTTGTCGGTGCCGATGAGCGTGAAGGTCCAGTTCTGTTTCTTCAGCTTCTCTATCATCGTGCGGATCATCTTCTGCGTCCATTCCTCACTTCTGTTCTCCTCGCCGTCGGTGATGATGGTCACCAGCACATGATCGCCATCCTCAATCTGGGCGTTAGTCTTTGAGATTCCCTTACCGATGGCATCGTAGAGAGGTGTACCGCCACCAGGGCAGTAGGCTTTCCAGTCCAAGTCTTTGGTCTGTGATGCGGGCAGGTTATCGTAATGCCAAGTGGTGTGGCCGCTGTCGAAGGTAAGTAGGGTGACGAACTGTTCCTGGTCAGGAAACTTCTCCTGCATCTTACGGACGGTCTGCAGGGTTTCGTTCATGCCCACAAAGGCTTGCTTGCGGATAACTTCCATAGAACCGCTCTCATCGACAATAATCAGGTTGTGAACTCTCTTCGTTTTAACTTCATTCGTTTGCATAATCGTACATTTCTAAATGGTGAATACTCTGTTTAAGACGTCTTTTATCTATTTATCTTCGATGAAGATATTCTCGCTCGAAAATTGAAGCAAGCTTCATTTCACTCGCTTATTCATATCTTTGAAGACGTTTTTCGGAAAAAATTAAGTTGAAATGAGATTTTTTTGTATTTTTGCAAAAAATATCTGTTTATGTATCATCGCGAGCTGTCTGAACAAACTATTATCAGTGGATTCCGTAAGGGGGATGCCAACATTATCCGAGAGTATTTCTACGGATATTGTCAGGCAGGCTATTATATCTTTGACCAGCGTTATCAGTTGAGTGAGAAGGAGAATCTGGACTTTATGTCGCTGGCTCATCAGTATGCCATCTACTTGATGGAGCATGACTGGAAGCCTTTGGAGGACCACTCACCGAATGTCAGTCTGAAGACCTGGCTCATCAACGGGTTCCGTTATGTGGTGCTCGATGCACTGAAATGGTACAAGAAAGAGTATGGCAGCATCACGTTTGAAGATTATTTGCGGTCGTTTGACGTGACGAGCGATTTGCGGCTGCAGTTCAATCGGATGGTAGAAGATGTCTGTGACCATGCGCCGCTTGACAGGCAGGAGAGGCTACTTATCGATATGCTTTTATTGCGTGGCTTCAAGGGGAAAGAGATTGCAGCTCAAATGGGTATGACTCCATCGGCCATCTCGCAGAAATACAAGAAACTGAAGGAAGAAATCATTATACCGTATTTCAAGAAGAATTTCGACATGGACTTGGATATGGTGGAGGTGATGGACGAAAGGCTACGGGTAGGTGAGCAAAGCTCGGGAATGCGGGCAATTCTCAGTCGCGAGGCAACGATGGGAGAAGCCTCGATGCCAGCACCCACAATGCCAGGTTCTTTGGCAGATATGTATGCAAAGAGGTCGTGCGAGGATATGGACTTTATCAGAGAAGAAATTATGGAACAGAAAAGAACGACACCAGAGTTTATTACATCGTTGGAGCCGAACGAGATCTTTGTATTCGGCAGCAATCTGAAAGGTATGCACGGAGGCGGGGCTGCCTATATCGCCTACCGCAAGTTCGGAGCCATCATGGGCCAGGGCGTAGGTCTGCAAGGCCAAAGCTATGCCATCCCAACCATGCAGGGCGGCGTGGAAACCATCCGTCCTTATGTGGACGAGTTCATCCAGTTCGCCAAGGAGCACCCTACCCTCACCTTCCTAGTGACTCGCATTGGCTGTGGTATCGCCGGATTTACCGATGATGAAATATCTCCGCTGTTTGAAGGGGCACATGAGGTTGAAAATATCGTCCTACCTCCAAATTGGTAATTGCTATGTTAGGAGCAATCATAGGTGATATTGTAGGTAGCCGTTGGGAATTTAACCCAACTAACGACTATAACTTTGAGTGGCTGTCTGATAAAAACAGCTACACCGATGACACTATCTGTACTATCGGTGTGGCAGACGCATTGCTGAAAGGTCGCAAATTTGGAGAGAGCATCCACGACTGGTGTCGCCGCTATCCACATCCGATGGGTGGCTATGGTGGTAGGTTCGCCCAATGGGTGCGCAGTGAGAATCCCCTACCCTATAATTCATTCGGTAATGGTTCTATTTGCATTACTTCCTTCTTCGCTCGCGACTTGGCATAGCTCGAACAAGTTCGGCTCTGCTCTTGCTGCTCGCTCATTTCAGCAATTTCTTGATTTGTTTCTCAATAGCGTTGGGCAACAGTCCTGCCAGATGTCCCACCATGCGCTGATAGGATTCCTCTGGAGTCCTGTCTGTCAGACAAGCCTCTCGGCCAATCAGCCGCTCTGGCGTTGTCAGCAGCGACCATCCGAAGCCATATTCCCGTCCGTGCTTGTCAACGGGATAGACAAAATCCTCGGTCACGATATGGGTGCCCATCTGTAAACGGCCCACATATGCATCAAACTTCGAGCGCATATTCTTGCCTGTGAAGTCGCAGGCGGCACGCAGTTCACGGGCTATCATGCTGCCATGTTCGCGCAGGGTGGTAAGGATGATATTCTCGATGGAGCCTTCCTCTGGCACAGGGTTATTGCTGCGACGCCAATTATAGAAGTCTGGCCACCACTCACGACTGATGAAGCCCGCCTTGCCTGCAAAGAACTTACCATAGACACAGCCGCCCTCACGCACCACGGAACCCTTCCATTGCCACAATGGCCACTCCCAAGTGCCGTCAGGGAACTGCGTGAATCGGCATTCCTCGGCCATCAGGCTCTCTGCTGCATAGCCCTGAATACCACTTTCAAGCAGCGGCAGGAATCCTACCTGACGGATACAGTCAATCAGCTCGGGGCACGAATGGATATATCCGATATCCCCGTTATGCTCTTGTATGTTTCTGAAATATTCTACAAATGCATTCATAAAATGTTAATCTGTTACCACTTCATCGAAATGCTCCTTGCCCCAGGCTATCAGAGCCGTAAGTGCAGGCATCAGTGATTTGCCCGTCTCTGTGAGGGAATACTCCACTCGGGGAGGAACCTCCGGATAGACCTCACGATGTACAAGGTGGCTCTGCTCCAGATTCTTCAGCGTCTGCGAGAGCATCTTCTGGGAACAGTCCGTCATCAGACGACGAATCTCATTAAAGCGCAATATACCCGTCTCGCTGGTGTGAAGCATATAGAGCACCAACATAGACCACTTGTCACCGAAACGACTCACCACTTGCCTGATAGGACAGGCTAAATACTCAGCTTTGATATCTGCCATAATATACTTATTAGAGCGCAAAGGTAACCAATAGTTACCGAATTTCCAAATTACACTTAGTTAATCTAAGTTAATGTCACCTTCGCAGAAGCCCGATAACATCACAATTCCTACTTATTTGTGCATTTCTTCTCGTAACTACTTGATTTTCAGAAAGAAAGCCATCCAATCAGTTTTGCCGAGTAACAAAGCGGTAACAAATGCACTCATTTATGGCTTCATGGATGGCTTTCGGGTTCAAAATTAAGGATTTCTTTCGAGATAGCCAAATTTTCAGGGGAAAATCTGCACTCAGGCATCAGGCTCCTTTCCCATGTATGATGAGAGATACCATTTCTTGAATGGCTCTACACTATGCCGCATCGATCCGCTATCCCAATGGCAGAATCGATTGAATAGGAGTGCTTTCAGGCTTGCAGGGGTATCATCCATCATCTCGAAGTATCTCAGCCCTGAATCATTATATTCCCTCTCGATGGTCTTCAGATAGTCGGCATCAGCCCCATTCCCGAACTTTGATGCCCTGAGATTGAATTCAACCCATGACTTTTCATATCCCCACAACAATTTTGAAACTCCCTGAGGGCAATCATCCTCGCCCCTATAATATCGGCATAGCCGAACAAAACTCTGCTCACTTACCATGATATCCTCATTATAATATCGTAAATAGAAAAGCTTGAATCCATCTCCCCCATTCCAATGATCGAAGCGATTATAAAGGATGGCTTTCAGGGTGAGGGGTATATCATCATATTTCTCGAAATCGCTCAATCCTGCGAGGATGTAATCTTCGAGAGCCTTGGAGAGGAATTCCGAATCTTTCTCATCCTCGCTTTGGATCATCTTGATCCATGCCTTTTCCCAGCCCCAAAGCATCTCTTTGGTTCCCTGAAAGGGGCATTTCCTTTCCCCTTTGTAGTATCGGCAATGGTGCAGCAGATCTTTGTAATACGTAACTTTGTACCGCCAAAATTTCGTAATTTAAAACCACCAGAAATTGGCAAAGTTAAATAACCAACTATGGTAAGTAATAAAATCGGGAT
>OMXK01000081.1 GCA_900314995.1 uncultured Prevotella sp.
AAGTGGGAGAGTTTAGGCACTATCTATTAAATAATGTGTTTTTTTACGCAGTAGTGTTTATAATATAATATTATTTTGTATCTTTGCAAAGCAATCTGCGGCAGCTGCAGTGAGCAGGAGATCTTTTCTTATGAGATAAACAGCGTTCTGCTATTGTTCTATTCACGTTGAAACCTAGGAAATTTCAATAATAAGGAAATGATGAAGGCAGGCAAGTAAGCACACGTGCTGTAACGGCGCGTGGGCTAAGTCTTGTGTCTTCATCTGGTTTTCCTAGGACCACAACGTGAGCAAGATGATGCCCACGTTTTTTGTGTCCTACAGGGAACCCCCAAGATAGAAGCATAGACAGACGTTACTAACTTGAAATAGTAATGAACGATGTACAGAACCAGCGCTTGCCGCTACTTACAGAGGAACAGCAAAAGTACATCGCCTGGCTGCTCACATCGAGGCGGTCGGGTGATGATGAAATGCGTGTAGCTGGTGTTCTGTCAGAGGCTCGTGTTGATTTGAATCCCCATCAGGTGGAGGCTGCCCTGTTTGCCTTGAAGTCGCCTTTCTCGAAAGGTGTGGTATTAGCTGACGAGGTTGGTTTGGGTAAGACCATTGAGGCTGGTATCGTTATCAGTCAGTACTGGGCAGAGCAGAAACGCCGTATTCTCATCATTGTTCCTGCCACCCTGCGACGTCAGTGGAGTACGGAGATGGAAGAAAAGTTCTTCCTGAAGTCAGAGATTTTGGAACGTGGTTCCCTGATTTCGCCAGATATAATCTTACGCAGGCATCACCTTTTCATCTGTTCTTATCAGTATGCAGCCAAGTATGCTGACCAGCTGTCGCAAACCAACTGGGACTTGGTGGTTATCGACGAGGCCCACAAATTGCGTAATGTCTATAAGAACACTTCTGCCGCAGCACGTCGCATCAGCGATGCTTTTCGTCATAATAAGAAACTGTTGCTGACGGCCACACCACTACAGAACAACATCCAAGAACTCTACGGACTGGTATCAGTCATCGATGACAAGTATTTTGGCGACCTGAAGAGTTTCAATACGCAATATGGCTATCACTCGTTAGAAGATAACCACAGCTTCCATGATTTGAAATTCCGTCTCAGCACCCTGATTCATCGCAACCTGCGCAAACAGGTGACAGAGTATGTGAAATACACTTCGCGCATCCCAATGGCTCAGGAGTATATGCCCAGCGAGAAGGAGCAGGAACTCTACGACAAGATGAGTGCCTATCTGCTTCGTGACGATGCTTACGGTCTGCCTGCTGGTCAGCGCACCCTTCTGTTGTTGCTTATCCGTAAGTTGATGGCATCATCATCATTTGCCGTCTGTGATACTGTTCAGGCCATAATCAATCGCCTAAAGCGACTGGTAGGAGAAGATGAAACAGAAGAAGCAGAAGTAGACGAAAGCCTTCAAGACCTCTTCGATGACAGTTTTGGCGAAGAGACAGAGGAATGGGAGGAAGATGCAGAAGACGAAGACTTGAAGGAAATAGAAAAGGTTCGCCTCACGCCAGAACAGCAGACAGCCGTCTATCATGAAATAGCCGACCTGCAGGAAATCTTCGACCTTGCCAACAGTATTAAGGACAACAATAAAGGTGAATGCTTGCTGAAAGCTTTGGAGGTAGGCTTCAAGAAGATGGAAGAACTTGGTGCCAATCGCAAGGCCTTGATATTTACAGAAAGCCGTCGTACACAGGAATACCTCTTTGAACTATTGGAGACCAATGGCTACAAAGGTCAGATCGTATTATTCAATGGCAGCAACAACGATGAGCGCAGCAAGCAGATCTATAAGAACTGGCTTGCCGTCAACGAACGCACAGGCCGTATCTCTGAATCCAAGTCAGCCAATCGTCGTCAGGCCATTGTCGATTACTTCCGCAATAAAGCCTCTATCATGATTGCCACAGAGGCAGCCTCTGAAGGTATCAATCTCCAGTTTTGCTCTTTCATCGCGAACTTCGATCTGCCGTGGAATCCCCAGCGTGTAGAGCAGCGCATAGGTAGATGCCATCGTTATGGCCAGCGCAATGATGTGGTGGTGTGCAATTTCATCAATGTAAAAAATGCAGCCGACATCCGTGTCTATCAGTTGCTCTATGAGAAATTTCACTTGTTCGATGGCATCTTTGGTGCCAGCGACGATGTGCTGGGTAGCATTGAGTCTGGTGTGGACTTCGAGAAACGCCTGTTGGAGATATACCAAACCTGTCGCACACCAGAGGAAATCAATGCTGCTTTCGACCAGGTGCAGAACGAGATGGATGCACAGATACAGCAGACGATGAACGAGACACGTCAGGCCTTGTTGGAG
>OMXK01000051.1 GCA_900314995.1 uncultured Prevotella sp.
GCTGAACATCATGTTCGAGATGATGAACATGCCCATAGTGACCTCACAATACTGGAACATCGCCTATGGACGGACACCTGGAGAAGTGGCACAGGACACCGAGGGTATGCAGACCATGCGCACGCTGGCTGACAACATGGCTTGGCTGCTGAAGAAGATACACGCCAATGGCCAGCCCGACTATCCTGAGCGCGAAGAGTGGCAGGGCATGAACTTTATCAGATAAGAATCTTGCCCCTTCCCTCGGCATTTCTACGCCGTTGTAAAGCTTGATTGTATTCATATTTGTTTCCTATTAATGTGTTGCTTTTAAGTATTGCAGGTCTCCATACCAATAGCTGGCGGTGCAACCACCGTCGATGAGGAAGTCGGCTCCGCTGATGAAGCGTCCACGGCTCGACATCAAGAACTCGGCGAGGTCGCCCACTTCGTCGGGTGTCCCGGCACGACGCGCTGGCATTCCCTCTATCATCTTCAGATAGCCTTCCTTGCGAGGGCCATGTAGTTCGTCGTTGGCCAACGGGGTGATGATGATGCCTGGAGAAATAGAGTTGATAGTCGCCCCACGCTTACCCCAACGGGTGGCCTCATACATCACGCGGAGCACATTGCAACGCTTGGAATACTGGTATGCCTTCAGCGTGTCGTCGATGGCTTTCAAGAAGGGAAGTTCCAAGAGCTCGTCCGTGGGAGTCATGGCCAAAGCGTTGTTCTGCTCTTGGGGGAGTGCTGGCAGACGATGGCCGCTCTGCGATGAGATAATCACACCAGAACCTCCCTCGGCGATCACCTTGCCAAACTCTTCTAACAAAACACTTGTACCATAGAGGTCAACTCGGAGGATTTCTTCTACGGGAGCCTGTGAGGGCGATACTCCTGCCGCATTTACCACGTTCGTCACTTCACCTTTGCTGGTGGCCAATTCTACCAACTTCAGAATGTCTTCCTTTGAGCCAAGATCACACTTCATGGTGGAGCACTCGAAGCCAGCGTTCTCCAAAGTCTTTGCTGCCTGCTCTGCATGTTCCAGACTATAGTCGGCCAACACGATATGTTTGCCAGCCGATACGCGGCGGATGATGGCTTGTCCGATGCTGCCAGCACCAACCAATACTGCTACCTGCTTTTTCATGTTTTCCTTTTGTTATTTTGCTAATGCCGCTATTTCTCTTGCCTCACTGTCGGCATAGGCTGCTTCGGCTCCGTGAATGGGCGTACCATCCTCGACCGTTGCCCCTGGGCAGAGCTTCTTGATGAAGCGCACGCTACTGCCCATACCCGATCCTTCGTTGGTGCAGAAGGGGATGATGGTCTTACCCGTGAAGTCATACGACTCCAGGAACGTGTAGCACACCATCGGCATCGTGCCCCACCAGTTGGGATAGCCCAGGATAATGGTGTCGTACTCATCTATCGACTCCAGCGGGTTCTTCACCTCAGGGCGTGCCTGGTCGTGCAGTTCCTGCTTGGCTTCCTCAATGCAAGTCATGTAGGATTTGGAATACTCATAGGTCGTATCAATCTGGAACATGTCTGCATCAGGCAGCAATGCCTTGATCTTCTGGGCAACCACCTCGGTATTTCCCAACTTAAGGTTCTTGATACTTCCGTTCACATAGTTCTCTCCGCGACGAGAGTAGTACGCAATCAATACTTTCTTTGCCATAATTACATGCATTTAAGTTTACGAGTGCAAAGGTACGACAATCCCCCGAAACTGCATTAACACAATTTTCGGGGGATTTTACCAAATTCGGAAAAAACAATCACGCTAGTCTCGTTGGCGTTAGGCCCTACTCACCGACGGTAGCTAATTGGTTTTAGTACTTATGTTACATTTATTTGAGCGGACCACCACCGTCGCTTGTGGGATTGCCCCAAAGCAGTTGCTGGTTGGTGCGCAGCCAGTTGCCCCATCCCGTCAGTTTGTGGAATGTGGTCTGCTCGTAGCCTTGGTCGAAATTGCGCAGGAAATCAGAAGATGAATTGATGAAATCTGCCGTGTAGAGTTTGTCGTGGGCCAGGCAGACGCTCAGCGTGTAGTGGTCCAGATGCTGTTCGTTCGTGTTGACATCGGCATAGTGGACGAAGGCTTCGCTGAAGGCTTTGTCCAGATCGGCAGAGATGGCTGCCATTTCTGCGTCGCCAGTCTCCTTTGTCAACAAATGGGCATAGTCAGCCAAATCGAAAAAGGGAAACATGTAGGTGAATACGATACTCTTTTCGGGGGACTGTTTATTTTGAATATAGGTGTTGAACCGATACACCTCCTTGGTGGCCTTGTCGATGGCTTCCCTTTGCGTGGGGTAGAGAGCGAGGAGCCTGTCGGCGAGGCGCTTGGCGGCACTGATGATGGCATCGAGCTTGGCGGTGCGGATGAGTTTGTAGTCACCATTTTTCCAGGACTCCACTATTTGCCCATTATCTTCTTCAATGTCGTGATAGGATTGGTCCCATGCCGGACGCACGCGCTCAAACATCTGTGCGATGGCATCCTCGGTATTCCCCTTCTCCAGCAGTCCGCGGACGTATTCCGTGAGCAACTCGCCCTCGCTCTCAAGCAGGTGAGCCGAGGCCACGATGTAGTCGGACAGGCCGCGCAGCTCGGTCAGCGTCTCCATGTTGCCCATCAGGCAGTTGTGGAAGAAGATGGTGTTCAGCCGGTTCAAGCCTGCGGAACGGATGGCGGCACTCAGTTCATACATATCCAGTTGTTCACCCTCATTCCACTCATCGCCGATGACCCCTCGGGTGGCAGATGCAGCGGCGGGGTCTTCGTATTTGCCAGGGACATCGTTCAAGGGGTTCAGTCCGTTGCCATGTCCCCAGATGCTGAACACATACTGCTCGGCAGGACACACCAGACTGCTGATCTGGATGAACGCGCTGACGGTCTTGGGGTCGCACAGTTTCATAGCCTGGGCCTCCTTTTCATACCCATATGCCTGAAGTCCTCCGTTACGAATATTCTCCAGGTTGGTCGTGTCGTTCAGCTCGAACCATACGATGTCGCCTGGGTCGGCATACTTACCTGGATGGGAGTTTTTCTCATCAGACGGTTTCTTGCCATATTTGTAGAAGCAGACCACACGGACGTTGTTGTGGTCCTTGAGCAGCGGCTGTATCTTCTCCCAGAAACCGTACTCAATAATTGCGTCCATGGTGCCTCCCGCATTGCCATAGACAAAGACGGTGTAGCGGGCGGGCTGCGGCACATTGACCAGGTTGTCCTTCCTGTTCCACGCATCAAAGTCCTTAGCCTTCGCGTCATCCATCTTCTGCATGGCCAGTTGGTGGTCACCCTCCGTCAACGTCAGCCATCGTCAGCACGCCCTCCGTGGCTGTATAGGTGAACGAATAGCGCTCACGGCCCACGGCGTCGTCGTTGTTAAGGTAATAGATGCTGGTGGTTCCTGTGCCGTCGGCATTGAACTCCATCTGCTGCCATGCCTTGCCGTATGTCCAGGCGGCATAAGTAGCCCCCGACACGTCGGAATACCATTGGCCTACAAGTTCGCCACTTGCTCCTGATTCGGGAACAGGGTTGTCGTCGTTGTCCGACGAACACGAGTTGAATACGCTTGTGCCGCAGATGAGGGTGGCGGCCAGCACCCATTGCATTAAATTCTTCATTATCTGTTTCATTATTTTTTATATGATCGCTTCGGCGGGCATCAGGAGTCTGAATGTTGATTTTCTCATTCTAATAATATGATTGAATATTTATTGCTTAGAGTTAAAAAACGCTTGCAAAGGTACAAAAAGTTTTCGAAATTTAGCGTCTTCGCCCGCCATTTGTTCCATTATCTCTTACTATTACGGCTGTTATTCCCTGAAATCACTTGGTTTCGCCCCTAAATTGGTTTGTACATAACGACTGAAATGTGAGAGCGATGAGAAGCCGAACATATCGCTGATGTCCGTAAACGAGAGGCGGCGGTCACGCAACAGTCTGCTGATGTCAAGCGACGTGTAGCGGGTAATCCAGAACGCTGCCGGCAGTCCGCTTACTTTCTTGCAGACCTCGCTCAGATATTTCGGCGTGACACAGAGCTTGTCGGCATAGTAGCCGATGTCGCGGTTCTGCCGGAAGTCGCCACGTTCCAGCATCGCCATGAACTCTTCCATCAGTTGATGTTGCTGGCTGCTGATTTTGTCTGCTGGATATAACTGGGCATGAAAGTCGAAAAAATCTATAATCATGCACTCCACGGCGTTCATCAGCGCATCGTGGCGGAAACGGTGTTCGGTCTGCTTCAGCCGTCGCTTCACGGCCTCAAAATTCAGACGACACACCTCCTGCTGCTCAGGGGTCAGTTTCATGATGGGGTTCTGAAACAAAAAGAGCTGGCCGCGCATGCCGTAGTTGCTCTGGGGTGTACTTAACTCTATGAACTTCTGTGTCACATAGATGACATCCACGCGGAAATCCTCGCTCTCCTGCAGGTTCTTCACCAAGTCCCCTCGACGGGCTATAATCATGCAGTCGCCAGCCTCGAAGCGGAACGACTGTCCATTACGTTCAAATGTGCAATGTCCTCCGTAACAATAGGCATGACAGAGATAGTCGGCAAATGCTGTTTCGCCAATCCTCCTTAATGTGTTGTCAATGATGATATGCTGTATAAAATCGCTCATCTTACGCTGCTTCTCGTTTAACGGGAACGCTCAAACATCGAATAGTTCCTAAAATCAGGCACAAAGTTAGTGAAAACCGAATGAAATACCAAATATATTTGTGTATTTTTGAGGTGCAGCCTAACTGACAATTGCAGCATCATCAAGGATGGTAAAAAGATAATCAGGTAAAAAAATACCGTTTGGAAATTAAAGGACTTGCTCAAAATAGGGCAAGTCCTTTTTTAGTCTATACAATAACGATAAGGTTACAAATCCCTGTTCAGCACTTCGCTGACGTCTGGAGTCTCTGGCTGCGGCTGCCAACGGCTCATGACTTCGCATACAGTAACACCTTCGGCATTGGTCAGCGTGTGAAGGTAGCTGCCGTCGTCAGTGTGCGACATGCGACATGTCAGGAGGTCGTCAAGATAGGTCTCGTGCAGCCAGTGGACGGTGATTGATGACAATGTCTGCGAGGACAGGATGTCTTCGGGCATGGTCAGCAATGCAATACTGACATAGCTGCGGTTGCTGACATGGAAGTTGAAGTCAAGGTCGAGGCGTGTGGCACGATGTTCCATCTGCATGTCGACCGACTGCGTTTTCGGAAACCGTACTTTCTTGTGGCTGCCGGTCATCAGTTCGGGCACCACCGTCAGCTTGTCGGCAAGGAAATCCGTCGTCTCCAGTCGCTTGGTGTCGAGGTTAAGGATGTTCCACTGGCTTGTACCCGAGGCTATCAGTTGCTCGTTGTCCTTTCTGACGATGCGGAAGTCACAGTAGATGCGGAGTGATGTCAGTTCGCTGACCCAGATCTCCACCGTGAAGTCCTCTGACCAGTAGGTGACTGTTGGCTGAACGTCAATCTGAACCTCTGTAATGACCCACATGCGGTGCTGCTTGACAATGTCGAAAGCAGCAACGTTATGGATGGTCATCAGTCGTGCGAAGCTGTCCTGGAAATACATCAGCATGGCATTAGTAGTGAGCCTGTATAATGGTGTGATATCTGATGCCGTTGCTGTGTAGGTATATCTGTATTTCGAGTTTATTATCTGGTTATTCATAACTTCAAATCATATTAAAGACAATATTTAGCACGACGCTAATATTGTCTGAGCGCTGCAATCAACTCGCTGTTTTCCGTTTTGGTGCCGATCGTGATGCGCAGGCAGTTCTGGCAGAGCTGCACACGATGGCGGTTGCGGACGATGATGCCTTTATCTACCAGATAGTTGTATATCTTTGTGGCATCGGTCATCTTGGCAAGGAAGAAGTTGGCATCCGTCGGATACACCTTCTCACAGATGGGAAGCATCGAGAATGCATCCATCATCCTCGTGCGCTCCTGTAACAGGATCTTCACCCAGTTGTCCACTTCGAAGGGATCCTTCAGGGCTTCCAGTGCCTGTTGCTGAGTGAGCAGGTTCACGTTGTAGGGATATTTCACCTTATTAAATATATGGATGATTTCTTCAGAGGCAAAAGCCATACCTAGTCGGATGGCTGCACAGCCCCACGCCTTCGACATCGTGTTGAGCACAATGAGGTTGGGATATTTTGACAGCTCTGAGCGCAGTGTCTTCTGCGAGGAGAAATCACTGTATGCCTCGTCGACGATGACCAGCCCCTCAAAACCCTCTATCACCTTGATGACCTCTTCACGCTTCAGACAGTTTCCTGTCGGATTGTTCGGCGTACAGAGCCAGATGATTTTCGTATGGGCATCGGTGGCTGCCAGTAGCTGCTCAGCAGTTATCTGGTAGTTCTCGTCGAGTAATACAGGGCGGTACTCGACAGCATTGATGTCGGCACAGACCTTATACATGCCGTAGGTAGGCTCGATGGCCACGACATTATCCACGCCAGGCTCACAGAAACAGCGGTAGGGCAGGTCGATGGCCTCATCGCTGCCATTACCGAGGAAGATGTTCGCTGCGGGCACACCTTTCACCTTCGAGATGGCAGCTTTCAGCTCCAGCTGAAGGGGGTCTGGATAACGGTTGAAAGGCTGGTTGTATGGATTCTCGTTTGCATCGAGGAACACTCGTGCCTCTCTGCCTGCATATTCATTTCTTGCAGAAGAATAAGGTGCCAGCGACCAAATGTTGGCTCTTGTCAGTTCTTCTAAGTTCTTCATTTACTGTTACGCTATTTTTTCTCGTTGCCTATGGACTTTATGCGAACGGTCATCGCATTCTTATGCGCATCCAACTGTTCGGCAGCAGCCATCAGTTCTACAGCTCGACCGATGCTGTGGATACCGTCTGCCGTCAGGTGCTGGAAAGTCACCTTCCGGCAATAGCTGTCAAGGTTCACGCCGTTGTAGGCGGTAGCATAGCCATGAGTGGGAAGGGTATGATTCGTACCACTGGCATAGTCGCCCGCACTCTCACAGGCATATTCGCCAAGGAACACACTGCCAGCATTGACAACCTTCGCAGCCAGATTCTCGTAGTCGGAAGTCTGGATGATCAGATGCTCTGGGGCGTAGGCGTTGGATAAGTCGATGGCTTCCTGTTTATCGTGGACGAGTACAAAGCTACTGTTTTCCAAAGCCTTGGCAGCAATCTCCTTGCGGGGCAGCAGTTCCAGCTGACGGTTCGTCTCTGCCAGTACATCGAGAATCACTTGTTCAGAGGTCGTGATGAAGAACACCTGCGAGTCGACGCCGTGTTCGGCCTGAGACAGCAGATCGGCTGCAATAAACTCGATATTGGCTTTCTCATCTGCTATCACGCAGACCTCCGAAGGTCCTGCCGGCATATCGATAGCCACGTCGTGCAGACTCACCTGCTGTTTGGCTGCCATCACATACTGGTTGCCAGGTCCGAAAATCTTGTAAACCTTAGGTATGCTTTCTGTACCGTAAGCCATGGCACCGATGGCCTGAACACCACCGGCCTTGAAAATCTTGCTGACACCGGCTATCCGGGCTGCTACCAAGATGGCTGGGTTCACCTTTCCCTGACGATCAGGAGGCGTACAGAGCACAATCTCCGAACACCCGGCAATCTTTGCAGGGGTGGCCAGCATCAGTACCGTAGAGAAGAGGGGAGCCGTACCGCCGGGGATATACAGGCCAACTTTCTCGATTGCGACACTCTTCTGCCAACAGACCACGCCGGGCTGGGTTTCCACCTTCTTGGGCTTGAATTTCTGAGCTTCATGGAAGGTGTGGATGTTATAGTGTGCTAGCTGGATGGCTGCCTTAAGTTCTGTACTAACGAGCTTCTCAGCCTCGTCCATCTCCTCTTGAGTCACTGCCAGCGTAGGCAGGTCCACATGGTCGAACTTCAGTTCATAGCCTTTCACAGCATCGTCACCGCGTTTCTTGATGTCAGCCAGTACCGATGCTACCGTGTCATTCAGCTTCGAAACGTCCAGATGCGGGCGCTCCACCAACTTCTGCCATTCACTTCTTTCAGGATATCTTACAATGTTCATACAATATACTCTGTGTCTCTGTATCTCAGTGTCGATTATAGAATCATTTTCTCAATGGGAGTAACCAGGATACCCTGGGCGCCCATCTCCTTCAGTTTACCGATAATCTCCCAGAACTGCTTCTGGTCGAGTACCGTATGCACAGAGCACCATTCATCGTCGGCCAGAGGGATGATGGTGGGGCTCTTTAAGCCCGGCAGCACGTCGATAATCTCCTGCAGACGGGCCTTGGGGGCATTCATGCGCACATATTTCTTGTCCTCTGCATCCTTCACCGCCTTGAAACGGAAGAGCATCTGCTCCAGAATGGCACGCTTCTCGGCTGAGAGATGCTTGTTGCCGATGAGCAGGGCCTCGCTCTGCATCACCACTTCCACCTCATGCAGGTTATTGCTTACGAGGGTAGAGCCGCTGCTGACGATATCGAAGATGCCGTCTGCCAGTCCGATGCCCGGGCTGATCTCCACAGAACCTGTGATAACATGGATCTCGGCCTCGATACCGTTCTTGTCGAGAAACTGCTTCAGAATGCCAGGGTAGGAGGTGGCTATCTTCTTGCCGTTGAACCACTCCACGCCTTTGTAATCTATTTCTTTGGGAATGGCGAGCGACAGACGGCACTTGGAGAAACCGAGCCTCGACACGATATCGGCATCCTCGCCATGCATTCCCGAGTCTTCCGACTCGCCTACCCGTAGCCTTTCCACGAACTCGTTCTCACCAACCACACCGATGTCAGCCACACCACTGGCCACACTCTGCGGGATATCATCATCACGGAGGTAAAGCACCTCCAGGGGGAAATTGGACGACTGAACCAGAAGCGTACGCTTCGATGCGCTGACCTTGATGTCTGCTTCTGCTAGCAGATTCATCGTGTCATCAAAGAGTCGTCCTTTAGATTGTACTGCAATACGTAACATATCGTTAAAGTCTATCTATCATTTAAATCGCGTGCAAAATTACAAAAAAACTATGAAATCTGCGTAGTCCGTGATAGAAAATTAGTATCTTTGCACCGATTTTGAGGCATATTCTTGACATAGTGCAACGTATTTTGTATATTTTTGCAGTTTTAGGACTGGTTTTGCAGTGGGCCTCCTGTTCTTCCAAACAGGAACGGGTCGTCACGCCCTATGGTTCCGTGCTCGACTCTGTCACCGTGTCGGAAGATTTTGATCTGGCAGATATCCAGACTAACGGTGAACTCATCATGGGCACTTTCAGTGGACCGGAGACCTACTACGACTATCATGGCAAGCAACTGGGCACGCAGTACATGATCTGCCAGCGCTTTGCCGACTCGCTAGGCGTTCGTCTTCGCGTGGATGTGTGTCGTGACAGTACTGAACTGAAGCGTAAGCTCAAGGAGGGAGAGATTGATATGGCTGCCTGGCAGACACCAGGTCAGATTGAGGTAGGGGAGCAGAAGCCCGAACTGGCAGAGGAACTGAAGACCTGGTATCGCCCCTCACTGATAGAGGTTGTGAAGAACGAGGAGACCGCCATGCTCACCACGAAGAAGGTGCGTCGCCGTATCTTCTCGCCGATGCTCGACAGGAAGGGCGGCATCATCTCTCATTACGATGGCTATTTCCAGCAGTACAGTCGTGATGTCCGCTGGGACTGGCGCCTGATGGCTGCCCAGTGCTATCAGGAATCAACCTTCGACCCGCAGGCGGTATCCTTTGCTGGTGCCAAGGGCCTCATGCAGATCATGCCGGGTACTGCCGACCACCTCGGTGTATCCCGCAGTAAACTCTACGACCCGGAGACCAATATCGCTGCTGCCGCCAAACTTATCAAGGAACTGCAGCAGGCTTTCTCCGACATCGGTGACAACTATGAGCGTACCAACTTCGTGTTGGCCAGCTATAATGGCGGCTCATTCCATATCCGTGATGCCATGGTCCTCGCCAAGCGCGACGGGCGTAATCCACATCGCTGGGCTGAGGTAGCACCCTATGTGCTGAAGCTCGCCTCACCTCAGTACTACAACGATCCCATCGTGAAGTATGGCTATATGCGAGGCTCTGAGACCGTCGACTATGTCCGTAAGATCCGTGAACGTCATGCCGGCTATCAAGGCGTCAAGTCACCCCACATGGGATTCCATCCCTCACAGCCTCGCAAGGGCGACCGTCGTAAGAACAAGTACGACCTGAAAAACGAGCATAGCGTCAAATAGCTATAACCCGGTTCCACTTCTTGATTTGCGTGAGCCTGTTCCTGATGAAATAGAATACTATGCACGGAGCAACAAAACCGATGATGCTGCCCACGCAGACATCCGACAGGAAATGCTGCGATAGATAGACGCGTGAATAGCCGCCAAGTGCTGCAATGACCAGTAGCGACAACGTCAGCAGATTCATCAGGATACATGTCCTGCGGTTGTTCTCTATATGCTTATGCTTGTAGTGGTAGGCTAATAATAGCGCACAGCAGGTACAGAATACGAAGAATGTAGAGGCATGTCCGGATGGGAAGGAATTGCTATGATGCATGTCTACGCCTTGCACCAGAGGAAGCATCACATTGCCGTAATGCTCGAACGCACTGACAGGACGGTCGAAACTGAATATGTGTTTCAATATCTGCAGTATCGCACCTCCTGACAGTTCCGACATGGCGAAGAAAATGGTCATCTCTATCTTCTTCCACAATATAGGTAGCAGTGCCAACACATACAAAGGCCACTCCGCCAACATGGAGTAATACTTGAAGAAGGTATCTTCAAGGTCTGTATGCCAGGAGTTTAACAATAGATGCAGTTCTAGTTTCGGATATACATATAGTAGACCGAAGACAATTGTCAGCAAGATTGAATAGGCAATGCCGTAAGTAGATAGTATTTTCTTCATTTTTTTGATTTCTGCTGCAAAATTACAATAATATTTGGAATAATAAGCATTTTTTCGTAACTTTGTGGACGAAATGGTATATTTTTAAACTAAACTGTTATGGATTTCATTGAATTAGCAAGAAGCAGGTACTCCTGCAAGAAGTTTGACTCGCGTCAGATCAGTAAGGAACAACTCGACAGCATCCTGGAGGCTGGACGCCTGGCTCCTACGGCCAAGAACCTGCAGGAGCAGCACGTCTATGTGGTACAGTCGGCTGATGCACTGGCCAAGGTCGATGCACTCACCCCTTGCCGCTATGGAGCCCCCACCATGCTCATCGTGGCGTTCGACAAAAACAACGTGTTTACTTATCCCGGACAGAAGTACGACTCAGGCATTGAGGATGCCACCATCGTGACCACTCACATGATGCTTTGTGCGAAGAGTGTAGGGGTGGATAGTTGTTGGGTGAACTTCTTCGATCCCGACAAGATGGCCGAAGTATTCCAGTTGCCTGCCAACGAAGAGATTCTGACCTGTCTCGCCCTCGGTTTCCCGGCAGAAGGCACAGGGCCGCTTGCCAATCACAACAGCCGGAAGCCGATTGAGGAGACGGTGACTTATCTATAATTGACTGCATATGACATAGATTCTGGATTAGGCTTACTGTGTCGATGTATCTTATTTATTTGTATGTTGTTTCAATTTCAATTAAAAGTTTTTTCTGGCAAATTGTTGTTGTATTTCGGGAAAACTTTGTACTTTTGCAACAGCTAATTTAAAAATAGGCAATTATATGAAACGAATCTTGGTGACTGGTGGAGCTGGATTTATAGGCTCTCATCTATGTGAAAGGCTGGTGAATGAGGGAAATGACGTGATTTGTCTTGACAATTTCTACAGTGGCTCGAAAGAGAATGTGTGGCACTTGATTGGTAAGCCGAATTTTGAAATGGTGCGTCACGACGTGGTCAATCCATATTGGGCTGAGGTGGATGAGATTTATAATCTGGCATGTCCTGCCTCACCTATATATTATCAGACAGACCCGATACAGACGACCAAGACCAGTGTGTTTGGTGCCTACCACATGTTAGGTCTGGCCCGACGGACGAAGGCGAAGATTCTGCAGTCGTCGACCAGTGAGGTGTATGGTGATCCGAATGTACATCCACAGCCGGAGTCGTATTGGGGCAACGTGAATCCGATTGGTCTGCGTTCATGTTACGATGAGGGTAAACGTTGTGCCGAGACGCTGTTTTTTGATTATCATAGACTGCATAAAGTGCGCATCAAGGTTATCCGCATCTTCAATACCTACGGTCCGCGTATGGCTATCAGTGACGGTCGTGTGGTGTCGAATTTCGTGGTACAGGCCCTGCGTGGTGAGGATATCACCATCTACGGTGACGGTCAGCAGACGCGCTCATTCCAGTATGTCAGCAATCTTATCGAGGGAATGCTGCGCGTGATGGCAACGGGTGATGACTTCACGGGGCCTGTTAACCTGGGCAACCCTGGTGAGTTTACCATGCTGGAACTGGCCGAGAAGGTGATTAAGAAGATTGGCGGCAAGAGCAAGATCGTGTTCCGTCCTCTTCCTTCAGATGACCCGAAGATGCGTCGGCCTGACATCACGGTGGCGAAGCAGAAGCTAGACTGGGAGCCGAAGGTATCGCTCGATGAAGGCTTGGACCATATCATTGAATATTTTAGGCAAAAAGTGTAAAAAACTGCTGATATTTCAATTATTGTCTAATAAATTTGTTTCTTTTCGTAGATATTATTAATTTTGCACCGCATGATTAATATGAAGTCCATATTTGGTGCGGTCCTGACCATAGTGATGGGATGGGGGCTGGGCAGTTGCGGTAGTAAGCAACAGCCTAAGTCGTATGTGTCGGTTCTGACGAGCGACGACAGCATGATCATCCAGATGGGCCAGTGGGACCTGATCAAGTATCATAGCGACAAATTGGGCTTGGATATTAATTATCCGTCATTCCTTTTGCATCAGGAACTGCCAAGCGAGACCAGTCAGGAAATCTTTATAAAGGACGATATCTCCCTCTCAGTCATCGTTGACTCTCTAACGGGCATGAACTATAGTGCCGGTCAGCAGATGATGGGTATGGGTGCCGATCTGGTGGAGGTTGGTGACAACTACAGCATCCTGACGGGTGCTGATGAGTATTGGGATTATTATGGTAAGGTGATAGATGATGACACCATCCGCGTCGTGACGGTGATGTTACGATACAATCCGAAGCATGAGGAGGCGGTGGAACCGCTTCGGGAATGGGTGAATCTGTATAACGTCAAATAAAATAAATCCTCGGCGGGAAGGCCGAGGATTTATTTTGTTACTTAGGTTGAACGGGTATTTTGTCCACACGCTTCTGATGGCGACCGCCTTCGAAGGTTGCGGTAAAGAACTCGTCCATGATCTTACGGGCCATGTTGTTGTCGATGAAACGACCAGGCATCACGAGCACGTTGGCATCGTTGTGCTGGCGGATGAGATGGGCAATCTCAGGAATCCAGCACAGACCGGCACGTACCTGCTGGTGCTTGTTCAGTGTGATGGATATACCCTCGCCAGAGCCACAGATGGCAATACCGGGATAAACCTCACCGCTCTCGATGCCTTCAGCGAGTGCATGACCGAAGTCGGGATAATCGACACTGGCGTCGCTCCAGGTACCATAGTCCTTGTAGGGATAACCCTTCTCCTCAAGATACTGGAGCACGAACTTCTTAAGTGCGAAGCCTGCGTGGTCGCAAGCTACTCCAACTTTTTTTACTTCCATTAGGCAAGGAGCTTTTTAACCTGTTTGTAAACATTCTCACCGGTGAAGCCGAGCTTCTCGTCGAGCACCTTGTAAGGAGCAGAGAAACCGAAGCTCTCGAGACCCCAAACGGTACCGTCGGCACCTACGAGACCCTCGAGGTTCACGGGCAGACCAGCGGTCAGGCCGAACTTCTTCTTACCTGCAGGCAGCACGCTCTGCTGATACTCCTTCGGCTGGCTGCGGAACAGACCCTCGGAAGGAACGCTCACGATGCGCACCTTGACACCATCCTCGCGGAGCAGCTTGGCACCAGCCTCGAGGGTAGAAACCTCAGAACCAGAAGCCAGCAGAATCACGTCGTAGTTCTCATCGGAACCAGCTACAACGTAAGCACCCTTAGTGGCCTGATTGTAGTCGTTGCCCTCGGGCAGCATCTCGATGTTCTGACGAGAGAAGATGAGAGCGGTCGGGGTATCGATGTTCTCCATTGCCATGCGCCAGCAGACGGTGGTCTCCTCGGCATCGGCCGGACGAACAACGAGTACAGAGTTCTTGCCATGGTGGTTCTTCAGCTTCTCCATCAGACGGATCTGTGCCTCCTGCTCAACAGGCTCGTGGGTAGGACCATCCTCACCTACACGGAAGGCATCGTGAGTCCAGATGAACTTCACGGGCAGTTCCATGAGGGCAGCCATACGTACGGCAGGCTTCATGTAGTCAGAGAATACGAAGAAGGTACCGCAAGCGGGGATAACACCACCGTGCAGAGCCATACCGATACAGCAGCATGCCATTGTGAGCTCAGCTACACCAGCCTGGAAGAAAGCACCGCTGAAGTCGCCGCGAACGAGGTCGTGAGTTTTCTTCAGGAAGCCGTTTGTATTATCAGAGTTAGACAGGTCGGCAGATGCGCAGATCATGTTGGGCACCTGCTCAGCGAGCTGACTGAGCACAGCAGCAGATGCACTACGGGTAGCGCTGCCAGCCTTCTGCTCAACCTTGCTCCAGTCGATCTTCGGAGCCTTGCCGCTGAACCACTCTTCGAGCAGGGCTGCCTTCTCGGGATTAGCCTTTGCCCACTCAGCCTTTGCAGCATAGCGCTCAGCGCAGATCTTCTTCAGTTCCTCAGCACGCTTTGCATACATCTCCTGAACTTCGGGGAAGATCTGGAACGGATTCTCAGGATCAGCACCCAGGTTCTTCATCGTGTTGATATAAGCATCGCCACCGAGAGGAGCACCGTGAGTAGCGCAGTTGCTCTCATATGAAGAGTTGTCGGCCTTGCGGGCACCCTTACCCATCACGCAGTGACCGATGATCAGTGAAGGACGCTCCTTCTCAGCCTGAGCTTTCTTGATGGCCTCACGGATCTGATCAACGTTGTTACCGTCAATCTTCTGTACGTACCAGCCCCATGCCTCGTACTTCTTGGCAGTGTCCTCGCTGGTCACCACCTCAGTCTTTGTAGACAACTGGATATCGTTGGCGTCGTAGAACATGATGAGGTTGTCGAGTCCGAGGTTACCGGCGATACGGCCAGCACCCTGAGAGATCTCCTCCTGTACGCCACCATCAGAGATGTATGCATAGATGGTCTGGTTCATCACGTCGCCCAGACGAGCCTTCAGGAATTTGGCGGCGATGGCAGCACCTACTGCAAAGCAGTGACCCTGACCAAGGGGACCAGAAGTGTTCTCGATGCCGCGTGCAATCTCGCGCTCAGGGTGACCAGGAGTCACTGAACCCCACTGACGCAGGTTCTTCAGATCCTCGAGTGTGTATTTGCCAATCAAGGCAAGCTGGCTGTAGAGCATCGGTGCCATGTGACCGGGATCAAGGAAGAAACGGTCGCGACCCTCCCATGCGGGATTCTCGGGGTCATACACCAGGAACTCACTGTACAGCGTGTTGATGAAATCAGCACCACCCATAGCGCCGCCAGGGTGACCCGACTTTGCCTTTTCAACCATTGAGGCAGCGAGAATACGGATGTTGTCCGCTGCCATGTTCATAACTTTGTTGTCGTTCATAATTAGTTTATTTGATGTTTAAAACGATAATTGATTTTGCGGGAATTTTCACAGTCACCACACCCTTCTTCACTTGGGCGTCGTTAAAAGCTTTGGGGGCAACCACGTTCGGATGCTGGAAGTCGTTGTAATCATCGACCTTCTTGGAGGTGAGGATACGGCCACTGACGCTCTTGGCGTTGAAGCCATCAAGCTGGAAGTCGATCGTCTGGTCCTTGTCGAGACTGACGTTGGTCACAGCCAGTACGATAGAGCCATCCTGGGTCTTTGCAGCCGAGGCAGAGAGCATCGGACATGGGCGGTAGCCTTCGTCGAGGGCCTTCTTCTTCTCCTTGTAATAGCCCCTGCTGACAGCCATCACCTCGCTCTCAAGGTCGAGTGGGAGATAGGTGGCTTCCTGGAACGGGGTGTACATCTCAAACACATGGTAGGTCGGGGTGAGCACCATGTGGCCTGTGCCTTCCTGGTCGGTGAGAATCATCGACTGCAGCACGTTGACAATCTGAGCGATGTTTGCCATCTTCACACGATCGGTGTACTTATGGAACACATTTAGGCTCAGTGCTGCCACGAAGGCATCGCGGAGTGCATTCTGCTGATACAGGTGGCCGGCGATAGTGCCAGGCTCCTCGTCCCACCAGGTGCCCCATTCATCCACGAGCAGACCGACTTTACCCTCGGGATCCTTCTCGTCCATGATGGCCTTGTGCTTCTTGATCACCTCCTCGATCTCCAGGCACTTGCCCAGAGCCCAGTAATACTGGTCGGTGTTGAACTTCGTGGCAGAGCCCTTAGGGCCTTCCCAACCCGAACAGGTATAATAATGTAAGGATACACCCTGCATGCGGGGGCCGATCTTATCCATCAGTACCTCGGTCCAGTTGTAGTCGTAGTCGCTGGCACCAGAAGCAATGCGGTAGAGCTTGTTGCCCGTATAGTCGCGCAGATAGGTGTTGAACTTACGGAATTCGTCGGAGTAGTATTCAGGTGTCATGTTACCGCCGCAACCCCAGGCCTCGTTGCCGATACCGAAATATTTCACGTGCCAGGCCTTGTCGCGACCGTTTGCACGGCGCAGACGGGCCATCGGCGTGTCACCGTCAGAAGTCATATACTCCACCCACTGGGCCATCTCCTTCACCGTGCCCGAACCTACGTTACCACTGATATAAGGCTCGCAACCGAGCATCTCACAGAGGTTCAGGAACTCGTGGGTTCCGAATGAGTTGTCCTCGATCGTACCACCCCAGTTGTTGTTACGCAGTGAGGGGCGCTTTTCCTTCGGGCCGATGCCATCCATCCAGTGATAGTCATCTGCAAAGCAGCCGCCAGGCCAGCGCAGCACGGGCACCTTCAGCACCTTCAGTGCCTCGAACACATCCTTACGATAGCCGTTGATGTTAGGGATCTGAGAATTCTCACCTACCCAGAGACCGCCATAGATACATGATCCGAGGTGCTCAGAGAACTGACCGTAAATCTCTTTGTTAATCTTGGCTCCGGCCTTGTCGGCATGAACCGTTGCTTTCACGTTTTGGGCTGTTACGCCTGCGGCAAATGCCATTGCGATAGTCGCAGTAAGGAATAGTCTTTTCATCTCATTTATCCGTTATTGTACATTTTGGGCTACAAAGATACAAAAAAAAACGAATATAGCCAATCCTTTTAAATTATTTAAGGAATAAAAGCCGTTATTGCCAAATAATTCACTAACTTTACACCCGTTATGGATAAGTTATGCCGTTATGTTATCCCCCTCTTTAGGTATTATACACTTTGTGAGTATGCTGTCTTACTTTTGTTGCTATGAAAAAAGATGCAAATCACAGCAAAGCATGCCATATTAAAGAGTATTACAAATTCGATTATTTGTACTACGAAACTTAATATTGTCATCAATATCTTACTTATTATTTCCATATTGCAAAGTCTTTTTTTTGTTATTCATTTTTCTGCTGCAAAAGTAAAACAAGATCTCTATTCGGCAAAAAATATTCAGCGAACTGGCGAAATTATTAAATAAATGATTACGACTATTATATGCAGTAAGTGCCCGCCTCCCGGCGAGCACTTACTGTTTTCTAAACCAATAATTAACTAAAACAAAACCAATATGAAGAAAAAACTAACTCTACGCCAAGAAAACACGCATATTCTTCATCGACTTGTTGCGACGGAACAGGGGAAATGCGACAGGATAGAGGCGCAAGACTTTTCCCTGTCGCACTAGGGCATAAAAAATCCTCACCAGATTGCCTGATGAGGATTCTCTTTTGAGTACTCTAATAGAGTGGGAGAGGTCCGTAACCCATACAACTTGTGGTTGTGATGGCTGTCAGGAAGGCTGTGAGAGCGGCTACTACGACCTTCACCGCTATCTCGATGATGCGTTTCTTCATCCGTTACCTCCCTTTTTAGCCCTGAGAAGTGGTCTGCTCGCGGATCCAGTCCTCAAGAGGAGTGACCTTCTTGATGTACTGCTTCTTGGTGGGATCAGTCTCCTCGGGCGTGAGGTCTACCTTCTCCTCGACGCCGTAAGTCGCCAGCGCACAGAGATCCTTGAAGGCCACGGACGTGATCTTGTCCTCTGCGCTTCCCTCGGGCTTGAAGCGGATGTGGATGCCCTTGATGTAGGTGTTCGCGTTCCACTTACCCTCCAGCAGGGCAGCCCTGGTGATGCCCTCCTTGGTGCTCTCCACGGTGGGCACGAAGGTGCCGAG
>OMXK01000049.1 GCA_900314995.1 uncultured Prevotella sp.
GCAGCAGACCATCGTCATGGTGGGCGACATCACCGACATCTACGTCAACTCGTTCCAGAAGATGATGAACGACGAGAACTTTTCCGTTGAGGAACTGTCAGCGATTGCCAGTGGCTACACGAAACTGCTGGAGGAATCGACGGGCGTACTGAACGAACTGAAGACGGTCGTGAACATCTCGACGCTCTCCATGACCGACAAGGACAGGATGGACGTGGTTGACAAGTGCTACCGTGACATGAAGCACTACCGTAACCTCGTCAACTACTACACCAACAAGAACATCTCCGTGTCGTACCTCCGTGCAAAGAAGAAGCATGACCTCGACCGTGTGCTGAAGCTCTACGGCAAAGGGGCTCAGAAGTACTGGTAAACCAAAGGCTCAACAGGAATGATGACAGACTTATTGCTAATCATCGACACGGACAACATCCACACCATCCTGCGCCAGTTGTACGACGACATGATGCCGCTCTGCTCACAGATGACGGGCGTGGCAAGGGCGGTGGCCGGGTTCGGTGCGCTCTTCTACATCGCCTACAGGGTATGGCAGTCGCTGGCGCGGGCTGAGCCGATAGATGTGTTCCCGATGCTGCGTCCGTTCGCCATCGGCATCTGCATCCTGCTCTTCCCGTCGCTGGTGCTCGGCACGATGAACAGCGTGATGAGTCCGATAGTGCAGGGCGTGAGCACGATGCTCGAAGGGCAGAAGCTCGACCTCGACCAGTTGAGGCAGCAGAAGGACGAGCTGGAGACTGAGATGATGAAGCGCAACCCTGAGACGGCCTACCTGGTGGACGATGCGGAGTTTGACAAGGAACTGGACAACCTCGGCATATCGCCGTCGGACCTGGCGACGATGGCGGGGATGTATGCGGAGCGCGGACTGTACAAGCTGCAGAAGATGATACGCGACGGCTTCCGCTATATCCTGGAACTGGTGTTCGAGGCGGTGTCGCTGATGATAGACGTGCTCAGGACGTTCTTCCTCATCGTGCTGTCGATACTCGGGCCGCTGGCATTCGGCATAGCGGTGTACGACGGATTCCAGAGTACGCTCACGGGGTGGATGTGCAGATACATACAGGTGTATCTCTGGTTGCCCATCGCTGATTTGTTCAGCTGCATACTGGCGAGAATCCAGCAGTTGAGCATCGAACATGACATCGTGCAGATGCAGACAGATCCGGGTTTCTCGCTCGACTCATCGGATGGGGTTTATCTTATCATGATGCTGATAGGCATCATCGGCTACTTCACCGTGCCTACGGTGGCCGGATGGGTGATACAGGCAGGCGGAATCGGCAACTACAACCGCAACGTGAACAAGTCGCTGACCAAGAGCGGAGGCGCTATGAAGAGCGGTGCGCTGTGGTTAGCCAAATAGAGAATATGAACAACTAAAATTGTAACGACAAAAAGAGAAATGGAATTCAAGTCATTGAAGAACATCGAATCATCATTCCGGCAGCTTCGGCTGTTCGGGATGATATTCCTGGCCGCATGTACGGTGGTCACGGTGTGGTCGGTGTGGAGTTCGTACAGCTTCGCGGAGAAGCAGCGGGAGAAGATCTATGTGCTTGACGGCGGCAAGTCGCTGATGCTGGCACTCTCGCAGGACCTTTCGCAGAACCGTCCGGCAGAGGCTCGTGAACACGTGCGCCGCTTTCACGAACTCTTCTTCACGCTGGCACCGGAGAAGAGCGCCATCGAGAGCAATGTGCAGCGTGCGCTGGTGATGGCCGACAAGAGTGCCTACAACTACTACCGTGACTTCGCGGAACAGGGCTTTTATAATCGCGTTATCGCGGGCAACATCAACCAGACGGTGAGGGTGGACAGCGTGGTGTGCGACTTCGACAGCTATCCGTATCAGGTGAGGACGTTCGCCAAGCAGACGATCATTCGCGAGAGTAACGTGACGGAGAGGACGCTGGTGACGGAGTGCCGACTGATGAACTCCAGCCGCTCGGACGACAACCCCAACGGCTTCCAGATTCGGAACTTCACGATTATCGAGAACAAGGACATCAGGACAGTGAAGAAATGAAGCAGGAAGTTGTAAAGCTGAAAGACAGGATTGCGGGAGGCATCAAGGTAAGGCTTGATGCGCTCTCGCCTGAGCAGAGGATGCACGTAGTCATTGGTATGTTCTGTATCTTGGTTGTCCTGCTGCTGTTCTGCATCTGGCAGACGGTGACGGACATTGCCGACAACAGGCGGGACGGTACGACCATCGTGATAGAGCATATTGACAAGCCCGTCGTGATTGGGAGTGTCAGGGATCGTAATTCACTAACAACAAACGAAAAAGCAAATGGAGAAAGAAGAAAAGGAAATGTTGGATCAGGAGCAAGTGCAAGGCGGAGCCTCGGACAGCTCATCCCCGGCGGGGCAGAAGAATGAGAGTCAGAAGCAGGAACCGAAGCCCAGAAAGGAACTGACTGAGGAAGAGAAGCTGAAGCGCAATAAGATGATGGTGCTCGGTGCTGCCGTCATTGGCATGGTGGTCATCGTGCTCTGGCTGTTCAGTTCGCTGGGTGGCGGTAGTGACGATGCCGTGGGCAGAAGCGGTTTCAATACCGAGATGCCCGATGCTGACAAGGGCAGTACTGGCATTGCCGACAAGAGCAAAGCCTACGAGATGGACGGCGTGAAGAAGAACCTGCAGGCACGGCACGACCTGGGGGCGTACTCGGTGAGTGAGACGGATTCCGTCGCGGTGATTGACGACATGAACCTGATGGCAAAGGCTGGACACAAGGACGAAGAGGTGTCGCCAGCCAAGCAGAGGGTGCAGCAGTCGGCGGCGGCATGTAACGAACTGAGCCAGACGCTCGGCAGTTTCTACCAGCCGTCGGGCGATGCTGCCAATGAGGAACTGAAGAACCGCATAGCGGAACTGGAGCTGAAACTATCCTCCCAGACCTCGGCCAACAACACTGTTGATGACCAAATGGCACTGATGGAAAAGTCCTATCAACTCGCTGCCAAGTATATGCCAGCGGCACAGGGAGGCAACGGTCAGGTTGCCTACGCTGGTGCAGGTGAACAAGGGACTTCTGGCCAGCAGGGAAAGAAACGCAAGGTCTCGCCAGTGCAGCAGGTGGCAAAGACGGTGGTCTCGGCTCTGAGCAATCAGGTATATGACTGTGAGGATGACGATGGCGGTTTCGCCTTCAACTCGTTCAATACTGCGGTAGGTGCTAATGGCGGTGTCAGTCGCAAGAACACGATTTCAGCATCGGTCTATGGCTACCAGACCGTAACTGACGGGCAGACGGTGAGACTGCGGCTGTTGGAGTCGATGGCGGTGGATGAGCGCATCATCCCGAAAAACTCTATAGTGGTCGGCTCCACGAAGATCCAGGGCGAACGGCTTTGTATCACCATCACATCTATAGAGAACGGCAGGATGATCATTCCTGTGGAGTTGTCAGTCTATGACACCGACGGACAGGAAGGAATCTTCATTCCCAACTCAATGGAGGTGAGTGCCGCCAAGGAAGTTGCAGCCAACATGGGCGGATCGATGGGAAGCAGCATCAGTATCTCGTCGGATGCCAAGGCGCAACTGGTCTCTGACGTCGGCAAGGGACTGATTCAAGGGACGAGCCAGTACATCGCCAAAAAGATGCGCACGATAAAGGTGCATCTGAAGGCAGGGTATCAGGTGCTGCTCTATCAGAAGGAGAACTAATTTTATAACCAATTAACAACAAAAGAAATAACGATTATGAGAATGAAGACAGTTTTGATGATTGCTTGCGCCCTGTTTATGGGCGCAAGCGCAGTGAATGCACAGAATACGGAACTGCCCAAGGATGGCGACTTGTTTCAGGGGCTGACGCGAAGTATTACATACGACCGCATGATTCCGCCTCACGGATTGCAGGTGACCTTCGACAAGACCGTGCATATTATCTTCCCTGCCTCCGTAACCTACGTGGACTTGGGTTCTGCCAACATCATGGCTGGCAAGGCTGACGGTGCAGAGAATGTGATTCGAGTCAAGGCTACCAAGCGATGGTTCAAGGGAGAGACAAACATGAGCGTCATCACGGAGGACGGCAGTTTCTATGCTTTCAACGTGAAGTACGCCAAGGAGCCGGATAAACTGAACATCGAGATGAAGGACTTCATCCATGACGGTTCGGCAGTCAATCGCCCCAATAACTCGATGGATATTTATCTGAAGGAACTCGGCTCAGAGAGTCCCGTACTGGTGCGACTTGTGATGAAGAGCATCTGGAAGCAGAACGAGCGAATAGTAAAACACATCGGAAGCAAAGGCTTTGGGATTCGCTTCTTGCTGAAGGGCATCTATACGCACAACGGGCTGCTTTACTTCCACACAGAGATCAAGAACTCCAGCAATGTACCGTTCGACGTGGACTATGTGACATGGAAGATAGTTGATAAGAAGGTGGTGAAGCGCACGGCCATTCAGGAGCAGGTGATCCAGCCCCTGCGCACACAGAACTTCGTGCTGAACGTATCGGGCAACTCATCAGAGCGCACGGTGTGGACGATGGATAAGTTTACGCTGCCCGATGACAAGTGTCTGGTGGTGGAACTGGCAGAGAAGAACGGCGGGCGTAATCAGCAGTTCGTCATTGAGAACTCGGACCTGGTACGTGCAAAACTGATTTCAGAACTTAAAGTGAAGTAGAAGATGAAGAAACTATTGATGATTGGAGTGCTTGCCCTGACTATGGGGCAAGCCTCCGCACAGCGATGTTTGCCCAAGATGCAGGGCATTGAGGTTAGCGGTGCTTTCGTGGACGGCAAGCCGTTGAGTGCAGCATTCAGTGGCGGCGTGGCGCTTTCCACCTACACGAAGAACGGCAGCAAGTGGGTGTTCGGCGGCGAGTATCTGCAGCGTGAATACGACTACGACGAGGACACGGCCATCCCCGTCGTTCAGTTCACGGCAGAGGGCGGCTACTATCAGAAGCTGCTCACGGATGCCAGCAAGACCCTGTTTGTCTATGGTGGTGCTTCTGCCTTGGCAGGTTATGAGACAGTGAACTGGGGCAAGACGCTGCTGCCTGACGGTGCCACACTACAGGACAGGGATGCTTTCGTCTATGGCGGTGCACTGACGCTGAACGTCGAGGTGTATCTGTCAGACCGTCTGGCACTGACGGGCAGTGTACGGGAGCGTTGTCTGTGGGGTAACGACACGGGGTATTTCCATACGCAGTACGGCGTGGGACTGAAACTGATGATCAACTGACAGGCGATGACGATAGAGGAAATACGCGACATGCCCATCACGGACTTCATGCACAGGCTCGGTTGCAAGTCAACGAAGAAGCGGGGTAAAGAAGTGTGGTTCCATGCGCCATACCGCTCGGACAGTACGCCGTCGTTTTGCGTGAATACCGAGAAGAACATCTTCAATGACTTTGGGGCGGGTGTCGGCGGTGACATCTTTACCCTTGCAGGGCTGATGATCAACTCCAACGACTTCATGGCACAAGCAAGGTATATTGGTGAGGTGACGAACAATCCGATAGGACGCTCAGAGCCTCCAAAGTATGAGCCAGAGCCTACGGTGCCTCAGTTCACGGACGTGGAAGTGAAGCCGCTGGGCCATCCGGCACTGCTGGCCTATCTTCGGGAGAGGGGCATACCCTCGGACATCGCGACGGCGAACTGCGTGGAGATTCACTACAGGCTGCACGACAAAAACTATTTTGCCGTCGGATTCCCCAATGAGGACGGTGGCTACGAGATTCGCAATAGGTTCTTCAAGGGCAGCATCCCGCCAAAGGCCGTGTCGCTCATCAGGCATGGCTCGGCTACGGTCAACGTCTATGAGGGATTCGTGGACTACATGTCGGGGCTGAAGCTCGGCTACGGCAGGACGGAGGACAATCTGGTGTTGAACTCTATAGCCAACAAGGGAAAGGCGTACAAGCATTTAGACAATTATGAACTGATAAAATGCTGGCTCGACAATGACGATGCCGGAAAGAAATGCCTCGCTGCCCTGCAAAAACGATACGGTGACAGAGTGAAGGACTTCTCCGTCGTTTTCCGTCCCTGCAAGGACGTGAACGAATACCTGCAAAAGCAATTAACGAACAAACAACAAACAAAATCGAAACTGAAATTATGAAGAAATTATTGAAGAAAGTGATGATGTGCGCCACGATGATGGCCGCACTGGTTG
This sequence comes from uncultured Prevotella sp., assembly GCA_900314995.1. GTDB lineage: Bacteria > Bacteroidota > Bacteroidia > Bacteroidales > Bacteroidaceae > Prevotella. The sequence continues at coordinate 6,182 of OMXK01000049.1, forward strand.
GTTTTACTTCTTGCGAGGATGACCTGGACATTCAGACCAACTACCCGTTTGAGGTGGAGGTGATGCCTGTGCCGACGAAGGTGCTGCGTGGGCAGACGGTGGAAATCCGCTGTCATCTGGCGAAGGAAGGCGACTACAAGAATACGCTCTACACCATCCGTTGGTTCCTCTACGATGGTACGGGTTCGCTGAGGATGGAGAACGGCACGATCCTCCAGCCCAACGACCGCTACCTGCTGGAAAACGAGACCTTCCGGCTCTATTACACTTCAGCCAGTACCGATGCGCACAAGTTCATCGTGGTCGTTGAGGATAGCAACGGCAACAGCCAGACGCTGACGTTCAACTTCAACAACGAGAACAAGAAGGATGAAAAGGTTGAGGATTAAACTGCTGTCGCTCCTGTGCTTCTGCACGGTGGGGATGGCGAGAGCGACACCCAATCAACTGCCGTACACGGAGAAGCAGTTTGAAATGGCCGTCGCCTGTATCAAGCACTTCGAGGGCTGGCACACAACCAAAAACTATCCGTATGTCGGCTATGGTCATCAGCTTCAGAAAGGTGAACGATACTCGGCACGGACGATGACCAGGAAACAGGGTGACTTGCTGCTCCGTCTCGACCTGATGCGCAACCTCTATCTGTTCCGTGGCTACGGCAAGGATGCGCTGCTGCTCTCGGTATTGGCTTACAATGTCGGGCCATACGCCATCCTCGGCACTTCCAAACGTCCGAAGAGCCGACTGCTTCGAAAGATTGAACGTGGCGACAGGAACATCTACAATGACTACATCGCCTTCTGCCGCTGGCATGGCCGACAAGTGAAGTCCATCAAGTTCCGAAGGCAAGTGGAGTTTGACCTGTTCTTTGTACACTGAAAACCAACGTCCTGGATGTAGCCTTTTGTGGCTTCATTCGGGACATTTCCGTATGGCAGATAATAGCACGTCAGGGGAAATCCCCACATAAGTTTAGGGAATTAGGAATCACAGAATAGGACTTTTCACTTTCAAATTCCACGAAATCGCCTTAACTTTGCACCGTGATTCAGAACATAGGAGTCTGGTCATTGAACGGAAGTTGAACAATTAAAAAAGAAGACGATTATGAAGAAGATGAATAAAGTGATCGCAGTCATGATGATGATGACCATCACATTCGCAATGCCCGCAATGGCTGGCAATAAGAAGCCCAATAACCACGGTAAGAATGACAAGGTTGTGGTAGTGTATAACGACAAGAAGGGGTCGCACTTTGACAAGGTTGACAAGAATACGAGTCACTTCGACAACCACAGACATCATGCCTATCGTCCTGACGTGAAAGCCTGCACTTTCAAGCTCAGCCGTCACGATTCTCACAGAAAATACGTTGCCAAGGTTGAGCGCATGAAGGGTGTGATGGACACCAAGTGGAATCCTCGTACTCGTGAAGTGACAGTCATCTACGATGCCAAGGTAACGTCTGCCCGTCATATCAGGCACTTCATGGCATAACTGTTTGCCATCCTATATATAATCCAAGAAGTCCCGATCTGTCATTTGCAGGTCGGGGCTTTGATTTCTCCTATACATATTATAAAAGGTATAAAGCTATTGCTGCACAGGCTTCAGCATCGGCTAGTGCGTGGTGATGCCGTTGGAGATCGTAGCCACAGGCTGCTGCAACGGTGTGGAGCTGGTGGTTAGGCATCGTGTGTCCGAATTGTCGGCGGGCGGCAGTAAGGGTATCATAGAAACGATAATTAGGGTAATCCATCTGGTACACCTTGAACACAGCTTTCAGGCAGCCTTCATCGAAACGTGCGTTATGGGCCACGAATGGGATGGAGGCTATCAGGTCACGTCGATTGTTAAACGCCAATTGATCAGGGAAAAACACATCGGCAATCTTTTCCTCCAACTGCTGCCATACCTTCGAGAACACTGGCGCATCGTCCGTATCGCATTGGCTCAGTCCATGCACCCGCTGACACCAGTAATTGTAGTAGTTTGGCTCTGGTTGAATAAGACTATAGAAACTGTCAGCTACCTGCCCATTACGAACCATGACCACTCCAACAGAGCAGACACTTGACGGCTGCTGATTGGCCGTCTCGAAGTCGATGGCGATGAAGTCCCGAATCATGGTTGATCAGATATTGGAGTTGTATGAAAGTCAATGGCAGCTTTATTGGCCTGTGCCGTTTGTTGGTTACGGGGAATATTATAGATTCGTCCGCCCTTGCGGAAATGCGCTCCCGTTTGTTTGAAGTGGAATGGAACATCGGCTTTAATACACTGCTCACGGATGTTCAGCACCCATTCGTAATCACAGACACGGGCATCATTTCCAGATTCACCTCCTACAGTCACCTGTTCACACCAACTGCCGAGATTTCCTCGGAAGTTGATACTCTCTAACAGTGGTTCGCAGATGATGGCTTTGTGAAGAATCGGCAACTCACGGAAGATTGGCAGACGCTCATCCGTTCGCCTTTGGTTCTCCATCGTGCAGCAGATAGTAACGTGTTCGTAGCCGTTACCCCAATCCTCTGGCAGACATTGCGGAATCCGTTCAGGTCGTTTGGTGACCATGAAAAAGTGCAGGTCGTTTCGTCTGCGAATCATCAGCCAGGCATCTTCGCGCCATTCATCGGCTTCCTCTATGAAGAAGTCTGAAGTGAAGCATGTGAACATCAACGTACCGGGCGGCACTTTCCAGTTACCGTTGCGATTGCGACGGATGGGGAGATTGAACGATGCAGTCTTCGTCACGACATTTGAGTCCTTTTCAAACTCTGCGTCTCGGCGATACACATAGCAATGCTGACAGCCCTCGCTCTTTTTGTGGCATCCATGCCACAAGTTCCACATCTCACTCATCGTCTTTTCGTATATTTCGCCTTGACTATCTCGTATGAGTTTCGTGTCAGTTCCTGTAGCAAGTCATCTGGCGCAGTATATGGACTGATGCCAATCCAGTGCTTTGGCGATTCGTTATATGGATTGCCGATACAGCCATATTGCGCTTTCAGATCATCAATGCGCTCCGGCTGGCATTTCAGAGAAATGACGGAGAAGTCATTACAGTCGAAGAATGAGAACATGTGTCCCGTGACGTAGAACACCAATACGCCTTCACCACTTTTAAACTTCTGAAAAGGCAATTTCTCTTCCACATCTGCACCTAATGACAGGCAAAACTCACGATAGTCTTCTATGTTCATCTATTTTTGATTTCTTATATACCTTATTGCACCTCCGCTGCCAAAAGGATAATCAGACACGTCTTTGTTCAAATATGGCGAATCTGTTAAATGGTTACCCTCAAAGATACACCTTTCACTCTTAAATCTTGTGCCGTCTTCTGCAACAATAGTCCACTCCCAGGATTTAACTTTAATCACGCATCTAACAATGCCCTTATATATTCCAAGTACATATTTGATTTCTTGAGGGCTGTTCTTTCCAATCTTCCAATATTTACGTGTTGATTCATAAATGTCAATCCTGCGATATACCCCATTGGCTTTTGCCTGGTCAAAACTTTTATTGAGGCTAACCAATAGCAATGTGTCACCATGATTTATTTCTATCTTCGGACAGTTGTATATTGTATCGATTTCGTCAACGTCTTTAATACCTTCATCCCATTGATGATGGCCTGCAACAATATTTGCTAACTGATTCGTCTTGTTAAACTTTCTATAGGTCAACAGATCAATAAGCGTAGATTCCACAATGAATGCAACTTCTTCAGTTAGATTATGTCGTATGATAAAGAGGCCAACCTGTTTCCCTTCTCGCAGAATACTTCTTATAATGTCAAGTTTAAGACTGGTGTCGTTTTCGTTCAAAGAGTCTTTTGCGTGCTGGAAAACTCTGTTTCCCTTTCCTTTGCCAATATAGAAAATACGATTGTCTCTTGGATCGACTAAAGCATAAACATAATATGCCAATGATTCTATTGTTTGTTGATTAAACATATTTGTTTTGCTAATAATTTCTGTTTATATGACAACTGCTGTACCACTGGTGGCAACCATCAGCATGGAATTGGCCTCGCCAATGGTCTCATAGTCGATGTCGATGCCCACAATGGCATTGGCTCCCATAGCCTCGGCACGCTCCATCATTTCCTTCATAGACGTATCCTTGGCCTCGCGCAGCACCTTCTCGTAACTGCCTGAACGTCCGCCTACGATGTCGCGGATGCCTGCAAAAAAGTCTTTGACAAAATTTGCACCAATAATAGTCTCACCAGTTACCACACCCTTGTATTCGCGGATGGTGCGGCCTTCAATTGTTGGGGTTGTTGATAGTATCATAATTGCATATATTTGATTGTGTATCTGAATAATCATTGTTCTCGGATGGTCATGGAGGGCGGGCATTCGTACATCACCCTGGCATGGTTGGTCCGAATGAGCAGGCTTTCGAGATGCTGGCCTGTAACACGGTCGATGACATCACGATAGACCTGTCCATTCCGATAAACAGCATCGCCTTCCCGAGAGAAGTATTCATTCTCGGCGTGGATATGGAAGGTATGGGGCTGTAGCTCTGTGGCACGGAGTTCTCCGCACAGGTATTCGCCATCTACCCAAAGCCGTAGTTGGTAGGTGTTGGTGGTTTCGTTCTTCACACGGTAGTCGATGTAGTTGTAAGAAATGCTGGTGCCTGTGCCGAAGGGAATCTGACGGCCAAAGTCGGGGAATAAGTCAATACCGTCGTGATGATGATGTTCCACGATGGACAGTTCGCTGTGCAACATCATCCAGTGAATCAGGTTCGACAACTGGCACAATCCGCCTCCGATACCCTGAGACGGCTGTCCCTTGGCAATCGTCAGTCCCTCCTTGTAGCCTTTTTGCTCGGTGGTTCGTCCGACGAGTTTCCATACAGAGAACGTTTCGCCAGGACGAATAAGCAGGCCGTTGATATGGGTAACAGCAAGGGCAAGGTTGTTAGCCTTGTTCTCTTGCAACTGCATATTGACATTGCCCAGGCGGCGGCGAATGAGTGACTTGTGCTGATAGACGAGGACGGGCAGGGAATCTGTCGTCCTTTCCCGCGCGAAACGGATCTTGCGAAGGAAGTCCTTCAAACGACGCTTCAGTATTTCCTTTTCCATCGACATACGATAGGTGAATGGGGATATTTCGCAAAACAGTTTCCTACTCATCGTTTCTCCCAAAGTTTTTTAATCGTCGATAGCCTCGATATAGAAACTGAACGGACGGAAGCCATCGTTGCAACTGATCATCGCACTCATCGGGTTTTTCATCCAGCCATCGTAAAAGTTTCCTTCGCCTTTGGCCAGTGACTCCACGAACTCCCGCATAGAGTACCATGCGGCAGGACACATACCTTGGGGCTGCTTGCCGTCAACGGAAATCCATTGCTGGCCCTCCGTGACGTCGCAAGTATGCTCGATAGGGTTCTCATACTTCGCCATCAAGTCGGGATAGACTGTCTGGCGAATGGCAGTGATTCGTACCTTGTTCATTATTATAGCTTGCTGACGAGAGCAATCACTTTCTGCTTGGTTTCCTCGGTCTTCTGCTCGTCAATCTTGGCAGTAACGGCACCCATGTTCTCTACGCTCCAGTAGTTACAGATGTCGCGGAACTCAGCAGTAGCACCGTCATAGACTCCTGGCGAATAAGAAGACATCAGCAGAGCCATCTTCTTCACGTTGGCAGGTTTGTTGACACAATACATACGCTGAACAGGAGCCTGAATCTGAGCGCAAAGCGTGAAATAATAAATGGGTGCAGCCAGTACTAAGACCTCTGCCTCGTTCATCAGAGGATAAAGCTCCTGCATGTCATCCTTTTGGATGCAGGCACCATTGCCCTTTGTGTGACAGTACTCACAGGCCAGACAACCCGCAATCTTCTTCTTCGACACATTCACCAGTGTCACCTCATGACCTGCTGCCTCGGCAGCGTTCTTGTACTCTTCCGCCATCCAAGCGGTGTTTCCGTTGGCTCTCGGAGAAGCCTGTAAAATCAGAATGTTCATAATCGTCTTGTATTTGTTTAGTAAGAATTTGAGGGCAAAGATAGTGAAAAATCTGCAAATAATAGCCAGACCGCAGTCTGTATGAACGGATTATGCCTGATTTTTAGTAATTTTGCAGCGATTTTAACGCTTCGGGCATTGGATGCGGTCGGAATAACATGCTCCCGTTTGCACTGCCCATGCTGTAATTATGACGGACTATGAACAAGAGACTGAAGATTATTGTGGCTGACATCACCACACTGGAGGTGGATGCCATCGTGAATGCTGCCAACAGGTCGCTGCTCGGCGGTGGAGGCGTGGACGGTGCTATCCATCGTGCCGCAGGTCCTGAACTCCTGGCAGAGTGCAGGACACTGAACGGATGCGAGACAGGTCAGAGCAAGATTACTAAGGGGTACAGACTGCCCGCTAAGTATGTCATCCACACGGTCGGCCCCGTATGGTATGGCGGCAATAGGCATGAGCCAGAACTGCTTGCCTCATGTTATAACACGTCGTTGAGGATTGCCGAGGAGCATGACCTGAAAAGCATCGCATTCTCCAATATCAGCACTGGGGTATATGGCTATCCCAAGCAGGAAGCTGCCCATGTCGCACTGAGCGTGATCTTCAGACATCTGCAGACAGGTTTCCAAGGTGAAGTGACAGTGTGCTGTTTCTCAGAGGGGGACAAACGGATTTATGAGAACGCATTGAAAGAGTATAAGGACAAAAGTTTGGATATATGACTATTCACACAACATCTTTCAGGCATCTTGACATCGAAACGCTCTACGATATCCTGCAACTTCGCTCGGAGGTGTTTGTCGTAGAACAGGACTGTGTCTATCAAGACCTCGACGGCATCGACAAAAAGGCCATGCACTCATGGATTGCTGAGGATGGGAAGATGGTAGCATACGCCAGATTCTTTATGAAGAACGAACGCAGGAAAATCGTTCAGATAGGGCGCGTAGTCGTGGCAAAGGACAAGCGGCGGGGGCGGTATGCCTCCTTTCTGATGCGCAGCGTCATGGAAAATGCCGGGCGTTATTTCGGTGCCAGGCATCTCTATCTTGAATCTCAGACTTATGCCATTCCCTTCTATGAGCGTCTTGGTTTCAAGGTCTGCTCAGAAGAGTTCCTGGAGGACGGTATTCCACATGTGAAGATGGAACGCGATGTATGAAACAGATTGAGATAGCAGAAAGGCAGGTCTGGGTACACCAGACAACGGAAAGGCCGGAATGGATAATCATCCAGCCCGTAGACGAGCATGACCTGCAGGGACTGGATGAAGAAATCTCATGGATTAGTAGTCATTCTACGGTATCATATTCCCTTGTTGCCTTCCGTATCAACGACTGGAATTCGGAACTGTCACCTTGGAAGGCACCTGCGGTGTTCGGTCGCGAGGATTTCGGGGATGGTGCGGCAAAGACATTGTGCTACATACTTGACGAACTGGTTCCGAGGTTCAAGGGCAACCGCTATTGCCTTGGCGGCTATTCCCTTGCAGGGCTGTTTACACTGTGGAGCGGGTATCAGACGGACGTATTCTCGTCCATTGTTGGAGTTTCACCGTCAGTCTGGTTCCCCCAATGGATAGAATTTGCTGAAAGTCATCAGATGAAAGCCAACCGGGTATATCTGAGCCTTGGCGATAAGGAGCCAAAGGCGAAGAATCCTGTAATGGCGCGTGTCGGTGAATGTGTTCAGCGGATGCACGAACTGCTGGATTGCGAGAAGTTTTTGGAGTGGAACGAAGGCAACCATTTCAAGGACAATGCGCTTCGTACTGCAAAAGGCTTTGCTTGGGCTATCCAATAAAAAACGTTTCCCTTTGGCTTTCGTTCTTGCGGTTTCTTTCCGCTTCCGTTTCTTTTCCGCTTGCTCACGAAAGAAACGGAAGCCGAGGATTTTGCTTTCCTCGGCTCCCTGCCATCTTTAATACAATTCTGCGAAAAGGTCGGGTTCTATCACCATGTTTCTATAGCCCTCTAACTTCGTGGTGCCTTTGAGATACTGATAGCAGAAACGGCATCGGAGGCACTGCCTCTTGTCACAATACTCACGCTGTTGTTGGATAAGTGCCTGTGTCTGTCCTGCGCTGTCGGCATTGATACCGTACTGCTGCCAGTGCTTAGTGATGGCATTCTTCTCAGCCTTGCAAATTTCAATGAGGTCGAAGGCTTGGTCACAATAGGTATCCTGCGCCATCTCACGACCGTATGCGAAGAGCATGGGCACAACTGCGTTAATGACTATCAGATTCAGCCGTTCTGCACTCAGCTGGTTGATGCCCGTCCTGGTTGTTGCTCCAAATTGGTTGTGTGTCTGCCAATAGGGGGTAGCGTTGACTTTCAAAAGATTCCGTACCTCCTTCAGCGTCTCACATGTGAGCATGGAGTGTAGCGAGGTCTTGCGCTGATAGTACATGTTGGCAAGGAATGAGAAAGCAAGGTGCGGTGTTCGGTTGCGTCCGTTGCCCATTGGTTGCCATTGCTTGCCGTCAAGGGGATGGAGTGGATACTTGTGGGCAAGGTAGAGATATTCGTTGCGGAGTTTGGCAAAATAGCCCTCGTTGAGTGCATCGTGCTGAAAGCGTTCTGGAATCGTATCGAGTTCCAATAGTCCTGCCTGTCCAAGAAAGAGGGCTTCCAATTGAAAAAGGTCATCGGCATGGAAGTCTATCACCGACATTGGCAGCGTCTTCGCCCACTGCTCCATCAAGTCACCGTTGATGCCTACCCCGAAAGTGCGGGCAATGGTCACGAAATAGGCTGCATCCCAACTGCCAAATTCCTTTGCCCTGCGTCTTATTTCCTCGGTCTGCCATTCCAAACGCTCAGTCTGTAAGGCACTGAGCCATGAATTGACGGTGAGGCGGGTGCAGTTCTCCTTTACGTTCTGATGGCACACCGTCTGCCCTTGGTCGGATGCGAGTATCAAATATCGTTTTGCAACTTCCTGCGGTATCTCCATCGGCATGACGCTGACGGGTTGTCCCTCGGAGTTGATGATGTCTGTATCGGCATTGCCTACCACTGCGAGGATTACGTTGTCATACGCCTTGTCCTTGTCCATTCCGTGCAGATACCAGTCGGATGCGTTCTCGGTCACTACGACATTGCCTACCCAAAGTACACCGTTCAACTTCAACTTGGCATTGAAATAGTCGGGTGCATCGCCTCGGCGGTTGTATAGTCCTGCGTCTATGACCTCCACGACCTTTCCGTCCGTGGTCTGTCCGTTGTCTTCCATCATCTTATGCCGCCAAACGAATTGCAGTTGCCTTGTCTTGGCGGTTCTCGTTCTGCTGATTGCCTTTATCCTTGCCATTGTCTGTTTGTCTTTAGTGGTGGGAATGGCTGCCCACTCCCACCTTAGTTAATATTATGCGTGAAAGAAGTCTGCTTCTACCACTTCGCTTGTCATATCGCCAATATCGGGATGGGAACAAATGTACGGCTCATTGATTCCCGTCCATTCAACACTATAGCCTTTTGGAAAGTTGGTGTCGATAAAGGCATTTACCAACTCCGAATCCAAATCGTCAAGTCCGCTGTAGTCCCCATAGCAGAGGGGTGCTATTGCCCATGTGGGGATGATAAATCGTCCTGCGTAACACATCTTTTCTTTCTGTTAGAGTTCAACAATAAGTAAACGCTTCTCCATTGGCTCACCGGTGTACGGCTTGCGCTGATTTACCCAAAAATGGTGTGCGCCAAATCCCCAAATGAAGTTCTTCTCAAATACGCTTCTGTATGGGCTGAACTTCAGTGCCCTTTCGAGGTCGTGCCGGTCTCTCTGCAGCAGGATAAGGTTGCAGAATCTCACGAATACTTCTGCGGTGGCTTCGCTTTCCCACTCGCAAATTAGGTTCTCAATCTGTACTTTCATAATGTTGTCTGCTTATAATGTGAATACTATAGTTTGCCCTGCTCATGATAGCTCATATATGCACCGTCCGTTACGATAACATGGTCGAGGAAATACACTCTCATTACGGAACATGCGTTCTTGATTGCCGTTGTAAGCGTATCATCTGCCCTGCTGGGTGTAAGGCTTCCGCTGGGGTGATTGTGTACGGCTGCGAGGATAGTGGCATTATTGAGGACTGCCTCACGCATAATGATTCGGATGTCGGCTGAGGTCTCAGTAATACCGCCAATGCTGATACGCTCTGCTTTCAGTAGTTTGTAGTTCTGATTCATCAACAGTACCCAAAATTCCTCATGGTTCAAGTCCTGCATCTTCGGTAGCATGTAGTTGTAGATGCGTGTGGCGGTGCTCATGTCGGGGCGGAGTTCTGCGGTTGCTGCCTGTCTGCGCTTGCCTAACTCAACTGCTGCCATAATCTTACATGCGGTCTGAGTGCCTACACCTTCAATTTCCTCAAACTCGTCGAAACGTGCCTTGCCCAATGTGTTGAGGTTATTGTTGAACTTGCCCATAACGTGCTTGGCAATATCCACTGCACTGTACTGCTGCGTTCCACTGCCAATGAGGATGGCTAATAACTCTGCGTCCGTAAGGCTGTCAGTGCCTAAACGCTGTAGTTTCTCGGTGGGTCTGTCCTCAATGCTCCATTTGCTGATAGGGAGTCTTAATGTTGCTGTTGCTGCATTCATAATCAGTTGTATTGATAATTTGATGTTCTACGATATGTCTTTGTCTTGGCGAGAAAGAGGGTCATCCGCACGTCTGCACCTGCTGCCTGCAACTGCTCGATAAAGGCATTTGCGGTGGCACAAGTGGTGCAAATGTCGTCTATCAGCAACACACGCTTGCCGTTGAAATAGTCGGTGTCTATCTGCACGTTGCTCTTTTGTCCGTGCTTCTTGCTGATATGCACTTTCTCACGCTTGCCGATAACTTGGATATGCTCAAAGCCGTTGATTGCATTCTTGCCCACAATCTGCGCTGCCCACTTGGTTGCATACTTCCTGCCTGCCTTGAAGTCGAGCAAATGGCGCATAGTGTCCTGCGTCTCGAAGTCTGCATGGCGCATATAACGCTGCGGAGTGTACTGCATAATGGCGTATTTGAACATATCGGAAGAGGGTTAGAGGATGATACGTGCAAGGAATAACACCGTCCAGAAAGCGGCTACTATGAGCCATAGGACGAGGTTCACGACTGCCTTGAAGCAATGCCACAGGATGCGGAGTGCCCAAAGGATGGTGCGGAAGAGGAAATAACCCATAACCGCTAATGTGGTTGTACTGTTGTATGCCATAATCTTTATTTTTTATGTGGATCCAGGAGCTGTGAAGTGAAGTTCCTAATGAACCAATCCGTTTCCTCGAATCCACCGTTTTTTTTGCGTCTCCTATCGCCGTTTGTTTGTTCCTGCGGCCCGATCAAAGGTAGCAGAATTGGATTCGCAAAGT
>OMXK01000048.1 GCA_900314995.1 uncultured Prevotella sp.
TGAAACAAGTTTCTTTTGCACTCGCTGAATCGCAATTTTCGAGTTTACTTTGATCTGTCATACACTCTTAATACACACGAAAACCGAATTACTAAACCCCTGAAGACAATTTTTGTGTGCAAAATTAGGAAAAACGTACGAAAAAGCCCCCGACATGACCGAAAAGCGTTCACCGATGGCGCAGGTCTTAACCCAGGTTAAGAGTTTTTCTATTTTTGGCTTCGAACGTTATTCCTTTGCGGATCTTGCTGATAGTCTTGGGGGTGACATTGAGGAACGAAGCGATCCGTCGTTAGTGGTTGTTTGGCTGTAAAGTTACTATATATCATTGTGATGAATACTTGGGCATAAAGGCGCCTTTCCCCAGCATCCGCATGATGTCTTGCACATTGTTGATGATACTCAGCATGCTAAGTGTCATCGCCAGAGCGAGGGCTGTGGCGGCAATGGGGCGTGAGTTTTCGGCAAACCAAAGAAGGAAACTTGTTTGCATGTGGAATGTGAAGAGCGGTACGTCGGTGGGTGTGGAGAGAATGAAGAACATAGTAGCGGCTCCGCTAACGATGCCGACAACGAAGGCAGCAACCATTGCCATCTTATAGCGACGAATAGTAGCCTCCTGATGCTGACGGATAAACTCGACGGCATTCAATCGCTTGGTTAGGTTGGCCATAAATGCATCGTGGTCATCAAAGTGGGGTTTCTGGGAGAGGAAAATATCCTCAAGTGCTTTGTCTTTTATCATATCTTCAGTATTTCTTTTAATTTGTCACGACCGCGCGAGAGCTGTTTCTTCACGGCATCCTCCGAGGTCTCGGTAATGGCTGCAATCTCCTTGATGTCGTAGCCGTTGAGATAGTAGAGCGTGATGGATGAGCGCTCTTTGGGCGGCAAAGTCCTCAGGGCGAGGTAGAGGCTCTGATACTCGAAACTGTCATCGGCAGCATTAGGACTGATGAGTATGCGGGCCTCGTCGAGCGTTTCAGTTGTGCGAATACTTGCCCTATGGTTGAGGAAGGTGTTATGGGCTATCTTGAAGAGCCACGAGCGGAAACGGCCTTTGTCTTGATAGCCCGTCGACGAGAGGTAAGCCTTCACTAGAGCGTCCTGCGCCAAGTCGTCGGCTTCGTCTTTGTTGCCGCAGCAGAGGGCGAGCAAGAAGCTGCGGAGGGCTTCCTGCTCACGCTCTACATGGGCTATGAATACTTCGCGGGTCACGGTCTATGCCTGTTGAGTGGTTACTTGTTTCTCTTCGGCCTCTATTTCTTTGGCCAGCATCTTCTTGCTCAGACGATAGTTGACGAGGAAGGCGAGACCGACGGCTAAAAGGATGCCACCTGCGAAGTATATACGAATAAGGTCGCCAGGATCCATCCCACCCCTGTAGTCAATTAATAATCCATAAACCAAGAAGCAAATACCGAGCAATCCGACAATGCTTCCCCACAACAGCTTCGAGAGCAGTTTCTCTTTAAGCAGTTTGGGCTTTGGCGAAATTTTCTCCATGAGTTCCTTAATGTCCATGTCGGGGTTCTTCTCAATTGCGGCCAGCACAATTTGTGTCCGCTGGTTGGTCTTGTTCATGCTCTCGCGGATAGTAAACCATACGATCATGATGGGAAGTACGCATCCACAGCCGAGGGGTACCAAAATTGAAACTAAATCATGCATATTCTTTTCTATTTTTATTGTTAAACTTCTGTTTTCTGAACCGATTCATATATATAACAGTTCAGAAGAGCAAAAGGTGACATCTGAAATACTTTTTCTTCATAATATATGCGTTTTGATGCTGCAAAGATACAAAAAAGCAGGAATATATTCCCAGGAAACAGGAAAAAGTCACCAAGTTGCATTTATATCATACTATCTGCAGAGATGGCAGCACGGCTGTCTATGGGAAGGGTAAGGGCTGACTCTAACATCTCTTTTGCACAATCGACGGCAATGACTGATGGCTCTGCGTATCGTTGCTTCATGATAAAGACACTTGGACCTGTTGTGATGCTGCCCGCAAACTTCTTGGCATGTAGCAATAGATCTATGGATACTATAAGCCTGATGATAGCAGCCCTTTTGGATTGTGGGGCTGCTATACAGAATGCCTGATGACTGTACCCTTGGTCTTCCGGTTGGCAAAGGGAGACGATACGCAGTTGGGGAAACTCACTTCTGACGATTTCTAACTGGGCGTAGTTATCTGCAAGGGCAAAGATACAATCACCATCGGCAGGATGCAGAGCTTCTATTATTTGTCTGCCAGTAATCAGTCGTGCTTCCTGTGCCTTGTCTCCGCCTCGAATCTGAATACCAGAATAAACACAGGGAAGTGAAAGACAGCAAATGGTCTCCGTTATCCGCTGTTTCACTTCCGGCTGAGGTTGCCAGACCATTTTTGCCAGCATCGTGTATGCTTCATAATATGAACCATCGAAATCAAGGGCTGGGATATGGTAGTGCATATCGGGATCGGAAACCACATCCTGACTCAACTTTACATATTCGCCATACGCTCTGAAAGCAAGCCAATGTCCCATAAGTGATTTCAACATGAATTTCTGTTTCCAGAAGACAAAGGACAGTGATCTCGTTTTAATGGTGTTACTGATGATACGATGCCACTGAGGTGGACGATGCAAGTTGTACTTGTGATGAAACGCCTCGTGGACTTCCTCGCAGAAAGGCTCGAAATATTCCGTCCAGCCCTTACTAGTTCCGAAGTTCGCGTCATCGGAATAGAGTTGGAATCGATAACCCTTTGCCAAGCAATAGAGCATGGCATTGATCATATAGTTCAATTCTACGCAGAAACCACAGTCGATACCTGCATGATAGATGAGCCGCTTGCCGAAAGAACCATTGACCTTCTGATAAGAAGATAGATCTAACTGTTGCATATTATTATAGTCGGCTCTTGACGTCATTACCAGCTCCTGTTCCCTTGTACTTCGAGCGAGCAGGATTGAAGTTATAGCGGATAGTGAGTTTCAGACTGCGGTTGTCTGTCCGCTTATCCAGGTAGAACTGATGGATGTCGCTGAAGATGGTGATCTTCTGGCGCATGGTGGCAAAGACGTCATTGAGGGCCAGTTTCACACTCAGGCGGTCGTGGAAGAATGCCTTGTAAAGACTCAGGTCGAACTGCCAAGACTGGCCGAGGTGTATGTTCTCCGAATCCCCGGCAGAGCGCCATGACAGATCGGCATTCAGCCAGATATCCTTGGGCAGGTTGACAGCATTGTTAAAACGGACGATGCGCATCGGCTCGTTCATCTTTCTGGTCTCACCCAAGTATTTCACCTCCAAGTCCTGCCACATTATGGCAAGCATCAACTGGGGGTGATAACAGCCGAATGTCGGCGCAAGATGAAGCATGGCCTGCAGATTATTGAAACCGCTGGTGTTGTTCTTTTGCAGCAGGGCGATTGTCGGGTCGCCATTGTAACTGGAGTACGAACTGATGATATAGTCGTGTACATAAGCGTAGTCTATCATCGCCATCATCCACTTCCAGTTAAGGGCCAGTGAAAGGTTATCACGATAGGTTGGACGCAAGTAGGGATTTCCGCTCTCGTAGAGATATCGGTTGATATATTTCAGATCACTCGTCAACTGACTGAAAGCAGGACGATTGATATTACGGGCATAGCTGAGTCGTGTCTGGACCTTACCTATAGGATATGACAGCATAGCCGAGGGGAATATATCGTTATAGGTGCGGGTTGTATCACTGTTTATCGTTCCGAAGTACCGGCTATCGACATGTTCGTAGCGCAAGCCTGCCTTGGCTGTCAGCTTTCCGATCTGCTGGGTCAGTTCTGCGAATACTGCTCCGCTCGATTCCTTGGTCTCAGTACTGCTGCTGATAATGATCCTCTCTGGGTTGAGAAAGTCATCTGTACGACGGACAGAACTGCCCTCTGCACCCAATTCGATTTTCCCCTTCCATACGGGATAGCCTGCAACGAGTTTGGCAGCATAGAGTTGGTTCTTTGCCTCGCTGCGTGTTGTCACATTACGGCTTTCGCTTTCCTTGGCCACCTCCACAGTAAAGGCATCAGTGGTCTCTTTCTGAATCACCATGTCGGCATTTGCGTCTATCGACAACTTGCCAATTGTGCCCGAATAGTAGGCATTAACAGTGTGCTCGATTCTTTTGATTTTCTCATGACTGTCACCTGTCAAATGGTCATCGACCGTTTCGTCCTCGAATGCATCTGTTATAAAATTGCTTTTCTGTCGGGATGGTCGCGAGGCGGCTGTGTAGGTCATGCCGATGGCGTGATGATCGTTGAACATATAGTTGAATCCCAACTTCCCATAATAGATATTGGTTTGGGGCTTATAGCTTGTAATACCCTGCTGCATATAGTGAGTGCTGGACTTCTGCTGAAAGGGGTGCTGGAGATAAGTATCCTGACGGCTCTTGTTCTCCACTTTCATCCGAAAGTCTTCAATGTCAGCCGTAGCGAAGAGGTCGAGGCCACCAACCCGATAGTTAACGTTTATCTCTTCTTGGCCGAAGACATAATGATTGATACCTATCAGCGTCTTATTGTCGAAACTGAATCCCTCTCCAACAGGACGAATCGTCTTGATGCGGATAACCGAACGCACCGAAGCATCATATTTTGCGCCAGGTGTCATGACAACTTCCACATCCTTGATCTGGTCGCTTTTCAGTAGACTAAGTTCACCAAGGTCACGCATCTGCCTGCCATTGACATAGACGAGAGGAGTACCCCTGCCTAATACCTCGATGTTGCTGCCGTTGTGCAAGACGCCTGGTATATGTGTCAGTACATCATTGCCAGTACCCATCTTTGAGAGGTAGCTGCCCTCAACAGTTGTCACAAAGGCATCATCCTTGATTCTGACTAACGGGCGAGAACCTTTCACTTCTACACCATTCAGTCTGTAACTATCAGGCTGCATCCGTATCGTGCCAAGTTCACTACTATTGAACTGCCTGGTGAGAGTCTTATAGCCTATGAATGAAATACGGGCTACAACAGACTTTGCATCACAGGGAATGACGAAGAGGCCGGCCTCATTGCTCACACCACCACCGATAACCGTAGAGTCTGATGGAGAAAGCAGGTAAACATTAGCATAAGCAATGGGCTGGCCCTTTTCGTCGATAATATGGCCTTTGTAGCGAGCGCTTGTCTTTTGAATACACTCAACAAACAGAGAACCCTTCCCCCTCTCCGATACCCGTATAGGATAGAAACCAATAATCTGGCGTAGGGCATCGGGTACGGATTGGTGCTTGATGCTTGTGGTTACGCGGAAGTCTTCCAACTCATTGTACATGAAGCTGATGGTGTAATCAGATGACAGCTCGTTGAGGTTACGCAGTGCCTCAGACATTGATACATTATCGTAATTGCGTGTAATATGCTGGCCATGCATGCTGGTGCAGCAGCATAGGGCGATAAGGAAAATAACGAATTGCTTCATCATCTGACAATCAGTTTACCGTCCTCTACAGCCAGATTGACCTGCTCGAACATATTCAACTTCTCTATGACCTCTTGCAGACTCTCTTCCTGATTCCATACGAAATAGAAACGGAGTTGGCTGGCCTGCATTCCCGCTGACGCACCTACCCGTTGCCTTTCATTCTGTAAGTCCACATCAAGGTGATGATAGGTAGCAATGTCCTTGGCAATGCTATCGAGTGTGACATTGTCGAAAACGACAGGTCCAGACTTGACGATGGTATCAGTAGGGAGGGTTTGAGGTACGATGACTGCAGACTGAGGCTTCTCTACTGCTGTTACTGGGCGTTCCTCATGCTGCGACTGACGAACTATTTGAACTGCTGCAATGGCTATACCTGACAACGTTAGTATGCCAATGAGTATGGCAGCGCTCTGACGCCATGTATGTATGGGTCGTTCTGAGGCTATATGCTGCTTAGCGAACTGCTGCCATGCTTCATCTACATCGGGCACTTGGTCAAGATCGTCCATCATGGCCTCTATCTCCTGGTCAGAATACTTGTCGGGCTCTTCCTGCATATCGCGGTAAAGCTGTTTGTTGTGGTCGTTTGTTTTCATAAGCCTTTCGGATTAAAACGGTTTCTGATTTCTTTCAAGGCGTGAGAAAGATGTTTCCATACGGCCACGCGGCTGATACCTTCGCTAGAAGCTATTTCCTCATAGCTATACCCTTCGGTGAAACGGAGGCGGAAGATGCGCTGCTCTTGTTCCGTCAGATGACTGACGACAAACTCGACGATATCGGTCATGCGCTCGTCTTCATCCTCTGCATCAGACGGTTGCTCTGCAGATGCGGTCTCCATGCGGAGCCTCGTTTCCTGATGGCGGATACGTTTCAGACACTGGTTGCGAACACTTGTCAGCAAGTAGCGTTCCTCAGTGTCGGGTATCAGCACCGTTCGCCCACGAAGCAATCCCTCAAAGATGTCGCTGACCACATCCTTGCTATCCTGCTCATCGTAGAGAATCGTGCGTGCCACCCTCAGCATCTTGGCATAGTGCTGTTTGAACAGCCTTTGGATATCTTTTTCCATCACGTCTTTTTATAGTAATACGCTTCAGCCGTTCAAAATGCTAACCCCATAACAAACAATTTTTGCTGCGAAGTTAAGGAAAACCCACGAAAAAGCCCTCGGCAATATCCGAAAAGCGGCTGCCGAGGGTGCAGGTCTTAACCCAGGTTAAGAGTTTTTCTATTTTTTGGCTTCGAACGTTATTCCTTATGCGGATCTTGCTGATAGTCTTGGGGGTGACGTTTAAGAATGAAACTAAAAGATAATCCTAAAAGGTTAATGAATGTAAATTGTGGTGGCTGTTAGAAATATTTTGACTATCTTTGCATAGATAAACTAAAAACTGAAAGAATGAAACTATTTGTGCCGGGGCGTCTGTGCCTCTTTGGTGAACATTCGGATTGGGCTGGTCACTATCGCACGATGAATGCTGACATCAAGCCAGGTGCAGCTATTGTGACTGGTATCGAACAAGGTATCTATGCGGAAGTGGAGAAATCCAGCCTCTTTGAGATGTACAGTGATGCCCCAGAGATTGACAAGGTATGGCAAGACTTCTCTTGTAGGATGGATGAGTCTGAACTGAAGCGTATAGCCAAGTCAGGAACCTTCTTCTCGTATTGCGCAGGGGTGGCTTCATATATGTTGGAGTGGTATAAGGTAGGTGGAGTGCGTATCCGCATCTTGTCGATGACACTCCCCATGAAGAGCGGTCTGTCTAGTTCGGCTGCCATCTGCGTTCTAGTTGCGCGTGCGTTCAATGTTTTATATAGTCTGAACCTGAATACATTGGGTGAGATGAATATCGCCTATCTCGGAGAATTGCGTACCAGCAGCCGTTGCGGGCGCTTGGATCAGGCATGTGCGTTTGGAGTGAAGCCTAACCTGATGACTTTCGACGGAGATGAGATTGAGGTGCGCTCCCTGAATGTGAAGAAGCATCTCTATTGGGTATTTGCCGATCTTTGTGCGGAGAAGGATACCATCAAGATTCTGTCAGACCTGAACAGGGCTTATCCATTCCCCAATAGCGATGCGGATCGTGCAGAGCATGAGGCGCTGGGAGAAAATAATCTGGAGATTGTGGACCGGGCTGTCAAATATATGGCAGAAGGTAACGCGGAGGCTCTGGGACAGTTGATGACAGAAGCCGAACAGTTGTTCGACGAGAAGGTCGCCCCCATGTCATCGGCCTTATGGGCGCCCAAACTCCATGCAGTACTGAAAGATCCCAATATCCTGCCATTGATATGGGGTGGTAAGGGCGTAGGTTCGCATGGCGATGGTTCTGTGCAGTTCCTGGCTCGAAGTCAGGAGGCTCAGCAACAGTTGTGCGACTATCTGAACGCCAACGAGATGAAGGCTTATACACTCACGCTGAAACCAGTCCATACAGTCAGAAAGGCCATCATCCCCGTGGCAGGCTTCGGCACTCGTCTATACCCGGCTACCCGAGCCTTGAAGAAGGATTTCTTCCCCATTCCCTGTCCTGACGGAATGGTGCGTCCCGTCATTCTGATACTCCTTGAGGAGTTGGTAAAGAGCGGTATAGAGGAAATCTGCCTGGTGTTGGGATCTGAAGAGGAACGTCAGCAATATTCGGATTATTTCGAGCGTCCGTTACCCGAAGAGCATCTGCGCAAGCTGAGTCCTGAAGCACAGGAGTATGAAAATCGTATCCTGAGCATCGGCAAGCGCCTGCACTATGTGTATCAACGTGAGAAGCGAGGTTTCGGTCATGCGGTGTATCAGGCGGCTCAGTTTGCTGCCAACGAGCCTGTATTGCTGCTCTTGGGTGATACGCTTTATCGCAGTAATTCCAATAAGCCCTGTGCCCTCCAGATGGTGGAGGAATACGAGCGGTATAACTCGCTGATGGTCAGCATCCATCCGATTCCTTTGGGCGAAGTGAGCCGATACGGTATCCTCTATGGCTTCTGGGAAGATAAGGCGCAGACGTTGTTGCATGTTTCAACGATGTATGAGAAACCCAAGGTGAACTATGCTGAAGAGTTCCTTGGCGTGCGTAATAAGAATGGCGAAAAAGAATATTATAGTGTATTCGGGCAGTATATACTGACGCCTGAGGTATTCGCCCAACTGCATGAGGATATCATGCAGGCAGAGATAGAAGAAGACCATGTCAGGGAGATCGAGTTGACATCGGCTCTGGAGAAAGTGCGACAGCGTAGTGGCATGGTGGGTGTCCGACTGAACGGACAGATGTTTGACATGGGTAACCCTTCAGCGTTGGTTCATGCTGTAGAGGAATTCAGTAAATAAAGAGAAATCCCGCCAATCGGCGGGATTTCTTCTATTTTGTGATGTTCAGCAAATATTTGCCGTAATCGTTCTTGGCCATGGGCTCAGCCAGTTTGCGAAGCTGTTCCTTGTTGATCCAGCCCCTTTTGTAGGCAATCTCCTCCAGACAGGCAACCTTCAGTCCCTGACGCTTCTCGATGACTTCGATGAAGGTAGAGGCCTCTGACAGAGAGTCATGGGTGCCCGTGTCGAGCCAGGCGAAACCACGCTGAAGGGTCTGCACTAACAGGTTCTTTTGCTGCAGATACACCTGGTTGACGGTCGTAATCTCCAATTCACCACGCGCACTTGGCTTGATGTTCTTTGCAATCTCCACCACGCTGTTAGGATAGAAGTAGAGTCCTACCACGGCGTAGTTCGATTTAGGATTGGCGGGCTTCTCCTCGATACTGAGGCAGTTGCCATTCTCGTCGAACTCAGCCACACCATAGCGCTCAGGGTCGTTGACATAGTAGCCAAAGACAGTGGCATGGTTATTCTGCTCGGCATTGATGACGGCTTGTTTCAGCATGCCTGTAAAGCCACCGCCATAGAAGATGTTGTCGCCCAGCACCAGACAGGCGCAATCATCGCCTATAAACTTTTCGCCGATGATGAAAGCCTGTGCCAGACCATCGGGCGAGGGTTGCTCGGCATACTCAAACCTAACGCCCAGTTCTGAACCATCGCCTAACAGGCGCTTGAAACCTGGTAGGTCATAAGGTGTAGAGATGATGAGTATCTCACGGATGCCTGCCAGCATCAAAGTCGAGATAGGATAATAAATCATCGGCTTGTCGAAGATGGGGATCAACTGCTTAGAAACTCCCTTGGTGATAGGGTAGAGGCGTGTGCCTGAACCACCTGCTAATACTATTCCTTTCATAAATGTGAGTATTTATTGGGTGCAAAGATAATAAAAATAAAAAAATAAGCGTGAAGAATTAAGAAAAAAGTTGTACCTTTGCAGTCGATTTACATTATTTATCAAGATATTATGAGTTTTTGGAATAAAATTTTCGGAAAGAAAGATACTCAGAAGGTGGGAGGCATGGAAGATTTCATGACGCTCATCCGTGTCTATTTCCAGGCATCGATGGCAGCAGACCTTGGCATAACCAATCTGGCTGCACTTCCCGACCTCAGGGTGTTTAAAGCCACGCTGAAGGTGCCAACCGTCAATAACAAGTTAGGTGTAGGCGAGCGCAGCCGTTGCAAAAACATGCTGAAGACAATGTACGGTATGGAGGATGAGTTCTTCAAAGAAATCGACCAGAGCCTGCGTAAGCGTTGCAAGAAAGTGCAGGACGCACAGACCTATATGTTGCAGTTCCAGGGTCTGACACAGGACATCATGATGCTGACGGGTAATCTGATGAAGTTCAAACTCCGCCTGCCCGGCTTTATGAAGAAAGCCCTCTACACAATGACAGAGAAGACGGTAAACGATATCTTCAACAAGAACGATTTTTCGGATGCCAGTGTGATGAAAACGGTTGTTTCTGTTCGTGAATATAACCGGCGTCTGGGATTCTCGCAGAAATGGATTACCGACTTCGTATATAAGGTCGTCATGCTTGCGAAAAAAGAACCACGGCCTTCTAGTGACGAGAAATAGTATAAAAAATCTTAAAAGATTTGCACTCTGCTTACCTTTAAGCAGGAATTTATATACTTTTGTAGCATAATTAGTTATGTCATGAATCCAAGTGAAAAGACATTGACAACATTTGAGACGCGGGTAAGGCAGTTGATTCTCCGTATTCAGGAATTGAAGAAGGAGAATGATGTGCTTGTTGCCATGGTGTCGGAGAATGAACAGGTCATAGCCGACTTGAATGCCAAGCTCTCTCAGGCGGATCGTGACTATTCAACGCTGAAAATGGCAAAGATGCTGGAAATTACTGACGGTGATCTGGAAGGCGCGAAGGCTCGAGTCTCCAAACTGATCCGGGAGGTGAACAAATGCATCGCCATCCTAAGCGATGAACAGTAGTAAAAGCTTTGCCATGGCAGAAGTAAACAAAGAGAAACTCCATATAAAGCTGCATGTCTACGATGAGGAAATCGAGGTGACGGTTGATCGTGCCGACGAGGAGTATTATCGTAGAGCGGCTAAGCTCATAACCGACCGTTATAATGCCTATGCTCAGGCTTACAAGGGTCGCAAGGGGGAGCATACAATCTCGTTGATGACGCTGATTGATATCTCCCTGATGTATGAGCGCCAGCGTGCCAAAAACGATACGGCACCCTATGAAAGTGTTCTTGCTAAGTTGACTTCTGAGATTGAAGAAGCGCTGAAGTGAGAATACATTTAACAACATAGATTTTATTATGGATTTAATTTTTGTACTATTGATTGCCGCAGGCGCACTCGCATTAGGAGGTGTCTGTGGATATCTGGTATTTCGCTACGTTTTGAAAGGGAAATACAATGAGATGATTGATACGGCCGAGAAACAGGCCGATGTTATTAAAGAGAAGAAGCTGCTTGAGGTGAAGGAGAAATTCCTGAACAAGAAGAGCGAGCTGGAGAAGGAGGTGCAGCAGCGCAACCAGCATATCCAGCAGAATGAAAATCGTCTGAAGCAGCGTGAGATCTCCTTGAATCAGCGTCAGGAAGAGTTGGGACGTCGTAAGAACGAGCTCGACGGTATGCAGACGCGTATTGATAACGAGAAGAAACTGTTGGCTGTGAAGGCCGAAGAACTGGAGAAGATGCAGCTCAAGGAGCGCGAGATGCTCGAAGAGGTATCTGGCCTGAGTGCTGAAGAGGCTAAGACTCGCTTGGTGGAATCGATGAAGGATGAGGCCAAGACTGCAGCTGCCAGCTATATCAATGAGATTATGGATGAGGCTAAACTCAATGCAAACCAACAGGCCAAGAAGATTGTGATCCAGACCATCCAGCGCGTAGCTACGGAAACAGCAATCGAGAACTCCGTCAGCGTGTTCCATATTGAGAACGATGAGGTGAAGGGTCGTATTATTGGTCGTGAGGGCCGTAATATCCGTGCACTCGAAGCTGCCGCAGGTGTGGAAATCGTCGTCGACGACACACCGGAGGCTATTGTAATCAGCGGCTTCGATCCTGTTCGCCGTGAGGTTTGCCGTCTGGCACTCCATCAGCTGGTCAGCGACGGCCGTATCCACCCTGCCCGTATCGAAGAGGTTGTGGCTAAGGTGAAGAAACAGCTCGACAATGAGATTATCGAGACAGGTAAGCGTACTGCCATCGATCTTGGTATTCATGGTCTGCATCCCGAACTGATACGCATTATCGGTAAGATGAAATATCGCTCCAGTTACGGACAGAACCTGCTGCAGCATGCCCGTGAGACTGCTAATCTCTGTGCTATTATGGCTTCAGAGCTCGGTCTGAACCCGAAGAAGGCAAAGCGTGCCGGACTCTTGCACGATATCGGAAAGGTGCCTGATGAGGAAAGTGAGATGCCTCACGCACTTTATGGTGCAAAGATTGCAGAACAGTTCAAGGAGAAACCCGATATCTGCAATGCCATCGGTGCCCACCACGACGAGATGGAGATGCAGACGTTGCTGGCGCCAATCGTTCAGGTCTGTGATGCTATCTCTGGTGCCCGTCCTGGTGCCCGTCGTGAGATTGTAGAGGCTTATATCAAGCGTCTGAATGATCTTGAGGCCATCGCCATGAGCTATCCTGGTGTAACCAAGACCTACGCTATCCAGGCAGGTCGTGAGCTCCGTGTTATCGTCGGCGCCGACAAGATGAACGATGCAGAGGCAGAGGCTCTGAGCGGTGATATCGCTACGAAGATTCAGAATGAGATGACTTATCCCGGTCAGGTGAAGATCACCGTCATCCGTGAAACCCGTTCTGTAGCTTACGCGAAGTAGTCATGTATTTTACAGGTATTATCATTGCGGTAGCAACCTTTCTTACTATAGGCATCTGGCATCCCATTGTCATCAAAACGGAATATTATTGGGGTACCCGCCCGTGGATTGTGTATCTTGTGATAGGTGTTGCCTGTATCGTAGGGGCTCTGTTTATTGAGAATACGCTCCTATCTGCCGTCGTCGGTGTGTTTGGCGCTTCAGCGCTCTGGGGTATCGGCGAGTTGTTTCACCAGAAGAAACGTGTGGAGAAGGGGTGGTTCCCCATGAATCCGAATCGTAAACATGAGTATATGGAAAAAGAAAAAGCAGACTAGAAGGTCTGCTTTTCTTTTTATTTCTTTTTCTGATAGTAATCGAGCGCCAATTGCACGTTCTTGATAACAGCTTCGGAGGAGTAAGTTGCCCCTGTGACTACATCAACCTGTTGGACCTTGGCATCTTTCACGCTCAGACCGTTCCATTTCTCTTGTAGGGCATTCTTCACCTTGACATAGTATTTGGGCGTTTCCAAACTCTTCAGGAACTCAATCTTCTCAACTTTGTTGTTCTTGATATATACCTTTAGAGGGGTAGGGGCTTGATAGCCCTCGATATCTTTTCCGATATCTGTGGTATTGATGACGTAAACCCCGTTCTCTCTGGTCATGGCCTCATCACTTGCCATGAAACTCATAAGCCCTAATGTGGCTGCTATTATATATAAATAATGTGTTCTTTTCATTTCTTCTAGTTTAAAATGGTGCGTATTCTGTACTTGTGGTTTTCTTTACTGCCATACATTCCATTTCTACGAGCCAGCCTGGACGGCATACTGGCGCATGTACGATGATGACAGGCGTGTCCCCGAATCGCTCAGCATAGAGTTCTCTCACTACTTCGTAGTCGGCCACGTCACGGAGGTAGACAATCATCGCCATCACGTCGTCAAACGTACAGTCAGCCTCCTTTAAGAGTGCTTCTACGTTCTCCCAGACTCGCTGGGTCTGTTTCACGACATCCTTCGAATACAGAATCTCTCCCTTGTTGTTGATGCTTGCCGTTCCGGAGATGAATACATGTCTGCGATCACCATAGTCAACGTAAGAACCGCGTTCGAAACTGACGCCATAGTCGCTGGTGCGGTTCAGATGGGTTGGCGCATAGAGGTATTTCGTCTGGCCTTCCTTGATGCCGTCAATGGCATAGTTGTCCATTTGTGCCAGCACGTTAGGATCCTGCTGTCGGCCCCCTATGCCCGTTGATGCGATAAAGTGCGTATGGACGGTGAGTCCTTGCGTGAAGAATACCTGGTTACGTGCTCTCACCACACCGCCGTAGTTCAGGTCGATGTCGTTCACGAAAAGCCAAGTGCGGATACAGTTGTCGGCCAGTTTGCAGCCTTCTTCAGCCAGTTGCATGACATACTCGTTGAAGAGCAGTCGCATCTGATATTCTGAGTTGGCTGCCAGATTATGTGCACTAGCATTCCAGAGATGCCTGTACACGCCGTGTTTTACTTCGTAGAGACCACTGTCCGACAGTCTTGTCTGAACGCCTGACATAAGGTATACCCAAAGAGCGATTTTTGTCCCGTCGAGTGGTGCTTGCTGGATGATACTCTTCGCACAGTCCGTCACATCCGTCACGACGATATCGTCAGCCTGGTTTGCTGCGTCGCTCAGGAAGTAGCGCTTGAATACCGTCTGCGTATCTGGCAGTCGGTCAAGCAGCCCGTTGTAGGCATTTATCACAGCCTCCAGTTGCTTGGCGTAGGGTAGCGTTCCGCAGCTTACGTGTATCAATGCCTGGTATTCGCGTACATCCGTTCCATTGTCAAAACAGAACACCTCGGTGAAGGCATTCTCAAAATCTATTCGATTCATCGTCTTCAAATATACTTTTTATTGTTCAGATCTTGTTGATATCGACATAGCCATGCATGACGGCATAGATGGTGAGCGCGCTGACGCTTTTCATGCCGAGCTTATCCATGATGTTCTTACGATGCGTGATGACGGTCGTAAGGCCGATATTCAACTTGTCTGCAATTTCTTTGTTGATGTAGCCTTGAACAATCAAGGACATCACCTCGATTTCCCTGTCGGTGAGAATCTTCTGGCTGAGGACAGCAGGCATAGGAGGCATGTGCTCACCATGGCCATGCGCATGCTGCTGCAGGGCCAGGATGCTATGCACGAGAGCAGACTCGGGCGCATTGATGCACAGACAATGGAAATCTGACAGCTGGGACATGGTGTCCAGCGACAGGGTCAGTACAATTGTCTTCCTCCTGCGTTCCTGAAAGAAGGCCATGTTCTCCAAGACGATATTTATGGCGGTGAAGTAGTGGAAATAACTGTCGGCATCATTGGCCGTCAGTTCTGCATAGGAGCCATAAATATCTACCGTCATGATAGGCATGACGTTTTGGAGAATCTGCTTCAACCCCAACGCCGAAAGGGTATTGGGGTCGATGATGGCAATCTTTGGTCTGCCAGAAGGGGTGTTATGCATTCCGGATCTCAAACAGGTTGAAGAACCCGGTCATCATAAATACCTTTCGGATCTCCTCGTTGATATTCTCGATAATCACTTTGCCTCCTTTTGCAGAGGTCTCCTTGCGGATCGTGAGGAAGAGTCTGAGACCAGAACTACTAATGTACTGCAGATTGGTGCAATCGAGAATGATTGTCTTGTCGGCATTCTCAAGTAGAGGAGTGATTTCCTGTTGAGCCTTTACGGCTGTTGGAGTGTCAAGGCGTCCTTCGAAGATCGCTTTCATTCCTTCGTTCTCTTCAGTAATCTTAATCATGTTATTTGTTATTTAGAAATTTTTTTTCTTAATGTTAATATATTCTTATTGTCTTTATATTCATAGCTGACAGAATCCATGATTCGCCGTACAAGGTGTATGCCAAGTCCGCCGATTTTCCGTTGTTCTGCAGGTAGGGTGGTGTCGACCTCTTCTTTCTGGGTAGGATCGAAGGGCATGCCTGAGTCACTTAGGACAAAGGTGATATACGTGTCGTCAATATCTGCCTCAATGTCGACGTATCCGACTGTTCCCTCAGGATAGGCATAGTCCATGACATTGACAACTGCCTCTTCAATGGCCAGGTTCAGGCTCATGGCAAGATCCATGTCAATACTCCATTCCTCGCAGAGAGTGTCGACGAATGCGTTGAGTTGAGAGATTGTCTCAATGTTGTTTGGCAATGTCAAATGCTTCATGACCCTAGAATTTTAGTGACTGATAATATTACGACAGGAAGCCGAGTAAGGCACCTGCAGCTACTGCAGATCCGATTACGCCAGCCACATTCGGACCCATGGCATGCATGAGCAGGAAGTTGTGACGGTCGTACTCCAAACCGAGATTGTTACTTATACGTGCAGCCATCGGAACAGCCGACACGCCTGCATTACCAATCAGGGGGTTCAGTTTCTTACCTTCCGGCAGGAAGAGGTTCATGATCTTCACAAAGCATACACCCGAAGCGGTAGCAATCATAAAGGCCATTGCTCCGAGGGCGAAGATCTTGATGGTGTTGAATGTCAGGAACTCTGAAGCCTGCGTCGAACAGCCTACTGTGAGCCCCAACAGCATTACCACGATATCGTTGAGTGCTGCGCCAGCTGTCTTGGCCAGACGCGTGGTCTTTCCGCTCTCCTTCAGCAGGTTGCCGAAGAAGAGCATGCCCAGGAGGGGCAGACCAGAAGGCACGATAAACGTTGTCAGCAATAGTCCGATGATGGGGAAGAGGATACGCTCTGTCTGAGACACCTCACGGCCAGGCTTCATCTTGATGACACGCTCCTTGTCGGTGGTGAGCAGACGCATGATAAACGGCTGTATCACTGGCACAAGGGCCATGTAAGAGTATGCACACACGGCGATGGCACCCATCAGGTTGGGGGAGAGTTTCGAACTCAGGAAGATGGCCGTAGGACCGTCGGCACCACCGATGATGGCAATACCGGCAGCCTGAGAGGGCTCGAAGCCCATGGCCAGCGCCACCATGTAGGCACCGAAAATACCAAACTGGGCAGCAGCACCGATGAGCATGAGTTTGGGATTAGCCAGTAGGGCCGTAAAGTCAGTCATCGCACCGATGCCGAGGAATATCAGCGGGGGATACCATCCCTGCCGCACACCCTGATAGAAGATGTTAAGTACCGAATTGTCTTCGTAGAGGCCAATCTCCAATCCAGCATCAGCACGGAAGGGGATATTGCCGAGTATGATGCCCAGTCCGATGGGCACAAGCAACAGGGGCTCAAAGTCCTTCTTGATGGCAAGCCAGATGAAGAAGGCACCTACTGCTATCATGATGATGTTGCCCACCGAGGCATTGGCAAATGCCGTATAGGTGAGAAACTCATTGAAGTTCTGTATGATAAACTGTCCTAAATCCATAGCTGTCTTATTATCCAATGGTCATTAGAACAGAACCTTCCATTACCGATTCACCCTGTTTGACAGTAATCGATGTGACGGTTCCGGCATATTCCGACTCGATGTTGTTCTGCATCTTCATCGCCTCAAGCACGAGTACGACGTCGCCTACATTTACCTTGTCGCCTACATTTACCTTCAATTCGGTGATGGTACCAGGCAGTGGTGCCTTGACGGGAGAGCCTGTACCGGCTGCCATGGGCTTGTCGGCTGCCGGAGCTACTGCCGGAGCAACTGTAGGACGAGCCACAGGCTTGGGAGCCTCTACATGCACCTTCTTCAGCGTGCTGGTGGGGTTGATGGGCTGCTTCAGTTCTACGTCAAAACGGATACCATTGACATTCACTTTGGCAACGTTGCCTTCTACTTCTTCTATTTCTACGTCATAGTCGACGCCTTGTACTTTATATTGATACTTGTTCATGTCGTTATCTGATTTCTGGTGTTGTTGGAATCTTGGGTGCATTATGCGTAGTAGGGATGACAGGGCTGGAGAAGTGGGTCATCTGGCTGCCTTCATCCGTCCATGTGGTGTCCTTCGACTTGATGGTGATGATACCGCTCTCCACATCGTGTACGTCGTCCTGATACTGTTTCAGGGCCATAGAGATAACTGCGATATACACTTCCTTGTCGATACCCTTTGTCTTCAGACCGTCTTGCAGAATGTTTCCTGTGGCGTGGGCTATGTCGTGGGTAACCTCTACCGTCTTCGTGACGGCCTTGATAGGCTGTACCTCTGCCACTTTCTTCGCAGCGTCAATATGGCGCATGATGAGTCCGAAGATCCAGAAGAACAGGAAGAGCAGGGCCAGACAGAAGAACACGATACCCATGGCCAGCAAAGTGATACCGATGCCATATGGATCCTCACGCTTCAGCTTGGCATCCTTTGTCTCGTCGGTCTTGATGAAGTTCTCAATACCGGGCGTGGCATTCTCTGCCGACTTCACGCTCCAGTCATTGCCATGACGGGCATAGCTCTGGTCGGCAGCGAGGGCTGGAACGGTGACGGAGTCAATCAGCTCAACGGCATTACCGTTGTAGAAACCAATCCATACAGGCTCTGAAAGGGGAATGGGAAGTGAGAGATGCAACTTGCCCTTTGCGGGTGAAGAGTTGCCGAAGAACAGGAGGTGCTGCCTGCCGCCAATCTGCGTACGAGGGTCGCCGTTGGGGATGACTCTCATCCGCTTGATGCGCTCAGGAACACTCATCTTTGGATCGAGTACGCTACGGTCGGTCGTGAAGTACATACCGCGGATATTATAGGTGGTGAACGAGGTGTTCTCCAGTTCTATCCATGCTTCGCGATTGCCGAACTCGTCCACAATGCTTGCAGTATTGTTGGTAAGCACCTCATTGATACGGATGTTTTTGGCTCCCTGAGCCATCACCGCTGAAGTGCTCGCCAGCATGAGTCCGCTAAGCAAAAGTCTGAAGTTATTCATTTCGCTATACGTGTATTATTTGTTTATTGATTATCCACAGAAAAAGAGTACGATGATTTGCGCTGTGAAGATCCTGAGGAACATCGACAGCGGATATACCGTTGAGTATCCTACGGCGGGGGCCTCCTTCGAGCAGATGCTGTTGGCATAGGCCAGTGCAGGGGGATCGGTATAGGTACCGGCAATCATACCGGCAATGGTGAAGTAGTTGAACTTGAACTTCATGCGGGCGATAGGTCCGACGACAAGGATCGGGATGATGGTGATCAGGAAACCTGTCAGCACGTAGAGCATTCCGTCGCCCTCGACAACTGTCTCAAAGAAGTTGGCACCCGCCTTGATACCTACCGAGGCCAGGAAGAGCACGAGTCCGATCTCGCGCAGCATCATGTTTGCCGAGGTGGTGGTATAGGTCACCAGATGAATCTTATAGCCGTAGCGGCCGATGAGGATAGCGATAATCAACGGACCGCCAGCCAGACCGAGCTTTACGGGTACTGGCATGCCAGGGATGGCCAGTGGGAATGAACCGAAGATCAGTCCGAGGAAGATGCCGACAAAGATCGTGGCAATATTGGGCGCATTGAGCTTACTCGTGGAGTTGCCCATCTGGTTGGCAACACGGTTGACAGCATCCTCCGGACCTACGACCATAATCTTGTCACCCACCTGAAGGGGAAGCGCTGCTGAGGCGAAAAGGTCTATACCGTGACGCGTCAAACGGGTCACGTTCACGCCATGAACACTTGAGAAATGCATAGAGGCGAGCGTTTTGCCGTTGATTTTGGGATTGGTAATGAGAATACGCTTTGATACGAGTGGCTGATCCTGCTGCTCAAAGTCGATGTCGAGTTTCGGACCGATGAAGGCCATGATGGCTTCCTGGTCGGCTTCGGCACACACGATGAGCATCTGGTCGCCTACATGGAAGATCGTGTCGCGGTTGGGAATGCAGAGGTCGCCCTGATGGACAAGGCGTGACACCACAAAGTCGCGGTTCAGGAAGTCGTGTACCTGTAAAAGCGTCTTGCCTTCCAGATATTTGTTCGTCACCTCAAGGTGCATCTTATAAGGCTTCTTGTTAGTCTTTGTGCCCTCCATCTCTGCCAGTTGGGCCTCTTCCTTTTCGAGCTTTACCTTGCACGCGTACCTTATTAATATGGTAGCGCCGATGATGCCGAGCACACCGAGGGGGTAGGCACAGGCATAGGCCGAGGCTATCTGAGGTGCACCGCTTGGAAATACGGTGTTCAGCGCTTCGTTGGCAGCACCAAGGCCAGGCGTGTTGGTGACGGCACCATAAAGCGTACCTACCATCATCGGCAGGTTGGTCTTATTGGTGGTGTCGAAGAAGATGTAGTAGCAGGCAAACATCACAAGGATGTTCAGCAGAATGGCACTGGCAGCCAGACCATTGAGCTTGATGCCCTGGGTGCCGAAACTCTCAAAGAAACCAGGCCCAACCTGCATACCTATCATAAACACGAATAGAATCAATCCGAAATCCTGCACGAATGTGAGGATGGGAGTAGGGGCGGTAAAGCCGATATGGCCTGCCAGGATTCCGGCAAAGAGCACAAATGTCACACCCAATGAGACACCGAAAACCTTGATCTTGCCAAGGTACACGCCAACAGCAATCACGATGGCATAGAGCAAAGTGATATGTGCCACAGAGTCATTGGTCGTAAACAGGTCTCTCAACCATTGAAAATTTTCCATATATCTTCGTCAACTGAAATTTGGTGCAAAGATAGTAAAAAATGCGCAATTATCACTATTTTGTGCACTTAATTTTGAATAAAAAGTGATTTTTTATTTCTTTCACAATTCAAACGGCCTATTTGCCAAAAAAAATTGTAACTTTGTCGGCTGTTAAGTAAAACTTAAAACAAACTTATATATATAATTCAATTAAAATTATGGCAAACAAAGAGAAACTCTTTACCGAGTTCACCGCGCCGACCACTCAGGAGTGGCTCGACAAAATTCAGGTCGACCTGAAAGGTGCCGACTTCCAGAAGCGCTTGGTATGGAGAACTAATGAAGGTTTTAATGTACAGCCCTTCTATCGCCGTGAAGACCTGGCGAATCTGAAAACCCCCGATTCACTCCCTGGTGAGTTCCCGTTCGTGCGTGGTAACAAGAAGGACTCTAACGCGTGGTATGTCCGTCAGAATATCGTGGTGGACGATCCCAAGGTTGCTAACGCTAAGGCACTCGACATCCTGAACAAGGGTATCGACTCGCTGGGATTCAGGATTCCCGGCAAGCAGGTTTCCAAGGAAACTGTTGAAACGCTGCTCGATGGCATCTTCTGCGACATCATCGAGGTGAATTTCGCCACTTGTCCGAAGCATTCGCTTGAGCTGGCTCAGATCTTGGTGGAGTTCTTCGCCAAGAAGGGCTTCGATAAGGAGAAGGTGGTTGGCTCTATTGAGTTCGACCCCATGCTGAAGATGGTGATGAAAGGTAAGGATGTGACACCGGTTCTTGAAGTTGCTCCGAAGCTCGTCGAGGCACTGAAGGAATATCCCAACTTCCGTTGCATCGCTGTCAGCTCTGACGCTCTGAATAACGCCGGTGCCTATATCGTTCAGGAGTTAGGCTATGCGCTCGCTTGGGGTAATGAGTATCTGCAGCAGCTGGTGGATGCTGGCGTCGATGCTGATCTCGCCGCAAAGAGCATCAAGTTTAACATGGGCGTTAGCGAGAATTACTTTATGGAGATTGCTAAGTTCCGTGCTGCTCGTCTGCTCTGGGCTCAGATTGTGAAACAATATGAACCAAAGAGTGATGAGGCTTGCAAGATGATTGTAAATGCTTCAACCTCAGAGTATAATCAGACTTTGTTCGATAGTTACGTAAATCTGCTTCGTTCTCAGACTGAGGCTATGAGTGCTGCCTTGGGTAGTGTCCATTCGATGGTGGTGACCCCGTTTGATGCACCATACGAAGAGGCAACCGATTTCTCTGAGCGTATCGCCCGTAACCAGCAGTTGCTGATTAAGGAAGAGAGCCATTTCGACCGCATCGTCGATCCTTCGGCAGGTTCTTACTATATCGAGCACCTCACCGATGCTTTGGCTACTGAGGCCTGGAAGATATTCCTGAAGGTAGAAGAGGAGGGAGGCTTCCTCGCAGCTGTCAAGGCCGGCACTATCCAGGATGACATCAACGCTACCAACGTGAAGCGTCATGGCGATGCAGCCAAGCGTAAGGAGTTCCTTCTGGGCACCAATCAGTTCCCCAACTTCACCGAGAAGAGCGAAGGCAAGAAAGCCAAGGCATGTGCTTGTGGCTGCGGCAGTGATGAAGAGCCTGCCTTCAAGGCTATCAGCAGCACTCGCCTCGCTGCCGATTTCGAGGATCTCCGTATCCATACTGAAGAGACCAAGGTTCCTACAGCTTTCATGCTTACCATCGGTAACCTCGCCATGCGTCAGGCTCGTGCCCAGTTCTCTTGCAACTTCCTGGCTTGTGCTGGTTATAAGGTAATCGATAACCTCGGTTTCAAGACCGTTGAGGAAGGCGTTGATGCCGCTCTCGAGGCTAAGGCCGATATCGTGGTCATCTGTTCTAGCGACGATGAGTATGCCGAGTATGCTATCCCTGCCTTCAAGTATTTGAATGGCCGTGCGATGTTCGTCGTAGCCGGTGCTCCTGCTTGCATGGAGGATCTGAAGGCTGCCGGCATCGAGAACTACATCCACGTAAAGTGCAATGTGCTCGAGACTTTGAAAGAATATAATCAGAAACTTGGTATTTAAAGAATAGGAGACTTGAATTATGCGTAAACAGTTTAAAGATATTGATATCTATGCAGGCATCGATGTTCGTCCTGTCTACACGAAAGAAGACCTCGAAGGTATGGAGCACCTCGACTTCACAGCCGGTATCCCTCCCTATTTGCGTGGTCCGTACAGTATGATGTATCCGTTCCGCCCGTGGACTATCCGTCAGTATGCCGGATTCTCTACTGCCGAGGAGTCGAATGCATTCTATCGCCGTAACCTCGCTTCTGGTCAGAAGGGCCTTTCTGTAGCCTTCGACCTGCCGACGCACCGTGGTTACGACCCCGACAACCCCCGTGTGGTGGGCGATGTAGGTAAGGCTGGTGTGAGTATCTGTAACGAGGAGAACATGAAGGTGCTCTTCAGCGGTATCCCCTTGAATAAGATGTCTGTGTCGATGACCATGAACGGTGCCGTGCTGCCTATCCTGGCATTCTACATCGTGGCAGGTCTGGAGCAGGGCGCTCAGCTCGAGGAGATGGCTGGAACCATCCAGAACGATATCCTGAAGGAGTTCATGGTGCGTAACACCTATATCTATCCCCCTGCATTCTCAATGAAGATCATCGCTGATATCTTCGAGTAAGGCTGGTGCAACGGCTGACATCGAGTTGGCTTACACCCTTGCCGACGGTATGGACTACCTGCGTACTGGTGTGAATGCCGGTATCGATGTGGATGCTTTTGCTCCGCGTCTGTCGTTCTTCTGGGCTATCGGTATGAACCACTTCATGGAGATTGCCAAGATGCGTGCAGGCCGTCTGCTGTGGGCTAAGATCGTGAAGAGCTTCGGTGCCAAGAACCCGAAGTCGCTCGCCCTGCGTACCCACTCTCAGACCTCTGGATGGTCGCTCACCGAGCAGGATCCCTTCAACAACGTGGGTCGTACCTGTATCGAGGCTATGGCTGCCGTGCTGGGTCACACTCAGTCGCTGCATACCAACGCTCTTGATGAGGCTATTGCCCTGCCTACCGACTTCTCGGCTCGTATCGCCCGTAATACCCAGATCTACATCCAGAACGAGACTAAGGTCTGCAAGCAGATCGACCCATGGGCTGGTTCTTACTACGTGGAGACCCTGACCAACGAGCTGGTTCACAAGGCATGGGAGCACATCCAGGAGATTGAGAAGCTCGGCGGTATGGCCAAGGCCATCGAGACGGGTCTGCCCAAGATGCGTATCGAGGAGGCTGCTGCCCGCACACAGGCTCGTATCGACTCAGGCGTTCAGACTATCGTGGGTACCAACAAGTATCGTCTGGAGCATGAGGATCCTATTGATATCCTTGAGGTCGACAATACCGCTGTACGCAAGCAGCAGGAGGAGAGCCTGAAGGAGGTTCGCAGCAAGCGCGACGAGGCTGCCTGTCAGGCTGCCCTGAAGGCGATTACCGATTGTGTGCGCGACTTCAACGAAGGCCGCAAGAGCGAGAACAACCTGCTCGACTTGGCTGTAAAGGCTGCCCAGCTGCGTTGTACCCTTGGTGAGATTTCAGATGCCTGCGAAGAGATCGTAGGCCGTTATAAAGCAGTAATCAGAACAATTTCAGGCGTGTATAGTTCAGAATCTAAGAACGATAGCGACTTCGAGTTGGCTTGCAAGCTGACCGATGAGTTCGCAGAGAAGGAAGGTCGCCGTCCTCGTATCTTCATCGCCAAGATGGGTCAGCGACGTGGATATGGGACCGCTGTTCCAGACGCCTGCCGAGGCTGCTCGTGAGGCTGTCGAGAACGACGTTCACGTGGTGGGTGCCTCTTCACTGGCAGCTGGCCACAAGACGCTCATCCCGCAGCTCATCGAGGAGCTGAAGAAGCTCGGTCGTGAGGACATTATGGTCATTGCCGGCGGTGTGATTCCCGCCCAGGACTACGACTTCCTCTACAAGGCTGGTGTCGCTGCCATCTTCGGTCCTGGTACCTCTGTGGCAAAGGCCGCTTGCGAGATGATGAAGATCCTGCTCGACAAGGAGTAATAGTTCAATATCCCTGGCTGTAACTCAGTCAGGGATATGTCGTTTATTAAATAATTGGTATCTAGATGGAGAATTTGAGAACGATTGATGTCCTGATCATTGGCGCAGGTCCTGCAGGAACGGTCTGCGGTAGTCTGTTGAAACAGGCAGGTGTAGAGTGCGCGATTGTCGATCATGCGACATTCCCGCGCGAGAAAGTGTGTGGTGGAGGTCTGACGGTAAAGGCATGGCGTCTGCTCGACGAGCTGATGCCTGGCATCAAGTACGAGTACCGTTCTATCAATCACATGCGCGTGCAGTTCGAGGACGACAAGGTGTGCGACTTCCATTCAGAGTATGAGATCCGCATGACGCGTCGCACGGACTTTGACCACGACCTGCTGAAGTATTACCAGAATCATGGTGGTGAGTTTATCCAGGGAAGCTTTGCCCGTTTCGAGAAACAGGCCGACGGCCGCATCCTCGTATCCCTGAAGTCGGGTATGCAGTTCTCTTGCCGCTACCTGATAGCCGCCGATGGTGCCAACAGCATGATCCGCAAGCAGATGACAGGAGCGCCTAAGATGCACGCCCTCTTCCTGGAGTATTACGTCCAGGATGAGCACGACGATGATATCTTCGTCCATTTCTCCAAGAGGTACTCTCCGGGCTGCTTCTACAAGTTCCCCAGCCGCGGTCGCGACATGTACGGCTTCGTCAATATCGATACCAACGATGACTGGAAGCGCCATTCGGCCTTGTTCCTCGGGACATTGAAGCGTTTCGGCGTGCCCGAGGGGCGTATGCGTGGTGCCTACATCCCGCTGAACACCGTGGAGTCTACCGTCGATCATGTCATCCTGATCGGTGATGCCGGCGGTTTCCCCAACAAGCTCACGGGCGAGGGACTTTACGATGCCTTCAAGACTGCCTATAACGCTTTCCGTGCCATCACGGAGAACAAACCCTTCCACGAGACGAATGCCGACGTGTTCAAGAAGATGGAGGATCAGAAGAAGGTCTACAACTTCTTCTTCAGCCGTTTCGGCTATCCCCTTATCCGCTGGGCTGCCGGCTATCCGAAGATTATCAAGTGGATGTTCGATGCCAAGATGAAGCGTGAGACCTTCCGTGAGCGGAAGTAACCCGTCATACAACGATTGATCCCCGACCTCTTCACAGAAGCCGGGGATCTCTTTTTACCCTTTACTTTTTACCTTGTTTTTTCTATACCTTCTTAAGACTGGAACGAATCCCTCTCATCGGGCTTGTAAGCCTTGTTATCCTCTTTCATGTAGACCTGCAGGTCGCTGAAATAGCCCGTCTCCTGAATCTTCTTCAGATTGCCAGGTGGTTGGTAAACTCGAGCTTCTTCTTCTCTGTGTCGAGTACTGAGATCCACTCATCCTTCAAACGGTCTCCAATAATAAATTTCTTACTCATAGTCGTATATCAATTAAATAGTTTGTTTTGTTTTCGAGTGCAAAGTTACGAATTATTCCGCCACGTTGTTCACTTTACCCCGAAAAAAGTCATGAAAACGTTTGAGTAACAGGCTATACCGTCTGGAATAGGAACTGCTGTCCGTCATAATCCCATCTCACGATGTTGAAGCGGATAAGCCGGGCCAGGAGTGCAATCACCTTGTGGCGCGCAATCCCCGAACGCTTCACGATCTGGTTGAGCGTGAGCCGTTGCCCCTCCATCGCGGCAAGCAGCTTACTGACAGTCTCCGTATAGGTCATCATCACCCCCTGGGGATTCTGGGCCTCGCGCCAGATGGCCAGATGTACGGGCGAAGCCACGATGTTCTCGTCGGCTATGCGGATGTAGGCGCGCGGCTTATCCTCCTTGTCGACAACGCAGATGGGGCGCCTGCCCGACGGCGGCACGGTAGCCACCACGATAGTACGGCCTTCCACGTGATAAGTGTCGAACTTGATGCTGGCCTCCGGACGGCAGTAGCGGTAAGCCGCCTGGTGCATCATGTAGATCTCCTCCTCGGAACGGACTCCCGACATGTAGCCGTCGTCGCGTACACCGATCAACAGCCGCCCGCCGTCAGTATTCGCAAAAGCCGATACCGACTTGGCCAACTTCAGGGCATCCGACACCCGATACTTGAAGTCCTGTTGCTGATGTTCTCCCTCCTTGATGAGGCGCTGCAGATACGATTTGTCGTCCATTCCGTTTCAGAATCAGTCAGATATTCCTTTTCCGCCTGCAAAATTAATCCTTTTTCCCCAATCCGCCAAACCGAGCCCACATTTTTATCGATACCACCTAAACGTCTCACAGTCACACACCGTCCCTCGTGTGACATAATGCATTTTCTTCCCTAAACATTTGGAACTTTCGGATTTTCTCCTTATATTTGCAGCCAGATTGCAAAAGAGAATATGGAACGAAGTCAGGTCATTGACAACATCCGGCAGGTGGCCGCCAGTGTATTGCCCAAGGGCAGTACGCTTTACCTCTATGGTTCCCGCGCCCGTGGAGATAATCATGAGGACTCGGACTGGGATCTGCTGCTGCTCCTGAACAATCAAGGCGACAGCGATGAGGCTTTCCGTCAATACGCCTATCCCATCATTGTGCGCGGGTACGACCTGTGGCAGTCGTTCAGCGTACACACCTATTCAAAGGATGAGTGGTACAACGGCCCGCATCCTATGTTCT
This sequence comes from uncultured Prevotella sp., assembly GCA_900314995.1. Lineage (GTDB taxonomy): Bacteria > Bacteroidota > Bacteroidia > Bacteroidales > Bacteroidaceae > Prevotella. The sequence goes on from OMXK01000048.1 coordinate 27,016, forward strand.
ATTACAACGTTGAACACGATAAACAACTGATTTATGAGTCTTAGTCAAGAAGAACGTGACATAATGGTAGGTCTTGAACTAGATAAGGCCGACAGCACCTTTGCTGAACACGAGGGGCTGACCGAGAAGGGCTATTGGAGCAATCTGGCTAACCGATTGTACTACGCCCTGTTTCATGCCGTGAGTGCCATGCTCATCTTCGACGGGCACGAGGTTGGCTCGCACAAAGGTGCCGCCATTCGCTTCCATCAGTATTATGTACGTACAGGCATATTCACTATTGACGAGGGCTCGTTCTACTCGCAGATGCAGACACTGCGCGAGAAAGCTGACTACAACTGCTACTTTAAGGTCTCCGAGGCGGAGGTAATGGCCCGCATAGAGCCCACCCGTGCACTCATAGAGAAGATTAAAAAGTATATTTCCGAGAAACAGGCACAGTAGCGCCTAATCTCCATATTAATAATGTGTAACTCCTAAAAACAAATCTGCGTATGGTAACATAACAAAGAAGAAGTAACAGACATATTGTGAAGCGTCTGCTTTGATTCTTGTTCTTTCGAAATCGCCAAATTTCAATTGAGCATACAAGAGTAAAGTTGACGGTTCGCGCCTATATGGCGTGGGCCTTTACTCGTTTAAGTATGCGATGGTGTTTGGCGATACCAGAAAGAACGTAAGCGAAGTAATTGCTCACGTTTTATTTTTTATCTAAAACTATATTTTCTAACTCTTTAAATTAAAACATTATGAGAAAATTTAAATCTATTATCGTTTGCCTATTGGCATCTGTGATTTGCATTGGTATGGCATCATGTAGTAGTGATGACTACTCAAGCCCACTGAAAGGGAAGACTTTTGGCGACATTGCTTTTGATTCTTCCCAGAGTTCAAACTCTGTATCTCTTGGCGAGGGAGATTTAAGTGCCTTTACTGTGAATTCGTCCGATGCATGGTGTTCTGCCACTATAGTTGGTTCTAATTTGAATGTCACAGTTCAACCTAATGATACTTATAGCGAAAGACAAGCAACGATCACCATTACCGATCCTGGCGATGCTACTGTTGTTTCATTTAAGGCAATACAAAAGCAGAATAATGCTATTCTCGTTAACGAATCCACATATATTGTGCCTGAAGCAGGAGGTGACATAAGCATCAATGTTCAGAGCAATGTGAATTATAATGTTGAAATTCCGTCTGATGCTGCATGGCTTACTCGTTCTACAAATTCATCAACAAGAGGATTGGAGAGTTCTACAATAAACCTGACTGCATCAGAAAATAATAGTGGTGATGAGCGTGTAGCTATTGTAAAACTGACAGATACAAGTTCCGGTACAACCTCAGAATTTACTATTAAGCAAGAACTTACTCCTTCTTTCTCTATAGACGCGGAAAGTATTGAAGTTGATGAATTTGGAAGTGAAGTGGAAGTGTCAGTTACTTCAAATATCGCTATTGACGTTAACTTCTCTGAAAGTTGGGTTAGTAGTTCTGGCGTTAAAGAAACAGATGGGTTCAGATTTGTCCAGAAAATAAAGATATCTGAATTACCTGCAGGTACATCTTCAAGAACTGCAAATGTCACTTTTACTGATAAATTAGGCAAGTGGAACTTATCGAAGACACTAACAGTTAAACAAACGATGAGTCTTTTAATCGACGAGAAGGATTTTGAAATACTCGTTGGTGACACTTACACCCTGAAGTTAATCAATAATACAGGTGGCAGTGTTTCATGGGAATCTTCGAATACTTCAGTAGCAACAGTTGATAATAATGGCCTAGTTACCGGTGTTGGTAAGGGTAATGCAAAAATCTCAGTCAAATCTGCCGATGGAAAGTATACAGATGAAGTAAGCGTAACAGTAAAACAGAGCCTTACAATTCAAGACAAGGACATTGAACTAATGGCTGGAGGTAGTTATACTTTGAATGTTGACAATAAAACAGGGGGCTCTTTGTCATGGAAATCATCAAATACTTCTGTTGCAACCGTTAATGGTAGCGGAGTAGTAACAGGCGTCGGTAAAGGTACTGCAGAAATAACCGCAACGTCGGCCGATGGAGAGCTAAGCGCTACATGTTCTGTTACCGTTAAAGATATTACCGACTTTGTTACAGCCAGAGCTGGAGGAGGAGCGATCATGATGATAAACACCCTTATCCAACATGGAAGTTCGCTTAACTGGACTTTTGTCAACAACAGTACAGAGACGGTGAGGTTTAAGAGTATGCAATTGGTAGATGGTGAAACGGGATATGAAGGAAATATTATGGATGTTAATGTAAATGTGGATGCAGGTTCTTCTGTAAGCTATTCTACAACGATAGGTCTGCTGGGTATTCATGTCCCCGTTACTTGCCGATTCAGATACGAGTATAAAGGTAAAGAATATGTGACAACAGCGGTTTATACTGGAAGTCTCTGGTAAGTAGGCGCGTAATAGCCGCTAGGACAGATATTGAGAGCAAGGGCGCGAAGGGGTTTGGAACCTTTGAGCTCACAAAGACAAAAAGGCCCGCAGTTGGTTCTGCGAGCCTTTTGATTTCAGAGGAGGCTGAGGTCCATGCATGAGGTGGTGGTGATGACCGTGAGGAAGGCGGTGAGCGCAGCTTCTATGGGCACGGAGGGGGCAGCAACCTTTAGCTTCTGACATAATCCCATCTCACGATGTAGAAGCGGGTGAGTTGGGGCAGGAGTGCAATTATCTTGTGGAGCGAAATTCCCGAAATGCTTCACGATCTGATTATGGGTGATCTATCGTGGATTTGTATTTTTATCCAAACGATAGGGATAAATATGCGCTATTTCCGGGGGATGAGTTTGTCGGTAGCAAACAATCGGTTTCTCGGTAGCAAACCCATGGTTTGTCGGTATGTAACTACCAGTTATATGGGAGCAAACTTTTAGTGTATTTATATGCATTTTCGAGTGATGCAAATATACAGATTGTCTTACTGTTTTGGACAGTATGGACAGATTGGACAGTAATTTCTTAAAACTTTCGCGCGTACCGCGCAGGAACCTTATTATCCGCGTGCGGGTGTGCGCGGTACGCGTGAGGATTCTTAAAAAATGTGTCATTACTGTCCTACTGTCCACGAATGAACCAGCTGTCAAAGATCTCAAGTGCAAAGATACAACATTTTTCTGCCGTTTGCAAGTTTTCAGGCAAAAAAGTGATATCACAGCCGTCAGTCGTGGGGCTTCTCATGGAAATCGGCATTCTTTTTTCTTGCCTTGCTAAACATCTTGGGGACTGGTGATTGATCTTTTTTCCCAAAAAGAGACAAAAACATTTGGTCGTTTCGGGGATAGTTTGTATCTTTGCGGCAGAATTTTGTCGTACTTTTAAATTTTAAGGACTATGAGAAAGAGAATTTCCAGCCTTTTGTGGGCAGCAGTGAGCGGAGTGATGCTCCTTTCGGGAGTGTCGTGTGAGAAAATGACTTTAGGCGACAAGGCCGATGAGGAGGCTAATGTCGTGCTGTCGGTGTGCAGTATTGAACAGACGCCCTTCAAACAGCTGACGAGGGCAACGCTGGCCGATGTGTGTACGCGGCTGAACTTCATCATCTTTGACAAGGATGGTGTGCGTGTGGATCAGAAGAATCAGGAATTGGGCGACGATGGCTTCGGCCAGGCGGGGTTCACGCTGCCTCTGGGGGATTACCGTCTGGTAATCGTGGCGCATAGTGCGAAGGGTAATCCGACGGTTAACAAGCGGTCTGCCAGCAAAAACGAGTCGGTATCCTTCTCGAATGCCAACGGCTTTACGGATACATTCTTTGCTTCGCAGGATCTGACGGTAGGCGAGGATGGTGTCAGCCTGGAGGTAGATCTGACGCGTATTGTGGCTTTGGTCAGATTCATCAATGTGGATCCGATACCAGCCCAGGCTGATAGCGTGAGGTTCTATTACAAAGGCGGCTCGGGCTCGCTGGATGCGCTGAGCGGCTGGGGTAACGTGAATTCAGAACAGTATGCGGGCTTCGGCAAGGGCCGTCTGAGTGCGCCTTATGAGATATACACGATTCCCTGGCAGGATAAGGAGAGTCTGGACGTGACGGTGAGTACGTATGGGAATACGGATCTGCTGACTTCGACGGACATCAAGGGGATTCCCATCCGAAGAAACAGCATCACGACCTGTCGAGGTGCCATTTTCGACGGGAAAGTCGCAAGGGTGCAGATTGTCATTCAGGCGATTAATGACGAGTGGGGCTCACCGATAGAGTATGAAATACCGGTTAATTGATGCTGAAGCCCGACGGTAATACAACTTTTTCGGCCGAAAGTGAACGACTTTCGGCTTTTTTGTGTAATTTTGCAGCCGAAAACGAATATACGTATATTATAAGGTAATGAAAAAGAAGATTTACATCGCCGGATGCGGCGGTATGTTAGGTGAGGCTTTCTACCAGCAGTTCAAGGACGATTATATCATCAAATGCACGGATAAGGACGTGAATGCCGACTGGCTCTCGTTCCTGGACTTCCGCGACTATGATGCCTATCGTAAGGACGTGGAGGAGTTTCAGCCCGACTATCTGTTCCATCTGGGTGCTTACACCGATTTGGAGTGGTGTGAGCAGAATGCCGATGAGGTGTACCTGACAAACACATTGTGCGTAGAGAATGCGGTCTATATCGCCAACTCGCTGGATATCCCCATGCTGTATATCAGTACGGCTGGTATCTTTGACGGCAAGAAACAACTGTATGACGACTGGGATACGCCGAACCCGCTGGGCGTTTATGCCCGCTCGAAGTATATGGGTGAGCGCTTCGTGGTGGAAAATGCCCGCAGATACCTCGTCTGCCGTGCAGGCTGGATGATGGGCTCGGGGCCGACGAAGGACAAGAAGTTCATCCAGAAGATCATGAAGCAGCTGAAGGAGGGCAAGAAAGAACTCTTCATCGTGAACGACAAGGACGGTACGCCTACCTATACGCAGGACTTCGCCAAGACGGTGAAGAACCTGATCCAGAAGGAGTACTGGGGACTGTATAACTGCGTGTGCGGCGGTCAGACAAGCCGTCTGGAGGTCTGTCAGGAGATGCTGAAGATCCTGGGCTTGGAGCAGGAGGTGAAGATCAACGTGGTGACATCCGACTACTTTGCCAAGGAGTATTTCGCAGAGCGTCCTGCCTGTGAGCGCCTTTGGACCCGTAAGCTGAACCTTCGCGGGGTGAACGCCATGCGCGACTGGCACGTGGCCCTGAAAGACTATCTGGACAATTACTATAAGGACTATCTGAATGGATAAGGAAACGATGAACGACGTGCTGCGCAGGAACGTGGCGCTGTTGTCGAAACAAACGGAGAAGGAGGTGGGGATGATGCCTGCCACAGAGGCACCCTTGCCGTCGGTAGAGATGGTGAAGGAAATCGTTGTGCTGGTGAAGAACATCATCTTCCCCGACTATTTCAACAAGCGACAGCCTGACGAGTCGATCCGCTCGTATTATATCGGTGTGCACATGGAGCAGCTGATGACGCTGCTGGTGAAGCAGATTGCCCACGGCCTGCAGTTCTGTGAGGACTGTGAGGCAAACCGCACGAAGGCACAGGTATATGGAGAGGCGGAAAAGCTTGCGTTGCAGTTCGTCGATGCGCTTCCTGAAATAAAGCGGCTGCTGTATACCGACGTGCAGGCGATGTTCGACAACGACCCTGCTGCGCCAAACTACGGTGAGGTGATCTTCAGCTATCCCTGTGTGAATGCGATGACACACTACCGCATCGCCCACAAACTGCACGAACTGCAAGTGCCTGTAATCCCCAGGATTATTACGGAGCTGGCGCACTCAAAGACGGGTATCGACATCCATCCAGGAGCTAAGATTGGCGAGTACTTCTCGATCGATCATGGTACGGGCGTGGTGATAGGCGAGACAACGATTATCGGCAACCACGTGACGCTGTATCAGGGTGTGACGCTGGGTGCGAAGAGCTTCAAGTACGACGAACAGGGCAACATGCTGAACGTGCCACGCCATCCGATTATTGAAAACAATGTGACTATATATTCCAACGCCTCGATTCTGGGGCGCATCACCATCGGCCACAATTCTGTGATTGGTGGTAACATCTGGCTGACACATAGCGTGCCGCCTTATTCCAGAATCCAACAATCGAAGGCTGTAGATGCCGGCTTCACAGACGGTGCCGGCATCTAAGCCGTCTTTTTCAGGGTAAGACTTTGCGATGACTGCGGATGAACATTATTTCTTTGCGGCCATCTCGTTGAGGGCCTTGGCAAAGGTGCCTGTGGCGAAACTCTTGCCTTCTTCACCGATGTAGACATCGGTGCTGTCGCCGGCTTCTCCTTCAGCACTACGCGTGCGCCAGCGCCAATCCCAGTCATCGTAATAGCTGTCGTAACGGTAGTCATCCCAACGCCAGCTAGAGTTGCTGTAGAGATCGAATACGTAGTCGCGGTTATCCCAGTCGTACATCGTCCCGTGGAAGTGGCTGTAGCTGATAGAGTAGTCGCGCCAGTCTATGCGTACGTCATTCCAGGTACGATCATCGTAGTAGATATAGATGTTGCCGTTGCGTATCTCCCAGCGGAAAGAGCTATAGGCCCTGTTGCGGCGATCACGGTAGTCGTAGTCGCACTCCTCGCCCCGACCATGCGTGGCTTCGCCATATCTGTCGTAATAGTCGGCCTCGAAGCGCCAGACGGTACGATAGTCTCCATCGCGGAAGGCTTCACCCCAGCGATTGACGTAGTATGTTCTGAGGTCTCCCTCCCAGTCGACACCGGTAAGGCGGCGTGCGATTTCCTGGTCTGTCTCGCAGCTGGTCATTGTGAATCCTGCGAGTACCATCATCATTGCGTAGAAGAAATACTTTTTCATAATCGTACAGTTTTATTGATTTCTGGTGCAAAGATAGACAGAAAACGATAGCGGACAAAGAGATTTCTCCTAAACGTAGATAGGGATTTCCCTATTCATGTTTCTTCTTGCCAAATTCGGGGTCGATCTTCAGCATGGCTGTGACGATGTAGGTCATGGCGCAGGCAGCAACCACGATAAGGAAGAACACAGGGTAGCCGACGGCCTCTTGCAGGGCACCGGCAAAGAGACCGGGAATCATCATCGAGAGGGCCATGAAGGCTGTGCAGAGGGCATAGTGGGCAGTCTTGTGCTCGCCCTGACTATAATATATAAGGTATAGCATGTAGGCGGAGAAACCGAAGCCATAGCCAAATTGTTCGATGAATACACAGACGTTGACAATCATGAGGCTCTCGGGCAGAGCGTAGGAGAGGTAGACGTAGACAAGGTCGGGTAGGGTGATAGCCATCACCATCGGCCAGAGCCAACGCTTGAGACCGTCACGACTGGCGACGATACCGCCAAGGATACCGCCGAGCGTCAGTCCGACGACACCGACGGTGCCCTGAACAAGCCCGTATTCAGCAGGGGATAGTCCGAGACCGCCTTTCGTAGTTGCGTCAATCAGGAACAAGGCACTCACCTTGGCCAGCAGTCCCTCCGGCATGCGGTAAAAGAGCATGAAGCAGATGCCTGCCCATACCTGAGGCTTCTGGAAGAAGGTCTTGAGCGTATACCAGAACTCCTGCAGGATACGACTGCCGGTCATTTTCTCTATGCCCTTGTCTTCCGAAGGGCGTGGCAGGATATAGTGGTGCCACAGCCAGAATGCGATAAAGAGGCCTGCCATGCCGTAGAACATGATGCTCCAGGAGTATTTGATGTTGCGCGTGACAACCTCCAGATTGCCGGCAAGCATCACGAGCAGTCCCTGTCCGACAATAGTGGCAATGCGGTAGAATGTGGAGCGGATGCCTACGAAGTATGCCTGATCGTGCTCTTTAAGGCCGAGCATATAAAAGCCGTCGGCAGCGATATCATGGGTGGCGCTGGCAAAGGCCATGAGCCAGAAGAAGGCCAGAGAGCCCTGCAGCCAGTAGGGGGCTGGGATGGTAAAGGCAACACCTCCAAGAGAGGCGCCGATGAGTAACTGCATCGTGACAATCCACCAGCGTTTGGTCTTGATGATATCGATGAAAGGACTCCACAGGGGCTTGATGACCCATGGCAGGTAGAGCCAGGAGGTGTAGAGGGTGATGTCGGTGTTGGACAGTCCCAACCGTTTGTACATGATGAGTGAAATGGTCATTACCGCCACATAAGGCAGACCTTCTGCGAAGTAGAGGGTGGGCACCCATGCCCAAGGGTTTTTCTGTTTATTCATAAAGTTGATTGATTTTTGCATTGCGATAATAGAAAAGGAGAATCTCGTCGTAGGTCTTGCCTTGCTCGCCCATGACGGCAGCTCCTATCTGGCAGAGGCCTACACCATGTCCCCAACCCTTGCCATGCAGGATGAAACGGTCGCCCTGACGCTCTACGTCGAAAGCAGAGGACAGCAGGTGAGTCTCGCTGAGGGCACGGCGGATCTCGAGTTCCTTGCCGATGGTGAAGGTCTTTTTCGTGCCGACAATCTTCAGTTTCCAGATACGTCCGCTTTTGCCTCGCTCGAGCGGGACAAGATCCTGTATCTCTCCAAAATCTTCCTTCAGCTTGCGGCTGATAAGTTCAGAGAGCTCTGCCTGGGAGTATTCTACAGTCCAGCGATAGAAGTCGGGCGTCTCTTGATCGAAGTCGTTGAGCACTTGTTTGAGGATGGTCTTATCGCTGGTGTTACAGTAGGGGTCAGCAAAAGATACGAGATAGGGCTTGGGCGTGTCTTCCCAACAGTACTGGAATTCCTCTGTCTGACCGCCACAGCACTTGGAGAAACGGGCATCGCAGATCTCATTCTCATAGGTAAGTACCTGTCCGCGGGTCTCGCTAATGGCTTCTGCCACCTGCTTGTTGCTGGCCTTTGTGATGCCCTGATAACGCTGGCAATGGTCATCGGCACAGACATCAAAGATGGTGTGATCCTCGCGATCGTACCAGCGGATAAGCTCATCATCCTTCTTCGTAAAAGAGAAGAAGCTGTCGCCACCTTGTTCGTGCCGACGACGTTTCTCGATCTGAGCCAACAGCCATGAACGGCTGATGACTGCATGAGCCTTCAGGAACTCCAGGGAGGCGGAGGCAGACATCTCGCTGGAGATGACACTCGTCAGATAACGTTCTACAGGTAGCTGGTTAATCGCCACGATATGATCGGACTCAACGATGATGTGGAGGGTACCCTCGAAGGTCTGGGTCTCCTGACGCTCCCAATGGAAATTCACGCCGATAGTGACATCCTCCAAAGAGAAAGAGGCACCTTCCTCCTGTGGGGTGAATGTGAGGTTGCGATATTGGGTGCCCCGCCAAAGGATGCCACCCTCGGCAAACTCGACAGTCTGGGGACCCGTGATGATCTCACCCTTGGCCACATAGGGGCTATTAAGCATAAAGCTGATCTTCTGGCCGCTGACAATACCCACGGTGACGTCGGGCTCCTTGGCATTGAAGGTCGGCCTCTGCTCATTGACGGTATTGCTGGCCTTCAGACGGTCGATGACCTGAAGGAGTTCGTCTTTTGTGAGCGCAACCTCTTGGAGGATACTCAGCGCCATTTCCGGGGAGAGCCGCTCGTAGTCTTCCTGACGGGGGGTGATGATCAGTCCTGCCATATCGAGGGCTCCCGGACTGATGAGATATTGGTCGATTCCCTGTGTGAAGTAACAGCTGGGACGATGTTTGCGACGGGGGAAAACCACGGAGAGGTAATCATCGTCATGACGCCAGCTGACGATATTCATCATGGGCTCTGTCTCGTCTTCGCGCTGAGGAAGCGACTCATACAGGCGGCGGAACAACTGTTCATCACCATATTGCGAACGACTGGTGATCAGCAAGGCTGGACAGGGATACTCTTCGATAAGGGAGATACGCTCGTTGTCGTTGAGGCTGATGATCTCCTTGAGGTTGCGGCTCAATCGCTGCCAAGCCATCTGTAAGGGCAGCAGACCACTCGTGCCAGCCTGGAAATGGGCATGGTCGGGGGCTGAAGCACCACACTTCGGACCATTGTAGAAGACCATCAACTCTGGGTATTCCTCAAGGATCTTATGGATTTCGCCATACGATTCCAGGATGAGTTGTGGCTCATGCTTGACGCAAGGAATCGTGAAATGGATAGGCAGGATGGGGAAGGGGTTGACAAGCAGGTCATAGCGGCTGTCAATATTCTTCTTCACCTGTTCCTTCGGACGGTTCTGCTCACAGAGAAAACAGGGACGCTGGGCGAGCGCTTCCTTCGAGATAGCGGCACCTGTGGAAACGATACGGGCAGGATTCCATTGCACCTGAATGGCAGAGGCTCCTACGGCTAATTCGCGGGTCTTCACATTTCGCAGATCCTGATAGCGACGGCGGGCATCATCCCACTTTTCCAACTGGCGGTTGAAGAAACGTTGCAGGGGAGAGTCGTTCATCAGATCCTGTTTGCCCTGCAGCATCTGCTGACGGGCGAGAATCTCGAGTGTACGCAACTGATCCTTATAGCGGTTGTTGGCATTGATCTTGTCAATAGAGAGGGCGGCATCGCTGTTGCCTCCCCAACGTCGGCAGAGATAGAGTTCGGTAAAGATGCGGCCAATGCGGTAATGACGTGAGAAAATGAGTCCCAGGGCATAATCTTCGCCATAGCTGGTATTCGGGAAGCCAATCTGTCGCAATAGAGGGGTGAAGAATGCGCGTGGCGCACCCAGGCCGTTGATGCGCAAGGCATTGTTGGGGCCATTGTCGTCAGTCCACTCTGCATGGTCGATGAGTCCTGGCGGAAGGGTGTTGAGGTCGAAATCGCACATGCGGTAGGAACCAATCACCATCGCCGCGTTCTGCTTATAGAAGGTGTCCACCACCTGCTGTAAGGTCTTGGGTGAGGAATAGAGGTCGTCGGAGTCGAGTTGAACGGCAAATCGCCCACAGCGGTCATCGTGGATGGCTTTATTCCAACAGCCGCCAATGCCCAGATCCGTGCGATCTGGGATGATGTGGACGAGTCGGTCATCATGGAAACTCTTCAGCAACTCTGTTGTCTTGTCGGTAGAGTGGTTGTCGACCACTATCACATTATACTTGAAGCTTGTCTTCTGTGAAAGTGCGCTGTTTACGGCGTCGCAAATGGTCTTCTCCCGGTTGTAGACGGGGATGATGACTGATGCCTCGACATCGAACTCCTGCTCGTTGAAGTCAGGACGGCGGTAATAGGATGGATAGATCTTTGCCCCGATTTCTGCCAGATGGGCTGTCGCTACCTGTTCCATCTCTATCTGCACCTCGCGATTGCGGGGATTCACATAGTCGAACTGCTTGACGCCAGAAGCACGGGTGTCCTGTTCTTCCTCGGTATAGAGCTTCTCATTGATATGGAACAGCTTTCCGTTACGACTAAGGAAGAGCCGGAGGTCATAAAGGCCGGCATACTGATAATCGTGCTCGCCAGCCTGCATGGCAAAGGTGTGGAACAGGGAGGTCTTGATGAGAATCAGACTGCCGAAATCGAAGTCATCGCGGATACTGCCGAGCTGGTAATCGATGACAGGATGCTCCCGACGTTCTCCTTCGATGAGGTCATAGTGGTCGGCGTAGGCCATTGCAGCATCCGCATCTGAGGCGATGCGCAACAAACGGTCGAGGGCGCCTTCGCCCAGAATGAGCTGGGTAGGCTTTGTCTGTAGCAGCACGTAGTCTGCCTTGGCATTTTCAGCGATGCTCATCAGGGTGTTGCTACTCGTCAGGTTGTCTACTTGCAACTGTTGCCAGTCTGAATGCGCCTTTTTCGGCAATGGATCGGATGTCAACAGACAGATATTCTGTATTGTCTTGCTAGCTCTCAGTTGGGCAATAATAGGCGCGACGGCCTGAAAGTCGCTGCAAGGCAAAAAGCAGTCTATTTTTTCTCTCATGGGTAATATTTAGTAATTTATGCGCAAAATTCGCAATATTTTCCGAGAATACCAAAAAAATCAAGAATTATTTGTACCTTTGTGCCCAAATTATAGTAAATGCAGCAAGAAAAGAAAGCATTATTAGGGTTGTCGCTCGATGAACTGAAGACTGTTGTGAAGTCTTTGGGCATGCCCCAGTTTACGGCCAAACAGATTGCGGGCTGGCTCTATCAGCAGCATGTTGGTGGCATCGACGAGATGACAAACATCTCGAAAGTGAACCGCGAACGGCTTGCTGAACAGTATGTCGTTGGCGCTAAGCCCCCGATTGACTGTCAACGCTCAAAGGATGGAACGGTGAAGTACCTCTTTCCTGTGGCTGACGGGAAATTTGTGGAGACTGTCTATATACCTGAACACGACAGGGCAACTCTTTGTGTCTCTTGTCAGGTGGGATGTAAGATGAATTGTCTGTTCTGCCAGACGGGAAAACAAGGCTTTGAGGGAAGTCTCTCGGCGGGTGAGATCTTGAACCAGATCTATGCCTTGCCAGAACGGGAGACACTGACCAACATCGTGTTTATGGGTCAGGGAGAGCCGATGGACAATCTCGATAATGTGCTTCGTGCAACGGAGATCCTTACTGCTGATTATGGCTATGCGTGGAGTCCGAAGCGCATTACGGTGAGTAGCGTGGGAATCAAAGGCAAACTGAAGCGGTTCCTCGACGAGAGTGAGTGTCATGTGGCTATCTCGATGCATTCGCCCTTGCCTGAACAACGACGGCAATTGATGCCGGCAGAGCGGCAGATGTCGATTACAGAGGTCGTAGCCCTGCTGAAACAGTATGATTTCACCCACCAGCGACGCTGTTCCTTTGAGTACATCTGTTTTGCAGGACTGAATGATACAATGACCCATGCCCGTGAGATTGTCAAGTTGCTCGAAGGACTGGAATGCAGGGTGAATCTCATCCGTTTCCACGAGATTCCTGATGTAGACTTACCTGGTGCTGACGAACAGCGGATGGAAAGTCTGCGTGACTATCTCACCAAACACGGGGTCTTTACGACTATCCGAGCCAGCAGGGGTCAGGATATCTTTGCTGCCTGTGGCCTGCTGTCAACTGCGAAGAAAAATGAAGATTTGAAAAATTGAAATATGGAAGACAGAAAGATTCGCGTGGCAATCACGCACGGCGATACCAACGGTATCGGATATGAGGTGATTCTCAGGGTATTTGAGTCCCCTGAGATGCTTGAGTTGTGTACACCTATTATATATGGTTCTCCTAAGGTGGCTGCCTATCATCGGAAAGCGATGGACTTGCAGACGCCTTACACGATCATCAATAACGCTGAGGAAGCCAAGGAGGATCGTGTGAACCTGCTCTCTACGTTTGATGACGAGGTGAAGGTGGATTTCGGACAACCCACACCAGAATCAGCAGAGGCTGCGCGTAAGGCGATGAATCGTGCCAAGGAGGATATGCAGAAAGGACTTTTCGACGTGCTCGTGATGGCTCCTGTGGTACCCAACCGTAATCCTGTCAAAGATGACAAGGCCCTGACCGTCATGATCAGCAATATCGTGCGTATCGGTCTTGTAACCACTCACCTGCCTATCAAAGAGGTGGCCCAGGCCATTACCATTGATAAGATTGTTGGCAAAGCAACGATATTCCATCAGAGCCTGCGTCGTGATTTCCGCATCTCGAACCCTCGTTTTGCTGTGCTTGCCTTGAATCCACAGGAGGGCGCTGAGGAGAAAGAGATCATCATCCCGGCTATCGAGGAACTGGAGAAACAGCACGTTCAGGCTTTTGGTCCCTATGCAGCTGACGAGTTCTTCGGACAGAGCCTCTATCTGTATTTCGACGGTGTGCTGGCTATGTATGACGATCAGGGTGTCGTGCCTTTCAAGACACTCGCGCAAGAATACGGGGTGAAGATGAAGGCGGGTATCACAGCCATCTGTACTACTCCGGATCATGGCCCTGCCTTCGACATCGCTGGTAAGGGTATTGCCGATGAACAGAGCATGCGCCAGGCTATTTTCACGGCCATTGATATGTACCGTCATCGCCTGGATTACGACGAGCCCCTGGCTAATCCGCTGCCAAAACTCTTCCACGAAAAACGTGAGGATGGCGACAAGGCGCGCTTCGCTATCAGGGCGAAAGATCAGTTCAAGAAATCAGACGAAAAGTGATTTTCCGTTAAAATTCTGCCAGAATTGCAGTTATTTCGGAAATATTGTGTAATTTTGTCAGCTCAATGAAGACAACAGAATTGCAGAGCATCAAACAGAGGTACAATATCGTGGGAAACTGCGAGGCATTGAACCATGTGCTGGACGTAGCCCTACAGGTGGCGCCCACTGATCTCAGCGTGCTCATCGTGGGCGAGAGCGGCGTGGGTAAGGAAATCATTCCCCGCGTGATCCACGATAACTCTCCCCGTAAGCGTGAGAAATATTTCGCCATCAACTGCGGCTCAATCCCTGAGGGAACAATTGACTCGGAACTCTTCGGGCATGTGAAGGGGTCTTACACTGGTGCAATCAATGACTCGCCGGGTTATTTCGGCGTGGCCAACAAAGGTACGCTCTTCCTCGACGAAGTAGGCGAACTGCCCTTGGCAACACAGGCCAGATTACTACGTGTGCTTGAGACTGGTGAATATATCCCCGTGGGAGGAACAGACATCAGGAAAACGGATGTGCGGATTGTTGCTGCTACGAACTTGAATATCCGACAGGCCATCAGCGAAGGGCGTTTCCGCGAAGACCTCTATTATCGCCTGAACTCCATTCCTATCCAGATGCCTCCTCTGCGTGAACGTGGGGAGGATATCGTGTTGCTGTTCCGTCTCTTTGCCATGCAGATGGCCGAGAAGTATAGAATGGACCGTATCACCCTTGATGAGGATGCCAAACAGCTCCTCATGCGCTATAAGTGGCCGGGAAACGTACGTCAGTTGAAGAATATCACCGAACAGATATCTGTACTCTCTCCCGATCGTAGGATTACGGCTCAGATGCTCAGCCAGTTCATCCCGCAGGACCAGGAGTCGACACAGCTGGCCACCATTCATAGAGAGGGTGGGGACCATAGCTTCGAGAACGAACGTGAGATCCTCTACAAGATCCTTTTCGAACTGCGTGGCAATGTCAATGATATGCGGCGTGAGATGAGTGCTCTGAAGAAACAGATTGATGAGGTTCAGGGGGGCGCGAAAGGGGCTCAGGTTCCCCAAGTGCCTGTAGACCTGCAGAATACGCAGTTGGCCCCTATCCAACCCATCCAGACGCTCTCGCCGGCTATGGAGGATGCTGTGGCAGAAGAGTATGTAGAGCCAGAACGTGAGCCTGAGACGCTTAATCTTAACCATATCGGGCGACAGATGCTCGAGAAAGCATTGGAGCGCAATCATGGCAATCGCAAAAAGGCAGCCCAGGAACTGGGCATTAGTGACCGTACCCTTTATCGCAGACTGAAACAGTATGGACTCGATAAATAGATGTTGGAAAATTGGTCTCGTCGTGCTGTTGACGATGGTCGTTACAGCATGCTCCGTCAGCTATAAGTTCAACGGAGCAAGCATCGACTATTCCAAGACGAAGACCATTACCATTGCCGACTTTCCTATACGTGCAGCTTACGTGTGGGGACCGATGGCATCATTATTCAACAACCAACTGAAGGACGAGTTCAACAGTCATACGCGACTCGTACAGGTGAAACGTGATGGCGACCTCAAGATAGAGGGTGAGATTACGCGTTATGACCAGCGTAACAAGTCGGTGTCGAGTGAAGGCTATTCGGCTCAGACAGAACTCTCGATGACTGTCAATGTGAGATTCACCAACAATAAGAACCATGCTGAAGATTTCGAGCAGCAGTTTACTGCTTCACAGACCTACGACTCGACGCGCTCCCTCAACTCTGTTCAGGAAGAACTGGTCGGACTGATGGTCAAGGATATCTGCGAGCAGATCTTCAATGCAACAGTAGCTAACTGGTAACAAACGAGATGGACCGAATAGTAGAACTGATTAAACACCCAGAACGCCTTGATCGCGACACCCTTTACGAGTTGCGGTCTCTTTTGGCGCTTTATCCTTATTATCAGACTGTTCGTCTGTTGATGCTTCAGAACCTGTACCTGTTGCACGACCCTACTTTCGATGAGGAACTGCGTCGGGCGGCTATCTATATTACGGATCGGAAGATGCTCTTCAACCTGGTGGAAGCCCCGCATTATCAGTTGAGAAAGGTGACCCGGATGCCTATGACAAAGCCTGTGACATCGGAACCGGAGACTACGGATCAAAAGGAAGATCGCACTATATCGCTCATCGATAATTTCCTCGGTTCTATTCCAAAGGATGAGGAGAAAACTCCAGAAGAGCCCAAACGCAAACCTACACCTGCTGATGCAGCTGTAGATTATGTGGCATATCTTCTGGAAACAGAAGGGGAGGAGCCAGAGCAGAAGGAGGTTCCTGAAATGCGTGGCCAGGCCTTGATTGATTCGTTCATAAAT
The DNA here is from genome assembly GCA_900314995.1 of uncultured Prevotella sp. Taxonomy (GTDB): domain Bacteria; phylum Bacteroidota; class Bacteroidia; order Bacteroidales; family Bacteroidaceae; genus Prevotella. The sequence continues at coordinate 43,446 of OMXK01000048.1, forward strand.
AGTGACAAAAAGAAGTTTGTGCTCAATGAGGATCCTGTTCCTCCCTCCGAGCCCAACCCAGAGCCCGTTGAGGAGACTGAAGGGATTGAAGAGGAGTATTTTACAGAGACTTTGGCCAGAATTTACATCAAACAAGGCAGATATTCGAAGGCTTTAGAAATTATTCGGCGATTAAGTTTGCAAGTTCCGAAAAAAAATGCTTACTTTGCAGACCAAATCCGTTTTTTGGAGAAAGTGATTATAAATAACAATAAAAAATAATAGAGTAAAAAAATGTACACATTATTAGTAATTCTTATCGTGATTGCAGCACTCCTTATGATAGGTATCGTGCTCATCCAGGAGTCAAAAGGCGGCGGTCTTGCATCTAACTATTCGCAGTTCAATCAGATTGGTGGTGTTCGTAAGACCACAGACTTCATTGAGAAGACCACATGGGGCCTGGCTGCTACCATGGTTGTTATCAGCGTGCTTTGTGCTTATGTAGCGCCTCAGGCTGGTTCTGATGCTTCCGTAATGGAAAATTATGAGGCGCCTGCCACCAACCCGAACAATCTGCCTGGCTTCGGCGCAAGTCAGCAGAAAGCTGCTGCTACACCTGATGCACCCGCTGCACCTGCTGCTGCCGATGCACCTGCAACACCTGCAGAGGCTCCTCAAGCACCCGCACAGCCTGCAAATTAAAGTTTTTCGGAAAAAAGTGCGGGATTTATTTGGTAGTCTCAAATAATTCCCGTACCTTTGCACCCGCAAAACTAACATGGTGCCCGTAGTTCAGTTGGTTAGAGCGTCAGATTGTGGTTCTGAATGTCGACGGTTCGAGTCCGTCCGGGCACCCAAGGTAGAAAATTCGGGAGTCTCCAGTGAATAATGGAGGTCCCGATTTTTTTGTCTGTTAATGTTGAGTATCAAGATATGCTTTTCAATTCGTTTGAGTTCATGCTTTTCCTGCCAATAGTGTTCTTGCTCTATTGGTTTGTGTTCAAGCCTCGCCGCCTTCAGAATCTGTTTCTTGTGGTGGCCAGTTATGTGTTCTACGGCTGGTGGGACTGGCGCTTCCTCTGTCTGATCGCCCTTACCTCGTTCTCCAGCTACGTGAGCGGTATTCTGATACAGAGACATGAAGGCCAACGCCATATCCAGCGGTTGGTCAGTGCCTCGAACATTATTCTTAATCTGGTCATTCTGGCCGTGTTTAAGTATTACAACTTCTTCATGGACAATCTGGCCTTCTTGTTCAGTTCTGTAGGTTATCGGCTCGACTGGGTTACCCTCGATATTATTCTGCCCGTTGGCATCAGTTTCTATACATTCCAGGCACTCAGCTACACCATCGATGTCTATCGCGGTCAAATACGCCCTACCCACGATATCGTAGAGTTTTTTGCCTATATCAGTTTCTTCCCGCAGCTGGTGGCTGGTCCCATTGAGCGTGCCACCAACCTGCTGCCCCAGTTCCAGCGTGAGCGCCAATTCGACTATGCCAAGGCTGTCGATGGCATGCGCCAGATACTCTGGGGACTCTTCAAGAAGCTGGTTATAGCCGACAATTGTGCCAGTGCCGTCAATGCTTTCTGGACTGAATATAACGATCTCAGCGGCCTCTCACTGCTTGCCATTGGCATCCTCTTTACATTCCAGATCTACAGCGACTTCTCAGGCTATAGCGACATTGCCATCGGCTGCGCCCGTTTGTTCGGAATCAGTTTGAAACAGAACTTCAACTTCCCCTATTTCTCACGGTCAATACCCGAGTTTTGGCGCCGTTGGCACATTTCACTCATGACTTGGTTCCGTGATTACATCTATTTCCCACTTGGTGGTAGTCGCTGTGCCCGATGGAAGGTTATCCGTAACACGCTGATTGTCTTCTTCGTCAGTGGCCTATGGCATGGGGCCAATTGGACCTTCATCTGCTGGGGGCTCTACCATGCATGCCTCATCGCCATCTACATCCTGTTGGGCATCAACACCAAGTCGAAGGATGTTGTGGCTCAGGGGCATCTGTTGCCCTCTGTTCGCGAATTCTGCCAACTGGCCATCACCTTCTTTCTCGCAGTTGTCGGCTGGATCATCTTCCGATCTGAGAACATGCCTCAGGCCTATGAATTTCTCAGTCGTATGTTCACAACGATGTTCGACCAAGGACTTTACATCGCCCATGGCAAGCGTTATCTCATCTGGGGCTTCCTCATGCTCCTGTTTGAGTGGCTGCAGCGTGACAAGCAGCATGCCCTCCAGCTATCCCACCAAGGTCTGTTCCGCTATGCTTCTGCGCGCTTTGCCCTTTATGCCGTATTGGTCTATATCATGTTCCTTTATGCTGGCACTGTCCAGACGTTTATTTATTTCCAGTTCTGACCTATGAAGAAGTTCCTCGTCCGATTATCTTATACCGTATTACCCGTCTGGGCCATTCTGGTAGTTACCGTTCTCTACATATCACTCTACGTCAGTCCCCGCATGAGTGGTGACATCGGCCGTCTGGCCTGCATCCCTTTTGGTTTCGAGTACGACCAGATGCTTGAACAGGGCGCCCTCAAGGATACCTTTTTCATGACCGTCAACCGTCCTGCTGAATTAAAGCGTGTGCAAACTAACGTACTCACGATTGGCGACTCTTTCTCTCAGATGGGCCGCATCGGTTATCAGAACTATATGGCACAACAAGGCGTCCATGTGGTCAATATGCATTTGGAGCCCCATAACAGTCCGTTGCAAGAAGCCTACAACATCTTGAATCGAGGACTCGTAGACTCCACAAGGGTGAAAGTGTTGATTGTGGAAAACGTTGAGCGTGATTTCGAACTTAACGTGCAGACGTTCAGGGCTTTTACCACGGAGATGACGGAATCCGAGGAAATGGAGTCAGATAATGCTGTAGCTGAGCCTGACGAGTCGAAATCTGTCGAAGCCCCAAAAGCCGGTTCTTCCACTAATTGGTCGGTTGAGCGTGCCCGTAACCTGATTCTCTTCAAAACCGGCTATCAATCGCCCGTCTTTACCGCCACACTAAGTCGCGACCTCTTTACCTGCGACGCCCCCCGTTCGCTCTACTTCTACCACGATGACATCGATCAGGGTGTCAGTATGAGTCCTGCCTCGGAAGAAAAAACGCGCCTTGTGTGGCAGTCACTTAACCAAAAAGCAAAAGAACAAGGCGTTTTCCTCATCCTGATGATTGCTGTTGATAAATATGATGCTTATCAGTCATTCATTATTGACAATCCTTACCCCCGCAAGACCTTTTGCGAGGAAATTGAGAGAGTTATCGGCAAGACTCCCCAACTGTTCATGTCGAAACAATATCTTCTGCCTCTCATCGAGAAGGGCGAGAAAGATGTCTTCATGTTTAACGATTCCCACTGGTCATACAAAGCATCCTCTCTTGTTGCCAACGAACTGGTAAACAGAATCAATGCTCATTCTTGTCAATAGCTTAATTGATAGGTACCAGAACACCATTCTGAATATAGAGCCCAGGCTTGGTGGGCATGGCGGGGAGGCGCACACCCTGCAAGGTGTACCAGCTGTCGTCGCTATGGGAGGATTGATGTAATGGTTTGATGGTCGTTGGCGATGAGGTTGGCATCGTAATCGTGAGTTCCCGGTCATTGACCACATTGTCTTTATCATGTTCAGAAGGGTAGTCGCCTAACATACTCTTAATCGATAAACCTACCTGATTGACCAGAATGGCTATCAGATCATCGAAGATTGGACTAAGCGCTGTGATGCCTTCAAGCAGGAGGATGGCTTCGGCTGATGCAGGGTTCTCGGGCTCATTGCCTTCTGCATGAATCACGAAAGCATTGGCTATCAGCCGTGCCAGCAACTGGTTGACAGTCTGATCCTCTGCGTGCTCGCTGAGCCATCTCAGCGCCCAGTTGTAGACCGAAGCCTGCAATCTTTCCTTCGCATAGGTGGGGAAATCCTCATAGCCTGACAGCTCTTCGATGGACTTTGTAACGATATTTAGTTTTCTAAATTGATCATCAAAGGTGAGGATGCGATAGTCGCAAGGGTAGGAGATGGGGGAACCTGTACAGACGTCATACAGCTCCTGCTCTCCTTGCTGATAACGGGTAATGTCCGATACATGATAATGCCCCGTTAATACCACTTTGGCGCCTCCATCCAGTAAAACAGTTGCCAGTTGCGACAACTCCTTTTCCTCGTCTGGTTCTTCGTCTTGAATGACGGAATAGGGTTGAAAAGACTCCTGCCCATAGAAGTGAGACAATACGGAATGATGGGTCATAACGAGTACTTGATTGCCTTTTTCTTTGGATTGTAATAGTTTAGAACCCAGCCATTTAATTGTTTCTTCTTTAACTAAAGCTTTTTGTCCGGAATCGATGCCTATCAATGTGAGTCCAGGGAAAGGCTCAGTTACGTAAGAGAGCGATCCTTCGTGTATCTCTGAACCCTCTCCATAGCCAAAAGGCTCATAGTAGCTGAGGAAGCGACTCTCTGACATGTACTTAGTGGCAGTCCAAGTGTTATTTTCATATTTCTTGGCGTCTTCCTGCCAGCCTCTGTCATGGTTGCCTGGAATCACATAGACGGGTATGTCTGATGCTTCTATTTCTGTCAGCTTTTTTACTACATAGTCATGACTCTCGATTTCTCCGTCTTTGGTCAGGTCTCCTGTGATGAG
>OMXK01000058.1 GCA_900314995.1 uncultured Prevotella sp.
ATTCAACAAACTTCACCTGTGGCATTGCCCTCAGACAGGACATAATGCAAAACACCAATACCAAAAGATATTTCATATTGCTAAATTCCGATTTATCTGATAATCTTTGCTTTCTGCAAATTGTCAAAGTCGCTCCAGAAATCAGATGCCTCAGAGTCGCTGAAGCCATTAGAGGATAGCTCATGGAGAATGGCATCGAGAAGCTGCACTTTGGATATGTTCAGGTCTGGATCTACGTCGATGGGATAAGTGATGATGTCACCCATCGAGCCGACATGAATATTGGTAATGGTTATCTCACCATCAACCAGCTTCACCTGAATACGCCTATTTGAACCGTATTCAGGCTTGGTCTCACATAGCTTCTGATATAACGGCGATTCGTTGTATTGCTCAGAATCTACAGAGTTTATAAGTTCCCTTAGAGTCATCCTATGCCTAACAATTCAATTTCAAAGATAAGTGTAGAGCCACCAGGGATGCCCGGTTGAGAGAATTTGCCATAGCCCATTTCGGCAGGAATGTATATCTCCCACTTATCACCGATATGCATCTGTTGCATGGCGATGATCCAGCCCTCTATCAAGTCACAGAGTCTGCAAGCCAAAGGCACACCACCACGACTGCTGTCAAACTGTTTCCCGTCGATGGTCTTTCCTGTGTAATGGGCAGTGATGATACTGCGTGCCGTCGGCTTGGAGCTGTCCTGATTACCTTCACTCAACACTTTATAGTAGATGCCTTTGGGCAATGCCTTGACACCCTCTTCTTTGGCTTTCGCCTCTAACCAATCCTTGTTGGCCTTTATGTATTCTCGTTTATCCATATTACTCTCCAATAATCGTTACTACCAATTCTCTGGAACCGCCGTAATTTCGATATTCGCAGAAGTAGATACCCTGCCAAGTGCCAAGATTCAAACGACCGTCAGTTATGGGAATAGTAATGCTGACACCGCTCAACGTGGACTTTGCATGAGCGGGCATATCATCGGCACCTTCCAAGGTATGCTCATACTCTGGACGGTTCTCTGGAACCAGTCGATTGAAGATGGTTTCCATATCCACACGAACATCTGGATCTGCATTCTCATTGATGCTCAGTCCGCAACTGGTATGCTTGCAGAATATATTGACGATACCCGTCTTAGGCAACTTGGGCAACTGACTCAGAATCTCACTCGTTACCAAGTGGAAACCTCTGCGTTTCGGCTTCAGGATTATCTCTATTTGCTGTACCATATCACTTAATTGTCATTGATATACGACTTCGTGGTCATGTCGTAGTATAGAGCTTCCAACTCTGCTAAAGTCAATTTCTCCACAGAATGCTCGATGATGCGTATCAGTTCTTCACGCCTGAAATCATCTGACTGTCCGAAATGCGCCATAGACAAATTTCCTAAACTATTTTAATAATTTGCTGCAAAAGTAGTGATTTTGCGGCAAATTAAGTAACTTTGCTCTTAGTTTTAATATGTTTTGTGATATGACAAACCAGATAATCGCATATTATCTAATAATTTTCAATATCGTGACATTCCTTGTCTATGGTATTGATAAGTGGAAGGCAAAGAAATCCTTATGGCGCATTAGAGAAGCCTCGCTATTGGTGTTAGCGGTACTTGGCGGCAGCATCGGGGCATGGCTCGGCATGAAAGTCTGGCATCACAAAACTCAGCATAAGAAGTTCAGATATGGCATTCCTGTCATCATCATCATTCAACTTGTAATAATAGGTTATTTCCTTTATATACAATAAAAGCATAAGATATGAGCTACTATTATCCCTTTGGAGAAACAGTACATCCTTTAGTTCAACAGGATAGAACACCGAAGAAGGTGTTTGTCCTTGGTGTATATGCCAGTGCCGTTCATGCCAGATGGAAGCAAGGCAACAAGATTATATGCCAGGCATTAGCGGTGGCCAGTGAACCAAGAATCTTCTGGGACGGGAATCCAGAAGAAGCTGCTGAGATCATTGGCAGAATTCATATTCCCAAAGAACTGGGCATATTAGAACCTGCGGGGAGCCATCTTAATGGGCCTTCTGCTAAAGTCCTCGATGAGCATATCCTTGCACCATTAGGATATACAAGGAAAGATGCATGGCTATGTGACTTGCTGCCTGAAACGAGAATCAACTCTAGTCAGGCAAAGGTGATTAAAGAGAAATACAATCCCAAAATTGAGCAATATGGACTTAATCCCGTTACCATACCCAATCGCCCAACAGCTTTTTGTGATTCAAAAAGATGTGAGGAGATCCTTTCTGAACTAAAAGAATCACAGGCTGAGCTATTGGTATTGCTTGGGGATATACCTATTAAGCAGTTCCTTGGTAGAGTTGCCCATATAGACTATTCTTCTTTGCAAGAGTATGTTGACCTGTTCGGCTACGGCAACAAATCCGAAGTTGTAATAAATGGCCAGGCCATAAACGTCCTACCTCTTGCACATCCCAGACAGATAGGAGCATTAGGAAGCCACAGCGAGAAATGGAATCTGGCACACATAGACTGGGAGAAAAAACAATAGGCTTATTTTATCCAAGAATTAGGGCATATCAACGGGGAAATGGACAATTATTGTTAAAAACGATCATAATTATGTTGAAAATGTTTGTACTAACAATAAAAAGACATATCTTTGCGACGTGTTTTTCATAGTATTAGATTTAAGGTTAACAGGGTTGCAGCGGCGACCCATTTTTTATTTATCCCCACTGTCATTCTTATCATCCTTTTTCTTCGCGTTTGAATTGAGCCGGATCACTTCAGACCATCGCGTGGTTGGCGATGGACTGCGGAAGTCATGCTTAATGGCATTGGCAAAGACATCGGCCTTTCCCTTACCATTCTTCTGAGTATATTGTTGCGAGCCGAGGACTATGGTTTCACTTCCATGAAGTCGGTTAATCCTGTCAACAACCTCATCGAGCCGTTTCATTTTCTGGAACTGTTCGGCATTGATATCGAAGAGGTCTTGCTGAATCGGAGAGTCGGCACCGATTCCCATGACTATCACGCCGGCCTTCTTATACTGATAACCTTCACGATAGATTTTCTTCAGCACCTCATTAGCCGTCTGGATGATAGTGATGCTGGAGCTGGTAGGAGTAATGAGACGCTGCTCCAAGAAGTTCCAGTACTGTGGCAAGTCTTCCCGGAAAGCATTTGTGTTCAGGAAAACACCAACGATGGAGGCCACCGTATTCTGCATCCTCAACTTTTCAGCACAGCGGGCAGCATAGTTAGAGACATGGGTTCTCAGCGTTTCTATGTCCCCTATCATGCCATTGAACGAACGGCTCGTACAGATGGATTTCTTCTTCGCCAGTTCCTCATTCGGTACCACATCCTCACCGTTCAGTTCCTGCCACGTGCGGATGATGTTGATGTTGTTGAACGTCAGCCGTACCCAATCCTTATGGTGCTGTGCAAAGTCATAGGCAGTATGTACGCCGAGGGCTTCGAGTTTGGCGGCATAGCGTCTGCCGATGCCCCAGACATCATCAATAGGATATAACTTTAAAGCCTTGATGCGCTTCTCGTCGGAGTCAATCATACAACAGTGACGATAACCCTGATACTTCTTGGCAAAGTGAGAGGCCATCTTTGCCAGCGTCTTGTTCGGAGCCAGACCGATGCTGACAGGCATACCCACATATCGTTTTATCTTTTTATGCAAATCTTCGCCCCATTGCTTCAGATTCACGTTCTCCATCCCGTCGAGATAGACGAAGCACTCGTCAATGGAATAACGGAAGTATGCAGGAGCTTCCTGTCTGATGATGCTCACTACACGGCCAGTCAATTCTCCATAGAGTTCATAGTTCGAGGAAAACACGGCAATCTTCTGATTAGGGAACTGCTCAGCCAACTGGAAATATGGAGTACCAGCCTTGATGCCCATTGCCTTGGCTTCATTACTACGAGCAACTACGCAACCGTCATTGCTACTCAGAACCACAACCGGCTTTCCGTTCAGATCAGGACGGAAAACACGCTCGCATGAGACGTAGGCATTATCGCAGTCAACGATACCGTACATATCAGAACCTACCTAAAACTTCTATTACCTTCACCCAGTCCGTCTCTGCCTCGAAGCCGAACTTGTCATCAATTCCCACGTTGAAATAGAGCTTCACCTCGAAGTTCTGGAAACTCGTCTTTCCAACTTCCGGGTTCTCATTGGCATAGTCGAAACGGATGCCCTCCTCCGCAAAATGACTCCTATACATGGCCATCTGCTCATCATAGCAGCCGCTCCAGAGAATCATGCAGATATCATCACGGCTGGTCATCAGCTGCAAGGCCTCACGGGCATAAGGATAGTAGTCGTAGGTCTCCTCATTTTCATAGCTGGCCCGCAGGATCGTGTCATGAATATCCACCACGACATAGATCTTCTCCCAGTTCTTCTCCTTCTTACGGTTGAAAGCAACCTCAAATGCCTTTCCTATATCCATTGTTCTTAATCCTCGTCGTCCTCCTCAACTGCAACATATTGAGCATTGTGCTCTTCAACCATTTTCATAAACAGTTCATCAGAGCCCTCTCTCTTGCTAATCTCCCTGCAAATAGACTTTATTGTCTGTTTGTTGACAGGGCGTTTTACGGTCTTGTACCAAGAAAGGAACTCAGTAATATCTGTCTCGCTGGTCAGGTCATAAGCAGAATTAAACCTGCTGCCGTTGCTTTTAAGCACATTCATGAACTTCTTGCTAAGTTTCCTGTACATGCTTTCTTCCTGAAGGCGTTCCTGCTTCAGTTTATTCTGTTCCTTCCTTTCACCATTCCTCAACTGTTCAATCTCATACAATGTCCTTTTATGCTCATTGGTGAGTTGCCTGAAGAGCTTTTCATAATCCATGAACTCAGGATCCTTAGTCTTTTCTTGAATGTAGGTATTATACAAGCTGAGGTTGTGATTGAAGACCTTCATTAGTCGATCACTGGTTAATACAATCCTAACGGCTTCCCTTATCTGACTGTTCAAAGATTTCCTTTGCACAGCCATATCCCAGAAGATCCTATTGATGTCATCAGTGGATTCCAAACTCGTAATCCCTATAGAGGCCAGAAACTCTTTGGCCTTCTTTCTGGCGGACTTGTCAACTTTCTCATCTTCAATGTCTTTGTCAGGCAGGAATGGGCGTAGTTCCTCATCTGAATAAGAAGGAAACGTGCAAATCATCCAGGCCTGCTTACGCTCAATCCAATCATAAACTGAATCTATGAATCTGGCAGCTTTGGGATTATTCTTACAGTTAGCCTCTATGTAAGCCGACTCAAACTCGAACAACGCTTCATAGAAGATGACGCTCAGCATGTCAGTATCAAGAGCCGTATTGATGGTATGCTGATTGGGCTTATTACCTTCACCGTAAGGGAAAAGAATACCTGCTGCAGTCAGTTGTTTCTTGACCATGTTCTTGGCCATCACCTCTACTGGTTCGCCGTCCATCCTGACTTTTACTATCACAGGCCTATGTCCATAGGCTCGTAAAAGGTCTATGAGATATAACTTGGCATTTTCAAATCTCTCATTCATATCTTCTCCAAAGTTCTAATCACGTGAATCACCACACCCCAGACCTCGAAATACTCAGGGGTGTCAATCCTGAAAACAGGATATTCGTCATTAGCCGGACGCAGTTCGATATAGCCGTCCTTCCTATGAGTAAGATCCAGGTACTTCATCGTGAAGCCTTCACCACCCCACCATGCCACGACGATGGAACCGTCATGAGGCTCAACAGCCCTGTCGATAATCACACGGTCGCCGTCGAAGATACCCGCATCCTTCATCGAGTCACCCTCCACATCACCGTAGAACGAAGCTTCAGGGTGCTTGATATAGTCCCGGTTGAAGTCCAATGTCTCATGCGAATAATCTACCGTGATATCAGGGAATCCGGCAACTACCTCAGCATGTTCCAGCTCCAGTTTGGTGTCAAATACACCTTTGATTATCTTGATGTTGCCCATCTTTAAATCCTAATTATTCTCAAAACATTCCGCAAAGTTAGCGAAAATTCCCAATTTTTTACTATCTTTGCAAATAAAATTAAGTGTATTTAGGTATTACTCGTATGAATGACCAGAATATTGCCAATGATAAAGAGTTCGTGGCGCATAAGGGCTACGCAAATAACTTGACAGACAAATACCTCGAAAGAAGATATGAGTCAGAATACACAACTTCAAGGACACAGTTCATTGATTTGGGACTACCATCGGGAACTCTCTGGGCTGACCGTAACATCGGAGCAGAAGCTCCTGAAGACTACGGTGACCATTTCCGATGGGGTGAGACCACTCCGTTTACAGAGAATAGCGATGATTATGAGTATCGTGACCTCGGAGAGAATATCGCCGGGACAAAATATGACGTTGCTACCTCCATGCTCGGTAAAGGTTATCAGATGCCTACCGAAGAACAACTTAAAGAACTTAAGCACTATTGTACATGGGAGCAGTCAACCATTAATGACGTTTACGGCATGAAGGTGACAGGACCTAACGGGAATAGTATCTTCCTTCCCGCTGCGGGTTTTCGTTATAACATTTCTTCTTCATTGGCTTCCGTTGGTAAAGGCGGATACTATTGGATCGCTACGCACGACAATCTAATCTGTGGTAAGAAGAGAGGTAACTACCTTATGTTCAATTCGTTTTTTTGTCTCATGGCCTTGTACGACCGTGGAGGCGGATCATCCGTGCGTCCGGTGATGATCGTTAATCAGGTTTCAGACACGAAAAAAATACAACTCGTAGATCTCGGACTGCTATCAGGCACCCTCTGGGCTGACCGCAACATCGGGGCTGACTATCCAGAAAACTACGGTTACCACTTCCGGTGGGGCGAGACCAGTTCGTTCGATGGAAGCAGCGGTATATACAAGAGCCGTGACCTCGGAGAGAATATCGCCGGGACAGAATATGACGCTGCCACCTCCATACTCGGCAAAGGTTATAAGATGCCTACCCATGAGCAGCAGAAAGAGCTTATAGACTGTTGTACGTGGGAATGGTCCACTGTCTATGGTTTTAAGGGCATGAAAGTAACAGGTCCTAACGGTAACAGTATCTTCCTTCCGGCTGCAGGTTATCGACACTACCATTCCCGTTCGTTGGATTACGTTGGCTTGAAAGGTTGCTATTGGTCCGCTACGCCTGTCTTTACTGATGACGGTCACTACCTGGAATTCGACTCGGACAACCGGAGCTGTTACGGCAACTCCCGTTCCCACGGCTTCACCGTGCGTCCGGTTGCAGCGACATGACAACTGACGAAGTACTTAATTTCCTTTCGAGAACTTAAACAATTAAGGACATGAGTGGTACAACTGAGAAGAAAGAGCGTATAATTTCAGTATTAAATGCTTGTAATATACAAAAGTACGAGCATGATACAAGCCATCCCATATTTTTATCAATAATCGGAGAGCCACATAAATTTACTGATAGGCTGTCACGTGTGATAGATATAGACCAACTTGTTCAATTGATAGAGCGAACCATACAATTAACAAACTCCTTACTACAAGATTTGAAGAGCGATTATCATAGTTCAAAATATGAAAAGCAAGATAGGCTGAAATATCAAATGGTAGACTGCTTTTATAAAAAGCTACGTGCTAGCAACAAACACTTTACTCATTTAGAATGGGTTTCTGACCATATGGGTATGCCACAAAAGTACACATATCATGTCACAAACTGGGAAGTAGAACGCACACTTGGATACATCTTTATTTTATTTGGAGCACTTAACAATGACGGAAAAAACATAATCATTGATGAAATGGCCCAATTATTAAATGACGATCAGATATCCTTTCTTGATATAAACAAGCCAATAGAAAGATTTGTATATTTCCCAGAAGAAGATGGCTCATGGGATAAAGTCAAAATGTATGTAAAGAAGAAAGCACACATAGAACTAGAAGGCATGTTTCGTTCTACCATACACAAAAGTTCAACTCCTCATGAACCAGCAACTATAGTAAACGATGTCAGGAACAAAACCCGATATGTAAATATACGATACACATTGCCATATGTATGCTTGTCAGAAAATGATAGAGTGAAAAGTGTAATGTTATATGAGAAAGATTGGCCTGAAGGAGCGATTATTTTAAAGAAATAACGGATTTACCGACTCTGTAGGGTCTTATTATTCGTTTATCTTTCTTATTTTACCAAGCCTCAGTCTTCACGAGTCCCCAAATTCGGACTTCATCGATTTCAATGAATTCATTTAATTGCCTTTTTTGAATTAATTGAATTAATTGGCCGTAAAATTTTCAGATTACGGAAAAAAGTGCTATCTTTGCACCAGATTTTGCATCAAGAGCGGCTACATTAGCCCACCAACCGGCCTGAATGAGATCGTTGGCAGCGGTGGTAAAAAGATGCGAGTGAGAATGTTTAATTCACTAAAGATTAACGATTATGGAAATCAAGAAGATTGAAAAGAGTGATCTAGAACCGAGGCATGTGGAGCGCGAGGCCTTCAGGGCTGAGCTGCGGCATGTAGATGGGCATGGTGACTACTGGCTCCTCCATCAGCAGGCCAAGCCACATGTGGTTGTGAACATCCAGTTTGCCGCTGACGAAGCCGAGTTTGACCGCAAGCTGGGCTGGTTCATCGGCCAGCAGAAGCTGCACGAGTACGTCCGTGGCGACCTGAGTTTCTTCAGTGCCCTGGCAGGCTACAACCAAGAAGAGGTTCCAAGCCGATTCCCCGACAACATCAAGAGCATCGTCTACGCCCTGAGCGACTCTGCCGTTATGAATCGTATTAGGATTCTATTTGGATAATATTAGGATGAAGTTAGGATGAAGTTAGGCGCATGTTACATGGTACAAAATGGTGCAAAAAGGTCCAAAATGGTGCAATCCAGATGGTGCAAGAGGTGCTGATCTAATATGGCCAAGACGCTGAAGCCCGAAAAACGGATGGTGCTAATGGTGGAAAAGTGGTGGTGCAATGGTGCTACGAATTGTTAGGATGTATTAGGAGGTGTTAGGATGAAGTTAGGCACTTTGTCAAATGTAACATAGAAGGAAAACGCTCTTACGGGGAATGATTTTCTCCGTAAGAGCGCGACGTTGTGAGGCGGTTCCACCTCACAACTTTCCCTGCTCATGATACGAATAATATTGACAATCCCCGACTATGACATGGTCGCTGAAATGAATTCTCATCAGCTCGCAAGCCTTCTTGATCGACCTTGTCAGTTCATCATCATACCTGCTCGGGTGGACGTTTCCACTGGGATGATTGTGGCAGAAAGCCAGGATTGTTGCATTGTTCAAGACAGCCTCCTTCATGATGATGCGGATGTCAACGGCAGTTTCAGTGATGCCACCTCTGCTGATGCAAAGGCTCTTAATCAGCTTGAAGTTCTGATTCATCAGAATGACGTGTGCCTCTTCCACTTGGAGGTCTTGCATACGAGGAGCCATATAATTATAAATGGCGGTGGCGGTGCAGAGGTCGGGAGCCATTAAGGCCTTTTCCATCTGCCTGCGCTTACCCAATTCTATGGCTGCGATTATCTTGCAGGCGGTATAGGTTCCGACACCCTCGATGTCCTTGATGGCACGGAAGTCAGCCTTTGCAAGACGGCTCAGGCTATGGTCGAAACGGCTCATAATATCCTGACCAATCTCCACGGCATTACGCTGCTGAGTGCCGCTACCCACGAGGATGGCCAGCAGTTCCGAGTCAGTCAGAGCCTCTGCGCCGAGGGTCTGGAGTTTGTTACTTGGGCGGTCTTCCGATGCCCACTGTCTAACACTAAGCTTAACTGTTGTTGCGTTCATAATCTGATATATTTTAATGTTTGAAATTGCGTGTCTTTGCGAGAAACATGGCCATGCGGACATGTGCACCTGCCGACTCCATGCGCTCTATAAATGCGTTGGCGGTCTTGCCTGTGGTTGTGATGTCATCAACGACTAAGACATTCTTGCCACGGAAGAAATCCTCGTCGATGTGGTAGCACTCGTTTGCTCCGTCTGCGAGTTCATGCACATGGCTGATATGAACTTTCTGCCGATGTCCGTTAACGATGATATGACCGAACCCGTTCACGGCTCCTAGGCGCTGAGAAAGTTCCTCCGTGAAGCGCTTGTAGCGGATGTCGTTAGTACGCTTGCAGCTGGCCGGGATGCACACGATAACGGTGTTGTGCAAGTCCATCAGAGAAAGGCACCTTGCCATTTCCCTTGCAGCCCATCGGGTGGCATAACCTCTGCCGTTCTTGAAGTCAAGAATACGTCTGTCGAGGTCAATCTGCTCGAACGAAGCCCGCTTGAGGTATCGTTGTGGAAGGTAGTCGTATAATGCGTATCTAATCATATCTGCGATGTTTTGAAGTTTTATTGACTGGAGCCAAGGGGTAAACTTTTACGTTTTGAAACCCTCATGGGCAGTTTTTTTTATTGGCTGTATGCCGTAGGGTATAAACTTTTACATCGCGAAACAGAAGGTGAACCTATAGGGGAATGAAGACAAGGAATTTCGGCATATTCATCTGGAATACCCTGTTTTCGACCGAAAACTGTGGAAGGCTGCCAGTTTAATATCCCGAAATAGGCACCAGCCGGTACTTGGCGCATTGACCGTTCGCCTTAACTTTGCGACGTAAAATGTTGGCCATTACCCCACGGCAGGAAGCCTATATGAAAGCTGCCCGTTGAGACCA
>OMXK01000047.1 GCA_900314995.1 uncultured Prevotella sp.
CAAACCATTTTCGACAAACAAAACATTAAAAAAACAGAAAAATGAAACTGGTTGGTTAACTTTACGAAAAACTGGTGTGTTTAGATTTGCTTATTACAAGGTGACGCCGCTGGAGGACTGGATCGCGGAGCAGAAGGCGCAGAACCCTTAATTTGAGGCGGGGGGCTTCCGCTGGAGCATTGCGGCGGTGATTGCGGCGGGGCCTCTCGCTAGGGTCAGGATCTGACGAGAAAGTCGCTTGCGACTTTACGTCAGTGCCAGACCCCAGTGAGAGGCAAGAGTACAGAATTAAAAAAGAATTGTTAAGGAAATGAAAAAGCGTATTGTTGAGATTGCAGTGAAGGTCATAGTAGCTGCACTCACGGCCTTCTTGACGGCCATCACGACTACTTCGTGTATGGGCTACGGACCATTAGTAATCTGAAGCCATACTACGTGCAGCGTGCATATCATGTTATAAGAGGTGTTTCCAATACACGGAATACCTCTTTTTTCTATTGCAAGAAGTCGATACAATCTTCACTTTTTAGACTATCACGAAATGGTATTTTTATACGTTTGTGTTGCATTTAAGGATTTTTAACTAGAATTTATCCTGTAGTTTAATAACTTTTTCGTATATTTGCAAAGTGATATGGCACAAAAACGCTTATCAACACTATTACTAATTCTGATTTTAAAACAATTTAAATTATTTAGGCTTATGAAAAAATATTTAATTTCATTTGTTGCAGCCACCGCACTCATCTTAGCGTTCACGGGCTGCTCTAAGTCGAATGACCTTTACAATCAAGGAATCATTGACGAGAAGAACAAGGAGGATCAGGCAAAGCAGGATCAGCAGAACGAATTGGCAATAAACGAAGCTTATGCCACTGCTTTTGAGAAAGCTTTTGGTCCCGTTGGTTCAAATGTGGACTGGGGTTTCAGTCGTAAGAGTTCCGGTGCGCGTGCTTTCACACGCGATGGCGGTGTGACCTTTAGCACTGATATTGTTTTCCCGGGAGATTATACAGGCAGTTTTGCTCCAGATCTCACGGGAATACCTTCTTATAATGAATATTTATCAAGCAAAGGTACACAATGGTGGACCCCAGAGGAAATAAATGATGGAGGAGTGGTCTATATCAACGCAGTCCAGCCTATTAAAATCTCTGGCGGCACTGAAGAAGAGCATGCCAAACTTTACATCAAGGCTGGAACGTATGATTTCACAGATGTATCATTTGATTTAAACATAAACACAGATTTGTACTTATTAGAAGGTGCAACTGTTACATTCGATAACGCTGTTGCTTCAACTGCCATATTTGATATATACATCGCAGATGGAGCCGAGCTAATCGCAAATGGCGAAGATGGTTTGGTAGCGAATTCCGTCCATATTTATAACCATGGTACCATTACATGTTCTAAATTTAAAGTTAACTCGACTGGCCTACTTTATAATAGTGGTACGCTGGATGTTACCGGAACTGTAAGTGCAGAAAGCAATTCAAGCCGAATCGTAAATAATGGCACCATAGAATGTGCAGATGTTATAGTGAATGCTGGTGCTGTGCTGAACATTTTTGAGTGGAAAGTTTCTGGCACTACTAAAATCAACTCTAACAACTCGGGCTGGATCAACAATGGACAGTGGAAGACCAAGGATTATGCCTATGTCGGCGGAAGCGAGAACGTGATCAACAATTGTTACCTTTGGGTGACGAACGACTTCGAGATGAACATTTCATCAGTGAAGGGATCATTCAAGATTAATAGTGAAGGTGGTGTGCTGGCAAGTAATTTCTATGGAGGTAGAGATTCAAGTACAGGAGCTGTTTCAGGTCCGTTCAAAATCGAGATGGCCGAGAATGCTGTCTTCGTTGTCGAGAATGATGCTCAGTTTGAGTCAGGGCGTAGCGAGATTGATAATGATAAATATGCCTATGGAATCTTTGGCCCCACCGAAGGCGGATATGCCGTGTTCCAAGCCAAGAACATTGTCAGAGTAGCGTCGATTGCAAATACCTGGGGTGCTGTGACCTATCGCGGACACTTATACGTTTCTGCAGAAACGCATTTTGCACAGGGGAACGACGGCATGGAATCTCACAAGTTTATTATCGAGCAGGACGGCTTCAGCATCGCTGACAATATCTATGCCGCAGGCTTCAAGTCAGGCAAGCCCAGTATCACTATTCCTCAGACGACTTGCAGCCCGGGATTCAAGGGAGGTAATCCGCTCTATCGCGTGATAGCTGAAGACCTGTCGGCTTCGGAGGCAGGTGACTTCGACTTCAACGATGTAGTCTTCGACGTGGTGAAGGCTGAAGGTGGCGTGACCACTCTGAAGCTGATCTGTGCCGGTGGTGTGCTGCCGCTGAGAGTCAGAGGTGCAAATCAGGCTGAGGGTACAGAGATCCACAGTCTATTCGGCGAGAATGAGCCTAACGCGAATGGTCAGTATAAGATGTATAACACAGGTCTCAGTCCTAAGATGCCAGAGGCAGAATTTACCGTTGAGGGCACTTACACGACGCCTGAGCAGATCAGGAATATCATCATCGAGGTATGGAAGAATGACAAATGGATGGAGCTTAAAGCTGAAACAGGTAAGGCTGCATGTAAGATTCTGGTCGATGACACGTTCGTGCCTGTTAAGGAGAGACAGAACATCGCTGACGCGAATGGTAATTTCACCGACTACGTACAAGGCAATTTCGTGGATGACTTCTGGTGGAAGTAATTCCTAATGTAAGATGGCAAAGAACAACAGCGAGAAGAATCTGAGTCGCAGGGACTTTCTGCGCCGTGTGGGACTGGGGGCAGGCAGCGCCATGGCCATGAGCGTGCTGGGGCCTTTACGGGCACTGGCGCAGGAAGATAAAAAGGAACCCGTACAGAACCGCATGACCTATCGCGTGCAGCATGGTTCTGGCGAACAGATCTCGCTGTTGGGCTTTGGCATGATGCGACTGCCTGACAATCAGGAGGAAGTGAACCGGCTGGTGGACTATGCCATCGCTCACGGGGTGAACTACTTCGATACGGCACCGATGTATATGGGCGGGCGCTCGGAGGTGCTTACCGGCAACGCCCTGAGCCGCCACCCGCGCGACAAGTACTTTGTGGCCACGAAGATGTCGAACCAGCGGAACAATCTGTGGGACTTTGAAGAGGCCACGAAGATATACTACCAGTCGTTCCAGCGCCTGAAGGTGGATCATATCGACTACTACCTGCTGCACAGCATCGGCGGCGGCGGTATGGATGCGCTGAAGGGGCGATTCTTCGACAACAATCTGCTGGAGTTCCTGCTGAAAGAGCGCGAGGCAGGGCGGATCAGGCATCTGGGTTTCTCGTATCACGGCGATGTAAGACCGTTCGACTGGCTGCTGGACCATCAGGAGGAGTATCACTGGGACTTCGTGCAGATTCAGATGAACTTCCTCGACTGGCGTCATGCCTCGCTCCAAACCAACGGGTGGCGGAAGGATGCCGATGCCGAGTACTTATATAATAAATGTGAGAAGACTGGCGTGCAGTGTGTGATCATGGAACCGCTCCGGGGTGGTGCATTCGGAAAAATGGCCAAAGAGCTGACAAACCAGCTGAAGGCTGTTCGCCCTGATGACAGCACTGCGCGCTGGGCTTTCCGCTGGGTGGGCTCCTACCCCAATATCCTCACCACGCTGAGTGGCATGAACCAGATGAGCCACCTGAGGGAAAACGTAGAAACCTTCTCGCCATTGGAAACCTGTACGGAAAACGAGAAAGCCCTTCTGGCAGAGATTGCAGACAAGATGGCCGGCTATCCGACGATTCCCTGCACGACATGCGCCTATTGCATGCCCTGCCCCTACGGTGTGGATATCCCGGCGAACTTCGCTTACTATAACGAGGCTGTGAACAATCATATACTGCCGCTGCCCGACAAACAGGCACCCGACTATCTAGAGCGTAAGCAGCAGTTTGCAGACGGTCTGCGAGAAGCATTGCCCAATGTAGAGGCCTGGGCCAGAAGCTGTGCCGACTGCGAGGAATGCCTGCCCAAATGTCCACAGTCGATCCGCATTCCCAACCAGATGGCCCGCATCGTGGAAGTGCTGCGAAAAAGATAGGAAGGCAAAAAAAAACAGGTACCCCATTTCCGGAGCACCTGCTTTTTTTTTATTACCTTACTTAATTAGGGAAGGCTGATAGCCTCTGACGGGCAAACACTTGCACAAGTACCGCACTCAGTGCAGAGATCGGGATTGATTGAATACTTCTCACCCTCAGAAATAGCCTCAACGGGGCACTCACCCTGACATGTACCGCAAGCGATGCAGTCGTCACCAATTACATATGCCATAATTCTTATAAATTTTAGTTGTTAATACTGTTAATACTCACATTTGATGACGCAAAGGTACAACAATTTTTGAATAATACCAAACTTTAGGTATCTTTTTTTGCAATTTATACGATGTCGAAATAAAAATAAATATAATATCTGCGCTTTTTTTCCGTTATTTAATAACAATGAGGAAGATATTTTTAATCACATCGGCGCTATTTCTGCTGGCGATGGCCACGATGGCCCAGGAGCGGAAGATACAGTATAAACCGTATATCGATCTGCGGCCCATGCACTTCGGTATACTCGTAGGCATGAACCTGCAGGATATCGAATTCGACAACGTGGGGCCACAGACCATCACACTCGAAGACGGAACGACAGAGGTGAAGACCATCCTGTGTGACGAAGACCGCTGGAACATGGGGTTCAGCGTGGGTGTGCTGGCCGACCTGAGGCTGAGCCAGCACCTGAACCTGCGCTTTACGCCGAGTATGCACTTCGGAGCGAAGCACCTGGCATTCCGTAACCTGACAGACCAGACACAGGACGGGCGCCCTATCGAAATGCGGCAGGACATGAAGAACACCTATATCTCATTCCCGCTTGACCTGAAGTTCTCGGCCGAGCGCTGGAACAACTACAGGCCGTACCTGATGGCTGGCGTGAACCCGATGATCAATCTGACGAGCAAGAATCAGGAGTATATCCAGCTGAAGAAATCAGACCTGTTTGTGGAAGTGGGTTTGGGCTGCGACCTGTATCTCCCCTTCTTCAAACTGATACCCGAACTGAAGTTCTGCTACAGTCTGCGCGACGCGCTGGACCATCACCATGCCGACGAACTGAAGGATGCCAATATGCGTATGTACACAAATGCTTTGACCAGTGGCCACAGCAAGATGATTGTGTTGACATTCTATTTCGAATAGTGCCTGCTACTTCTGCTCCAGGTTCAGCACAAGCTTGCCTACGAAGACACCATGCTTGCCGTTCTGATCGACGGGAATCATCTTCCCCGTCTTGTCGGGCGCATATTCCAGTTCTTTCATATAGGTATGGGTGTGGCCTCCTAACACGAGGTCGCAACCTTCCACCTGACTAAGGAACTGCTCGTCGCAGTAGCCCGAGACATTCCAGCCGAGATGGGAGATGCAGATCACGAGGTCGCACTTCTCCTGCTTACGGAGGATGTCGATATACTTCTGGGCGGCCTCAGCGGGATCGATATAGGTGATTCCCTCGCAGTTGCCATCGAAGACAAGGCCCTTCAGCTGTGGAGCCAGGGCAAAGATGCCGATCTTGATGCCATTGCGCTTCAGGGTGATATAAGGCTTGACCAGCCCTTCGAGCACAGTTCCCGTGCAGTCGTAGTTGGAACACACGATGGGGAAGTTTGCCATACGGAAGAGTTTGGCCATATTGTCCATGCCGAAGTCGAACTCATGGTTGCCGATGGTAACGGCATCATAGTGCATCTCGTTCATCAGGCCGACCTCGACCTCTCCCTTGAAAAGGGTATAGTAGCCAGAACCCTGCGAGAAGTCGCCGCTGTCGATGAGCAGCAGTTCGGGATGCTGCTGGCGCTGTTCCTTGATCATATTGATACGACGCAGGAATCCGCCACGGCCTGCAAGATCCTTATTGTCGAGGTTCACATTGAGCGGCATGATGGTGGAATGGGTATCATTGGTGTGCAGAATGACGAGTTGCTTCTGCTTCTTGGCAGCAGCTGTCAGCACAGACAGCAGTGCTATTATTATAATAAGGTGTAAGCGTTTCATAATCATTGTATCGTTATGCGGCCCTCTACCTGTGAGTCGACGACTTCACCGCGAGCCTGATGGTCTTTGAAATAGTTCATGATGAGAAAGCGGGTGTTGTTGCTGGCCTCGGTAGGCGACACGACATTCGTGCCCTGCTTGAGAGCGGGCATACCGTCATTACCCTCACGCAGATAGTTGAGGGTTGTGACGCGGTATTCGGCAGCCGGGTCGATTTCCTGGCCATGCAAGCGCGCAGACACCAGCTGTCCGTGCTTGCCGTCGGCATCCATCTTGACGACCAGCTGCACACCCTTGCTGACACCCTCGCCACGGCGGTAGGCTATCTGCTGGAAGAGTTCCAGCACCTGGGCACCCGTCAGCGTCAGGAAACAGATCTTATTCTCGAAAGGCGCCACATCGAGCACATTGCCATAGGTTACATCGCCCTTGGTGAAATCAGAACGGATGCCACCCATGTTGTAGATGCCGAACACCGGCTGTTCGTTGTAGTCCTTGGCTGCCCATACGAGGATGTCGGCGAGCAAGTTGGAAAGGTCGCTTTCCGGACGCTTGGAGTGCATGTTATGAGCCACCTGCCCGACGACCGGACCCATGATACTGTCGTTGACCCGCTTATAGGGTGCGATAAAGGCCGCTGCTGCCTCATCGGGATGCTGGTCATAGCGGCTGTCAACAATGATTCGGGTACGCTCTACGCTGGCCAGCTGGTAGTGTTTCGGAGCACAGCCGGCGATGGTCAGAAGGGCCATACCACTCAAGAAAAGATGCTTAATACTCATATTTTTAGGGTTTTACGGTGCAAAGATAGATAAAAATTGCGAAATAATTATGTTTTTATTTGTTTTTTTGCCGAGTTATTTGTACCTTTGCACCCGCTTTTCGGCGTAATCGCTGGCAGGAGGTATCGAGAGGCCTGTTATGTTGCGTTGGAACGATACAACAAATTTAATTATTAGATTAATAAAATGGATTTAATTAAAGTTGCTGAAGAAGCATTTGCAACCGGCAAGAAGTTCCCAGAGTTCAAGGCTGGTGACACGATTACTGTCGCTTACAAAATTATCGAGGGTGCAAAGGAGCGTATCCAGCTCTACCGTGGTGTTGTGATTAAGATTGCAGGTCATGGTGACAAAAAGCGCTTCACCGTTCGTAAAATGTCGGGTACCGTTGGTGTAGAGCGTATCTTCCCCATCGAGTCTCCTAACATCGAGAGCATTGAGATCAACAAGGTTGGTAAGGTTCGTCGCGCTAAGCTTTACTATCTGCGCAAGCTCACTGGTAAGGCTGCCCGTATCAAGGAGAAGCGTCGCGCCCTCACCGCTGAGTAATCAGCCTTTCGAAAAGATAAAAAGAGAAGCATTATCAGAAGTGCTTCTCTTTTTTGTTGTAGTTCTCATCGGCGCTCACATCACCGTGGAGTGCTTCCTGGAATGAATCCCAGTCCTGGAATCCGACGAGCAGCGACAATCGGTCGAGCGTCTTCCTGTCGGGCTTTTTGAGGATTTCCTTCTCGACCGCTTCCAGCAGTTTACGAAGGGCTTGACGTTTCTTCTCCATTATTATGCTAGTTTTGGTGCAAAATTACAAAACTTTTTTGTAAATTTGCAGCCGAAATCGAAAATTTCTCAAAAACAATGAAAGAATTAGCACTCAAGTACGGATGTAATCCCAACCAGAAGCCCTCGCGCATCTTCATGACCGAGGGAGAGTTACCCATCGAAGTGATCAACGGCCGTCCTGGTTACATTAACTTCCTCGACGCCTTCAATGCCTGGCAGCTGGTGAAGGAACTGAAGGCTGCAACAGGTATGCCCGCAGCCGCCTCGTTCAAGCATGTGAGCCCAGCAGGCGCTGCTGTAGGATTGCCGCTGAGCGACACCCTGAAGAAAGTGTATTTCGTGGATGACATCGCCGGACTCGACGACTCCCCCATCGCCTGTGCATACGCCAGAGCCCGCGGTGCCGACCGTATGTCGAGCTATGGCGACTTCGTGGCCCTATCAGATACCTGCGACGCCGTGACAGCCAAGATCCTGAAGCGCGAAGTATCCGACGGTGTGATTGCACCCGACTATACCCCTGAGGCCATTGAGATCCTGAAGGACAAGCGTAAGGGCACCTATAATGTGATCAAGATCGACCCCAGCTATGTGCCTGAGCCCATAGAGCGCAAGCAGGTATTCGGCATCACTTTCGAACAGGGACGCAATGAGATCAAACTCGACGACGATGCCCTCTTCGAGAATATGCCTACACAGAACAAGACCTTCTCGCCTGAGGCCAAGCGCGACCTGATCATCGCCCTCATCACGCTGAAGTACACCCAGAGCAACTCTGTCTGCTACGTGAAGGACGGTCAGGCTATCGGCATCGGCGCCGGACAGCAGAGCCGCATCCACTGCACCCGTCTGGCAGGCAACAAGGCCGACATCTGGTGGCTGCGCCAGCATCCGAAGGTGATGAACCTGCCTTTTATCGATGGTATCCGCCGTGCTGACCGCGACAACACCATCGACGTGTATATCTCTGAGGACGAGCATGACGACGTGCTGCGCGACGGGGCCTGGCAGCAGTTCTTCAAGGAGAAGCCCGAGGTGCTGACCATGGAAGAGAAGAAAGCCTGGATAGCTCAGAACACCAAGGTGGCACTCGGCAGCGATGCCTTCTTCCCCTTCGGCGACAACATCGAGCGCGCTCACAAGAGCGGTGTAGAGTTCATTGCCCAAGCTGGCGGCTCAGTGCGCGACGACAACGTGATCGAGACCTGCGACAAGTATGGCATCGCCATGGCCTTCACGGGTGTGCGCCTCTTCCACCATTAATCTATAAGAACTAGAAATACTAGGATTACTAGGATAAAATGGACGATTTTCAGCATATCCTTGAAAACGGCATCAACTTCGGTCGTGGAGGTGATAAGCCGAAAGATTCCGGCAAGGTGAAGACCAAGGCCAAGAAGAAACAGTATATCACAGGTGCTCACGGTAGCGGCTCTGCCCGGCAGAAAGCCAAATACCGTGAGCAGCGTGCCAACCGCCACAAGAAATAAAAAGCAAGAATTTGCTTATTTGACGGGAACCGTTATGACGAAACGGCTTCCTTCCGTATATTCCGGATCCAATTCCAGCGTGCCGCCTAGGGAATCTATCAGCCGTCTGCTGATGGGGAGTCCTAGGCCGATGCCGACCTTGAAGTCATCCAGTTTGGTGAAATCCTCGAAGATGCGTTCACGATCTTCAGGTTTGATGCCCAATCCGGTGTCCTTGACGCTGAATTCAACCTTGTCGCCCCGTTTCTCCACACGCACCTCTACATAGCCTATATCCGTGAACTTCAGGGCATTGTCAACCAAATGCGCCAAAGCACTTCTCAAACGATAGACATTCGAGCAGATGGTGAAATCGTCGCCCACATTTGTAGAGAAGCGCAGTTCAACGATAGAACGCCCCTTGCCTCGCATCGATTCGATCACGGAACGGCAGAATTCATTGCATTTGAAATCGCGTTTCTCCACAGCCTTCGTCTGACTCTCGCTTTCACTCTCCGAGAGTTCCAGAACCTCGTTGACGATGGAGACCACCTGACTGAGATTGCTGGAAAGGTTCTTCTGGATATTACTCTTCTCCTCTTCGGAAATGTCGTAGTCAGAACTGCAGAGTATCTGCGAGAAGCCTGCGACGGCATTCAGAGGCGTACGGATTTCGTGAGTCATACTCTGAATGAAGGCTGTTTTCATGCGGTCAGACTCCTCTGCCCTTGCCAAGGCCTGCTTCAACTCCTTGCTGCGAGCCCAGATCTTTCGCATCAGCCGGCGACGCCCCATGATATACACAAACAAAAATACTGCCGTCATACCTATCAGCCAGTTCACCAGCCGTTTTGAAAGATTCTTGTTGGCGGCAGCCTCCTCGCGGGAGCGCATCAGGCTTGTCTCTGTGGCCAGCTGGTCGAAGTTTGCACTCTGAATGATGCTATAGACAGAGTCCATTTCCACATAGTGGCGCTTCATGGCCTCGAAACCTTGATTGATATCTCCCTGCATGGCGATGACGCGAATAGCGACCAACGAACTGTCGACTTGCAGGTTTCCTTCACGAACCTTGTTCATGGCTTTCTGGTAGTCAGTATCGAAAGCCATTTTAGCCACCTCCATCACATTATCATAGCGGTAGTTGAACTCTGGCTCGTCCATGCTCCTCAACCCCAGGTACTGATCATAGATATGATAGAACTGCGGGGCATCGCCCATGAGGAAGAACAGATAGCCCTTCATGGCCATCGCCATGGAGAGATAGTCGACATTCTTTTCCTCCTGTGCCTTCGCAATGGCCTTATCGACCCAATGGAGGGCGCGCTGGGGATCCTTCATACTAAGCAATTCTGCCAGTCCCATATAGGTGCGCATGGAAAATTTCACGTCGCGATCGCCCACCTCGTCGAGTGCCTGCAAGAAATACGCCTCGGCTCTCACCCGGTCATGACTGTTGCTGTAGATATCTGCATACAGGCCTGTCGCCAGATAAAAATACTCCTGGGCGCCATCAGTCCTGACTTCATTATCGAGTTCGCGGGCAAACTCAATAGCCCGATACACCTGATTATGACGAAGCGCAAAGAATCCCTTGTTGCCCAACAGCTTGTAATAGAGCATCATATAGCCCTTCTTGCGCAGATCCTGCTGGTACTCTTCAGCATATCTGAAGAATTCTTCCTGGTTATCACTCTTGAACAAATAACGGAATTTGTCATACATCGCACGATCCTCGCCAGTCAAGTCCGCAACGGTCTTGTCTGCGAAAGCTACACTCGTAGACGCAATGGTCAAAAATACGACGAGAGTATGTCTTAGGTTATTAAAAACAGATCTTAACATAGTTTCCTGTGCAAAAGTACAATCTTTTAATGACTCTTGCAAGGAAACTATGAAAAAAATCGCAAAAAAGTGATTAGAAGTCCAATTCTTTACCTCGGTAGAACTCTATAAGCGCATGCTGGTAGAGGTTCTCATAACGGGCTTGAACGAGATCGGACTCTGATTTCAGATAGTGATTCTTCGACTCGTTGAACTCCGTAATCGTTGCCTTTCCGTTCTCATACTTTGCCTGCATCAGCTGGAAAGCATCCTTTGAACTCTGCACGGCTTCTAACGATGACTGCTCCTTCTGCTGTGCATTGAGCGCGTTGTAATACACCTGCTGGATCTCCTTATAAAGTGTCTTCTTGGTGTTGTCGAGCTGCAGTTGTTGATTCTCCATATCAATACGGGCACTGCGGATATTGTTGCGCGTCTGGAATCGGTTAAAGATGGGAATGTTCAAGTTCAGACCGATAAACTGATTGAAATTATTCTTCAGCTGCTTGCCGAAGGCGTCTGAATCAAAACCTGAAGTCGTGTTATAGTTCGTACCGAGGCCACCGTTCAGGGTGAGTGTGGGATAGTTGGCTGCCTGAGCAATCTTGATGCTGTGTTCCGTGCCTTTGAGTTTCAATTGCTGGGAAACGATCTCAGGCTTCACACCGAGTGCCTCGGCGTAGATCTGATCAGGGCCTAAAGTACCCATATTACCCAGAGCCAGCAGTTCGGCCTCTGTGGGGGGCTCTACGGCAAAGCCCTCGGGCGTAGGCAACTCGAGCAACTGTGTCAGGGTAAGGACTGCCAACCGATAGTTATTGTCGGCCTGAGTAGCCGTCAACTTGCTGTTGGCCAGTGTCGCCTTCTGCTGGGAGAGTTCAGCTTCGGCAGCCTTGCCATTCTCGACGAATGCTTCCAGGCGGGCAACCTGTGCTGAGTCGATGCTGATCTGTCGATGAGCCACCTCGGCCATCTCCATATCGTAGAGAATCTGGACATAGGCCTTCGCCACCTGCATGCGGATATCGTTCTTCGCCTTCTCAAGGTCGGCAGTAGCAGCCTCCAGGTTCAGCTGGTTCAGCTTAATCTGATTGGGTATCCTGAAACCCGTGAAAAGTGGCATACTGGTACCCAACTGAAGCGAAGTGGAAGTGGTATTCCTGTTCAAATAGGTATTCTCTGCCGTCAGACCGCGACCGAACGAGAAATTCTGACCGACACTACCGCTGAGATCCGGCAGACGCGAGTTCTTCGCTGTCGAGAGCTGGAGTTCTCTTTGGCGACGCTGATTCTCCTGCTGCTTGATGCTGATGTTATGTGCTACTGCATAGTCGCAGCACTCCCGCAGGCTCCAAGCCTTTTCCTGGGCTAGCAGATCCAATCTGGCCAGCACTACTAAAGTTATTAGAATAACTGTCTTTTTCATCGCTCATCAGTCTTTATCATCAGTTACAATCTCAGGGCCACGCACCTTGTCCTTATCGGTAATGCCCTTCTTAATCTCAATGTTCACACCGTCGGAGAGACCTGTCTCAACCTGCTTACGCTCATAGGTTTTATTTTTCCCCTCGCCTTTTACGATATAGACAAAGGTCGTATCACCACTAAACTCGATGGCGCTCTCGGGGATGCTGAGCACCTTCGGAGCCGAAGCCAGTATAATCTCGGCATTGGCACTATAGCCGGCACGGATCTTGCTGCCCTCAGAGAGCTTCACGGCTGCCTTGATCTCAAACTGGTTGGCACCATTCGACTCTACGGCCTTCGGCGAGATATACTCAAGGGCTGCATCGAAACTCAGATCCTGCAGGGCTCCGATTGTAATCTTCATGTTCATACCATCCACCAGCTGTCCCACTTCGGTTTCATCAATATTACCTCGGAAGATCAGGTCGTTCATGTTGGCAACAGTAGCGATCGTGGTACCATCGTTGAAGGTATTCGACAAGATGACTGAGTTACCAACCTTTACAGGGATGTCGAGGATAACACCGCTTATCGTGGAACGAATCAGCGTAGAAGATGCCGAGGCATTAGATTTCGATACGCCATCACGAACCACCTGCAATGCATCCACAGCGGCAATTCTCTCATGTTTTGCCTGCTCCAATGCCTGTTTACTCTTATCGTACTCATCAGCCGACACAAGTTTCTGATTGTAAAGGTTCTCTTCGCGCTGAAAATCCGTCTGTGCCTGTTTCAAATTGATCTCAGCCAAGCGTACACGCATCTCGGCAGAACTCAACTGCCCCATATCAGGAATCACCTTAACCTTGGCAATCACATCGCCAGCATTCACACGATCACCAGGTTCTTTGTATAGTTCCGAAATAATTCCAGAGATCTGCGGTTTGACGTTTACCTCGTTACGAGGCTCTATCTTACCTGTAATGATAGTCGTTTTCTGAATACTGTCTAGTTTCGGAGTAAACTCGTTATAAACCACTTCCTTAGGTTGACTCTTCTGCCACAAGAAAACGAATGTTCCGATGAAAATCAACGCGATAATCGCTGCGACAATCAATTTGCTGTACTTTTTCATAATTATTCTATTTTTTCAATTCTTTCAACGCTTCAACTTTTATTCATCCCTCATAGCGTCAACAGGTTTGATGCTCATAGCTCTAGCTGCAGGCGCGAGTCCTGCCAAAACACCAAGCGAGCTAACCACAACAGCACAGAAGATCGCTGTCCAGAAACTTACCTGGAAATGCGTCTCGATAATGCCGTCCTCTGTATTATACATCTCCAACATCTGGAGTATCATTACACCGAAGAGAATGCCACTCATGCCCGCCACCATCGTCAGCACGATACTCTCGGAGATAATCTGCGACAAAATCATCTTTGGAGTGGCACCGATGGCTCGGCGGATACCAATCTCTGTTGTTCGTTCACGAACGGTAACCATCATGATGTTCGATACGCCGATGGCACCTGCAAGGAGGGTTCCCAAGCCTACCAGCCAAATAAGGATATTGACACCTTTGAAAAGGTTGTTGATCATCTGAAACATCAACTCGGTGTTAAACACAAACACTCCTTGTTCGTCAGTCGGATCTATATAGTGCGCTCTGGCAATTGTCTCACGGATACGGTCTGTAATCTTACTCATTAACACCCCCTGACGGCCTGTGGCTGCTATGATATCGATTTCATTGCCTCGATTAAAGGCAGCTTGCATCATAGTGATGGGAATGGTAATCTTTTCTTCCGTACGACCACCGATGGAGATATTACCCGAACTATAGTCGACACCTACTACCTCATAATAGGTAGAGTCAACACGAATCTTCTTGCCACAAGGGTCACCACCCTCCTTGAAAAGGTCTTTATATACCTTCTTTCCGATGACACACACCTTACGATGCTCCTTGATGTCCATCTCGTTGAGATAACGTCCGTAATACATCTTCGGTGCTATGATCTCGACGATTTCTGGCACAGTACCCTGTATTCTCGGTGTAGTTTTCTGATCGCCGTAATAGGCCGTGTTGCCGCCTCGCCAACTTGAGAACAATATGGGCGCAGCTGCATTCAGTTCAGGCACTTTCTGCTTCAGACGATCGATATCCTTATACTCCATCGCCCACCAACGGCCCTTGCGGAATCCTTTATAGGGTTTAGTAGTTTGATTGGCTCCTATGATAACAGTATTCTGAGCGAAGCCCTCGAAATTCTTGTCGAGTTTCTCCTTCAGTCCTTTACCGCCTCCCATCAGGGCTACGAGCATAAACACGCCCCAAAATACACCGAAACCTGTTAAAAACGAGCGCGACTTATTACGAGTCAGCGTGTCAATGATTTCTCTATATGTATCAATATCCAGTCTCATAATCAATCAGCTCTTAATGCCTCGATGGGGCGAATTTTACTTGCTTTATAGGCTGGGATGAGTCCTGCAATGGTTCCTGCAATGATCATCACCATTGTTGCTTCAAAACAGACATCGAGTCCCACAGTAGGATTAACAAAGAGTTTAATCTTCTCGACACCCAAATCTGTCACCTCATGTCCCAATGTGGCATCCATATATTCATTAGCAAATATACCCAGCAGCATACCTACATAGCCAAAGAAGGTAGTGATGATTACACTCTCTGTAATAATCAGTCTTAAGATGCTCCAGGGCTTGGCACCGATGGCCTTACGGATACCAAACTCATGGGTGCGCTCCTTCACGGTGATCAGCATAATGTTCGACACGCCTACTATTCCACTCAACAGCGTAAACAACCCCACGACCCAAAGAAACGTGCGGATGATTGCCATACCTGTTTCCATCTGCAGACTCTGGGTATAACTATTCCATAGCCAGATGGCACGTTCATCTTCAGGATGAGC
This sequence comes from uncultured Prevotella sp., assembly GCA_900314995.1. Classification (GTDB taxonomy): domain Bacteria; phylum Bacteroidota; class Bacteroidia; order Bacteroidales; family Bacteroidaceae; genus Prevotella. The sequence goes on from OMXK01000047.1 coordinate 15,308, forward strand.
CTGATGGTTGGCATTCAGCCGTCGGCGATAGACTTTCTCAAATGCCTCATTGGCTTCCTCTGTTGTCAATCCATGGAAGGTAAACTCAATATTACCTATGCTGGGGTTATTTGCACCATAGATTCCCTTGATTGTAGAATAGGCCGAATAAGCATTGCCTTCACCATCACCCGGGTTCTTATAGATACCAACCACTTTGAAAGAGAAATCGCCAACCTTCACGTATTTCCCAAGCAGGGTCTTGTAATCTTTAGGTTCCAGTTCTTTGGCCTGCTTATCATTAAGCACCAGTACCTTACGCTTCTCTTTCTGGTCAATATCGTTGACAAAGCGCCCACATATCAGCGTCTGCTTCACAATCTTCGTGTGAACGGGATACACACCAACGATCTGCATACTCATGTATTGTTCGCCATGAGTAACTGTATTACTAAAATAGTAACAAGCTCCCACCTCGTCGATGTTATTCCTGAATTCCGACTCGCTGGCCTCAATGTCATGCTTATTCAGTTGGATATATCGTCCTTCGCTCATGCCTTGATACGCTTTCGAGGTCTGACCGCCATACGCCTCCATGGAGTTGGTCAGAAAATCGCCCGTCATCTTCATGGTAGCATTGATGAGTCCGTTGCCCGCACCCAACAGCACGATGAGCATAAAGATACCCCACGCCACGGCAAAACCAGTGAGCGTCGTACGGAGCTTATTACGCCGTGCCGTCTGCCATATTTCAGTTATTATATCATGCATATTCTTGTTCTTTTGGCACGGATTCCTATTTCATCATTCCATTAATTCCGAAGGGCGAGGCATCGTGATTCAGATTCTCCCCGATTTCTCCGATGATGCCGTCCTTGATGTGAATGATCTTGTTTGTCTCATTCGCCACACCGCTTTCGTGAGTCACCACGACGATGGTCATGCCCTCGTCCTGGTTCAGTTGCTTGAGCAGCTGCATCACCTCCACAGAGGTCTTCGAGTCGAGTGCGCCCGTAGGCTCGTCGGCCAGGATGATCTGCGGACGGGTGATGAGTGCTCTGGCAATTGCCACGCGTTGTTTCTGTCCTCCCGACAGTTCATTAGGGTAATGCTCTGCCCAATCCCGCAGTCCGAGACGCTCCAGATACTCCAGAGCCATCTGATGACGCTTCTTGCGCGACACTCCCTGATAAAATAATGGCAACTCAACGTTTTCCACGGCGGTCTTAAAAGAGATGAGATTAAACGACTGGAAAATAAAACCTATCATCTTGTTACGATACTCGGCTGCCTTCGTCTCTGAGAGGTTCAAGATGGGGACGCCTGCCAGTTCGTAGGTGCCCGAGTCGTAGTTGTCGAGAATACCTAATATATTCAATAAGGTACTCTTACCAGAGCCCGAAGCACCCATAATGGATACGAACTCTCCTTTCGCAATATCGAGCGAGATGCCCTTCAACACGTGAAGTGGCTGTGCTCCCTGATAGGTCTTGTTGATGTCTTGAAGATGTATCATGAAAAAAACTAATACCTTAGTTTAACTTATACCTTAACTTAGTTTCTGTCTGTTTGACGCTGCAAAAGTACGAAAAGTTGCAGTATCCACAAATTATTTGGGATAATATGTAGAGATTTGTGACGAATGGACGGAAAATTCTCATACTTTAACACTCTTTAAGTCGTTATACGCTTCAGTAACGTCATCTATTGTTATATCGAGCAGCTGCATCTGTCGGAACAGTTCTGGCAGACGCTCTTTCATAAACTCCTTCTTACGGGCCTTGAGAATCTGCTTCTTCGCGCCTTTCGTCACGAAGTAGCCCAGGCCTCGCTTGTTGTAAATAATCTCCTCGCGCGCCAGTTGCTCGTAGGCCTTGACGGCTGTGTTGGTGTTTACCTCCAACAGCACGGCATACTCACGGACACTAGGTATGCGGTCATCGTCTTTATACACCCCGGATAGGATCTCGTCGCACAGACGGTCGGCCATCTGGATGTAAATCGGTTTATCGTTTGAGAATGTCATAATTAGTCCACTTATTAGTCATTAATTGAAAGCCCTTGAACATACGGAACGATGCCCAATAGTTGAAGCAGGAGAAGATGATGAACAGTACGCAGAGTACATAGGCCATCAGACCCACCTCCTGGGATACATAATGATTATCACGCCACACCGAAGGAAACAAAGACATCTCTGACTTATGCATGAAATAGGCGAAGGCCATCACACACAGGATCAGGATCAGAGTCGTCACCACAAAAGAATACTTCCTAAGCAGCGAGCCGCCAAATGCATAGGAGGAGTGAACCCACACGCCAAAGAGTAAAGCCGATAACACATACATCACCTGATGCAGCAGGGTGTAGTGATACAGGTCGGTCTCTATGAATCTGGGAATGAAGTTGCTCCACACACCGGGAAGGGCCGACGACCACCAATAGATGTTTACCATGTTGCCTCCATCAGGAAGCGAATAGAACTGATTCCAAGCGGCCAGCACTCCCATGCGCAGCAGGTCGCCCAGGATGAAACTCACGGTGGAGACGATCAGACCTGCAAACGTCACGAAGATTATCAGAGCCAGAAACTTCTCCAGATTCGAAGCGGGCAGCATCAGGAAGTTGGTGCGCTGCTGCTTGCTGCCAATACTGGTTAGACTCGTAAACAACCCACTAACATATACCAATGTCAGCGCCAAGATGCCAAACGTCATGAAGCCCGCAACATTCCTGATATAGCCAGATGGCTCTGAATACAGAATGAGCGTCACCATCTCCAGCAGGAACATACTGACTGCACAGCCTGAAGACACGCCTAACAGCACCAGCCAGTTCACACTCAACAGCCAGCGGAACACCTTACAAAGCCTATCGAAACTAAAACTGCTCATATCTTATGCATTTACATATTTACCGATTACCTGAATCCTGCAGAAGAGTCTGTAAGACAACCAGAAGTTCACCACAAAGAGTACCGGGAACAACAGACTGAAATAATCATGATTATTCCACCAGAACATATTGACATTCTGCCAGTGGCCTGCTATGGCTGAAAGCAGGATGCCGACCACGATGAGCACCAGAGTCGTCGCTATCCAGCTGTTCTTGCGGAAGCGGAAGAAGGTCGCCCCTACGGCATAGAGCGAATGCAGCCACACGAAGAGCCACACAAAGTTCATGCGGTATGACAGGGGCATGTCGCTCTGGCAAAATTCGATGACGGCACTGGTCACCAGTTTCACCTGTTCGTGGCCCACCACCAGACCAAACACATACTGTATCAAGTCGGCTGCGAAGAAGGCCGCCAACTGGATGGGCAGCAGGATGATCCACGAGGCATAGCGCATCAGGTACTTCTCCTGGTTCGACGCCGGCAGCATCAGCAGCCTCTGCATGTCGTGCTTTCCACTCATGCTATAGAACATGAACGACGAGCCCAGGACTAACGTCACGGCAAAGGCGACGATGGCTGTTATACTGCAGGGCAGATAGTTAGCGGCCTGCTGGCTTACTGTAAAGGTGATCGAGGTGAAGAACACGAACACCAGCGTAAAGATTACCAGATTCTGGAAGAACGACTTAATGTGGTACTTCTTGTCGACCGTCAGCGTCCATCGTGCCAACTTGATGAATCGTTGCAAATTGAATTGTATCATACTCCTTCTTGTTTTTTTCTGTCTATATGCGTCCTTGGGTGACGGCGTTGAAGAGCAGCTCGAGATTAATCTGCGTTTCCGGACTGTCAGCCTTGCGAGGGGCGATGACGGCATTGCCCTGCAGCGACGGCTCGGCATAGAGTGCATCGTCCATCTCGGCTGGTGTGCGATACTCGAAAGTATATTTTTCTTGGATATCTGCCACCGAAGCATCGAGCAGCAGCTTCTGCTGAGAGAGAATCAGAATATGGTCCAGCAACGATTCTACATCGTGCACCTGATGGGTGGAGATGATCAGCGTGCGATCTTCGGTCATATACTGGGCCACTACCTTGCGGAACTGCGATTTCGATGGAATGTCGAGACCGTTAGTGGGCTCGTCCATCAGGAGCAGCTCTGTGCCTGCAGCCAGGGCGAAACTCATGAACACCTTCTTCTTCTGTCCCATCGAGAGGGCATTCAGCTTCAGGTCTGTCGTGAGTTCAAAGTCCTTCAGACAGTTCTCGAGCACCTCGCGGGAGAAACGGGGATAGAACGGCTCGTTGATCTTCACATATTGCTCAAGCGACATCATCGGCAAGTCGAACTCCTCAGGCACGATGAAAATCTCGCTCAGTGTCTCAGGGCGACGGAGCCTGGTCTCTATACCATCGAATACCACATGGCCCTTCTTAGGCCTCAGCAAGCCGCTGATGAGATACAGCAGTGTACTCTTACCTGTACCGTTCTTACCCAGCAGACCATAGATATTGTTCTCCTCCAGTCTCAGACTGAAATCATCGAATACCAGATCCTTCCCTCCGGCATACTTGAAACTGATGTTGTTTACATCTATCATACCTTATATTTTTAATGGTTTTATACTTCTGTTATAGTGTACTACTTTAATAGTACACCGCAAAGGTACGGCAATGATAGTTTCCCTCCAAACTTTTTGGAGAAAAACTATCATTTCTTAACACAGTTTAAGACTTAGTCCGTCGGAATATCTTCTTTGGCGATGGTGACGAGTGCTTCATTACTGATATCGGCAGCCGATGCAAGACGGGTATTCTGACGGAAGATAACCTCGTTGAAGAGAAGTTTCATTTCCGAGCGTCCGCCTTCGGCATGAGAGCCGAAATAGCCTACAAGCGTTTCCTGGGCATCGTCTGCCAAGTGCATGTTTTGCTGGTGCAGATAGTCTATAAACAGACGGGCGAGTTCTGAAGGTGTATAATCGTCGAACACGAAACGGTCGTTGATGAACTCAGAGAGCACCGGGAGCTGTTCTTCCACCTCTTTCCATTCTGACGGATTGGCATCGATGATGTAAATGGTCTTGCCATGCTGCGCCAGCATCTCGTCGATGAGTCTGCGTTCGGCACCGTTCTGAGTCAACGTGGTAAGCAACTGCGAGGCCTGCCATGTCTTAACCGCATCCTTTTCAATAAGACCAATGTCAGAGAGCACGCGTGTCATCGCCTGACGGAACTCCTTCTGGCCTGTATCGGGATGTCCGATGAAGGCAAAGCAGATGCTGAGGTTCTGGAATGGCACATGCGTAAGTTCGGCACGACGACGGTTGAGCTTTATCTGATTAAGTAGGTTCTCCATCTTCTTCTTGGCACTGGCTGCACCAATAAGCCGATCGAAGGCGTGCATCAGTTCCTCAGTTGAAGCATTGGCCCGTGCCTGATCTCCGGCAATATCCACCAGTGTCAGTGTACGAAGGTCGTCAGGCGAACATTGTCCCATCTCCATCATCGGAGCAAGACGTGCGCCTTGGCGCTCCTTGGCCTGCTTGAAGATATTCACCACTGCGCCGGCATTGCCAAACGACTGCGGATTGCGCTGGTCGTAGACGGTGCGGAAGTAGGCAGCGAGACCTTTCTCGGCACCGTCGTCGAGCCTCATGTCATGCTTCTTCAGCAGATTGCGGAAGATCTGTTCGAGTGCAGCAGGCTCGTAGTCACAGAACTCTATTTTACGGAAGCGACGCTCTAACCCAGAGTTGGTCTGCAGGAACTCGTTCATCTCCTTAGTATAGCCGGCAAGAACACAGACAAACTTGCCTGCATCGGCAGTGAGTCGCTGTAGGAGGGTGTTGATAGCCTCCTGGCCAAAGCCGCCGCCTTCGCCCTTATTGAGCGAATATGCCTCATCAATGAATAGTACACCGCCCATGGCTGAGTCGATGACATTGGAGGTCTTGATGGCGGTCTGACCTGTATAGCCGGCCACCAAATCCTTCTCGGTGACCTCGACAAGATGACCGCGAGAGAGTACGCCGAGCGAGGTGAGGATATCGGCCATGAGTCTGGCTACGGTAGTCTTGCCCGTACCAGGGTTACCCATAAATATATAATGTGGAGCCTCACGGTGAACGATTTCCCCCGTCAACTTGGCGCGTGCATCGTCGGCACGGAACGACTCCACCATCTGGCGCATCTGCGTCTTGATGTTATCCAGCCCTACCAGCTTATCGAGTTCGGCCAAGGCTTCATCAGCAGACAGCACTTTGCGCTGCTCGAAGGGGATATCCTCGGGTTGTATCGTCTGATAGACTTCGGCCGTACGTTGTTCCTTGGGCAGTTCACGGATACGGAGCGACAAACGGCCCTTGACAGCCTCAAGCAGTTTTGCCATCTCACCGGCATTGCCCCAGTTCTTGTCTTTCGTGGCAAGCATCTCATTGACCTTACGGAAGATGACCGACTCAGTATCCGCAGCCAGATGATACCCTTGCCGTTGGGCCATCTGCGTAAAGATCTTCACCAGTTCTACAGCAGAGTAGTCATCTATATGGATGCGGTGGGTGATGCGGCGGGCGATACCCTCGTTGACACGGATGAAATTGTCCATCGGTGCAGGATAGCCGGCCAGGACCACAGCGAACTTGCCGGCATCGTCCTCCATGCGCTTCATGAGCACTTCGACGGCCTTGGTTGCTTCGGCATCCTTCGTGCCCGCATCGTTGACGGGGGCGAAACTATAGGCCTCATCGATGAAGAGCAGCTTGCCCATGGCGAGGTCACAGTACTTACCCATATTCTCACCAGCACTATTCTGGTACTTGCCTACGATGTCCTTACGCTCACACTCTACGATATCAGGAGAAGAGAGCAGTTTCATCGCATACAGTATCTCACCAAGCTTACGGGCGACGGTCGTCTTGCCTGTACCAGGATTACCCGTCAGAATGATGTTTAGCTTCATCGTCTGCTGGGTCTGCAGGCCGAGTTCAAGCCGTTCGTCCATATCGGCCTTCTGAGAGGCTATCTCACGCACGAAGTCCTTGACAGCCTGCATGCCAACAAAGTCTCTGTCAAGCTGTGCCACTATCTGATCGACATCAAGTTCTTTCAAAGCCTCGGCACCTTCTATATCGGCACGGTTGAAAAGGCGGTCTTCGGTCTTACCTTCTATAAGCAGACGTTCACGGTGGCGCTCCAAGGCACACTCAAAAGTGGACATCACCTCACGGGCATTGCCGAAGTTCTTCGTGCGACGCTTGTACATCTTCTCGAAGAACTTGTCGATGTGGGACTCGGCATCTGCATCGAGACCATAGCCCTCCTTCTCAAGTTTCTTGCGGAAGATATTGGTAAGCTGTTCGGGGGTATAGTCTGAGAACTCCATACGTTTATTGAAACGGGAGGCAATGCCGGAGTTGGCATCGAAGAAGTCGAGCATCTCCTTGGTATATCCTGCTATGATACAGACGAATTTTCCGCGCAGCTCCTCGACGGGCTTGAGGAGGGTGTTGATAGCCTCACGCCCATAGTCACTACCCTCACCCGAAGAGAGGGTATAAGCCTCGTCAATGAAAAGCACGCCACCCATGGCGGAATCAACCACCTGACGTGTCTTCGGAGCAGTGCCACCCACAAACTTAGCCACCAGATCCTCACGGGTAACCTCAATCAGCTGGCCACCCGGCAGTATGCCCAACGCACTGAGCATGTCGGCAAAGATACGGGCTATCGTGGTTTTACCCGTACCTGGATTACCGAGGAACACATACTGATCCTTGAATGGCGGCAGTGCTTTCGGATCGTTCTTCTCAAGACGGTACTGCTTGATATTCTCGACGATGCTGTGCATCTCGCGCTTCACGTCGTCGATGCCCACGAAGGCATCCAGGCGGCTGAGGATCTCGTCGGGGGTCTGCCTTCTCCACCGCCTCGTAGCCGTTGCGGAAGGATATCTTACGGTGCTTGACCAAGTAGCGGAAATAGCCAAGGAGCTTCTTCTCGGCCTCGCCCTCAACGGAGAAGCCGAGGCGCAACAGCTCCCGCTCGCAGATGGCCAGCAACTCCTGCGGGCTACAGTCGTGGAGCTCGAACACCTGGGCAAAGCGGCTGCGTCCGCTCTTCTTTTTCTGGAAATAGTATTCTATCTGGTTCTTCTCACCCTCGAAAATAACGATCGGATAGGTGTGCCAGTCAGCAGAGAGATCGCGCTCCCAGTCTTCCATCATGCTGAAGAGACGATCGATGGGTGTCAGATGCTCTGTATCCGTCATCAACAGGTGGGCATTGTCGATGACGATCAGACGTCCTCTCAACTCCTCGAGTGTCTTCTCGTTGAGGGTGCCTATCCACTGATTGTACTCCGAGGCATCAACCTTCTTGATGCGGGGATGGGTAATAATCCCGTTAACGAGGAACAACTGATGAATCAGACTGATGAGGAAGGTCTTACCCGTGCCACTGTTACCAAGTACGAGCATGTCCATCTCGGGGCGCTGGCGCAGCCGGCCCTCGCGCTTCGAGGCGGTATAGAAAGCCACCAGGCGCTGTACCTCCTCGATGGCGTCGTGCTTGCCTACGGCCTCGGCGAGGAGGGCGGCAGGATCAACGGCGGAAAGAGCCGCGGGCGCGGCAGGTGCAGCCTGGGATGCTGGCTGTGCAGGAGCGACCTGCGGCATCGCCGGGGCGGCCTGCGGCGCTGTGTTCACATCGGGCTGGCGTGTTCCGCAGTGGGTGCAGAACCTTGCATTGTCGGCCAGTTCATGCTGGCATTTGATACATCTTTTCATATTCGTAAGGTTTTAAGTTTCATTAGAACGTGACGTTTTCGAAATATCCCCTCAAGGGCTCACCCTGTGGCAGACGGTCGAAACGCTCCTTGACGGCCTCCTGAGAGGTTTCGCGGCCATTAATGGTGCCCTCGCTGACCTCACCATAGATCTCGAGCGCAGTAAACTCCTCCTTTTTCTTTCCATCCTCGAAAACCCACACGCGGGTGTAGTAGGAAGGACCGCCGGCAGGGCCTGAGAGCTTCAGGTAGTAAGCGCCGTCTTTATAGGCAGACGAGAACTTCAGGCGCTCCGTCTCGACGCCGACGAGCGAGAACTTGCCGTCCTTGCGGGTGAAAAGAGCGCCATTATGGTCGAGGCTGTCGCGCATCAGGATCCACTCGTTATCCAAGTCGACATCGGTATGGGCCCACTTCGAAAGACGGATGTCCTTATGCTCATGGGGATCGTCGGCGAGGAAGAGACGACGCATCTCGGCGATGTCCTTCTTCCATACGGGTATCTCCTCATCGACCATGTTGTGGTAGGTTTCATAGAGCACCTTGACGAGCTGTCCGCCACGCAGGAAGAACATGCCGACGGCAGTACTCTCGGGCGCGCCTCGCTCAAAACAGATCTCCAGGCCCTTGGGACCCTCGAAAACCGCCACGGGGGCATGGCCCCCATACTCGCCTTCGTCGTCGGCATTCCACGTGGTGCCGTACTGCTCATCATACATCCCCAGTTCCTCGTTGACATAGTACTTGTCGCCGTCGATGAGCACATCCAGGCCCAGGCCGACGGGGCTGTCGCCATAGAAATTGTCCTTGGGCGCATTCTTCCACTGGCCCTTGAACTGGAGAACGCACCAGAGATAGCGCCCATCGATGGTGGCAACCTGATGCATGCGATCCACCTTCATGCCATACTTCTTCTCCAGTTGGCTGACAATGGCTGCCGGCAGCGGCTTGGGATTGCTCCACGAATCTTCGTCGAACTCCACCGGCAGGAGCTTGCGCGAGGCGAGGTAGCTGTCGGTGACGATGACCGTGCCGAAATTGTAGCCCCACTCCTCCTTCACCTTCTCCTTGGGATTAGCAAAATCGAAGCGGGCACAGAGCGAAGGTATCTCCGGGCGATGACGCTCGCCCGTGCCGGGACGGTTGCCGTCGGGATCCTCGAGGACCTCGTCGATGAACTTGATCTTGAAGAACTTGTCGCCCATGAGCATGTTGGTGTATGCGGTCTTGTTGCGACGGAACATCTCCTGCAGGGTCCAGAGCTGGTGGGACGTCTCGAAATAGTCATCGTTGTCATCCTTCTTCTGCGGCTCTTCAAGATCCGTCCAGTAGAGCATCAGGCCATACTGTTTGTCCTGCCCCATGAGGAACATCGGCATCGGGGTGGTGTCGTTCTCCTCGATGATGCTGTCGATGACTGCTGCCACCGAGTCCTGCGCCGTAACGGCCTCAATCTTACCCTTGTTCTTGCAACTGACCACTATGGTCATCGCACAAACGGCCAAAAGCAATATCTTCTTCATATCTCCAACCTCTAACAAACTATTTCCCTATATTCGACTTCGAAGCAAAACCCTCCTGAAGATCGGAAACGGTCAATTCCGTCAGTTCCCGCTCGTTCAGATTTGTCCTTCCCTCCAGACGGTTAGCTTGCGCCTGAATACTCTTCTCAAAGACGTTGCGCGCATAGCGGGCATTACCGAAGTTGCGGTCTTTATGGGCCACGGCATAGTCGAGCTGCTCTCTAAGATAGTTCTCGGCATCGGGCGCCAACGTGTATTGGTTCTTCTTCATATACATCTTGAAGATGTCCGTCAGTTCCGCACTTGTATAGTCGGGGAAGTCGATATAGCGGTTGAAGCGCGACTGCAGTCCGGGGTTGGAGTCGATGAAGCGTTGCATCTCGTTCTTATAGCCGGCGATGATCACCACGAGACTGTCGCGATAGTCCTCCATACGCTTCAGTAGCGTGGAGATGGCCTCCTGACCGTAGTCCTCACCGTTGCCTCCCTCAGGCACAAGAGCATAGGCCTCGTCGATGAAGAGCACGCCATGGATGGCATGCTGCACCACAGTATCGGTCTTCAGCGCCGTCTGTCCCAGGTACTTCGCCACAAGACCGCTACGGTCGGTCTCGACGGTATGTCCTTTCTTCAGCACACCTAGGTCCTTGTAGATACGGCCGATGATACGGGCCACAGTAGTCTTACCAGTACCGGGGGAACCGTAGAACACCAGGTGGTAGGACACCTTCGCCGTCTTCAGTCCCTTCGCCTCGCGCTGTTTCTGGAGCTTGACGAAATTCGCCAGCGAGCGTACTTCCTTTTTCACCTCGCCCAGTCCTATCAGGTCATCGAGTTCCTTGTAGGGGTCGCCCTGAAGGGGCTCATTCACGACGACGGAGTCTTTCTTCTCAACCTTTTCCTGCTGTTCCGTCTGCTCTGTATTGTCATTATCGTCCTTGTTGTCGTCATCGTCGGTACACATGCCCACGACAAACAACAAGCCGATAAAGCAGAGGGTCATGCAACCGCAACCTTTGAGCGTCTTGTCAAATATTTGCTTAAAATCCATATATCATCAATCCTTTTATAAAGACAGTTTATTCCGCATAATCTGCAAGCTTTAGCTTTCGTTCGACAGGCCGCCAGTAGGGTGTAACGGATACTGTGTCCCCCAGCATCTTCTCGGCCTCGTTCCAAGCCTCATCCGAGATGGCCTTCCCATTCTTCGTCTGCGCAAGGTGGATAGTCTCCTGCTCTTCCGAGAAGATGTTGAACTTGTGCTCCATGAAGTACTCATCGACAGGAAGGCTGTTTTTCACGATGGTAAAAGCCTTGCGGTCTTCACCCGTTCCATAATAGCCGCTGAAGCCCACGGCCCCCTTGTAGAAGTCGATCTCACTACGGGCATCGGAGCAGGCCAGCAGGCGCACCGAGTCACCGACGACGGAATAAACGCCCTGAAAATCCTGTCCCTCGTCGCCCTTCACCCACACCTCAGGGTGCCCGTCGCTATCGACATCGACAAAGGTATAAGCTATGATCCGGATATCATCTGTACCCTTGGAGAAAATCACATAGGCTTCCGACTCCATCTGCCCGACATATTTATTGATGTCGAAAGTTTTCTCGAATGCCATATAACGGGCATATCTCTTCATCTCCGCCAGCAGATCCATGCCCTGCATAGACTCAAAGAAGATGTCGGCGACACGCCACTGACCATCCTCCACCCGCATCAGCCAGCGCATGGGGACGCCCCCGATGGTGACGGCATCCTTGACGAGGAATCGCACATCAGCCGTGCCGTTGGGCAGCAGCTTGACGCTGACGCTATCGGCACTGACACGTCCCTCATAGCAGTCGAAGGTCCAGGCATCGAGCGGTCCCTCGTCACCGAAGTCGAAGAAACCGCCACACTCACAGTCCTTATCGACAGCCCGTACATCAGCCAGTGCCTGCTGCCACTCCCTGGTGGCAAAGCGCTCATCGAGGGAGGGCATGCCTTCCTTGTAGTGCTGGCGCATATAGTCGAGATAGTCATAGACGGCATCTACCTGTCTGACAACAGCCTCGACCGTATTGAGCGTGTCGGGCACCTCAAATACCTGTGTGGAGTCGGCATCCGCAGCACCGTCCTGAGCCTTATTGCCACAGGCCACCCACGTCAAGGCTACGACGACAAAGAACATCAGTTTCTTCATACGCGTACATTCTATTTCTCTATATACTTCTCCATGTTGCTCAGTATGCTGCCTGTGGCATCATGGCTCTTCTCAAGCCAGTCATGGATGCGCCACTCAGACTTCTCATACTCCAATAAGAGTATCTCCTTGGAGGAGAATCCTCCCTCTGTCTCCTTCAGCGTGACGACGGCCTCAGCAGTAGTACCCGTGGTAAGCTCTACCTTGATATTCTGCACCATCAAGGGTGTTTCCAGACCACCTGTCCAGTGATTGTCATCGATGAAGAAACAGGTTTCCACCGATGGCTGCTTACCGTCTTTCTCATTCACTTTATTATAGACCTCGTTCCAATACTGGGTGTAGTACTTTTTGTCGAGGTCGAAGGGGGAGAGCCCGGACCCCTCGGCAAAGGTCTCGTTGACGGCCTGGATGTATTTCTTGATCTGACGTGCCACGGCCTCTTCCGTCCAGTCTTCATCGGGTGCCACGAGCACCTCACCCGTCTGCGCGCCGAGATAGCTCTTCATCCAGTCGAGATAGTTACCCTCAGGGAAGGCCTCTTCGTCGATCCAGTTGTGGATTTTCCACTGTCCGCCCTCCTGCAGCATCACGAGGTGCTGGCGCGCCTTGACACCACGTTTGTCGATGAGCCGGAACTTGACCTCCACCCTACCCTTCATGATCAGCTCCACGGCGACGGAATCGACGGTCTCAGCCACACTGATGCCGGGGAACCATCGCCAGCCTTCGTCGCTGAAGGTCTCTTCCGGCGACGTGGCGTTGCGTGCCTTCTCATAGACGTCATCCTCCAATTCAAGGAACTCCCTGGAACAGAAGAGATTGTCGAGTTCACGCGTATTGATACCTTCGCCAGAGGCATCCATCTCGCGCAACTTGGCATAGACAGTATTCAACTGCGCCTCTATGTCCTTCTGAATATCTTCCTCGGCAACGGTGGCGATGCTGTCCGTCACCGTCGATTCGGCACTGGCGTTATTGGCTCCCGTCTTGTTGCCGCAGGCTGCCATCATCAGCACAGCCTCAGCGAGCACGAAAAACTGTTTCTTCATAAAGTTCCCTTCTATTTCTCCTTTACAAACTTACTGCCGTTCCAGGTGAAACGCCTGGCAATCTTGCCCGACGACAGGTGACTGTTGATGACAAACGTTTTTCCCTGACGGGGTAGTTCGTGCGTCACACCAGTGCAGCCGGGAGGTATTTCTAAATCGAGTCCGAGTTCTGGCTCGGAGGCTATCTTCAACTTGCGTGTGGCATTGTCATACATATAGAAGATGACACCCGTGATCTCTGTCATAACGGGCCTTCCTGCCTGGAAGTAGTCATTGCTCACGGCTAAGAGTTTATGCTTCCCGTCGGCACAGTTCCAGTAGCAGCACTCGATGACCTGACGGCTCTCATCGTCTTTCGACTCATAGCCCATGTAGCCGTTGCGCACGTCGACGATGATCTCGTCGCCAGGCATCTGCTTCATACCGTTACGATACAGATCCCAACTCTGCTGCACGCCACTGAAGCCCTCGCCCATATCCTCCTGTGAGAGGATGGCCGAGACGAAGTCCTTGATATTGGGCTGCGCACCCTTGGTCTTGACTACGATGCCCGTGTCAGTATCGTCAACAACCTCTGTCTTTGAGAAGACAGGCTTCATACCGTTCCATGTGAACGTGTGGCGAAGATGCCCTTCTTCGTTATACATGTCGATGAGCAGATCTTTCCCTTGCTTCGGCAGACTCACAAAATAGGGTTCCTCCACTGTCCACGGTCTGAAGCCTCCCAGTATATCCGGCTCGGGGATGAGTGCCTTTTTCTGCGGGTCGTAGTCGTAGAAGCATACAAATTCGATGAAGGGGTCAGTGGGATCACCCATGCAGATAGCCAACAGCTTATGACCGTTGGTGCGATTCCAGTAGCAGGCAGACATATACTCGCCATCGGTTCCGGCATCGCTCACTTTCGCATAGCCGTTCTTGCCGTCAACGATTACCTTAAGGGCCGTCTCCTCATCGAGTACCACCTTCGACAGTCCTTTCTCCATGGCATCCCTCACGCTGGAGACCATCCATGTGGGCCACGTCTGGTCGAAGCGCTCCAGCATGATGCCGAAGCTACCGTTTGCCACATTGTCGATGGTCTTGGTCTTCCAGCCCTTTTCAATATCTTCGAGTGATACCGTCTCCTGTGCCCAGGCTGAACCAAGCGACAGGCATAACAATAATAATACTGTCAATAATGATTTTTTCTGCATCTTCACTAATCACTCATTACTAATCACTAAAAAACTCATTTCGGCCCTGTCCCACGAGACTGGATATTCACGTCGAGCGGATTCGGCGAGAACCAATTCTTGGCGCCTGACTGGTCTGCCATATCAATGGTACCAAGGTTCTCCCCATATAGAACGTATTGTCGAGACCGAACAGCGGTGCATCGCCGTCGTTGGCGAAGAAGCGGCAATCCTGGAACGATACCCCCTCACAGCCCGTAGCCTCAATCAGCGTGAACTCACGGTTGTGGAAGAAATCGTTCCTGTCGAACCTGACAGCCATGCAACTACGCATCTCCATGATGCCGTATGTGCAATCATGTATGTTAGAGTCTATCAAACCGAAGTCGCTTGTCTCAATCAGTTCCAGACCGTAAGTTCCGCAACCGTAGAGGTCACAGTCCTTCACCACATTGTGCTGGCCGCCTCTCATGCCGACCACGCCACCAGAGCAATTGCCGCCCTCAGTATGGCCGATGATCAGATTGATCAGCTGGCAGTGATCGCAGTTCACGAAGTTGAAGCAGAAGCTATAGCGCGGATCTACCTCGATGCTGGCGTTCTTGCCGCCCTTGATGGTTAGGCCGCTGAAGTTGACGAGAGTCAGCTGACGTCCGTCAAACACATCCTCGCTCACCACCAGCGGTTCCTTCGAGATAATGGCTGTTGCATCCGATGACCAGCGTCTGCCTGGACGATTCTTGAAATGGACGTCGTTCTCCAGGATACGCGACAAGTTCAGATGTACGTTGTCGGGGATATATACCGTTCTGTTAGGACGAAGGTTGGCGATGAGTTGCTCTTCATTCTCCACCACATAGACCTCTTCACCGTCAATGATCTCTGGGCCGCGGCCATCGTCAGCCAGTCCACCGGGGAAGTCCTCGGCAGTGATCTCCCGCGCTGGCAGGCCATTGAAGCGATCTCTGTGGATCCTGTCTTTCTCGGGCACAGTCTCCTCACTCTTGATGAGCTGGATATTGGTCTCCTCGATGACATTCAGTTTCACCTGATTGTTATCAGCCACGGGCTTATACCACGACTGTTTTCCGAAATGGTCCTTCAGATCCTGCGACTGGAATTTCCAGCCGTGACGGGCAAGTATCTCATTACGCATCAGGCGCAGCTCCGACTTGTTAAACCGTCCAAGATAGGCAGGACTGAGCAACATATTGGTGAGTATGTCGCTCACGGGCTGCTGTTCTGCCCACTCCTCCTGAGCCGTGCAGTTCTCCACGTTGTCAGGCGTCAGCACAAGTGTGTGACAGATTTCACCTTTAGGCTTGCGGATGGCAATGAAGTTCATGCCGTCCTTGCGGATATAGTCGACATCCCACCCCAGTTCGCCGCGCACCGGCAACACAGCGTCGGGTGCGTCTGCGGAGAGACAGTACGGGTACTTGCCTCCTTCTACGGGTGAGAGACTAAAAGAGAAATTGCCCGGATGTGACCAGATGCCACTCATGTGTACGACACCGAACTCATCGATGGTGGCGGTATAAAGCACCATGCCATCCCACCACTTCGAACCGTCCTTGATAGTCTGGGCTTCCATGCCTAGCACCGCCATCAAGCCAATTATTGCAGTTAAGACTATCCTCCTCATATTATCAATTTTTCATTCCAGTCCTCCCCAGGTGCCACGTATCTGGCGACAACCTGTATAGAGCGACGGACAGTTGAACACCTGATACTGCTCGTGACCAGGCTCTAGTATTACTAAATATTTTGCTGTCTTCATCACACAAACTGTGAACAACGACTTACTTCTGCGGCACTGGTTCAGTCTTAGGCTGACCGTACTTCGAGGCCAAGTCCTTCAGTTTGTCCTTGCCCTTGAAAGCGAACACCCATACCAGGAAGCCCGCAAGTACCAGGAGCGAGATACCCAGCAACGGACGATAGAACAGCCATGCAATGGCGATGACGATCAGTGACCATGCCACACCGATAACCGTGCATACGATACCGACACCCCAGCCGAAGATACCAGCGATGAAAGGTACGACCTTGAGGATTGTCGTCAGGAAGCCGAAGATACCCTTCAGACCGCCAATCACGATCAGAATACCGAAGATACGCAGAGCCCATGTCCACATATTGTTTGCACTCTGGGCATCTTCAATGATCTCGTCACCGGTCTTCTTACCCATCACGAGGGTCTGGAAGCGCTTGCCGTTCTTCGCCTTGTAGGGCTTGAAGGTATCACCATCGACCACGGCCATCACGGTCACCTTGGCTGGCACGATCTTCTCGAAGGTGACACGAACGTCACCCACCTCAGGAGAGCCAGGCACACGACCGAAGTAGAGCACATTGCTGGCCTGGTGGATATACTGCAGGTCTTTCTTGTTCTCAGCATTCTCCATCGCCTTGCTGATAGAGTCATTCACGGCCTGCAGCGAGTCGAGCCTTGCCTTGACAGAATCAGGCAGCAAAGCCTTTATCGAATCGGGGATAGCAGGCTGTGCAGGCTGCTGGACAGGCTGCTGTGCCTGCTGCGTACTCTTCTGTACCCCGTAGAAACGCTCATAGGCGGCCTGGGTACTCTTGTCGAACTGCTTCAGCAGATCCTCTGAGATGGCCAAATCCAGTTCCTCGTTTGAAGAGATGCTGTGAATCAACGACTCCGACAGTTTATAAGCTCCCCACGACACATTCTCAGCATACTGCTCGGCATCCTCAAAGGTGGCCAGCACCATGTTCTTCTTCTGATAGGCAGGATCCTTGAATTGAGCCGACTCAACAGGGCGTCTCACCCACTCCTTGCTGTAAGTGTAGGTCGTGGTGGTCACTTCCTTACCGCCCAACTTGTCCTCGCTCTTGCTCGACTCATGCTCCACCCACTGGTAGTACTCTACCGTACGGCTGAGGGCGATAGCCTTCGCACCAATGCCAAACTGGTTGTCAACAAGTGAATCCTCTGTCGTAGCCATAGCCGTACCACAAATCAGTTCGCCGTCCAGCGAAGCATCTTTCTTGTTGGGGTTTTCCATCTCGACATAGGCACTGCCTGCCTCCTCGAGCATCTTCTCGGTCTTCACGGCGCGACCTTCGTTCCACCACAACAGTGCTGTACCTGCAATAAACATCAGGAAGCCTGAGCCTATTGCCTTGAATGAGTTCCCTACTCGGGTTCCATAACCCGTCGTTGTTACTTCTTGATAAGCCATAATGATTAATATTATGATTAATATTTATGATTAAAGATTTTACGAGCTTTGGTTTCTGGGGACAAAGATACGATTTTTTTTAGAAAATGCCCTATCATTTTCTAACAAATATTTGTCATTTTCTAACAAAAAGCCCGAAAAGGGGGAATATGGCCTATTGTTTCAGGTCGGTTGCGCTATAGTTGATACGCAGGGCATAGGATTTCTGCAGGGCTTGCTTCACGTTGTTGATCACACCCATAGGGGTACGGCGGTCAGCCCGCAGGTTCACAGTCAGGTGCTCGGCATTCTCGGGCGACATGCCTGCACGGAGCTGTTCGATACGGGCGGGAATCTCTTCGGGGGCCACCAAGTCGCCGTTGAACTGCACAAGCCAGGCTTTCTGATCGCCCTTGCCGTCGTTACGATGACCGATATAGATATTCACCACCGAGGCTTTGTTCGCCAGTTTCTGCATCTCCTTACCCTGGGGTACCTCCACCCGCACCTTCACCTCGTCGCTCCGCATGTGGGTGACGATCATGAAGAAGAACAATACGGTGAAGATCAGGTCGGGCATGGAAGCCATATTCAGCGAGGGCACGTTCATCCGCTTCCGCTGGAACTTACTCTGCATCGGTCTCATGGGCGGCCTCCTTCCTCCATGTTCTCACTGATACGCTGGGGATAGTAGTCGTTGATGGTCTGGCGCTCCTCACTGGTACAACGCTGATAGTGCTTGCCGTAGTGCTGCTGGGCATACTGCTCGCGCAGGGCTTGATAGGCACTAACGATGGTGTTCTGCATCTTGAAGTAGGCCTCGTAGCTCGTGTTGGCATCAGCCTGAACGGATATCACGTGTCCCGTACGGTTCACTGAGGCCAGCGCCGTCACGGCTTCACCGAGTTCGTCGAGGGTCACCGCCTTGTCGTCGCAGGTCAGTTGATCCTTGGCATCGAGGGTCACACGCATCACCAGCGACTTATTGATGTCCATCGGCTGCTCATGCTCCTGGGGAGGTGGGGCCATCTGGCGCATCAGTCCCTTGTCCGTGTCCATCGACGATGTCACGAGGAAGAAGATCAGCAACATAAACGAGATGTCGGCTGTCGAAGTGGTGTTCAGCTCCGGAATCTGCTGACGATAGCGCTTACGAAACATCCGATGATCAATAAAGTGGAAGTGTAGATAAACATATCCGTCACCTTCAGCCACAACGTATCCGTAAAACGGACACCGTTGGTGACCACGGGGTCGGAAGAACCGAGGAGAAACGTAAGCACCATACAGACGACCAGTCCGATGGCGACGCACCAGCCGATGCGACCGGCTGGCACTCGATTGATGACATCGTCGCCCTTCCTGCGGTTACGCAGACCGTGCCACACGCTGTAGGCCGTCACTCCGAGAGCGATGGCAACAACCAGGTACATCAGCCCCAGCATCACGTCGGCAAAGAAAGGCGAAACGATACTGTTCATCACTTTTCTGTTTTCAACTTATACGCCGTAATCAGGTCGAGCAGCGTGATGGCACTCTCCTCCATCTGGGCGGTCAGCCGTTCAATCTTCGAGAGGATGTAACTATAGAACAACTGCAGGATCAGCGCCACCACGATACCGAAGATGGTCGTGATCAGCGCCACCTTCATACCCTGAGCCACAATCGTAGGACCGATGTCGCCGGCCTGCTGAATCTGGTCGAAGGCCATCACCATACCGATCACCGTTCCCAGGAATCCCAGCGAGGGTGCCATGGCGATAAACAGTTTGATCCACGAACAGCCTTTCTCCAGATTAGCCGCCTGCAGACCGCCGTAGTTCGTGATACTGCGCTCAATGGCATCCATGGGCTGATGGATATGCATCAATCCCTGATAGCACACCGATGCCACCGGGCCGCGCGTGTTGCGGCAGAGTGTCTTGGCACCTTCCACATCGTCGGCCTCCAGACGGTTCTCGATATCTTCCATCAGCTTATAGGCCTTGATCTCCGACAGTGTCAGATAGATGATACGCTCGATGCAGAACGCCAGTCCCAGCACCAGGGCTAGGGCCACAAGCGACATGAAGCCGACATTACCGTCGATAAACTTCGTTTTCAACTGTTTATGGAAACCGCCTTCCTCGGCATCGTCTGCCGCATCGTCCTCTACCAGCAGGGTGCTGGCCAGCGAGTCTGCAGCCAGCGAATCGGCCACCGACAGGGAGTCAGCCACGGGCAATGTGTCTTGCTTAAGTTTATTTTGGGCGGTCATGGCTTGCGGAATCACGAGCAAACCTATCAGGGAAAACAGAATAATCAGTCTTTTCATAATCACCACATATTCTGCGGAGAGAGGGGGATTCGAACCCCCGAAACGCTTTTGACGTTTACACGCTTTCCAGGCGTGCCTCTTCAGCCACTCGAGCACCTCTCCTCATTAAATTGCTTGCAAAGGTAGTATATTTAGCGCAGAAACTACCGATTAGGGATGTATATTTAATATTTTTTCGCAGTTTGCATTGGTACGGCGCGTCATCTCTTCCTCGCTCACACCGTATGCTTCAGCCAGTCGGCGGAGCACATAGGCCACGAAAGCGGGCTCGTTACGCTGCCCACGCATCGGCACCGGAGCCATATACGGCGCATCGGTCTCCAGCACCAGCCGGTCTAAGGGCACCACGGCTGGCAGCACCTCGGGCAACGGACTTTTCTTGAAGGTCGATACCCCGCCCACGCCGAGCACGAACCTATCGAACTGCAGCAGTTCCTGAGCTTCCAGTGCATTGCCCGTAAAACAGTGGAACACGCCGCCGGCCAACTGATTTCTATAGCGTTTCAGGATGGCCACCAGTTCGTTCTGAGCCTTCCGGCAGTGGATCATCAGGGGGAGCTGCAGCTCTACCGCCCATTTCACCTGTTCCTCGAAGGCCAGCAGCTGTTCCTGCTCGAACTCGCGGCTCCAGTAGTAGTCGAGTCCCACCTCACCGATGGCCACCACTTCCGGTGTGAGGTGCCGACGGATCTGCGCCAGCACCTCACGCCAGTCTGCCCGCACCTCTTCAGGGTGCAAGCCCAGCATCGGATAGCAAAAGCCCGGATACTGGCGACAGAGGGCCGGCACCGTCTCACATGAGTTCAGGTCGATTCCGGGTATACCGATTGCCTCTACCCCCACCTCACGGGCACGGGCAATGACATCGGCCAGGTCGGTCTTGAACTCCTCGCCGTCAAGATGGCAGTGGGTGTCTATCATTGACCATTAACCATTGAACATTGACCATTAGCTCTGGCGTTTCATCATGGCGGCGGCGTAGGCTTTCAGCTCAGCCTTGCGGTCCTCACTCACGCTCACCTTGGCCAGATAGTCCTTCGCCTTGGCATAGCAGGCTTCCATCTTCTCCTCGCAGAGCTGGCGGATACCAATCTCGTCGTAGAGTCTCGTCACGGCCTTCACCTTCTCGTCGCGGTTGAATTCCTTGGCCTCAATCCAGCCCATCAGTTCCTTGCGCTGCGCTTCGTTGGCGCGGTTCACAGCATTGATGAGCATATAGGTCTTCTTGTTTGAAGTGATATCACCGCCGATATTCTTGCCGAACACCTTCGGGTCGCCATACACGTCGAGCAGATCGTCCTGCAACTGGAAGGCCAGCCCCACCTGTTCACCAAACTTGTACAGATTGTCCTGATCTTCTTTCGAGGCACCTGCGAGGATGGCACCGATCTTCACGGCACATGCCAGCAGCACACTGGTCTTCAGGCGGATCATCTCGATGTACTCTTCCTCTTTCACGTCGTTGCGGGTCTCAAACTCCACGTCGAGCTGCTGACCTTCATCAATCTCGTAGGTCGTCACCAGGAAGGTGTTGAACACGTCCTGCAACTTGTCGGCCTCACAGGCACCGATCCTGCCGAAAGCCTGCAACAGCATGGTGTCGCCCGAGAGGATGGCCTGGTTGGGATCCCACTTCCGATGCACGGTCTCATGACCGCGACGCATGTCGGCATTGTCCATCAGGTCGTCGTGCAAGAGCGTGAAGTTGTGATAGGTTTCCAGTCCGATGGCCTGTGTCATAATCCGTTCAGGATCATCCTTGAACAGATTGTAGGCCAGCAGCATCAGCACGGGTCTCACACGCTTGCCGCCCAATGACAACACGTACTTAATGGGGTCATACAACCTTGAGGGCTTGCGGTCATACTTGATCTCGTCAAGGGCCTCATTTACTTTCTTCAATAGTTCCTCTGACTTATACATATTATAATATTACATGTTAAATACCACGGGAATACACACTTTCGTGCGACAGGGCTTGGCGTTCATCATGCCGGCCTGCCATTTAGGCATCATCCGCAGCACCCGCAACACCTCATTGTCGCACGAGGTCTCCAGCTTCTCTGTCAGTTCCAGGTCACTGATGCTGCCGTCGGTGTTCACAACGAACTGTGCCACCACTCTGCCCTTCACCTTCCTTTTCTGGGCCAGGGCGGGATATTTCAGGTTCTTCGTCAACCATTTCATGAACTCGGCGGCACCACCTGGAAACTGCGGCAGATCCTCGACCACACGGAAGTCGATGGGCTCGTTGTACATATCCACCACCTCGGGCTTCTCCTCGGCCTCCGCCTCGGGATCGGGTTTTTCCATCAACTCCGGCTCCACCGGGGGCGGCAGTTCTACGTCTTCATCCACCAGGTTCAACTGTTCCGACTTGGGCTGCTCGGCCTTCTGTTCCTGTGGCAGCATCATCGGAATCTCATCCTGATCGCGCTTCAGGGGCGAGAGTTCCATCTCCGCCTCCAGGTCCTCGTCGTCGGCAAAGAATGTCCAGCCCGAGTCCGAACTGTTCCATTCCAGTGCCACGAACATGGCAGCAAGCACGACAATCAGCCCCAACAGGAACCCCTGCACCCGCTGATTTTCAAGATTTGCCGTGTTACTTTTCTTCACTTCCATAATAAAAACGCGATTCTTCCGTTATATACTAAAAAGTAAGTGCAAAGGTAATAAAAAAATAAAAAGGTAAAACAGTAATAGCGTAAAAAGGTGGCGATATTAAGAAATATTTCGTAATTTTGCGACCGATTTGGAGAAAAATGGGAGAAATGCATTGGATTATCCGCCATACACAAAGGCTGCAGTGGCATAGGCTGCTGCCCCTCCGCCTGTGCCTGATAGTCTTCACGCTTCACGCGCCATTCTCCACGCTCAGCGCCCAGGAGAGCCAGACGGCCTACAACTTCCTGCGGCTGCCGGTGAGTGCCCATGCGGCAGCACTCGGCGGCGACAACATCTCGCTCGTCGATGACGATGCCACCCTCATCTTCCAGAACCCGGCACTCATCAACGATGTCAGCGACCGCACCATCAACCTCAACTTCATGACCTACATGGAAGGGGCCAAGACGGCCAGTGCCGCCTTCCTGAAGGCTGCGGGCGAAAGAGGCACGTGGGGCGTCACTGCCCAGTATATGGACTACGGCAGCATGAAGGAAACCACCGCCGACAACCAGGAACTCGGCACCTTCTCCGCCCGCGACATCGCCATCGGCGGCACCTTCGCCTATGCCCTGACCAATGAGATCAGCGGCGGCGTCACCGCCAAGTTCATCACGTCCTATATCGGCAGCTACAACTCGCTCGCCGTCGGGGTCGACCTCGGTCTGAATTACTACCACGAGGACTATGACCTGAGCGTCTCGGCCGTCGCACGTAACCTCGGCGGACAGTTCAAGGCCTACAAAGACGACTTCGACCGCATCCCCCTCGACCTGCAGATAGGTGCCACCAAACGTATCGGGCACTCCCCGCTGCGCGTGTCGGCCACAATGAGCCGGCTCAACGACTGGAGCGAGGGCTTCGGCCGCCACTTCGCCATCGGTGCCGACGTGCTGCTCGGACAGAGCATCTACGTGGCCGCAGGCTATAACTTCCGGCGCGCCAGTGAGATGAAGATCAGCGATGCAGAGGGTTCCTCCGCCCACGGGGCAGGGCTCTCACTCGGTGCAGGACTCACGCTCGAGCGCTTCAAGCTACACGTGGCCTACGCCAAGTACCACGTCAGCGCATCATCCATATTGATAAACATATCCTACGCATTATGAAAAAGATAACGATTGCTATCGACGGCCACAGCTCCTGCGGAAAGAGCACGATGGCCAAGGACCTGGCCCGCGAGGTGGGCTACGTCTATGTTGACACGGGCGCCATGTACCGCTCCGTCACGCTCTATGCCCTCCGCCACGACTTCTTCAATGCCGACGGCAGCGTGAAGACCGCCGAGCTCGAAGCGGCCATGCCCGACATCCGCATCAGTTTCAAGTTCAATCCAGAGACGGGCCGCCCCGACACCTATTTAAATAATGAGCGCGTCGAGGACGAGATCCGCTCCCTCGAGGTGTCCAACCACGTCAGCCCTATCGCCGCCATCGGTTTCGTGCGCACCGCCATGGTCGCCCAACAGCAGCAGATGGGTAAGGACAAGGGGGTAGTGATGGACGGCCGCGACATCGGCACCACCGTCTTCCCCGACGCCGAACTGAAGATCTTCGTCACCGCCTCGGCCGAGGTGCGCGCACAGCGACGCTTCGACGAACTCAAGGCCAAGGGTATGCCCGCCGACTTCGACGATATCCTGAAGAACGTGCAGGAGCGCGACTATATCGACTCCCACCGTGAGGTTTCACCCTTGCGCAAGGCCGATGACGCCATCGAGCTCGACAACTCGAATATGACCATCGCTGAGCAGAAAGAGTGGCTCATGGAGCGCTTCCGCGAGCGTACAGCGCAATAATTTGTTCGATTTACGTAATTTTCTCATCATTTTTTCGGTTTTTCTCGGTTTTATTGCTACCTTTGTAGCCGCAAACCATTAAGACTGACGAAATGATGAGAAAATTATTGTTTTCCACCCTGTTGGCTCTTGCAGCCACGAGTGCCGTCCATGCCGGCGGCCTGATGACCAACACAAATTATCACATAGCCTTCGACCGTATGTTCGCCCGCGGCGCCAGCACCGAGATCGACGCCGCCTACTCGAACCCGGCAGGTCTTGCCTGGGGGCACGAAGGTTTCCAACTCTCACTCAACTTCCAGAAGCCCTGGCAGAACCGCGACATCGAGGCCAGCATTCCCGGCTATCTGGGTTCCAATTTCGACAAGAAGTACAACGGCGTAGCCTCGGCGCCCATCGTGCCGGCCCTGTTTGCCTCCTACAAGAAAGACATGTGGGCCTTCTCTGCGATGATCGGCATCGTGGGTAGCGGTGGCTTCGTGAAATACGACGAGGGCATCCCCATGTTCGAAGTACCCATCCGTGCCCTGCTGGCACAAGCCGGCATGACACCCGACAAATACAACTACAGCGCCAACATGAAGGGTAAGCAGTATATCTACGGCGGACAGCTGAACATCACCCGCAAGATCAACGACAACTTCTCGGCGGCCATCGGTATCAGAGCAAATTACTACGACGGATACAACCGTGGATTCGTCAACGCGAATATGACGGCCGTTCTCAATTCTATCGACCTGATCGACCTGCAGCTCGACTGCATCCAGCGCGGCTGGGGCTTCGCACCTATCGTCAGCTTCGACTACCACAACGATAACCTGACCGTCAGCGCACGCTATGAGTTCCGCACGAAGATTGCCACCGAGAACGACACCCGTACACTCTCTGCACGCATCAAGAACACCGACCCCGCAACGGCTGCCGCCATGCCTTATATCGAAGGGGCACTCGCCCTGCAGCAGTTCGGTGACAAGGTTGCCGCCTATCAGGACGGTGCCGAGACACGCTACGACATGCCCTCATTACTGGCTGTGGCTGTCGGATACGACTTCACCCCGCAGCTTCGCGCCGCCCTCGAGTACCATTTCTTCGACGACAAGCACGCCAAGATGGCTGGCAACCGTCAGAAGACACTGACCCACGGCACGCACGAGATTCTGGCAGGTGTCGAGTTCGACATCAACGAGAAGTTCACTGTCAGCTGCGGTGGTCAGCGTACTGACTATGGCCTCTCCGACGACTACCAGCAGAACACCTCGTTCGCCTGCGACAGCTACAGCCTCGGCCTCGGCGGCGCCTGGAACATCACTGAGAAGATGCGCCTGAACGTCAGCTACTTCTGCTCGCTCTACAGCGACTACAAGACCGCACCAAAGGCCAAATACAACGGCACGCCCTACACCGGCACAGAGACCTACAGCCGCTCGAACCACGTCATCGGCGTCGGCCTCGACTACAAGTTCTAAGCCATAAACCAACACCAACAGAAAATCCCCGCCACCTGACGGGGATTTTTTAGTGCTAGGGTCAGGCCCCAGCACTAAGTTTTGGGGCCTGACCCAAAGGTAAAAAAACTCGGCGGGCATTGCTGCGGGCCGAGTTTTTTGAGGGAATAGCTTGCTCACATTTCGCTCACTTAGTCACGACTATGAGTTTTGCTCGAACTCGTTCACGCTCGGAAATGTGAGCAAGCTCCCATTTCGCTCACTTAGTCACGACTTTGCGGCCGTTGTGGATGTAGAGGCCGGGCTTGGCAGGCTGGGCTTCTACGCGACGACCGTCGAGCGAGTACCAGGCACCGTTGGCGGCACCTGACTCGGGCTGGAACGTCGTGTCGCTGATACCAGTGCCTGATCCACCCTTGTCGTTGAACGAGAACTTAGCGGCATTCACAACCTTGCCGTCGTTCTTGTCGATCAGCAGGGCTACGACCGTGAGATTCTCCTTGTCCTGAATGCGCGTATTGCCGGTGATGTCGATCTGATAGTTGTGGGTCATGGGCGCATCCTGGGCGATGGATGCGGGCACACTGCCCTCAATACCGTCGAACGGCTCGTAGGCGGCGACGGGCACATAGTTGTACGACACATTCTTCATCTTAGACTCATCCTTCGTCAGAGGGGCGAGGTTCTCGTCGGTTGTGCTTGAGCCAGCGTAATAGTTGGACTGGCACCATGTGTCGCCGGTGCCTTTCAGACCGTCGGCCACGAGCAGATAGCCGATGCGGTAGTTGGCGTTGGCCACATCCTCTACGAAGGTGGTTGTGGTCTTGACGTCGATCGTGTTGTCGTTGGCCCATGAGGCTTCAACCTCGATGCCGGCGGGCACATAACTGCGGTGCACGGCCTCTACCTCACGGCTGATGCCAAAGGGCTTGCTGTTGCTGCCGTAGTAGGGATCGACAGTCTCACCGCGATTCACCATACAGCTGGGATAGCCCGACACGTTGAGCTGATAGTTGTCGAGGATCATCGGGTCGTCATTGCCGCCACCGTGAACGGCTACGGTAATCACGTTCTTGCCATAGATCTTATTCAGGAGTGCCAGAGCAGGAATACCACGGGCACACCAGCCGCACCAGGTGCCGGTAGCCTCTTCGACAAATGCCGTCACCTTGGGTTTCTTGGCCAAGGTCACCAGCTGACCCTTGGCCGACAAGTTCTCTGTGGTGCATTCGTTGGCCACGCCGTTCACCTTGGTCACCTTGAAGGTCTTGTCCTGCGAACCGAGAGCGCCGTCGGCCTCCAGCGGAACCAGGATCTCTGAGGTCATCATAAAGCTGACAGGCGACGGAAGATCGAGATGGTGCTCGGTCGTAGTGGAACCGGTGGTGATGGTATAGTCGATATTGGTAACGGGCTCGATGCCTTCGCCAACCAGGGTGACGGGCACCTCCACGCTGCCGTTGACAGCCGCATAGGCCTTGCCGAAGTCGGTCGTTGCTACGCTGGCTGCATACTTCGCATACTCACCCTCCACATAGTCCATCTCGACAATCTTCCTGAAGTTGTCCCATCCCGGGGTGTTGGCGTAGGCCGCCTTCGTGCCATAGGGCACATAGAGTACGGCTGACTTCATGTTGTCGCCACTGAACACCATCGATGACACGGTAAAGGGTTTCCTGATATGAGACACCACCTTTGTCAACTGGTTGCAGTAGAGGAAGGCCTCGGCCTCGATTTTCTCCACGCTGGCAGGAATCTCGATCTCCGTCAGTGTGAAAATACTACGGAAGGAGGCTGCGGCAATTTTCTTCACGCCCTCGGGGATCTTCGTGGTAGAGAAGCCCTGGATCAGCGTGTTCGTAGCAGTCTCGATGATGGCGTTACAGTTGTCGCGCGAATCGTATTTCGGATTGTTCGGGTCGATCTCGAACGAAGTGATGTTTTCACATCCGCCGAAGGGCGATTCGCCTAAATCGGTGATGCCGGCCGACAGTTTCACCGTGGTCAGATCTTCATCGGCCCAGAAGGCTGCCCATCCTATCGACGTGACGCTATTGGGGAGTTTGACTTCCTTCAGTCCGCGTTTGCCGCTTAAGGCTGCTTCGCCGATGGCGGTGACGGACTCGGGGATGACAGTAGTCCTGCAGCCGATGCGCAGCGTGTTGGTAGCCGTCTCGATGATGGCGTTACAGTTGTCGCGCGAGTCGAACGTGGTATTGCCGGCCTCTACGCTCAGCACCTCGAGGTTATCGGCATAGTAGAAGATGTCCCTGCCGATGGTGGTTACGTTCTTGGGCAGCACAAACTCCCTGATGCCACTGTCCTGGAAGGCAAACATGCCGATGGCTGTCAGGCTCTTCGGCAGAATGATGTTCTCCAGAGAGAAGGTGTTAATTAAGGCGGATTCCGGCAGCTCATTGGCGACGGTGCCTTCTCCGCTGACGATGTTAGCCTCAGAGAGATCGATGGTCGACAGCGGACAATCCCGGCCGCATAAGCTTCTCATGAACTCAAAGTCTTTACTGTTGATGGAGCCTGTCACTTTCAGTTCCCTGATGATCGACTTCCTATCGGCAGGGAATGCCGACTCGAGCGTACCGGCAGAAGAGAGGTTGACGCTACAGATCCGTTGATTCTCAAATTCAGAAGCCTCCACGATCGCACGTTCTTCCAATTTGAAGTCTTGCCATCCCGGGGCTGCGGCATATTTCGCCTTGGAGCCGTCGGGCACAATCAGGACAGTATTCGGGTTGAGGTAGCCGAAAGCATCATTAGGAATGGATAAAGGCGTTGCACCATGTGCGATGAAAGTCATGATTGAAGCTCCTTCAAAGACATTCTGGCCCATCTTGGAAACGGTCTCAGGGATATCAAGTTTCCTAATTCCCAAACGGGCAAAGGCATAATCACCCAAAGCCTTCACCGTGGCAGGAATGGCAACAGTGGAATTTGAAGCCTGAATAAGGGTATTGGTGGCCGTCTCGATGATGGCGTTACAGTTGTCGCGCGAGTCCAATTTCTTGTTATCCTTATCGACCGTGATCGACACCAGATTAGCACAGGAGAAGAAAGCTCTTTGGGCTATTTTCTCCACAGAAGCCGGGATATAGAGATTCCTTATATCATAATTACTCGAGAAAGCTTGCGTCCCGATGGTCTTGATGCTCTTAGGCAGGTCGATGTTTTTCAGTCCGGCCGATGCGAATGCACCTTCGCCGATTTCCACCACGCCCTCGGGAATGCTTGTAGCCTTGCAGCCTCTGATAAGCACGCGTGTGTTTTTATCGTAGATGGCATTGTTCTGGGAATAATACGCCGTATTGCCTTCTTCCACCTCGATTGAATTCAGCGTAGAAGTGTCAAAGGCATAGCTCGCCAATTGTGTGACAGACTTCGGAATGAAGACAGAGGAGATGTTTGTACCAGAGAACGCCCATATTCCAATGACTTTCAGCGTTTTAGGCAGCACGATTTCGGTCAGTGTGAAACAATTAGCGAATATCCAGTCGTTAAATGTATCATCAATGCAGTCATAGCTATCGTCAGCATACTTCTGTCCGCCTACGATGCGGGCCTCTGAGAGGTCGAGTTTCGACAGACGGCCCTGATTAGGTCCACCATACTTATCGGCCGACATATCACGGAGTACGTCGATATCCTTACCGCCCACCACGCCGGTAACCTTCAGTCGGCTGATGCGATAGCGCTCGCCCTCGGGCAGCAGCGATGCCAGCTGGCCCTGCTTTTCCACGTGCACCTCACGGAAACCGATTTCCGGCTTCAACGCGTCATCTTTGTCGTCGCCGTTGCCCAATGCAGGCTGGAGGCCCACGACGGCATTCTGTTTCTCCTTGAAATCTATGTCGCCGGGCTTCAGGTTGGTCAGTTCGAAATAACCGTCCATACGTCCGCCCCAGCCCCAGTTGACGTAGAACTTGCCGTCCTTATAGCCATGCAGCACAAAGGAGTGGCCTGCCTCACCGCTAAAGCCGCTGTAGATGACAGGGCGCCCTGCCTTGATCTCATCATAGAGCACCTGCTCCCACTCCTCGTCGGAAAACTCCTCGCGGCCCAAGAGATTGGCACCCTTACTGAAATTGAAGATGGAGATGAGTGCTCCGGGAATATTACCCGAAGTGGCACTTGACTCGCCAATGTCATATTTCATCGACACGGCCTGACCGCAATAGCGCATGAGCCAGGCGATGTCGTCGTCGTTCATGCCAAACCAGTTGAACTTGCGGGCCGGCAGCAACTCAAGGTTGATGCCGTGCTCGGTGGTATATCCAGCCACTTCGCGCACGTTATTGAGCGGCCACTGGAGGTAGTTCACCACCTGGGCCATCGCCGTGGCCACACAACCGGTCAGCGTCTTCATGCCATTCACTTCCGGGCAGTGCTGCTGATAGATGCCGGTCTGGTCCCACTGGGTAGTGAGCAGGGGAATGAGCTCGGCCTTGGCATCACCTCTGGTGGCAGCACGACGGTCGGCAGGCTGATTTCCCAGCGAGCGGGCGACCTCGGCATAGTAGTCGAAGAGCCATTTCACATTGTCGGGCGCCTGCGAGAGATCGAAACTGCCCCGCTCGGCATAGCCAAGCACCTCGGGCATCTGGTCGTTGCCGGCGATGACCACGAAACCGCCGTTTTTCTCGGCATTAAACACATAATAGGCCGGAACCGTCATCGAGGCGCCACGCGCCATGCTGCGGTTCTGGACCTGCGTCAACTGTTTGCCCTTCATCAGCTTCTGAGCCTTCTGAAGTGCCTGAGCTTCTGTTATCTCTCCTGCCTGCATGCTCAAGCCGAAGAAGAAGCTGACTAACAACAATGTAAGTTTTTTCATTTTAATGGTTTGATTAATATTGATATTCAGCGGGCAATGCAGCGATTTAGCGAGAGCCATGAAACATGTTTCGATGGCCGGGCGTAAGCGTCATCGCGGCGTATGCCGCAAAGTTACGAAGAAAACGATAAACTCCGCCATTTCCTCTCTTAATTTTTGTTAACCGCCTCCAAAACTCATCGCTGGGGTCAGGCCCCAAGATAAAGTATCTTTTAGAAACTTAACTTCGGGGCCTGGCCCCAGAGGTAAAAAAACCGGCGGGCATTGCTGCAGGCCGAGTTTTTGGGGGGAAATTAATCTAGGTTTAGTTGCCTGTAATCTGGGTCTGAGGCTACGTCGAGGCAGGGGCACTCTTTCTTGACATTAGGGAAGTCACGGTGGCCGACGACCTTGGCATTGGGATAATCCTTCTTGAGGTCTTTCAGCAGGAAGAGGATGGCGGCTTTCTGGGCCTCGGTGCGGGTGTCGGCGGGGCGGCCTTTCTCATCGAGGCCTCCTTCGTAGCAGATGCCGATGGCGTGCTGGTTGTAGTGCTTGACGTGAGCGCCGGCGATCCACTCAGGGCGGCCTTCGTGGTATTCGCCGTCGCGGGTGATGTACCAGTGGTAGCCGCAGTCGTAGGCGTAGCCTTTGGCGCGGTGACAGCGCTTCAGGTCTTCGAACGTG
>OMXK01000022.1 GCA_900314995.1 uncultured Prevotella sp.
GAGACCACTAAGAAACACTACAACTCACCATACGCTGCTATCCATACTCTGTTCTAAGCATGGATTGGGTTAACATGGCTATCGCTGAATAGTTACGTTGATTTTATACTAAATAACGGCTGTTTCATACTTTATTAGGCTGAATTGTTTTTCCTATACTGAAAAAAAACTATCTTTGCAGCAAAAACATAAAACATAAGGAAATGAAGAGATTATCCAAATCGCGTTATACGCAGTTCTGCAAGTGTCAGAAGAATTGTTGGCTCAATGCCTACAAGCCAGAGGTGGCAGTGGTTGATGCTTCTACCGAGGCTCGCTTTGAGAGCGGTAATGAAGTAGGTGATCTGGCGATGGAGCTGTTTGGCGCCTTTGTAGAAGTAACTACGAAGCAGGCAAATGGCAGTCTGGATCTTTCAGCGATGGTTGAAAAGACCATGTTGGAGATGAGTAAGGGTACGGAGAACATCTGCGAGGCATCGTTTGTTTATGAAAACAATTACTGCGCTGTGGATATCCTTCGTAAGACCGAAAAGGGCTGGGCTATCTATGAAGTGAAGAGCACTAGCTTCCCTGAATTTGAAGGACAGCAGACGAAACTCGATAAATACGCTCCGGATATCGCCTATCAGAAATGGGTGTTGACGCAGTGTGGTGTCAATGTGACAGGTACTTTCCTCGTCTGTCTTAACAGCGATTATGTGCGCCTGGGAGAACTTGATCTTCAGAAGCTCTTTACTGTAGTCGACATGGAGAGCCTTATAGCCGATGAATACCTGAAGGTGCCTGCACAGAGTGACTTGGCACTCAAGGTGCTGAACACGGATCATGAGCCAGAGGATGATTTGTCAGAGCACTGCCTGAAACCATACATATGCCCATTCCTCGACTACTGCAAGCGTCAGCATGGCATACCTGTGGATAAACCTACGGTGTTCGATCTCTATCGCATGAACTGGGCTAAGAAGCTGGAACGCTATCACGCGGGGCGTATATTATTTAAAGATGTACGCGAGGAGGGACTCAGTGACAAGCAACAGATGCAGGTGGAGTGTACACTCAACAATACGGAGCATATCGATAAGGATGGTATTCGTGAGTTCCTCACGGGCCTCAGCTATCCGCTCTATTTCCTCGACTTCGAAACATTGCAGCAGCCCGTCCCTCAGTATGATGGTCAGAAGCCATACCAGCAGATCACCTTCCAGTATTCTCTGCATATCAAGAAGGATGAGAATGCTCCCTATGAGCATAAAGAGTTCTTGGCTCCCAGCGATGGAAAGGATCCTCGTCGATCATTGGCAGAACAACTCTGCAAGGATATTCCTATGAATGTCTGCACGCTTGCCTATAACAAGTCCTTTGAGTGCGGACGCATCAAGGAATTGGCAGAACTGTATCCTGACCTCTCAGCGCATCTACTGAATATCCGGGAGCATATCAAGGACCTGCTCGATCCATTCAGAGATGGCTATTACTACGTACCTGCCATGCATGGATCATTCTCCATCAAGAGTGTGCTCCCTGCCCTTTTCCCTAATGAAGATTCACTCAACTACCACAATCTTGATGAACGTTGCCAGAATGGTGGCAATGCCATGACCCTCTTCCCTCGCATCCAGTTCATGGATCCCGAGGAAGTTGCAGCAAGTCGTGAAGCCCTGCTCCGTTACTGCGAGCTCGACACCTGGGCGATGGTCAAGGTCTGGGAGAAGCTAAAAGAGGTGGTATAATATAGAAAACCTTATTTTCATACCAGCCAGACGGGGATTCATACCCATTTATTCTAAATAATTTTGAAAACTTAAAAAGGTTTCTTATCTTTGCAGCATCAAATAATAACAATTAAAGATAACGAATATGAAACGTACAATCATCTATGTCTTCGGACCTAAGCGCTTAGCAAGTGAGTATCAAAATGGGAATGAAGTTTCCCAAGAATCTACCGATGTAACTAATTGGTTAAAGATTGGTCTAACAACTACAGAAGACGACTCACTTGATAAGTGGGACGCAGCAAAGAATCGTATAGATCAAGAAGCCAGAACTGGAATTCCTGAGACTTGCCAGATTCTGGATGTCTTCGAGTATCCATTCCTGTCAGGAAAACCTGACGACGAGGTAAGGCGTCTGATGACTGAGGACGTTTACAAATTCGCAAACTCTAAAGCCAACAATGGCTTAATCGAAAACAAATACGAGATTAAGGCTGGTCAAGAATTCGTATATGGTGCCTCAAGGAGCCATGTACTCGCTGCTATAGCAAAGTTCGAGAGAAATCTGATTATCAAAATATACAAACATTCAAAGGATAAACTAGAAAGTTTAATCCAAATGATTCAAAGTAATATGGATGATGCTGCTGACGAGCCAGAATTAGAAGGAGCATCTAACAAGGTTTCTCCCCAAGACACCAAAGTCTTCGATTCTTTCTACGAGAAACTTATGGTTGCATTGCCAGGGTATATTAGTGAAAAATGTAATCATACTCCAGGTAAAAACTATATGACAATACGCACAAATCGACCTCAAGGTAAATGGTATTATCTTGCGTTTTCAGTAAAGCGTGGTACAACTTCAGTTCAATTTGAAACTTACGAAGGTGAAACAGGTAAAGATAGCATTGAAAAATATATATTAGACAATGATATCTATTCCAAACTTCCGGATTTGGAACCAGTCCGCCAAGGTAAAAGCGGAACTAAATTCTCTTGGGATATCCACGGGAAATATATCGGTGACGAGAATACTGTTATCACTTGGTTTGTTGAAACAACCAAGGCTATGTATGATGCCTTCGAGCCTACAACTCACATGGATTGATAATAAACAGATATTATTTCAATAAGTATCTGAATAGGTACGTTTCATACCATCCAGGCGGGGTTTCATACCTCGCCTTGTTTTTTTCTTGGAGGGTATTTTTTATTGTCGTACATTTGCAGTACAGAAAGAGCTGAAACGCTGATTCAAAGGGAGTAAGCAGACATTAAAAGATACAGAATTATGATTTCATTAATTATTTGGAGTTTCGCTATCATTTCAATCGGACTCTTAGGTTATCATCTGGTGACCCTCGTGATTGAGGTTATCTCTGCGATTGGCGAGGGTATTATGGGAGATAATGGTGGTATCTTTATCTGGATCATCCTCATCGTTGGTGGTCTCTTGTTGCTATTACTATGAATATGAGAAGAAGGCGCAGCAGGCTGATTGATAAAAGGAACAAGCGAATCTATCAGCTTTATCATAGGTACATAGCGATAGACAAAAAACTATGGAAGAAATACCACGCTCACATAATCGGGCTTTTATCGTATAATGAATCTGAAGACGAAATAGACGAGTTCTTGAAACTAAGAGATGGAGGAGTTAAATTATTCGATACAATATATAATAAAGAGTATAAGAGATGTGTAAAGTATGTAAAAGGCGGGGGGACCTTCTTCTACACCCCCATGATGAAGAAAGAGAGAAGAAAGGCGTTGAGAAAGTTCCGGCTGAATCCGCTAGGATACTACCTGAAGATCTACGAGGACGATCTGGAATTCTTCTCAGACTGAAGGAGAGATGGTACGAGAACATCGTACTCAACATTCCTCATGCAGGGGTAAGAGGCCTTGGAAGCATAAAATGTGACAACAAGGTGAATCTGCTTGCAGAAGTGAGGAAATGGACAGACTGGTACACAGACCTCATCTTCATCCCTGAGAAGAATGACCGTATCAAGCATATCATTGCAGACTATTCCCGTTTTGCTGTAGATGTGGAAAGACTGCTGGATGATCCCCTGAAGAAGAAGGGGCAAGGCATCATCTACACGAAATACAACGGGCAGCAACGCTATGTGGATGAAAAAGAAAAAACCAGACTGATGGCCTATTATTACGACTATATGGATAGGCTAAAGTCTATGCTGAGTGAGCATTCGCTGCTGATAGACTGCCATTCGTTCCCCTCGGATATGAG
Organism: uncultured Prevotella sp.; assembly: GCA_900314995.1. Taxonomy (GTDB): domain Bacteria; phylum Bacteroidota; class Bacteroidia; order Bacteroidales; family Bacteroidaceae; genus Prevotella. The sequence goes on from OMXK01000022.1 coordinate 3,967, forward strand.
CGATGTGGATATCTGCATCGGATATAACGAGGACTGGAGCAAGCCTACGGACTTCGTGATAGATCTGGTCGTAGAGTCGTTCAAGCAGCAGGGCTATAAGGTGGGTATCAACACTCCCTTCTCTAATGCCATCGCTCCAGAGACGGGTTATACCTATAATTCTATCATGATTGAATTAAATAAAAGAGTATATTTGAATGAGCAGACATTGGATTTCAATGAGAATGCTCCCAAACTGAGAGAACAATTGGCAAGCCTCTACAGCCTGCTATTAAGATATAGTGAAGAAGTTTAATTAAAAGCATAAAAGGTATGATAATAGGACATTTTTATGAAGACGGGACTTATCCTGAGCCTGTGGATCTGAGCAACAAGCGCAGGTATTTCGAACTGGAGGTATGCATGGTCAGACACCCTCGTCGCTATCCCAAGTACAGGGTAGACTATGCCAGTATTGCCTTCTGCGATACATATGAGGCAGCAGAGGTGTTAATGAAAGAGATCGTACGTACGGAGCGATACAATATGGAAGACGTCTATTGCTTCTATATCTACGAAAGGATCATGGATGTATTCTTCAACAGGGATGAATACACCAAGTGCTGGCTCTTTGATGCCAAAGGAGAGATGACGGACAAGCGTCTGTTTCCATCGTATTGGTCAGAAAAGGAATTCGATGGCAGAAGCGAGGATGAGATCAGGTTCAAATGGGGCGATCTGGTGGAGTACTACGATGGCGACTATGTACGCCTATATTTTGTTCTGGCTCCCCCCACAGGAAAGGAGCACTACATGACAAGGGACTATAAAGGTGATGTGTCAGATGATAGTTACATCATTATTGATGGCCCAGGTTATCAGTGGCATGAACATATCGATGCCCTGCATCTTTTTAAGCCCCACTACCCTATTCCCAAGAACATCATGCGTAAATACGAAAAGATGTGGGAGGGCTATCTGAAGGAGAGAGACGAATACAACAAAGAGAATCATTTTAATTCACCCATTTAAAGGCATTGTCCTTTTCTCCCTTAACATATCACTTACGGACAAAACCCACCTGACAGACCTGTTCGATAAGACTAAATTCAACAATGTCAAAGAACTCGATTATCCCCTTAGCGATGCCGAAAGGTTGACATCACCTTTGTGCCCATGCATAAGCAAATGTTCTGCATCATTTCCGCCAGGACAATTCAGGACATAGTCAATCTAGGATATTTATAGTTTGGATCCCGAGTAGCAAAATGCTGATAGCGGACATGAACTTCGTTCCAGAAATCGTTCAGCTGGAGTACATCCTGAACTGATTCATGAGTTATACATATATAATTCTTTCTGTATTCCAAAAAATAAGTGTACCTTTGCAGAAATTACAGAAATCAATGGCTGAAGAGAAAAAGTATGCAAGTATCTATCCAGACTTGTCGGTGGGTGAATTCAGACAGCTATGCTATATGGCATATTGCGGCGAGATTCAACCATCGGACAAGGCGGCAACCCTTTATAGGAAAAGATTCAAGGTAGACAGGAAGAAATATGACGAGACGGCATCTTGTCTGGTAGAGAAAGGCTATCTCCAGACAAAATCATTCGTCAGACCAGAAAAGCACTTGAAGATATTGGATACACTCTTCAGATACTGCACGACATGGGCTGATTCGTTTTCTTCTTTACTTCCTGAGAGAAGCAGATCGGCAGAATACTTGTGCAAGATTGCTCATTTACTGATCAACCAAGAGTTTTATCTGGCATCGAAAGTGACGCGTCCATTTGTAGGGTTAGGCTACAAACAATTCAATCTGTTCAAATATATTCAGGATGAAGTTCTGAATGATGTTCGTTATATAAGTCTTCTGAATGAGACAGAAATGGTGGATATGGTTGATGAGTTCCTAAGGGATAAGTTTGCCGAAGACGAACTTGATGAGTCTGTATTGGCACATCTCTCAAACGCCATTCCCCTTGGTCACAAATATCATGACGAGATAAAAGAAGAATTGGCTGCCTACAGTTTTTTCCTAACTGGTGAGTATGCAGGCCCAGCTGGTAAGCCAACGTTATGGTCGAAGGCCATCGAGGCAATACTGCTGGCATATCGCGGAGAACTGAATGATTCGCTGAAGACTTTCAAGGAGGCGTTACGCTTCTGCAAGGGGAATAAGCATGTGTTCCCTTCCTGTATTCTGAACTACGTATATGGCATCGTATTACATCGCATCTACAACAAGAATCGTTCCGATGAATATATAAAAAACAATCTGGATGCATTCCGTCTGACAAAAGAATATCGTCTCGAAGACGAGAATGTGGGAATACGCCTAATCCTTGATGATTTTGACAAAGATGTCAATTACGCCCTAGATGATGTGTCCAGGCGGATGGGATATGTGCAAAAAAGACATGAAAACAACTTGTTCAGGTCATGGGCATTCATGGTGAACAATTTCTATGGCATCCAAGCTGATGCTTTTACTAAACCGCTACATTCCGCCAAGATACTGCAATATGAATTATCAAGCTATCTGCCTATAGGGCCTCTCGTGAAGGACAGACTTGCCGAGAACTTTGGCGGAAAGCCTTTGCTCAGCACCATGCGAAGGAGAAACTCGTGGGAGATCCTGCTTTCTGATATCGAGGCATCGGTAGCCCAAGAAAAGACAACTTTAGGCAAACGGGTGGCATATTACATCAAAGGTAAGGAGCTTCTGGCAGTTGTTGAACAGAACCTGAAGGATGACGGTGTTTGGCATGACGGAAAACTTTTGTCACTCTCAGAAATGGCAACAACCGGTTATGAGAGTATGGACAGCGAGGACATGGCCATCGCATCGCAGATGACAAAGGGGAAATTGTTCGGATCGTCAGATATTGATATTCTTGTGCCTCATCTGTACGGAACAGACCGCCTGCGTGTAGGTAACTATTATCAGGGTGTCGGCACTCCTGTAGAGATCGTCAAGGAAGAGCCATATCTGGAGTTTGCCGGAAAGGGATCTGTTATTGAAATAACGACAAACGCAGCCAGGAATCAAGATGGTGAAGTGCTAGTACATACGGTGAAGATGGATTCCCCGACCAGCTTCAGGCTGATTACCACGAATGTCATCCAGCGCTCAGTCATTAAGTCCATGCTTCAGATAGGCAAATTGCCGGCTACAGCACTCATGAGTGCCAAAAAGACCATTGAAAGTCTCAAAGGTATCATCGCCATACGTGAAAGCATTCTCGATTTAGCCAGTGAGCCATCAATTCTAAGTAAAGGCATACTGGCTGTAAGAGTCTCGCCAGAGGGGCATGAATACCATGTCAACATAGCGGCCACGGCATTAGAGGATGGCATCATAAGGATGGTGCCTGCTGAAGGTGAAGAGATTGTTTACGATGAGGTGGACGGATTAACTCACTGCGTAAACAGAAACATTGTTCAGGAATACGACAATTTCAAGCATTTGCACACATTCCTGGAAGAACGATCGAAAGCTGAGGTTCTTGATGGTTATAATTATAAAAACTGGTCATTGGAAGGGCTTCTGTTGCTATTAGCTTTCGTCTATGATAACCGTGAAAAATACTTCTTGGAATGGCCTGAAGGAAGTCCTCTAAAGTTTAGGGGTGACATTAAGAGTTCGGATATCGACATCGTGGTGCAAAGTGATATGGAATGGTTCACAGTGGAAGGAGATGTCGTTATCTCTGGAAAGAAATATTCACTCAGTGAACTTGTCAGCATGTGCTGTGCAGATGGTGTTGAAGGGTTTATAAAACTCAGCGAAGACGAGTATATCCGTATGAGCGAGAAGCTCAAGAAACATATAGCTCTGATGAATGCTTTCCCCATGGATGGTACCAAGAAAAGGCATGTGGCCAAATTCCAAGTGGGAGCTTTGGCAAAGACGCTGGAGGGACTAAAAACTCACATGGACGGTGAATATACACGTTTCATGGCGAAGACAAAAGATGCCTTTGATCTTCATCCAGAACTGCCACAAATTGTAACTGCCCAATTACGTGACTATCAGTTGGAGGGATTCAGATGGATGTGTCGTCTGGATGCATGGGGTGCTGGGGCATGCCTTGCTGACGACATGGGTCTTGGAAAGACTTTACAAGCCCTCGCTTTTCTGGCATATAAGGCAGAAGAGGGTGCGTCACTCGTTATTGCCCCAAAGTCTGTTGTGCTGAACTGGGTGACTGAAGCGCAGAAGTTCACCAATGGCATGAACGTGATCGTGCTGAACAATTCTACCAAAAGAGCAGCTGATATCAAGGCTTCAGGACCTCACGACATCATACTGTGTACCTACGGTCTACTGGCAACAGAAGCAGAGAACTTAAAAAAGAAGAAATGGAACGTTGTGTGTCTTGACGAAGCACATCAGATCAAGAACAGACAAACAATTTCCTCGCATACTGTCATGGGAATTAGCGCGAAGAGCAGAATCATTCTCACCGGTACGCCTTTACAGAACAATCTGAGCGAATTATGGAATCTATTCCAATTTATAAACCCAGGACTTCTTGGCCCATGGCCTTACTTCCGTGACAGTTTCATGATTCCCACACTCGACAATCAGCATAAAACGCTGTTGAAGGATATGACGATGCCCTTTATCCTGCGTCGTACTAAAAAAGAGGTATTGTCGGAATTACCTGAAAAACTGCTCAATACACATTATGTGGAGATGACAGAGTCGGAATCTAAAGTATATGAGGAGATGCGCAGACAAGCAGAGGTGAAATTCAAACGGCATAAGACGCGTGAGGAGAAGAAAGAAGCAGCTACGCTTGATCTCAATTTCTTTACAGAGCTGATGAAACTACGACAAGCAGCATGCTCTATGCGTCTGATTCATGAGCAATGGAAAGAGCCTTCTTCGAAGATAATGGCTTTGATGGAAATATTGGATCACATCATGGAGGACAGAGATAATAACGTCATCGTCTTCAGCCAGTTTACCAGTTTCCTGGATATGGTAAAACCTGAACTTAAGAGAAGGGATATGGATTATCTCTACCTCGACGGACAGACACCATTGGAAAAACGTCAGCAGATCGTTAATCAGTTCCAGGAAGGGAAATGCCGGCTATTCCTTTCAAGTCTGAAGGCAGGAGGGCTAGGTATCAATCTGACTGCCGCAAACTATGTCATATTATTGGACCCATGGTGGAATCCTGCTATAGAGAATCAGGCGATGGACAGAGCACATCGTATAGGACAAAAACGAGTGGTTTCGGTCATACGGCTCATCAGTAGTCAGACGATAGAAGAAAAAATCATGCGACTGCATGAGACAAAGCAGAATCTTTCCGACGATATTCTGGAAGGAACTGCAGAGAGTTACAAACTTACCTATGAGGATGTGATGGATATGGTCGCACCTTTCTAATGACAGTGACATGAAAGAAATCAAAGAGAAAATCAGGGCACTCCTGACAGAAATGAACAAAGGCGCATACGAGCGTGAAGAACTGATCTCACTGGCAATGCTCAGTGCATTGTCGGGAGAATCCATTTTCCTCCTTGGATTACCCGGTGTAGGAAAAAGTATGGTAGCAAGAAGACTGAAGATGGCATTCAAAGACGCACAGAGTTTTGAATACCTGATGAGTCGTTTCTCTATTCCAGATGAAATCTTCGGACCTGTGAGTATCAGTAAGCTCAAAGACGGTGATACCTATGAAAGAGTCATCGACGGATATCTTCCTACAGCGGATGTCGTATTTCTGGATGAGATATGGAAAGCGGGACCGGCAATCCAGAATTCACTTCTGACAGTGCTCAATGAAAAGATATTCCGCAATGGCAAACAAGATATCCAGTTGCCACTGAAAGCAGTTATTGCCGCATCCAACGAACTGCCTGCAGAAGGCGAAGGGCTTGAAGCAATGTGGGATCGTTTCCTGATCAGGTATGTAGTTAAACCTATTGTGGATAAGCATAAGTTTATCAGTCTGATAACAGAAGAACCAGAGCCATGTGTGATTCCCGAAAACCTGAAGATAACAACGGAAGAGTTCTATGGCATTCAAGAGGCTTCGCACAAAATGGATATACCTTGGGAGATTGGAGAACTGATCTTTACTATCCGCAAAGTGCTTAAGGAAGAAAAAGAGAATCTTTATGAGTCAGTCGATGTAACGAAGACAGACCTCATAGAACCACCATATGTTTCAGACAGACGATGGAAAAAGGTGATAGGCGTGATGCGAACCTCAGCCTATCTCAATGGCAGAGATTGTGTAGATATCTCTGATTGTATTCTATTGATACACATGCTCTGGGATAATAGTGAACAGATTCAGTCTATGAAGAAACTTATAGGCCAGGCTATAGTGAATAACATGAAACGTTATGGCGTTGACATGATGAGTCAAATAGAAGGCAAGCGGTTTACAAAACCGATGGGCGAACTGATTTCACCTGACGGTATGCATTATGTGTTTGTGGTGGATAAGGAAGAACTCCTGATAAGCAAGGATGAGTATCAGAAACTTGCAGACGGGAAGATCCATTATGGTCAAATCACTTCAGACAATAAGATGCTCGTTGGCGACAAGCCTACTTCACTGAAGGTGAGAATGACGGCTGACGGACTCGCGGTTAATTCTTTCTCATACCCTTTGAAACGTAATTCCAATCTACGCACGGGTTCAGTAAAGAGTATGCTTGAGAGTGTCACAAGTGAAGTAGACAAACAGGAGAAGGCATTGACAGATATGGTCAATGACAATCTCTTCTTGCTGGATTACCATAAATATGCCTTCCTCGGCAAGGCTTTTGTAAATTCGAAAGATAACTTTATAAGGAAAGGTTACTGATGAGATATTCTGCATTAATCAGGAAATTACTGGATGCATCAGAAGAAGCCCGTTATCAGAAGAGGGATATCGCCGACAGACTGAAAGAACGGTGTGTGGATGGTGCGGATGTTATCAGACAAACCCTGATGAATGCTGTCTGTGATCCTCGGTTCAAGATGCACGTGAATGTCATCCCCAAATGGAGACAGAAGGCTCAGATATTTCTGGAACAACTAGCAGAGAAGCTCTCCACACTGACTCCTCTCAATAAGGAAAATGCATTCTATGAGATGGATAACATGTTGGACACATGGTTACATGATGCTATATCAGAGGCAGAACTCATAGATATGGAAAGTTTGAAATTCACCTTGATACCCAAGAATCCATCTGAAAAGAGTTACAGAAGAATCAAGAAGGCTCTTGAAGAATTTGTTGAGGGTATGTCTGAAAAAGAACAGTCTGACGACCACGAGAATGAGCTTATATGGGAAGAAATTCAGACTGAGAATGAGACTAAAACTGAGACAGAGAGCGAGGAAGAACTCAAGGATGACCTAGAAATCGGAAATGTAAAGATTGATAACAAATTCTCTGAAAGAAAAGACGTTGAAGAGATCTTAGCTATCAAAAATCCTTTAGAAAAGCCACCACTCGAATATAGAATGAGGCAGGTAGAAACTGAAAACCGTTTCTTAAAAAACGTGCCTCCTTCGCTCATTCGACTAGCAAAATTAATAGGAAGGTCAGGAGATGGGATAATGGAAACTTCGGGATCGTTTGCATCTGCATCAAAGAATGATATAGGAGGCATTACAACAGGAAATGATCTCAATAGTCTGCTTCCCTCAGAACTGGCCATGTTATCTGAATCAAGTACTCAGAACCTGTTTTATAAAAACTATGTGACGCATCGGTTACAGACATTTGCTTCCATGTCACAGGAGAACAAAGGAAAGAAGCATCGTGAAGGTCCTATTATCATCTGCATGGATGGTAGTAGTTCGATGGCTGGAGAGCCCGTGATGGTAGCCAAAGCCCTGACGCTGGCCATCTGTATCATCGCCCAACGTAAGAAGAGACCGGTACTTGTAGTGAAATATTCGTTCTCGCATGATTTATTCCGACTTCACAATATCGGGAAAGAAGGTAAAGACCTACTAGAATTCCTGACATACCAGGAAATGGGAGGTAATGATGAAAATGCCTTGTTCAAGTGGCTCTTTGAAGAACTATTGCCCAATGAGGATGAATATGATAGTGCAGATGTACTTTGTATCTCTGACTTTGGATGGACTCCCATTGACCAAGAAACGATGGAAATCATTACACGAGAAAAAGCCAAAAGTGTTAAATTCTACGGTTTGAATGTGGAAAATCACAATGACAGTAACCCTTCTTTCCAGCCTAATATACAAATAGTTGGTCCTAAGGATGTCTGTGACTCACTGTGGGAATACTCTAATGGTGTCTGCAAAGAGGTATACACGGAGTGAGGATACTACCCCACTCCGCTTAGCTTATAGATCTCCCTTGAATTTTTTGACGGGATTGCCACGTTCGAGCGTGTTGTGATTCATCCATACATCATGCGTCTGCTGCAGTTGCTTTTCCTCTTCGATGGCTGATAGCTTCATGATTAGGCGTTCGCGTGCCAATTTCTTGTTTAGCAACTGAGATCGCATATCTGAAGCTAGGACTGTGGTTCCTGAGGGCACATGAATTGCTCTAACGGCAGTCTCAACCTTATTCACGTTCTGTCCTCCTGGGCCTGAAGAGCGCAGGGGCTCATAGGTGATATCACTTTCTTTGACTGTGTCAGCTTGTAGGGGCTTGAAGAAATGAACACCCACAAACCAGTTCTTTCGACGATGCCACGGACGGAAGGGATTCTTCTGTGCTACCCAAAGCACAGAGCCTTCCCATTCGTCTTTTATCGAAGATATGCTTTCCCCCTCGATAGCCAATGTCGCAGAAAACATACAACCATCATTAGGGCCATCTTCATGCTCCACGATCTCCATCTCATTGCCCTGACTCTTTGCCTGTTCTATGATCTTGTTCATAACGAGCACTACCACTCGGCAGCACTCCGCAGGGCCTCGCCCTGATGTGATTTGAATATACTCCTTTTCCATATTATTCTTCACTCATTCTTACGATACGAGGGATGATCTTTCCCTCAATGTTTACTAACTCTTGTTGTGACTCCATCACTTGATGAATATCCTTATATGCCTGTGGGGCTTCCTCTGTAGTACCACCAAAAAGCGTTACATTATGCTCTGCAAGATTTTTCTTCAAAGCATAGCGACTGATGCTGTTTTTGGCATCTAAACGCGACATGGTTCTGCCCGCACCGTGAGATGCAGAGAACAGTGACTCTTCCCTACCCTTGCCAGAGACAATAAAGCCAGGTGTAGCCATACTGCCGGGAATGATTCCCATCTCACCAAGATGAGCTGGTGTGGCTCCTTTACGATGGATGATAGCAGATCTTCCATCAGGGAGATGATCACGCCATGCAAAGTTGTGATGGTTGCTCACATTGGCAAGTGGCTTTAGTCTCAATGCTTTTGCCACATTGTAGTGGATACACTCATGATTAACAGCAGAGTATTCGCCAGCTATCTCCATACACTTCCAGTACTCCTGCCCTGCCTCACTATTCAAGCTAAGCCATGCAAATGGTCCTGCCTGACGTGGAAGACGACATGTCACTTTAGCAATTCCTGTATAATAATCTGCGATTGCAGCACCAAGACCACGGCTTCCGGAATGGCTCAGGATACCAAGATATCTGCCCTCTGAGAGCCCTAAGGTATTATCAGAAGACAGTTCTATGTCACAGATATCTACGAAATGGTTACCTTTACCACTGGTTCCCAACTGTCGCACAGCTTTCTCCCTCAGAGTCTTCAGAAGTGCAATCTCACGAAACTCACTCTTGTCTAATAAGGGATGATATTGCTTGAAAGGAAGAATGCCATCAAGACCAAAGGCCGTGTTATTATGCAAGGCCTCAACTGCTCTGTCATGGTGTTTCTCCAGATAGTCTATGCCAGCATCGAGAATCGTCAGACTCATACGGCATCCGATATCCTTGCCTACAGCATAAGGGATGACTACATCATCCGTTGTGGCGAGGACGCCACCAATAGGAAGGCCATAACCTGCACAACCATCTGGCATCAGAGCGCCTGACAGAGTCACAGGTAGCCTCATCGCCATCTCCATCTGGGATCTGGCGAGCTCATCAATGTGGTCTGCCCCATAAACGATGTATGGCAGAGGCTCTTCTCGTAATTCATACGTTGAGACTTCTGCCTTTGTGGGAGAGAGTACTTCGGCAAGCCTCCCCCACACCGCATCCTGCTTATATTTCTCAGGAGAGTGAATTATATCTTGTAACAGGCGGATGATCTCCTCCTGAGAATGATGTTTGCAGTGCTTGGCTACCAACTCTGTCGCCAGACTCCTGGCGACATTGTCGGTATACCCTAATTTGCTTAATTCTTTTGGTTTAATATTGCCCATAAATGAATATAATTACTTTGCAGGCCTACATTTATACCTGCAGGATTAATACTCCGCAACCAAAAGGTTGCAGTTACCTAAATTTTGTGGGGATTTGTACTTACTTTATACTCATTCGCGTGACCCTTTCTCAGATGATTAAAGGGTTCAACAATATTTCCGGCTGCAAAATTAATCATTTAATTTGAATTACATCAAATGTTCTATACTTTTTTTGACTGGGCTTTAATATTTCCAGCTCCACGCGATAGTCCGTATTCGCGCTTTCCTCTTTCTGAATCTCCTTAATGGTCTTAGCCCCATATTGATGGAGCAGTTCGAGACAACGATCAATGGACTCGGCATTATAATGAAATTCGCTCTTTGCGGAAGTGTTTTCGCTGATAACGTCTAAAGCCGTTTTGTTGTGGCTATGGACGTTAACGTCAGAGCCATTCTCCAGTAACCATCTCAATTTATTGAGAAGAAACTCATCTGTTTCTACAGAGTTTGACTCACAATAATTGTAGAGATCGTCAACAGTACTCTTGACACAGTACTGATAGCTGTTATCATATTGCTTGAAGAAATCAAGGACCTTTGCCGTTTCGTCCCAATTTCTATTGGCACAATATCTCATATCGGAGATAACTCCGGTAAAATGATTCTGCCAGACCTCTTCTATGTAATCGGAGAGTATTTTCTCTTCAACGGTCTTCCGTTGAACTTTCATTTGTTCTTTGATCTCTGATAACGTATGTTTATTTACATATTCATACCAGTCGAACTGGAAGCTTGGGGGGAAACATTCCTCATTATAATGTGTCAGCATGAGCATCTTGGTTTCGCCTGCCTTGAGGCTGGAATCATGACCTAAGGCAAAGACAATGCTACCGATACGGTTTTTACCTTCAATAAAATAACGAAGATAACGTAGCTCTTCAGCTGTAGGCTCTTCACCTTTAGCTTTCCAAACCTTGATGATATAGAACCATGAGTTGCTATATGCACACATCTTTCCCATCTTCTCCAGACAGTCTTTAATGCCGCCTTTTGCTTTGGACTTTGCAAGATAGGCATTGAACTCATATGAAAACTGGGAGTTATAGTTCTCTAACTCCTTTTCTGTTATAGGTGCTTCATCGTCTGGATTAATAAGCATCTGCATAATCTCTTCGTGACTGATACGATCTAATCTGACCCATGTATCCATTTTAACCACATTGGGATCATTCTTAACTTGATGCCCAACAAACTCTGATATTGTCAAGACACTATTATCAGATACACTAAAATTGAAAGGGATCTCCTCTTCATCTTCACCATCGAAAAGGCGAATGTTTGTGAGAACTCTTTCATTTTTCTCATTGACATAGAAATGTTTGCCGTCAAGGGTGACAACAAAGAGACAATCACCCCAACTATGAATATAATCATAGATAGCAGGGATTATGATCTCGTCACCTTTACGCCATCCGAATTTCTTGTTCTCCACGAAGAAAGAACCATTTTCATAAAAATGGCTATAGGCTTCTGCACTTCCGTTGCTAAAGTATAATTCGAAATCGTTGCCTTTACGAACGTACAATACGTTTGCGCATTTTTCGATCTGGTCATACTCTGCCGGGATTAAAATCTCGCCCTTCTTTGTCTTCCATCCGAGTTTGCCGTTCTCTGTAAACTCTACATCTGAGGGATTGTACCTCATGAGTTTTTTGCTGTCTAAAGATAAATCTGCCATATTACTTTTCTTTTAAAATTCCACTGCAAAGATAGCATAATATTTACATATGAGAACTCATTTATATACATATGGTACGAAAGGGTTAATATAGGGTATGAAAATTAGATGGTGAGATGTTTATCTGGAATAAAAGTCTTATGTTCGTTGGCAAATACATATCCAAGCTGGTTGCTGATACATGGAGCGTTTCCAATGACCTTATCAATGTTTCTATGCGAATGGCCATAGATCCAGTAGTCAATTCCACTATCCTTAATATAATCTTCATGCTCAACTGTAAAGGCCCCATTGAGTTCACTTCCTTCAAACTCTGGAGCACAGAGCTGGAAAGAGGGCACATGATGTGTGACCACTATCTTGTGATTTGCCGTACTATCTTCTACTGACTTCTTAATGAAATAGAAACAATTATCATGCTCCATATTAAAATCGAAATAGGTAAGCGCTCTATTTCCATACATGATCCTATGAAAATCAGTAACCCCATACTCGACATAAGGAGCATTCTCCTTGCTGATAAGCGCCCACAACGTTGAAAGGATGAAATCCACATCATCGATCCTTACCACTTTATTGTAGTAATAATGGATGTTCTTACGAATCTCACCTTCTGTGCCGTCTTCCATTTTCGACAAGTCATAGTACTTGTAAAACTCATGATTGCCAGGTACCACCAGCACTTGGCGGTAATTCTCTGATGCCCAATCCCAGAAGGGATGGTTCTGATAATTCTGATCTTCGAGATACCCAATATCTCCTGCCAGAATCAGAATGTCGCCACTTACCTGCAGAGGATTATCTCGCAGGTATCTCCAATTGTCTGCGAACTCCAAATGGAGATCGGATGCATATTGTATCTTCATAATTGTATTTTTATATATTCATCCCCAGTTAACACCTCAAGACGAAAGTCTGACAGATAGTTCCCTATAGAATTGTACTCAGGGCCTACACTCCTAAAGAATCTTGTTCGTTCTTGAATATTCCGAGTTATAACTACTTCCTCAAATCTGGCATCAACAAACAGATACAGATAATTTGTTGCGTTAGGGTCATGTTCATCCTTTACCCTTACGGTATAATACTCCTTGAAGCGTAAATGCAGGAGCATTTCTTTGAAATAATCACCTTTCTTTTTTAGTTTATTGAGAAACTCTCCATCCTTATGAATACAACCACTGATAAGGCTGTCTGCACACTCTATTAAATCTGATTTAATAAACTCAGATTCTGTCAGTTCCATCGTTGAAATCTGATAATCGGGAAAAAGGCTGTTCATGGCCAATCTGGAGAGTTCTACACATTTCTCTTCTGTATTTGTGCCATTCAAAATGGCACAATTCTCATAAACATTAGGAGCCAGAAATTCGATAAGATCTTCTTTCTCTCGCATTTCTGTAGTGAGTTCCTCGTCTGACATCTTACGGATAATCTCAGAACTACTAACCACACATCTATATGTAGTAGGATGTACGATGAAAATCAAGTAGTTGTCATCATCAATGACACTTCTGATCTTTGCGACATACTCGGATGGCTCAATATCATCTGTACTAAGCCCATGACCAAACATCTCAATAAAATGAATGTCTGGCTGATTTGTCATGACTGCGATATAATCGCCTTTCTTGTAGGTATCCATGGTTCTATCTTTATATTATTACATTTGTGAATGCAAAGATAATACAAATGTATAAAACAAAAAAGAGTAATTATATGTATGGTATGAAATCCTAATTATACGGTATGAAAATAGGCCTTCCGGGTTGTATGACCATGAAACGTCAAATCATTAAAGTATCGTAATAATTTGGCACAAAGTTACGAAATATTCTCATTTTTTCGTACCTTTACACGCAGTTTTAATATGTTTTTGTGATATGATAGACCAGATTATTGAATACAACAAGACATTTGTGGCTCAAAAAGGCTACGAGAAGTATCTGACCGACAAGTACCCAGACAAGAAACTGGCTGTGCTTTCATGTATGGACACCAGACTGACAGAACTGCTGTCTGCAGCTCTCGGTCTGAAGAATGGTGACGCGAAGATTATCAAGAACGCTGGAGGTCTGGTTATCTCTGCGTTCGATTCAGCTATGCGAAGCCTGATAGTCGCCATCTATGAGCTGGGCGTACAGGAGATTATGGTGGTGGCACACTCGCATTGCGGAGCCTGCCACATGAACTATGACCACTTCCACCACGAGATGATTGCCCGTGGCGTGACGGATGAAACGCTCGACACCATCCGCAAGTGTGGCATTGACCTCGACCAGTGGCTGGAGGGATTCAAGGACACCCCGACCTCCGTCCGTAAGACCGTTGAGACCATCAAGACCCATCCGCTTGTGCCGAAGGATATAGTGGTTCGTGGGTTTATCATTGATTCAGAAACTGGAGCGTTAGAAGAAATACAATGAAGAAGATAATACCTACATTGCATAGCATAGCAAAACCTCAGTACGCTGCTTTGATAAAACTAATAATCCCCGCCTCTGATGAAGGGACGGGGATTATTGTTATGAGCTGAACTGTCGGGGGATTAGCCGCCGAAGTTGTCGTACATGATGGACTCGGGCTCTACGCCGAGAGAGTCGAGCATGCCCACAACGGCCTTCGACATCGGGCCAGGACCGCACATGTAGTACTCGATATCCTCGGGAGCCTCGTGATCCTTCAGATAGGTCTCGTACATCACATTGTGGACGAAGCCCGGGGTGTACTTCACGCCTGCAGCATCGGCTGCGGGATCTGGACGGTCGAGGGCCAGATGGAAGTGGAAGTTGGGATACTCCTTCTCCAGGCCGAGGAAGTCGTCGAGATAGAACACCTCGTTGAGGGCGCGGGCACCATAGAAGTAGTGCATCTCGCGATCCTTCGTGTGGAGCGTCTTGGTCATGTGCATGATCTGTGCACGCAGCGGAGCCATACCGGCACCACCACCGACCCAGATCATCTCCTTCTTCGAGTCGAAATGCGGATGGAAGTCGCCGTAAGGGCCACTCATGATCACCTTGTCGCCCGGCTTCAGTGAGAAGATGTATGACGAGGCGATACCCGGGTTCACCTCCATGAAGCCTGAACGGTCGGGCTTGAACGGTGGCGTAGCGATACGAACGGTCAGCATGAACACGTCGCCCTCAGCAGGATAGTTGGCCATTGAGTAGGCACGGATCGTGGGCTCTGGGTTCTTACACTTGAGGTCGAACATCTTGAACTTCTCCCATGAAGGCACGTACTCCGGTGTGATCAGATCACGGTCATACGAGTTGTAGTCGATACAGTCGAATGCAGGAATCTTGATCTGAGCGTAAGAGCCAGGCAGGAAGTCCATGTGGGCACCAGCGGGGAGCTGCACCTTGAACTCCTTGATGAACGTAGCCACGTTCTTGTTGGAGATAACGGTACACTCGTACTCCTTGACGCCAAGGATGCTTTCGTTGACATGGATCTTCAGATCGCCCTTCACCTTACACTGACAGCCCAGACGCCAGCCAGCCTTGATCTCCTTACGCGAGAAGTGGGGCTTCTCAGAGTCGAGGATCTCGCCACCGCCTTCGAGCACCTGCACCTTACACTGTCCGCAAGAGGCCTTACCGCCGCAGGCTGAGGGCAGGAATACGCCGTTCTCGTTGAGCGTTGACATCAGCGAGGCACCCTGGGGAACGTTGATGGTACGGTCGCCGTTGATCACGATATTCACATTGCCCGAAGGCGAAAGATATTTCTTCGCTACGAGCAGGATAATCACCAGAAGGATGATAACCAGGAGGAATACTCCTATACTATATGCTATAAACTGTGCCATACCTTATCAAATATTTAAGCCAGAGAAACACATCATCGCCATGGCCATGAGGCCGACGGTGATAAACACGATGCCGAGGCCCTGCAGAGGCTTGGGCACATCCGAATACTGCATCTTCTCACGGATGGCACCCATCGCCACAATGGCCAGTGCCCAACCGATACCTGAGCCGAAGCCATATACGATGGCATCCCAGATAGAGGTGATAGCCTGCGAATTGCTGGGATCCATCAGGATACGCTGCTGCATGAAGAGCGAAGCACCCATGATGGCACAGTTAACGGCAATCAGCGGCAGGAAGATACCCAGGGCAGCATAGAGCGAGGGTGAATACTTCTCGACCGTCATCTCCACCAGCTGCACCATACCGGCAATCACGGCTATGAAGAGGATAAACGACAGATAACTGAGGTCGACGCCTTCAACAAGACAGTCGGGACCCAGCACCTTGGTCTGCAACAGATAGTTCACGGGAACAGTCACGGTGAGCACGAAGGTCACAGCCAGACCCAGTCCCAGTGAGGTCTTCACCGTCTTCGACACTGCCAGATAGGAGCACATGCCGAGGAAGAAAGCGAAGATCATATTGTCGACAAAAATCGAACGGAATAGTAATGATATTGCGTGTTCCATATCTTATTTCTCCTTATAAAAGTAAGCACGATGAACCCAAATCACACAACCCACGAGAATCAGCGCCATAGCCGGCATCGTCATCATACCGTTGTTCACGTAGCCGAAGTCGTAGCAGGCATCAGGGATAATCTGGAAGCCCAGCAGCGAACCACGTCCGAGGAACTCGCGCACGGCACCTACGATCACCAGGATCATGGCGTAGCCAAGACCGTTGCCCACACCGTCGAGGAACGAAGGCCAGGGCTTGTTCTGCATGGCGAACGCCTCAAGGCGACCCATCAGGATACAGTTGGTAATGATCAGACCGACATACACAGAGAGCTGAACGCTCACATCATAGGCGAAAGCTTTCAGAATCTGTGAAACGATGGTTACAAGAGCAGCCACGACCACCAACTGAACCACAATACGAATACGGTTAGGGATGGTGTTACGGATGATAGAGATAATCACATTAGAAAAAGCTGTGATAACAGTTACGGCCAGTCCCATAACGATAGCAGGCTTAAGCTGAGAAGTCACAGCCAATGCAGAGCAAATGCCCAGTACCTGTCCAAGAATAGGATGGTCGACATTTAACGGGTTTGTAAAAACCTCCTTATTTTGTTTACTGAATAATGCCATAGTTTAATCCTCCCCTTTTTGATTTTCACACTGCTGCGGCTTCATTTGGTCGGCAAAGAGCTGGAAGGCGTTTGCGCAGGCATCATCAAGGCAGTCCTTGATCATTGCATCTACACCATTAGAAGTCAATGTCGCACCAGTCACGCAATCAACCTGAGTCTCAGGATTCTCAACCTTCTTGACTACCGAGAGGACTACCTCATGGCCATTTGGACCATCTTGATATACTCTCTTGCCGATAAACTTCTCCTGCCATTCCTGCGAGTCCTTAATCTCCGCTCCCAGTCCAGCAGTCTCACTCTCATGGTTAAAATAAGCACCATAGACGATAGGATTCTCATTATTATGGAGAGAAATGTATCCACTGATACCACCCCAGAGACCCATACCTTTCAACTCAACGACAAGAACTTTCTCACCATTGATATTGCACATATAGTACTTACGTCCGTCCATCTCGGCTTCAGCCTTCACAACGTCCTTGTACTTGGCTTCTGCCTCTGCACCGTCGAGATTGCGGATGTTGAGCGAATAGAGAATCTGCTTCTTCACGTCGAGGGCCACATTGGCGTCCTGCATCGGTTTCAATGCCTGATAGACGAATGCCAGCAGGAAGGCCACGATGACCACGAGTATCGCACTATATATAATAATGTACGAATTCGAATTAGTATTCAGTTTCATTTGGTACCTCCTCTCTTTAAGCGTTTCGAGATATTGCGCTCCACGATGAAGTGGTCGATTGTGGGAGCAAACATATTACCAAAGAAGATGGCGAGCATCATACCCTCAGGATAACCGGCATTCAGCACGCGGATGATGATGGCCATCGCACCAATCAGGAAACCGTAGATATACTGACCAGTGGTAGTACGGCACGATGTCACAGGATCGGTAGCCATAAACACGGCACCGAAAGCGAATCCACCCATTACGAAGTGGTGCCACCACGTGATAGACTGACCGGTCTGCTCGAAGATGCATGCCAGCACGGCACCACCCACGAATACGCTGAGCATCGTGCGCCAAGAGGCAATGCCCGTCCAGAGCAGGATGCAGGCACCGATAGCAATCGCATAGAGCGATGTCTCACCGATGGAACCTGGGATAAAGCCGCAGATCATGTCACAGATAGAGGCATCAGGAGTGATACCCTGACCAATCTGTCCTAGCGGCGTAGCAGCAGTGAACCCGTCGGGCAGGTCGTAACCCAACCCGAAGATGGAATCCTGAGATACCCATACCTGATCGCCCGTCATCTTTGACGGATAGGCGAAGAACAGGAACATACGGGCTGCCACAGCGGGGTTGAAGATGTTCATACCCGTGCCGCCGAAGATCTCCTTACAGAAGATGACCGAGAAGGCGCAGGCCAGAGCCAGCATCCACAGGGGACAGCCAATCGGGATAATCAGCGGGATGATGATACCTGATACGAGGTAACCCTCCTGGATCTCCTCACCTTTCCACTGAGCCCAGGCAAATTCGATACCCAGACCTACGATGTAGCTCACGAGGATCTTCGGCAGTACAGCCAGAAAGCCGTAACAGAAGATCTCGAAGAAAGAGGCTGCAGCCAGTGTTCCTGGAACAAGAATATCCTGAGCCAGATAGTTCTGGTAGCCGACATTATACATACCGAACAGCATGGCAGGCATCAGGGCGATGACCACCATACTCATAATACGCTTCGAGTCAATGGCGTCGTGAATATTCACGCCACCAGCCTTCGCCGTGTCGTTGGGCACGTAAAGGAAGGTCTCAAAGCCGTCGAAAATCGATTGGAAGGCATGTAACTTGCCACCCTCTTCGAAATTCGGCTTTACCTTATTGAGATAATTTCTTAATGCTTTCATCTTTTATTGACATTATGCATTTTCCTTTCGGAGAATATTAAGTCCCTCACGAACAATGCGTTGCAACTCAAGCTTCGAGGAATCCACGAACTCGGCCAATGCGAAGTCCTCCGGGCTAACCTCATAGATACCCAATGCCTCCTGACGGTCGATATCGCCAGCGATAATCGCCTTGATCAGATACTCACCGTAGATATCCATCGGCAGCACCTTGTCGTACTCGCCGCTCATAATCATGTGGCGCTCACCACCCTTCACACGGGCATCAAGGACATAATCCTTCTTGCCACAGAGCCAGGAGAAGTAACTACGATTCACGGAGAACTGCTTGAATCTGGGAAGTATCCAACCCAGCATCTCGTCGGCATCGTTACCCTCGGGAATCACAGTGATCTCAGAGGTATGGGCACCCAGGAAACCTTCCTTCGTGGTAGGCTTGCCCGTCAGCACGTTACCATTGATGATACGCACGCTCTTTTGAGCATCGTAGCTGTTGCTCAGCAGTGTGGCGAGTTCCTCGCCTACGAGCATATCCACATAGGCAGGACGATTGATCTCACTGCCGCAGAGGGCAACGGTGCGCTTCAGGTCTACCTTACCCGTATTGAAC
Source organism: uncultured Prevotella sp. (assembly GCA_900314995.1). Taxonomy (GTDB): domain Bacteria; phylum Bacteroidota; class Bacteroidia; order Bacteroidales; family Bacteroidaceae; genus Prevotella. The sequence goes on from OMXK01000022.1 coordinate 23,568, forward strand.
AGGCGGCCGATGAAGAGCACTACCGTAGGATCGCCGATAGTCCACACCACCTCACCCTTGTTCACAGGGGCGATGTTGTTCACCTGGACACCGACATTGCCTGCAGGGCACTTGCCATCGAACACGGTCACCTCGGCATCCTTCATGTTCTCAAGCGCCGAACCTACGCCTACACCGAGATAGGTCTTCGCAATCTTAGAGAGAGCCGTAAGACCCGTCTGGAAGTCCTGCTCCTGGCCTTTCACCTCGAACTCGAAGTCGGCAGCCAGAGGCTTGTCGCGCAGTGCCGACACGAAAATAGCCCTCGGCTGAACCGACGGATTCGTGGAAACGGCATACGGCAGCTGGTTGATATAGCCGAAGATACCTGCTTCGAGCAGGGCATCCGTCACAGCCTTACCGTCGAGCTTACTGACGTCCTTTTTGCCGAAATCAACAAAACTCTGCTGGGTGTCGGCATCCACCTTCACGCAGAGCACCTTTCTACGTTCACCACGCACCACGGCACTCACGGTGCCACTCACTGGCGAGGCAAACTTCACTTCGGGATACTGTTTATTAATAAACAGCGCATCCCCGGCCTTGACTTTGTCACCTTCCTTGACGACAACTTTCGGCGTCACACCTTCGAAATCGTCAGGTACAAGTGCATACTTTCCCTTCGAGGTAAGCTGGATTTTCTCTTCTGCAGCCCGCCCCTTCAGGTTAATGTTCAAGCCCTTGCGTAACTTAATTACATTTGCCATTTATATAACGTTTGATAGAATAGTTTGCAAACAACGCGATGCAAAATTACATAAATTTGAGTAGAATAATGACAAAATAACAAAAAAAATGCACAAAACCCGATAATTTGTTGTATTTTTGCCCACGTGAAGCGCTTAAAACGTATTGTCAGCATCATCATTTGGGGTGTTATCGCCTTCAACCTGCTTACAGCAGGCATCCTCAGCATGTCGGGCGTCCAGCAGTTTGCCGGGCGCAAGATTGCCCATGCTATCAGCAACAAACTGGGTACGAAGATCGACATCGGACGCGTCTCCCTCGGGCTCTTCAATCGAGTGATCATCGATGATGTCTGTCTCTACGACCAGCGGCATAAGGAGATGCTCCGCGTGAGCCGTCTGTCGGCAAAAATCGATATGCTTCCCTTGGCTGAAGGGAAGATCTCCATTTCTTCGGCACAGCTCTTCGGTGCCCATGCCCGACTCTACCGCCGCAATGCCACGACAGCGCCTAATTTCCAATTCGTCATCGACTCGCTGGCCTCGAAGGACACCACCAGTCACACGCCCCTCGACCTGCGTATCAGCACACTGATCATCCGCCATTCCAGTGTATCCTACGACCAACAGGACATCCCGCTATCCGAACAATTCACGCCAGCCCACCTTACCGTACGCGACATCAGTGCCCACATCAATCTGCGTGCCCTCACTGACGATTCGCTCAACATCAACGTAAAGCGTCTGGGATTCCGGGAGGATGCCGGGCTCGCCGTCGACCGTCTGTCATTCGCCCTGAAGGCCGGACGCCGCAATGCCCTACTCTCTCATTTTCTCCTCCAGATGCCCAGTTCACAGCTGAGAATCGATACCCTAACTGCCAACTATCAGTTCAATGAGAAGGGTCTTGTACCTGGCTCGCTCAACTTCTCAGGCGCTATTAAAGACACCGAGATAACGCCCTCAGACCTAAGATGTTTCATGCCTTCGCTCAAGAATTTCCAGAGGGCTCTATCCATCACGACAGACATCAACGGCACAGACCAGACGATCAACGTGCCGCAACTGTTGGTAGCCACCCCCGAACAGGATGTCGACATCAATGTCAACGGGTGGATCAGCAACTGGCAGACACATCCCTCGTGGCATCTGCAGGTGAGTAAACTGGCTATAGAGGAAGACCGTCTAGACTTCCTCAGCAAGCTGCTGCAACTCCCCCAGGAGCTCACCCGTATCGGAGACCTCCAGCTCTCGGGAACCTTCGACCACAACCAGCAAGGAACGTCGACGCTCAACAGCAACGTACGCTCAGGAGCAGGCAACGTAGACCTCCAGTTGACGATGGAGTCCGACCAGCGTTTCCTCGCCACCGTCAATACCGCAGACATCAACCTCGGCCAGATTCTCGACGACAAACGCCTCGGGAAACTCGCTGCACAGGTCAACCTCGAAGGACTGTGGCAAAAGCCTGAGCCCGACCTGAAAGTCAGTGCCGAGATTCCCCATTTCGACTACAACGACTACACCTTCAGCAATATCAACGTCAACGGCACCTACAGCCACAAAGCCCTCGCAGGCCATCTGCTCATCGACGATCCCAACCTGAAGGCCCAGCTCGAAGCAGGTGTCACCGACGACCTCTTCGACAATACGTCCACACGCGCTAAACATATCATGGTAAAAGGGGATGTCAGCCACTTCGCACCAGCTGCCACACACCTCACCGAACAGTTTGGCAATGCCCATCTCTCAGGTATCATCGACGCCGATTTCACCGCCAACAACCTCAACGATGCCCAGGGCAGCCTGCGACTGAGCAACTTCACCATCTCAGCCACAGAACAGCAGCAGGCCTACCACCTCGACAACCTCTTCGTATCCTCAGGCTATCAGGAGGGTATCCACTACGTATCACTGAAGAGCGACTTTGCCGATGCCGAACTGCGCGGACAGTTCGACTATGCCACACTGCCACAGACCTTCATCAACCTCGTGGGCTCCAAACTCCCCACCCTGCCAGGTCTGCCACCCGTGAGCCGTTCCACCGCCAACAATTTCTCCGTGAGACTTATCATGAGCAAGGCCGACTGGCTGCGGCGTTTCCTGGGTGTCGATCTCGTACTCCGACAGCCCATCGCCCTCAATGCCATCGTCAACGACAACACGCGGCTCATCAACCTCGCAGGCGACCTGCCCTCCTTTGCCTATAACGGCGCCTGGTATGCCAATGGCGACCTCCGCATCTCCTCGCCTGCAGATACCCTCAAGTGTGATCTCAGCCTGCAGAAGATCATGGACGACGGCAACCGGATGGCTCTCAGTCTGCAAGCGAATGCCGCCAACAACAAGATCAACACCTCGCTCCAGTGGGACGACAACAGCACCGAGAAGCACATGAGCGGCAATCTCAATGCCATCGTCGAGCTCTACCGCAACCTGCTCAACAAGTCTGAGGCCCATGTGCGTGTACTCCCCTCGCATATCATCCTCGGCAACGCCACCTGGAACCTGGAGCCCTCCGACGTCATCTATGCCGAAAACCGTCTGCTCGTAGACCATTTCTCCGTGAACCGAGGCGCCCAGCATATCATCATCGACGGTATAGCCTCCAACAACGATACCGATACCCTCGCTGTGGATCTCAACGAGGTAGAAGTCGACTATATCCTCGACCTCGTGAATTTCCATTCCGTAGAGTTCAGTGGCAAGGCCACAGGACGTGCGACAGCCACCTCGCTCTTCGGCAAGTTCGCTGCCGCTGCCGACCTGAAGGTCAGCGACTTCAAGTTCGAACAGGGGCGCATGGGTGTGCTCGATGCCCATGCCCGTTGGAACAAGGAACTGGAACAGATTGACATCCAAGCCGTTGCCGATGACGGTACTGAGGCAAAGACCTTCATCGACGGCTACGTGTCGCCTGTGCATAACACCATCGATCTGGGTATCCGTGCCGACGGTACCTACATCGAGTTCATGCACAACTTCACCAAGTCGTTCCTCAGCCACATCACAGGCCATGCCGACGGTGCTGTCCGCCTCTACGGCACACTCGACAACATCAACCTCACCGGAAACCTCGTCGTCGATGGCGAGGCCACCGTGAAGCCACTCAACACCACCTACTACCTCGAACGCGACACGGTGGTGCTCATCCCCGATGACATCCGCCTCAACCGCATCGCCCTACACGATCGCGACGGTAACACAGGCTACCTCTCAGGCGGTATCCACCACCAGCACCTCACGAACCTCAGCTTCGACCTCGCCCTGGAGACCGACAACCTGCTAGCCTACGACTTCAAGGAGTTTGGCGACAACCTCTTCTACGGTACCGTCTATGCCGCCGGCGACGTGGCAATATCAGGTCATGGCAACGAGGTGACCATCGACTGCAATGTCACCCCACAGAAGAACTCTGTTTTCGTCTACAATGCCTCCAGTCCCGATGCCATCGCCAGTCAGGAGTTCATCGAGTGGACCGATGACAGCAGTCCCGATGCCTCCGGCACCGCAGGACTCACCCGCCCCAGTCGTGCCACCGATACGGATATCTACCTGAACTTCCTCATCAACACTACCCCCGATGCCACTCTGCGCCTGCTGATGGATGCCCGAACCGGCGACTATATCACCCTCTATGGTGAGGGGGCCATCCGCGCCACCTACCACAACAAGGGCGCCTTCAACATGTTCGGCACCTATACCGTCGACCACGGCACCTACGGCATCACCATCCAGAACATCATCAAGAAGAACTTCACCTTCAATCCCGGGGGCACCATCGTCTTCGGTGGCGATCCCTATCAGGCAGCACTCAGACTGCAGGCACTCTACGCCGTCAGTGGTGTCAGCCTCTCCGACCTCAATATCGGCAATTCATTCACCAGCAACACCATCCGCGTGAACTGTCTGATGAACATCGGCGGACAGCCTGCGGCACCTACCGTCGACTTCGACCTCGAGATGCCTACCGTCAATGCCGACGAAGAGCAGATGATACGCTCCGTCATCAACGGCCAGCAGGAGATGAACCAGCAGGTGGTCTATCTGCTCGCCATCGGGCGCTTCTACAACCAAGGCATCAACAACAGCAACGAGAATCAGCAGAACGATGCCACCTCGCTCGCCATGCAGAGTCTGCTCTCAGGCACACTCTCCACGCAGATCAACACCCTGCTGAACACACTCATCAAGAACGACAACTGGAATTTCGGTGCCAACATCACTACGGGTAACGAAGGCTGGCACAACGCCGAATACGAAGGCATCATCAACGGACGCATGCTCAACAACCGGCTCTTGTTCAACGGACAGTTCGGCTATCGCGACAATGCCACCCGCGCCAACCCATCGTTCATCGGTGACTTCGACCTGCAGTACCTGCTCAACCCCAACGGCAACCTCGCCCTGAAGATGTACAACCAGACCAACGACCGCTATTTCACCAAGTCGAGCCTGAACACCCAGGGTATCGGTATCATCATGAAAAAGGATTTCAACGGCCTTGGCGACCTCTTTACTTCGAGCCGACGTAAAGGAAAAGCATCCCGAGCAAAACAAGTGCCAGATCAAAAGCCTTAGCCTTCAGGTTCTTCTCGTGGAAGAACATCGCCCCGAACATGAAACTCACGATCACACTGCCGCGACGCACCATCGACACGATGGAAATCATCGCCTCGGGCAACGAGAGCGAATAGAAATACATGAAATCGGCTGTAGAGAGAAACACGCTGACCCCTACAATCGACCACGACCAGTGGAACGGTGTCGTATCCTGATGCTTCGGCCACCACAGGAGCCACAACATCAAGCCCATCATCCCACACTGGTAGATGTTATACCACGACTGCACCATCATGCGGTCGAGGCCTACGCCCCCACTCTCCACAGGCGCCATCAGATACTTGTCGTAGAGGCCGCTCACAGCCCCCAGAGCCGCTGCGCCCACAATCATGTAGATCCAGTGGTCGTGCTTGAAGTCGATACCCTCCTTCTTGCTGCTGCGGCTCAGCATGAAGAATGAAGCCACCGCCAGCATCACACCAATCCACTGCCAAACGTTCAGCCGCTCGCCGAACACCAGCAGCGCACCAACCAGCACCATCACGGGCCGTGTCGCATTGATAGGCCCCACAATCGTCAGAGGCAGGTGCTTCATGCCGAAGTAGCCCAGAATCCAGCTCGACAGCACGATGAGCGCCTTCAGTACGATATACTTGTGCATCTCCCAGCCGCCACTTGCCGTCTGGAAGATGGTACCCTGCAGTACATCCGTCGTACCGCTCAGCACGATGAAGGGCAGGAAAATCAAACTGGAGAACAACGTATTCAGAAACAACACAGGAATCACCGCGTTGCCTTTCAGCGCATCTTTCTTAAACGAATCGTAGCAGCCCAACATCGCTGCCGACAAAAAAGCCAATATCAGCCACATGAATGATCAATCTTCAAATGTTCAATAATCTATGTTTTCCAGGAAGAGCGCATTGCCAGGCATGCTCTCGCCGGCATCGCTGCGCTGTTTCCCCTCGATCACGCGTCGGAACGCCTCCAGCGACATCCGTCCGCGCCCAACCTCAATCAGCGTTCCCACCACGGCTCTCACCATATTCCTAAGGAACCGGTTTGCCGTAATCTCGAAATACCAGGTAGTGGGTGATGTCTGTATCCATTGCGCCCTCGTCACATGGCAGAGCGTCGTCTTCACGTCAGCCCCAGCCTTGCAGAAGGCCCCGAAATCCTCATAAGTCGTCAGCACCTGTGCCGCCTCGTTCATCTTCGCGAAGTCGAGCGCATAGTGCAACTCACACGAATAGGCCCTTCTGAACGGATCCTTCTTCGTATGAATATAATAGTGGTACGTGCGAGCCGTCGCCGAGAAACGTGCATGCAGTTCCGAACTGACCTTTTCCACCTTCTCCACCGCGATGTCGTAAGGCAGCAGGCGGTTCAGCTTATAGGCCAGCTGAGCCCCGTTGATACCCTCCTCCGCCTCGAAACGCGCCTCCGTATCGAAGTGGGCCACCATCATCCTGGCGTGTACCCCCGTATCCGTTCTGCCGGCACCCGTCACGCTCACAGCCTCCCGCAGCAACGTCGACAGCGCCTCCTGAAGCCTTGCCTGCACAGAGTCGCCGTTGGGTTGTATCTGCCACCCGTGATACCGTGTCCCGTCGTAACTGAAAGTGATAAAATACCGCTGCATCGAATCTATTATTCTGAATCGGGCTGCAAAAATAACAAGAAAATTCGACTATTCAAAGAAAAAAAGGTAAAAATGACGCAAATTAGAAAAAATGCATTATCTTTGCAGCGCCGTTGGAGAAGTCCCCCATTGTGAAGGGGTACCGGCGGTAAGATAAATCGCATAGAAATATGAAAGTAATGAAATTCGGCGGAACGTCCGTAGGTTCCGTAAAAAGCATTCTTAGCTTGAAAAGTATTGTGGAGGCAGAAGCCGGACGGGGGCCTGTCGTAGTTGTAGTTAGCGCCCTGAACGGCATCACCGACAAACTGATTGCCACGTCGGAAATGGCAAAGAACGGTGACAGTCACTATCGCGAGGAGTTTGAGGCGATGGTAACGCGGCATCACCAGATGATCGACGCCATCATTCAGGACGATAAAAAGCGTATCGACTTATTCAACAGTGTGGATCAGCTCTTCGACCAGTTGAGGAGCATCTACTATGGTGTGTTCCTCATACACGACCTGAGCGAGAAGACGCAGGACACCATCATCTCGTATGGTGAGCGCCTGAGTTCGCACATCGTGGCTGCCATGATTAAGAATGGTATGCGCATGAACGCACGCGACTTTATCCGTACGGAGAACAAGGAAGGCAAGCACGTGCTGGATACCGATCTGACCATGAAACTGGTGAAGGAGTCGTTTGCAAGCTTCCAGACCAACAATACCAATGCCAGCAAGACCGTTGTCGTGGTGCCGGGATTCATTGCCCGCGACCGCGACTCGCACGAGACGACCAATCTGGGACGAGGCGGCAGCGACTATACCGCAGCCATCATCGCAGCAGCGCTCGACGCTGAGATCCTGGAGATCTGGACGGATGTGGACGGTTTCATGACGGCTGACCCGAAGGTAATCAAGAGTGCTTATACGATCAATGAACTCTCGTACGTAGAGGCGATGGAACTGTGTAACTTCGGTGCGAAGGTGATCTACCCGCCGACCATCTATCCCGTCTGCGTCAAGAACATACCTATTAAAGTAAAGAACACCTTCAACCCCGAACACCCGGGCACCCTGATCAAGGCTCAGATCAACAACGACGACAAGCCCATCAAGGGTATCTCGAGCATCAAGGGCACGTCACTGATTACCGTGACGGGTCTGTCGATGGTGGGCGTGATCGGTGTGAACCGCCGTATCTTCACCACGCTGGCCAACAAGGGCATCTCCGTATTCATGGTGTCGCAGGCATCGTCGGAGAACTCCACCTCAATCGGTGTGCGCGACGAGGATGCCGAGGCAGCAGCAGAGGTGCTGAATGCCGAGTTTGCCAAAGAGATCGAGACGGGTGCGATGTTCCCCATGCAGGTGGAGAGTGGTCTAGCCACAATCGCCATCGTGGGTGAGAACATGAAGCAGACGCCAGGTATCGCCGGAAAACTGTTCGGCACACTGGGACGCTCCGGTATCAGCGTGATTGCCTGTGCTCAGGGTGCTTCGGAGACGAATATCTCGTTCGTGGTCGACGGCAAGTTCCTGCGCAAGTCGCTCAACGTGCTGCACGACTCGTTCTTCCTGTCGGAATATAAGGTGCTGAACCTCTTCATCTGTGGTATCGGTACCGTTGGCGGCATGCTGCTTGAGCAGATCCGCACCCAGCAGCAGTTCCTGATGCAGTCGCGCAGGCTGAAGCTGAACGTGGTGGGTATCTCGGATGTGGACAACTTCGTGCTGGATCGCGACGGCATCGATCTCGACAACTACGAGCAGACCCTGCGTGCAGGTTTCCCTGCCAACACGGAGCACATGCGTGACGAGATTGTGAAGATGAATATCTTCAACTCGGTATTCGTAGACTGTACCGCCAGCCGTCAGATTGCCATGCTGTATCAGACGTTCCTGGAGCACAACATATCAGTAGTGGCTGCCAACAAGATTGCCGCTTCGAGCGACTACGACAGCTATCTGAAACTGAAGCAGACTGCCCGTGACCGTGGTGTGTGGTTCCGCTATGAGACCAACGTAGGTGCCGGTCTTCCGATTATCGGCACCATCAACGACCTCTGCAACTCGGGTGACAAGATCCTCAAGATCGAGGCTATCCTGAGCGGTACGCTGAACTTCATCTTCAACGAGATCGCGGCTGACGTGCCCTTCTCTGAGACGGTGAAGCGTGCCAAGGAGCAGCGTTACTCTGAGCCAGACCCGCGTATCGACCTGAGCGGTACTGACGTGATCCGCAAGCTGGTGATCCTGACTCGTGAGGCAGGTTACAAGGTGGAACAGGACGATGTGGAGAAGCATCTCTTCGTGCCCGACAGCTATTTCGAGGGCTCGATCGAGGACTTCTGGAAGCGTCTGCCTGAGCTGGATGCCGACTTTGAGAAGCGCCGTAAGGTGCTCGAGGCCGAGAACAAGCGCTGGCGCTTCGTGGCTACGATGGAAGCCGACGAGCAGGATCCTTCGTCGTTCAAGACGAGTGTGGCGCTGAAAGAGGTGCCTTACGGACATCCGTTCTACGGACTGGAGGGTTCGAACAACATCGTGCTGCTTACCACTGAGCGCTACAAGGAGTACCCGATGCTGATTCAGGGTTACGGAGCCGGTGCAGCCGTTACCGCTGCCGGTGTCTTCGCGAACATCATGTCAATCGCTAATATTTAAGCCTACCCCAACCCCTCCCAAAAGGGAGGGGCTTTTTCGATAACGCACATGAAACATATTATTATTTTGGGTGATGGAATGGCGGACCTGCCTGTTGCGAAACTTGGGGGGAAGACGCTGTTGCAATATGCCCATAAACCCATGATGGACCAGCTGGCACGCGAAGGCCGCTGTGGACGACTGGTAACAGTGCCCGAGGGATTCCCTCCCGGATCGGAGGTGGCCAATACGGCTATTCTGGGCTATGATCTGAATAAGGTGTACGAAGGTCGCGGCCCCTTGGAGGCTGCATCGATAGGCTACGAGATGGCGGAGGACGACTTTGCCATCCGCTGTAATATCATCACGATAGAAGACGACAAGATCATCACGCACAACGGCGGCAATCTGGAAACGGAGGATGCCCGCGTGCTGATAGACTATCTGAACGAGACGCTGGCCAAGCCCATCAACGAGCGTGAGGGCTGTGAACGCGTGAGATTCATCACTGGCATCCAGTATCGCCATCTGCTGGTGATCAAGGGCGGCAATAAGCACATCATCTGTGCCCCACCACACGATCATCCCAACGAGCCCTGGCGTCCTCTGCTGGTGACGAAGGACCAGAAATACATTGTGAAGAGCGAGCACAGGCTATCCCCCCAGCAGACTGCCGACCTGCTGAACGAGCTGATTCTGAAGTCGCAGGATCTGCTGACAAAGCATCCCTTCAATATCGCACGTGCCCAGCGCGGAGAGCGCCAGGCTAACAGCATCTGGCCTTGGAGTGGCGGCTATCGTCCCTCGATGGAGACGCTGATGGCGCAATATCCGCAGGTGAAGAGCGGCAGCGTCATCTCGGCTGTAGACCTGATTCGCGGCATCGGCCACTATGCGGGGCTGAAGATTGTTGAGGTGAAAGGTGCCACAGGACTGGCTGACACCAACTACGAAGGCAAGGCGCAGGCTGCCCTGAAGGCGCTTGAGAACGATGACTTCGTATTCGTACACGTAGAGGCGAGCGATGAGGCAGGTCACGACGGTGATCTGGAACTGAAGCTGAAGACCATCGAGTATCTGGACCAGCGGCTCATCGCCCCAATATATAAAGAGGTGTCGACGTGGACTGAGCCTGTATGCATCGCTGTGCTGCCTGACCATCTGACTCCCGTAGAGATGCGCATCCACGTAGGACAGCCCGTGCCGTTCCTGATCTGGTATCCAGGCATCGAGCCCGACGAAGTGAAGCAATACGACGAGGTAAGCTGCATAGAAGGCTCATACGGGCTTCTGAAGCTCGGAGAGTTTATGCAAGCCCTCATGACCGCTGACAAAATGTAAAAATCTAAAAATGCAAAAATTATGAAATATTATAGCACGAACGGGAATGCGCCTATTGCTGATCTGCACAAGGCAGTAGTCAAGGGACTGGCTGAGGATCGCGGTCTCTATATGCCTGAGAAAATCAAGACGCTGCCCAAGGCGTTTTTCGACACTATCGAGACCAAGACGTTTCAGGAGATAGCCTACACCGTAGCCGATGCATTCTTCGGAGAGGATGTGGATGCAGAGTCGCTGAAGCAGATTGTTTATGATACGCTGTCGTTCGACTGTCCTGTGGTGAAGGTGAAGGACTGCTCGGCCGAAGGTCGCTTGCAAGGCAAGAACATCTACTCGCTGGAACTCTTTCACGGCCCTACCCTCGCCTTCAAAGATGTAGGTGCAAGGTTTATGGCGCGCCTGCTGCAGTACTTCATCAAGCAGGAGGGAAAAGGTGAGCAGGTGAACGTGCTCGTGGCCACCTCTGGCGATACCGGCTCGGCAGTAGCCAACGGTTTCCTCGGTGTCGAGGGTATCCACGTGTATGTGCTCTATCCCAAGGGTAAGGTGAGTCCCATTCAGGAGTGCCAGTTTACCACGCTGGGCAAGAACATCACTGCCATCGAGGTGGACGGTGTGTTCGACGACTGTCAGGCGTTGGTGAAAAACGCCTTTATGGATGCAGAGTTGAACCAGCACATGAAGCTGACCTCTGCCAACTCGATCAATGTGGCCCGCTTCCTGCCGCAGGCATTCTACTACTTCAATGCCTACGCAAGGATGAAGGAAAATGTAAAAAATGGAAAATGTAAGAATGTAAATATCGAGGAACTCGTGATGTGTGTGCCAAGCGGCAATTTCGGCAATATCTGCGCAGCCCTCTTCGGCCATGCGATGGGGTTGCCGGTGAAGCGCTTCATCGCTGCCAACAATGCCAACGATATCTTCTACAAATATCTCCAGACAGGCAAATACGAGCCGAAGCCTTCGAAGCAGACGCTGGCTAACGCGATGGACGTAGGCGATCCCTCGAACTTCGCCCGCATCCTGAACCTCTATTCACAGAACGGTGCCCTCACACCAGAGGCTACCCATCAAGCCATCACCTCGCTTATCAGCGGTGCGACCTACAGCGACGACGCTATCCGTCAGACCATGAAGGCCTGCTACAACGACACGAAGTATATCCTCGATCCTCATGGCGCGTGCGGCTATCAGGCCCTCGTCGACGGACTGAAGGAAGGCGAGACCGGCGTGTTCTGCGAGACAGCCCACCCAGCCAAGTTCAAGGAGAAGGTAGACGAGATACTGGGTATCGACGTTGAGATACCTGACCGTCTGGCAGCCTTCATGAAGGGCGAGAAACAAAGCGTTCAGATGACGAAGGCGTTTGCCGACTTCAAGCAATACCTGATGAATCAGTAACAGCAATCCCTGCCATCTGGCAGGGATTTATTGTTATTACAAATCGTCGATGTTATCGGCAAAGATCTCGGTATTGCCTCGTTCCTCATCAGTCATATCCACCTTGGGATGCACATTAAGCGACTCGAGATTGAAGCCGATACGGTTCATGTTCTCATTGGTAAACGTCAGTTGGGCGCCAAAGAGACAGATGGTCCACGAGATCTGTATCCAGAGCATAAACAGCGGCAGGGCGGCAAACGAACCGTAGATGGCATTGTAGCCCGTCACCCAGATCTGCGAATGGATATATGCCATCTGCAGCACCTGCATGGCGATACCCGCCAGGATGCCAGGCACGATGGCACTCGAGAAACGCACCTTCGTATTCGGCATATAGACATACAGTATGATGAACATCAGCGACATCAGCACGCAAGGCGCCAAACTGAGCATACGACGGATGGCTGGACCGAGGATGCGGAATCCGTCCATCGTATCAGCTACCGTCTCCATGAAAATGGAAAGACCCGTCGACACCACGATGATGATGGGAAACAGGAAGCAAATGGCCAGATAATTGGTGATGGAGCGGATGATGGGCCGCGTGCTGCTCAACTGCCAGATCTGATTAAACGTATCCTCGATGTTACTAATCAGCATCAGCACCGAATAGAGCATGAAGACGAGACCCACGCCGAGGAAGATGCCACTCTGGGTGTGTACCAGGTAACTGTTGACAAAGCCCACGATGATGTCAGCCACCTGAGGCTGGGTAGAGAGCGACTCACGGAACCATAACTCAATGTACTTGTTATAGCCAAAGCCTCTGGCAATCGCAAACACCACAGCCAGAATGGGCACTATCGCCAGTAGCGTAGAGTATGAGAGAGCCGACGCCTGCGTCATCACGCGTTTCTCGGTGAAGAAACGGATCGTCAGATAGAGTTTACGATATACCTCCCGCAGATATCCTTTCATGAGTCCTTGATCTAGTTACACCTCATCTATAAAAATGAAAGCACTGCCCCTATAAGCCGGGTTCTGTACCGCTTGCACGGTGTCTGTCATTTATCTAGTCCATGAGTCACCCCATGGCTCAAGCATTCTACCCTCCGCCGCATGAGCCCCGGCCCTCGCATTGCTGCTCAGACCTTCGTCAACTCGGGCGGGCAACCCTCTCTCGGGACGGTTTACATGAACTTGCAGCCCCCAGTCGGTACAGCCCAACGATCACCCGTTGGCTGGTGGTCTCTTACACCACCTTCTCACCCTTACCCCTCCGAAGAGAGGCGGTCGTTCTCTTCTACCGGCACCTACTGTCGCCAATAGCTTCCACTTTCAGAAGTGGGGCGCCCTATGCTGCCCGGACTTTCCTCTCGTGCCATTATGACACCAGCGACAGACCGTGACAGTGCTTTCAGTCTGCAAAGGTACGATTAATCAGTCGAAAAGCAAAATAAAACACCGATTATTTTGTTTCCGGGTGTCATTTACTGACCCGATAAAGGGAGATAATTAAAATATATCAACTAACTGAAAGGTGTTTTCTTAATTTTGTCAGTTATTTAAGATTTCAATTGTTAATCGCAAATGGCCGTTAAGTATTTGGAGCCAATTGTTAAATTGGGACAAATAATCATGACATTTTGTCTGTAAACGATATTTTGACCTTATCTTTGCAGTGTGAAACTCGAAAAGAGTCACGCAGCCCCCAGCTGCAATATGTAGAATTTAAAATTATAACAAAATGACAGAGAATATGAAAAAGATTGTAAATGTTGCAACGCCTGCCGTATGCGCCGTTGCTCTGGTTCTTTCAGTTGCTGCATTCACCAAGACGAATGCTGCCACCGCAACTGCTCCCGCTCCCGTTGTCGCTTCTGCACCCGCAGGACAACCCGTAGACCTGACCTATGCCGCAGAAAAGGCCCTTCCGTCAGTCGTGTATATCAAGTCGGTACAGAACTCCAAGGTTCAGACTATCGAGTACAGCGATCCCTTTGAGGATTTCTTCTCAGATCCGTTCGGCGGTTTCTTCGGTCGTGGCCAAGGAAACAATGGCAAGCGCCAGCGTCAGGTTCAGACTCCTAAACGCGCTGCTGCCGGCTCTGGTGTCATCATCTCTGCTGACGGCTATATCGTAACGAATAACCACGTTGTAGACGGTGCTGACGAACTGACAGTCAGTCTGACAGACAATAAGGAGTATTCTGCTCGCGTGATCGGTGCCGACAAGACGACAGACCTCGCCTTGATCAAGATCGACGGCAAGAATCTGCCCGCCATCACCATTGCCAACAGTGACGATGTACGCGTCGGCGAATGGGTACTGGCAGTAGGAAACCCGCTTGGACTCAACAACACCGTTACGGCAGGTATCATCTCTGCCAAAGCCCGTACACTCGGTGCCAACGGTGTGGAGAGCTTTATCCAGACTGATGCTGCCATCAATCAGGGTAACTCAGGTGGTGCACTTGTAAACACCCGTGGTGAACTTGTGGGTATCAACGCCATGCTCTACTCGCAGACTGGCTCTAACATCGGCTATGGTTTCGCCATCCCTACCACTATCATGAATAAGGTAGTAGACGATCTGAAGCAGTACGGCAACGTGCAGCGCGCCATGATCGGCATTCAGGGTACTGACGTGAAGAACTGGGTAGACGCTGAGAAGGAGAAAGACAAGGATGTCGACCTCGGTACGATGGAAGGTATCTATATCGCCAAGGTGGTGGAAGACGGTGCTGCCGAGGCTGCCGGACTGAAGGAAGGCGACGTGATCACCGCTGTTGACGGTCAGAAGGTCACCAAGTTCGGTGAGCTGCAGGGTATCCTCGCCAAGAAACGTCCCGGCGATCAGGTGAAGCTCACCTATCTGCGCAACAAGAAGGCCAACAACGTCACTGTGACGCTGAAGAACGAACAGGGTAACACCAAGGTGGTGAAGAATGTCGACCTCGATGTACTGGGAGGCACCTTCCGCGCCATCACCGATGCCCAGAAAGAACAGCTCAATATCGGCTACGGTCTCGAGGTGCTGAAGATCAGCGGCGGCAAGCTGAAGGATGCCGGTGTGCCTAAGGGATTCATCATCCAGAAGGTTAACGACCAAAGTATCAAGACGATAGAAGACCTGCAGGAAACGGTGAAGGAAGCATCGACCAGCAAGGAACCTGTGCTCTACATTCAGGGAATCTATCCTACTGGCAAAAAAGGCTATTTTGCAGTGCCTTTGCAGAACGATTAAGCGCAAAACAAAGAAAAATTGCCACGAACTTAAAAATTCGTGGCTTTTTTTTTGGTCGTTTCAAAGAAATGTCATAATTTTGCAAATTAGCTGAACATCAAAGGATTTTATGCGACAACTGAAAATCACTAAATCAATCACCAACCGAGAGAGTGCCTCGCTTGACAAATATCTACAAGAGATAAGCAAAGAGGAGATGGTCTCGGCAGAAGAAGAAGTAGAACTTGCACAACTGATCAGAAAGGGTGACAAGAAAGCTTTGGAGCGCTTGACGCGTGCTAACCTAAGATTTGTGGTTTCAGTAGCGAAGCAATATCAGAATCAAGGCTTGAGTCTCCCAGACCTTATCAATGAAGGCAATCTGGGGCTGCTGAAGGCTGCGGAGCGCTTCGACGAGACACGCGGTTTCAAGTTTATCTCCTATGCCGTATGGTGGATCCGGCAGAGCATCCTGCAGGCTATCTCGGAGCAGAGCCGTATCGTGAGACTGCCTCTGAACCAGGTAGGTTCGGTGAACAAGATCAACAGGGAAATCAGCAAATTCGAGCAGGAGAACGAGCGTCGTCCTTCTGTGCATGAGATAGCAGACAATATCGACTTGCCGCAGGAAAAGATCGACGATGCCATGAACATCAGCGGGCGCCATCTCTCTGTGGATGCACCCTTCTCTGATGCAGAAGACGGCAGTCTGCTCGATGTGCTCATCAATGAAGACATACCGCCAACTGACGTCTCGCTGGTATCCGAGTCGCTAAAGTCTGAGATCCAGGCAGCACTCAGCGTGCTCAACGAGCGTGAGCGCAATGTGATTGAGGCCTCTTATGGTCTTGGCATGCAAGAACTCACCCTAGAGGAAATCGGCGAGAAATACGGGCTTTCGCGAGAGCGGGTGCGCCAGATCAAGGAGAAAGCTATCAGGAAGCTCAGGGCAAGCACACAAAACAAAATATTAAAATCATATTTAGGATAATGAAATCAGTTAGAAACATTACGTTTTTCATGGCATTCATGCTGACGATGACAACCTTGTCGGCATCTGCCAAAAATATCATGGTGCCCAAAGCCTACATGTTCGGATTCGTGGCATCATTCAATGACTCGATTGTTTACTTCACGGATATACAAGCCGTAGACAGCGTATGGGTTCAAGAGAAGAAGAAACTGTTGGCTGGCCGCAGCAACTATTCCTATCAGTTACGCGAATTCTTCACTAACACATACAACATGCCCAATCGTACTTGTGTAGTGATCAGCGACTTGAATCGGCATAAGCTTGAGAAGAAGTTCCTGAAGATGAAGAAGCAGTATGCCGAAAAGGGAGCCAAGAAGTATGAAGTGCATTATATCAACTCCTCTGAATTCCGTTTCCATTCTGTGAATATGGAAGAGAGCAATAACAAGCCAACGGCCGTCACTCCCAAGAACAGCAAGGCAGGAAAGCCCAAGAAGTCAAAAAAGAAGAAGTAGTAGCCTCCTTAGGGGAATATGTGCTTGAAACGGATTTCCCGCAAGCTATGATTCCCCATGAAGCGGCTCTTGTCCACATAGCCGTTAACACCCACGATCCGACCCTTACTCGTATATTGCCACATGGTGATATCACGTCCGTCGATGAGTACAGGTTCTTCCGGCTGGTACATCGCTATCATGAGCTTGTAGTCATCAATTTGCCCCACCAGATGCTTATTGTAGAAATTGCGGTAGGTATAGACGAGCGGCTGCTGACGATAGGCGGCTTCCACAAGTGCCAGGAACCTGATGAGTGAGTCGCAGAACTCTGCTGTCGGCAGACCGCCTGTGGTCTCAACATCTATCATCGGTATCAGATCCTGTTCTCCAGGGCGACATTGCATTCTGAAATTATCGAGTTGCTGCCTGAGCGGACTTTTCGGACGGAAGAAATGATAAGAGCCAACCTTCAGGCCATAACGGTGAGCCAGAAAGATGTTGCGCTCAAAACGATCATCGATACGATCCCCACCCTCAGTTGCTTTCAGGTATACGTAGGCCATCTTTGTATTCTCGCCGACGGTCTCCCAGAACACCTCTCCCTGATAGTGGGACAAGTCGATACCATGCACATGTTTGCACGTATCCTCGCACTGTAAGAACGGATTATAGTCAGGGTCATCCTGACGAGGAGCTACAGGAGTCTTTCTTTTTATCTTCAGCCTTGCCGTGCGCGAAGCCCTATGCTTCTTTGCCCTTTTCTTTTTCATCACTCGGTGAGTCTTCTGCTTGCCACGGGTCTTCGTAATCCGGGTACGCTGAGCAGAGAGCTCACCGACGGCAAGCATAGCTATCAAAAAAGCCAGTAATATAGAGAGTTTTTTCATTGTCTTGATCATTTGAGTCGCAAAATTACACAATTATTCTTAATTTTTTCCCTTAATTACCTTTTTTATTATACCTTTGCACAAATTCTTGATTTATGAACAAGTTTAAGGCATTATCAGTTATAGCGCTCTGTCTGTTCTGCAGTTGTCATCACGATGATGAACCTAGTGAAGAAGATGTACCCGAGCGCACCGTACTTATCTATATCGCAGGCGAAAACAATCTGGATAAATTCACATCAAGTGATATTAAGGAGATGAAAGAAGGCTCCCGTGCTTTGCAGGACCGTCAGAAGTTGATTGTCTACGTTGATCGTGCAGAGTCTACTCCACCCTTTTTCGCCCGTATCAAGGACGGCAAGTTTGTCGATTCCGTCAGCGTCAATGAGTCTGTTACCGCCAATCCTGCGGTGCTTGAGTACGCTCTTCAATACATGCGCACCAATTATCCGGCAAAGTCGTATGGGCTTGTGCTCTGGGGGCATGCTTCTGGCTGGCTTGTCAGCAATGATTCTATCGCCTATTCCAAGAGTCGTGCCTATGGTGGTGACACAGGCAACAGTTCATCAGGAGGTTCAGGCAAGTACTGGATGAATATCCCATCGATGGCCCGTGCCATCACCAACGGTATGGGTGGCATACCTTTGAGATTCGTCTTCGGCGACTGTTGCAGTTTCGGTTGTGTGGAGGTGGCCTATGAACTGAGGAAGGTAACCGACTATGTGATAGGATCTCCCGCAGAGATTCCTGACGAGGGGGCACCTTACAACCTGATTGTGCCGAGATTGTTCAGTGAAAAGGATACTTTCTACAAGGAGATTATCGATGAGTACTATCAATTCTATAAAAAAGAAATCGAGGCTTATCCAAACAAGTATTATAATCTTGAGCATGGCGACCTGAAAGGCTATAGTGTACCGCTGATGGCAGCTAAGACGGCTGAGCTTGAGAACTTATGTTCGGCTACAGGCAGGCTGCTGGGCACAATCCACGACAAGCTCACACCCACCGGGACATTTGACTTATCCAAGAGTATCGGCTATGCCATGCATGGCAGCAATCGCTACTCTTACGATATGTTCCAAATGCTGAAAAGCAATACTTCATCGGCAGAATTCAACACCTGGGCAAATGCATTCAATCAGGCAATTCCCTACTCCGTGAAGTCCAATCGTTGGTTGACTGGTTACTCACAACTCGGCAAGGACATGCTGGATTACAATTATGGGGAAAATGAGTGTGGGGTTGTCAGCATGTTCATACCCAGGGTGATCTACAACGGTACGAATCCCAAATGGAATGTCGCCATCAAGAATTTCCAGTGGAACAATGTGATTCGCTGGGAGAATTACGACTGGTAATCAAGCCTCAGTCTGACTGTGGATGACAACCTTGATCTTTGAGATACGATGGCCGTCGAGTTCGGTCACCTCAAAGGAGTAGTTCTTGTAGTCGATGCGCTCGTGCAGTTCCGGGAAGTCACCCTTGATTTCCAACAACAGTCCTGCCAGCGAATCGGCCTCGCCCTCCACCTCTTCAAAGGTATCATCATCAATATCCAGGATCTTGAAGAAATCGCTCAACAACGTCTTGCCTTCAAACACATAGGTGTTGGCATTGACACGCGTATAGTTCTTTTCCTCTTCGTCGTACTCATCGTTGATTTCTCCTACAATCTCCTCGAGAATATCTTCGAGCGTGATGATGCCGCTCGTACCTCCAAACTCATCCACAACGATGGCGATATGCACCTTATTCTCCTGAAATTCGCGAAGCAGGTCGTCGATCATCTTCGTTTCAGGCACAAAATACGGAGGACGCACCAGCGACTGCCATCGGAAATTAGAAGGTTTCGACAGATACGGCAACAGGTCCTTGATATAGAGAATGCCGCGAATATTGTCGATGGAGCCCTGATAGACGGGAATACGTGAATAGTTATTCTCTACGATACATTTAAGCACATCGGCGAAAGACGAACTGAAATCAAGATCAACGACATCCTGACGGCTCGTCATCACCTCCTTCGCCGTTTCGTCACCGAAACGCACGATACCTTCCAACATATTCTTCTCATCCTTCAGTTCATTCTCGTCAGTCAGTTCCAGCGCCTGCTCAAGATCGTCCACACTGAGAATATGGTTCTCCTTCTGAACCACCTTCTCTGCCAGAATGCCCGATCGTATCAGAATACTGGATAATGGCTGGAATAGTTTACTCAGAAAGAGAATGCCACCGGCCGAAAAGCGGCAGAAAGCCAAGGCGTGCTGCCCTGCAAACACCTTTGGCATAATCTCACCAAAGAGCAGGAGAATGAATGTGAGCAGAACAGTAATCATCAGGAACTGCAACCAGTATGCCTCACCAAAATCCACGGTATGAACAAAGAAATAGTTGCATAGCATGATGATGGTCACATTCACCAGATTATTGGTAATCAGGATCGTCGCCAATGTTCGCTCGGAGTCCTCTCGCAACTGCACAATCTGACGGTCATGAAGATTTTTCTCTTCATCCAACTCATTCAGATCATTTGGAGAAAGAGAGAAGAATGCAATCTCTGAACCAGAGGCATAGCCAGATAGCACAAGAAGAAGACAAGCTAATACGCCTGAAACGATAACGCCTGGCGTAGGCTGCAAGAACTGGACTTCAGTAAGTATTTGTTGAAGATAGTCCATTTATTCAGAACGGAAGTTGTTCTCCCTGTTTTTGATCAGGCATCGGTGTTTCAGCAGGTTCACTAGCCACCGAACTCGTTGACGGTTTCGGCGACAACAGTTCCATATTATCTGCCCAAATCTCCGTCTGATATCTGCGCTGACCCTGCTTGTCGTCGTAGCTCGTATAGCGGATACGGCCTTCTATGTAGAGCTTGTCGCCTTTATGGACATATTTCTCAACGATCTCAGCAAGCCTGCGCCAAAGAATAACGTTATGCCAATCTGTATGATCCGGAACCTGAGTACCGTTCTGAAGGGTATAACCACGTTCGGTTGTTGCCAGACGCAAACGTGCTACAGCCACGCCCTGATCTACATAACGCACTTCAGGATCCTGTCCGACATTACCAATGAGCATTACCTTATTCATACGCTTAATTCAGATTTTTTGCCTTACCTAAATAGACGAACTTAAAACACTTACCCTTTGCAGCGGGGAACTGGCTACGGTCATCGACGCGCTCGCGGAGATGATCCACGATACGCTCGTAACACTCCATACCTGATGAAGCCTTGACACAAGCCACAAACTGCGTATCGCGATACTGGAACTTACCAGTACCGGGAATCTGGGTTACACGCTTGAAGTCGATGGTACCCTCATACCATCCGGGTCTTATCTCGTTCAGACGGGCCAGAATCGGCGTCGTAGCTTTCGCACCCATATTCTCAGGTGTATGAACAGCTTTCTTTTCTTTAAAATCTTGCATTGTCGCAGCGTCAGTCTTAATTATAATGAAATACACACGAGGATGTATCTTATAACGTTTCGGATAGAAAACGTCACTAGCCACATAGTCACGGATATCTGCCTCAAGCATTGGCGTCATTTCAATCTCATCAATCGCCTGCAAGAAGTCAATAGCTTCGTCAACTGTGGACACAAGCGTCTCACGATCAAAATATCTTAAATATAAGTTCATTATGAAGAAGATTGTTGTTTTCCTAAAAAAAGAGCGGAAAACGGGACTCGGACCCGCGACCCCAACCTTGGCAAGGTTGTGCTCTACCAACTGAGCTATTTCCGCAGAAAATAAGTGAAGAGGAGGAGACTCGAACTCCCACGTCGCAATTGACACTACCCCCTCAAAGTAGCGCGTCTACCAATTCCGCCACCTCTCCAACAAAACGCTGAATAAAAAGAGTGCCCAGAACAGGACTCGAACCTGCACGCCTCGCGGCACACGCACCTGAAACGTGCGCGTCTACCAATTCCGCCACCTGGGCATTTTTATCATTAAGGCCATTCCTTAATGCTCTTTTTGTTCAACAAATGAGCGGAAAACGGGACTCGGACCCGCGACCCCAACCTTGGCAAGGTTGTGCTCTACCAACTGAGCTATTTCCGCGTTTCTTAGGCAACCTCTCTCGATTGCGGGTGCAAAGGTAATGCTTTTTTCTGAACTGACAAATTTTTCGGAGACTTTTTTTCAAAAAAACTGCTAATCCATACGATTTTTGTAGTCATCATAACCAAAATGGCGTAAGATTTCCAGTTTTCCGTCATCATGAAGCATACCGATAGCAGGATGAGTGATGCCGTTAAAAGTATTGGTCTTTACGGTCGTGTAATGGATCATATCTTCAAAAATCACCTCATCGCCCACCTGTAATTCTTCAGAAAAACGCCATGAGCCCATAAAATCACCGCTCAGACAGCTATTTCCCCCCAGACGATAGGTCTTCGGTTCCGTCGCTTTTTCCAAGTCGGTTATTTCTGCCCCTCTCACAGTTGGCATATAAGGCATCTCCAGACAGTCCGGCATGTGACAGGTGAAGCTCACGTTCAGGATAGCCGTCTTGATGCCTTTGTCCTCCACCACATCCACCACTTGGGCCACAAGCGGTCCTGTCTGCCAGGCAAAGGCGCTGCCAGGTTCCAGAATCACCTTCAGCCAAGGATAGCGCTGATGGAAGTCCCGCATCAGCGAGATTAGCAGATCTACGTCATAGTCCTTTCGTGTCATCAGATGACCGCCGCCGAAGTTGATCCACTTCAGCTGAGGGAACCATGCCGAGAATTTCTCTTCGATATGCACAAGGGTGCGCTGAAACACATCGGCACCGCTCTCACAATGACAATGACAATGGAATCCCTCAATATCTGCGGGCAGTTGCTTGGGCAGTTTGTCGGCCGTTACGCCGAAGCGGGTTCCCGGAGCACAGGGATTATAGAGCATGGTGCCCACCTCGGAGTATTCCGGATTCACCCGCAAACCCAGCGAACAGTTCGCGGCCCTGTTGTGGAACCGCTCATATTGCGAGAGCGAGTTGAATGTCAGATGCGAAGAGCATTTCACGATTTCATCAAACTCCTCGTCGGTATAGGCAGGAGAATACGTATGGGCAGGAGCGCCGAATGACTCAAAGGCCAGACGCGCTTCGGAAAGCGAACTCGCCGTCGTACTGTTGATATACTCGCGGAAGATGGGAAACGTCTTCCATAGGGCAAAGGCCTTAAAGGCCAGGATGATCTCTATATCGGCCTTCGCCGCAACGTCAGCTATCAGCTGTAGGTTGCGGCGAAGTTTCTGTTCCTCTATAATATAAATAGGTGTAGCCATTATTCTTTCTTCAATGGGACGAGCACGCTGAACGTACTGCCTTCTCCTACTACTGATTCTACCATACAGTCGCCTCCGTTCTTGCGGGCGAAGTCCTGACAGAGCTGCAGGCCCAGTCCGGAACCTTCCTCTCCGCCTGTGCCGTAGGTGGTCTCTCCTTTATGGAAGATAGACCCTAAGCGATCTGCCGCGATACCAACGCCATGGTCTCTTACACTCACCTTGGCGAAGTCGCCCTCTTTGCTCATCAGAACCTCGATGGTAGAATTTTCGGGCGAGAATTTAACGGCATTCGACATGAAGTTACGTACGACCGTCTTCAGCATGTCATTGTCAGCTCTGACAATCAGCGGTTCGTCATTGTGCTGCAGTTCCAGTTTGATATGCTTGGTCTGGGCGATCACCTCGAAGATATCAACCACACCGGGAATAATGTCATTCAGATCCAGATCCTGCATCACTACGCTCAGACGGCCTGTCTGACTCTTCGTCCACTTCAGCAGGTTATCCAGCAGATCATGCACTTCCTCAGATTCCTTATTGGCCTTGTCGATCAGGTCGAACAGCTCCGGGCCGATGGTTTCGGGAGTGACTGAGGCAGCCACCAAATTCAGCACCATACGGATACTGGCCATTGGCGAACGCAGGTCGTGGGCAATCACCGAATACATCTTGTCGCGGTTTGTCAGCGTAGCACGCAGTTCGGCATTCTGCTTCTCAATGATGCGCTTGGCAGCCACAAGCGATATCTGCTGCATCACACGCATCACAAGTTCCTCCTTATTGAAAGGCTTCGTCAGGAAGTCGCTGGCACCCACCTGGAAACCGTGTACCAGATCTTGCGGGGTATTCAGTGCCGTCAGGAAGATAATGGGGATATCTTTGGTCTCATCGTCTTTCTTAAGAATGACCGCTGTATCAAAGCCGCTGATATCAGGCATCATAACGTCAAGAAGGATCAAGTCAGGATGCTCTTTCTTGGTCACTTCAATACACGTAGTACCGTTATTGGCTGTACAGACCTGGAATTTCTCATTCGTCAACAATATCTTCAGCAAAAGTACATTGCTGACCACATCATCGACAATGAGTACCTTATACTCACTTCGGTTTATTTTTGACTCTAAAGATTCACCTGCGTCCATTATTTATAGGTTGGTATATCAGTAATTTTTTTGCAAAAATAATGCAATAATTTGAAATCACCAAATTATTGCACCATTTTTTCACGTTTATACCCTAATAACCTATATTTTGGGCTTATTCTACGGTTACTGACTTTGCCAAATTGCGTGGTTGGTCAACATTTTTGCCTTTACATACTGCCACGTGGTAGGCCAGCAACTGCAGCGGGATGGTAGCCACCAGCGGTTCGAGACACTCCAGCACATCGGGCAGTTCAATCACCTCGTCGGCGATCTTCGATATCGTCACATCGCCTTTCGATACGAGGGCTATCACCCTACCCTGACGCGCCTTGATCTCCTGGATATTCGACAGCACTTTCTCATACATCGCATTATGCGTAGCAATCACCACCACAGGCATGTCTGAGTCTATCAGGGCGATGGGGCCATGCTTCATCTCCGCAGCAGGATAACCTTCTGCATGGATATACGAGATCTCCTTGAGTTTCAGGGCTCCTTCAAGCGCTACAGGATATGAGTAGCCACGTCCCAGATACAGGAAATTGTGGGCGTATGTAAACGTACGGGCCAGGTCTGCCACCTTTTCGTTTGTCTTCAGCACCTCGCGGATCTTGTCGGGTATCTCGCTCAGTCCCTTCACAATCTTCAGGTATTCATCGCGGTTAATCGTTCCTTTTGCTTCGCCCATCGCAAGGGCTATCATCGTCAGCACCGTCACCTGTCCTGTAAAGGCTTTTGTCGATGCCACACCAATCTCTGGTCCTACATGAATATAGGTACCCGTATCCGTCGCTCTGGGAATCGACGATCCTATGGCGTTACAGACACCATAGATGAAAGCGCCCTTCTGCTTGGCCAGTTGCACGGCCGCCAGCGTATCTGCCGTCTCGCCGCTCTGCGATATAGCCACGACCACGTCGTCCTTACCCACCACAGGATTACGATATCGGAACTCACTGGCATACTCCACTTCTACCGGCACGCGCACCAGCGATTCGATTATCTGCTTGCCTATCAGTCCTGCATGCCAAGAGGTACCACAAGCCACGATAACCACACGTTTTGCATTCAGCATTTGCCGACGGTAATCGATTAGAGCTGAAAGCGTTACGTGATCAGCCTCGAGATTTACTCTACCGCGCATACAGTTCGTCAGGCACTCCGGCTGCTCAAATATTTCCTTCAGCATAAAGTGCGGATAGCCGCCTTTCTCTATCTGCCCCAGATCGATATCCACCGTCTTCACCGTCAGTTCCTGTTCCTCACCGAGAATGCTCACCACCTTCAGTTCTTCGCCCCTGCGGATCACGGCGATGTTGCCATCCTCCAGATAGACCACCTTGTCCGTATATTCCACTATCGGACTGGCATCTGAACCCAGGAAGAACTCATCCTCGCCGATACCCACCACCAGCGGGCTCTGTTTGCGGGCTGCCACAATCTGGTCCGGGTCGCGCTTGTCAATCACGGCAATCGCGTATGCACCGATCACCTGATACAGGGCCACCTGAACCGCTGTCAGCAGATCCAGCTTCTTATGATCCTGAATATACTCAATCAACTGCACCAGCACCTCCGTATCAGTATCCGAGACAAACGTCACGCCCTTGGCCTGAAGTTTCGTCTTCAGGTCGGCATAGTTCTCGATGATACCGTTATGGATAATGGCCAGGTTCTTGGACGAGGAATAATGCGGGTGGGCATTCCGGGAGGAAGGTTCGCCATGCGTAGCCCAGCGGGTATGGGCAATACCAACGGTACCACTGGTATTCTTGTCGTTACAATACTCCACAAGATTATCAACCTTGCCCTTCGTTTTATAGATATTCAGTTCACCATCGTCATTCAACAACGCCACGCCGGCACTGTCATAACCACGATATTCCAGCCTTCTAAGGCCTTTAATCAAAATGGGGAAAGCATCCTTTTTCCCAATATATCCAACAATTCCGCACATAATATAGATGTATTTGTGTTATTAATCGCTTGCAAAAATACACATAAAATGCGAACTTTCAGAATACGACTCAAATTTTAACGTTAATTATATCAAAAAAACAGATAACCTTCCCGTCATTAGCAATGTTCCCCACGATAGTCGGAAATGGATGCCAGCATGACCCTGTGGATATCCACTTTTTTCGAGAATATAGGATTCAGCCCCTTGTCCTGCAGTTTGCCGATTTCGGTCAGCAGCATGCCGATTCCCGTCGGCTTCTGGATGTCCAG
>OMXK01000010.1 GCA_900314995.1 uncultured Prevotella sp.
CCGAAACATGGAGTCGGCATGGGAGAAGGTCAACGGGCGCAATTTTGCGCTGGTTGATTATAAGGACCTGAAAGGAGAGCTTCGGCCTTGCTATTTGCTTTCGAAAACCGAGTGCTTGTACATCGCCACGAAGTTCAACGACGAGGCGCGTGCAAAGCTCGTGATCCGCTGGCAGGAACTTGAAGAGGAAAGGCTGATGGAGATTCAGAAGCCTAAGCAGAAGATTCAGAAGATCCGACTGCTGGCCTGCGATGAAGAGGTTCTCGACGAGGCAGATGACATCCTGGGCGAAGAACTGGAAGAACTGAACCGTGAAAGTCGGTTCTGCTATACGCCGACTGAGATCGGCAAGACGTTCGGACTCGACGGACGAGACCTGAACTCGTTTCTGTCCGACCAGAAGATCATCCGCTGGGCGAGGGGCCAGTGGCAGCTTACTCAGAAATATCTGCATCGCGAACTCACGGCCAACCGCTATAGTTACGTCCACGGCCGAGACGGACGCCGCAAGTTGGTGTCGCGTCTGGTCTGGACGGAGAAGGGGAGGGAGTTTATCATGGATATGATTAAAAGGTAAAAAAGTAAAAGGGTAAAAAAGTAAAAATGGAAACCGTGATGAATGCATATCGGGTTCGCGTGAAGAAGTGTTGCGCTTCGTGCGGACTGAAGGAAGTGGACAATGACGGGAATCGGATCTGCACAGGGATGCAGCTGAAGGTCTCGCAGAAGTTTGTCTGTCCCAAGTGGAGATTGTCGTACGCCCTGCAGCAGGCTGGTCGCGGCGGGGGTGTCGTCAAACTCTTAGGCAACAAAGAAATCTTTTTAAGATAAGTTATTAACCGAGTCGGAGGAGTGAGCGAGTGGGAAAGTATCCGGATAGAAATTGAGCTCAACTGAAAAACACTTCGCTTTCCGATGCTCATCAAATTCGACACAAATTCGACAAAACAATGAGAAAGAGTATTCAAATTGAAGAAGAGGTTCTCGTACGCCTCGTGGAAGGAAAGTACGTGGAGGGTTCACTGCATCGTGACAAGTGGACGGGTCAATTAACATTCAGGGCGTATAACCGCCAGTCGCGGAAGCGCAAGAAGGACAAACTGATCCGCTATCTCGAGCATGGTTGGGTGAAGGAGTCAACCAAGAATCTAAAGTATTATGAGAGCATTCCCAAGAAGATTGGCATGGCCAGTGTGATCAGCGTTCTGGAGCGTGACACCAAGGTCGCCAAGGAGGCCCTTGTAGACTATGAGTTAATCAATCGTGTGTAACCTTAATATCCATATATATGTTTTGCTATCAGAAGAATTTCAGCAATCCTACTCAGCCCGTTGACGAAGCGCAATTCTTTGCGCTCGTCAGGGCAAGTAAGTGGAACGAGAACATCGATAAGTATCGTGAGACGGGCGATGCGGCGTTGAAGCGGAAGTTGCCTGCGTTTATCTTCCAGGCTACGTTTGATGAGACGAAATCTGCCAAGGGGAAGGTCGGGCGGTGGAGGAAGCAGGCTGCAACCAGGCTGACTGGCCTCGTGGTGATGGATATCGATCATGTGGAGGATCCGAGAGCGATGTTCGAGAGTTGGAATATTTTAGGCACGGATAGCCTGAATAATATCTTGCTCGTTTATGTGACGCCATCTGGCAAAGGCCTGAAGGTGGTCTTTAAGGCTGATGTCGAAAAGGGCAATCTGATTGATAATCAGCATGCTATGGCGAAGGTGCTTGGCGTGGAGGTGGATGAGAGTTGCAAGGACGCATCGCGCATGTCGTTCATCTGCAAGGAATCGGATATTTTATTTATTAACAAGGAATTATTTACTTATGAGAACAAAGAGTTTGGTGAGAAATACGATGCTGAGTATCGGGCTGGTCGTAGTGGTGCTGCTGCGCCTGCTGTTGTGGCCAATAAGACAGTTGAACAAAGGACTGGGAATGTCGGCCAGGTGGATGCTCAGCCAGTGGGTAATCCGTTAAAGTGGCGTGGCTATGAGATACAAGAAATTATCGATGCAAGGTATGGCGAGAAGGTACCATGCAAAGAAGATTCAAACCGACATACGGAGTCGCTTAAGTTGGCAACGGATCTGTTGCTCATGCTTGACGGGGATAAGGGCCAGGTATTGCAGATAGTCAAGGCTCAGTCGTGGGTTCAAGAGATTATCGACGAGCGTAATGAGGATGTAGAGCAGACGGTGGCATCGGCTGCTGATTGTGTGGCGCAGAAGGAGAAGAAGTATGCTTCTTCTCAGCCCTCAAAGGCGATGTTGGAGGCAATTCAGAAGGTCTGCGGGCGGTCTTATCAGGAGATCATCAAGGGCGTTTCTCAGACTGTCGTGGTTTCCGACGATGACATCTCTCGCTGGCTCTGGGATTGGGGGGAGCAAATCGAGGCTCTATCTGAGGAGTTCCCTATTTTGAAAGACATTTGCAAGGGGTTGAAGCGCAACCAGTATCCTGCGGCATTGTTCGTGGCTGGTGGGCTGATGATGACCTTGATGACGAGGTGCACATACAGGTTTTATCATCGCCCGGAAGAACTGCGTCGCCTGAATAATTCGACCTTTATTATTGGCGATCCAGCCAGCGGAAAGAGCTTTGCTACTCGGCTATTCAAACTATTGGCAGCACCTATAGTGGCGGCTGATAAGATCGGAAAGGATGCCATCAATGCCTACCGTGAGCAGATGCGCACCAAGGGGGCTAACAAGGAGAAGCCCAAGAAGCCGAAGGTGGTTGTCAGGGTACATCCTGCCCGTACTTCCAATGCGCAGTTCATTCAGGATATGGTAAACTCGGTGGAGGAAGTTGATGGTCAGCCGATGCAGTTGCACATGCTCACTTTCGATACCGAGTTGGATAACACCGTGACTGTGCAGAAAGGCGGTTCGTGGATCGACAAGCAATCGCTCGAACTGAAAGCGTTCCACAACGAGGAAGACGGTCAGGCTTATTCCAATAATGACTCGATTCTGCAAGACTTCTACGTGACTTGGAACTTCATCTACACAGGAACTCCCATTGCCCTAAAGAAGAAGGTGAACGAGCAGAATTTCGGATCTGGTCTCGCCACGCGCTTGACTTGCATCCCGCTACCAGCCACCAACTTCGAGATGATGACTCGTGAGCGGGTCGTGGACTTCGAGAGTGACGATCGTCTGAAGGAGTGGGCAGTGAAACTCGACAAGATGAAGGGTGAGTTGACGGTTCAGAAGATCGTCGATGAACTCTACGACTGGACAGTACGGCGCATGGCTGATGCAAAGGATAATGATTCCAAGGCCGACGAGATGCTGCTGAAGCGCTGCGCTTATCACGGGTTGAACTTCTCTGCTCCGTTTATCGTGATGCGCCACTGGGAACAGATGCATCAGGACGGTGAATTCTGGTGTGGCGAATTCGAGACTGACGAGGTGGACTGGAAACTTGCAGAATTGATTGTGAACATTCAGTATGCCTGCCAGCGTCATTACTTCGGGGCCATGGCCGAGACCTATTTCGAGAACAAGAATAGGGAGGCAGCCGTGAACACGCGGCGCAACCAGAAGACCTACGATGGTTTCCAGCGTCTGCCTGAACTCTTTACGCGTGAGGATGTGATACGCTGTTTCAACCTTCATACTGACTCTGCGGCTTGGACGAAGATTAGCCGTTTCCTGAAGGATCATCTGATTGAGAAGGACGAGACGTATAGCGAGGAGGGCTCGAACGCAGTCAGGTATAAGAAAATCGGCGTGATGGTGTGGTAACCCTTACACCCTTACATCCTTACATTTATGAAATTTAAAAACAAAGAATGGAAATGAATCAAAAGATGTATCTCAGCGAGCATTTGGCTTTGCCGAGTGAGGCTACGCTCAGCCAAACGAGCAAGCTCGATGGCGTTCGCTTATCGCCTCACTTTTCGCTCGCTGAGATGACGGTAACGAACGTGAAGAATGTGAGTAACCTCCCTGGGCCCGAGGAGATCGAGAACTTAAAGCGATTGTGCGGATGGCTGGAGCACTTGAGGGATATGTACAATATCCTTTATGGGAATGGGAAGGTGCCGATCGTGATAAACAGCGGATTCAGAAGCCCCGAGGTGAATAAGAAGGTAGGAGGCAGTCCCACATCGAATCACCTGACGGGGTGCGCAGCGGATATCAAGGTGTTTGGTATTGAGCAGGCAATGCGGTATGCGGTGATTCTGCTGAATTACGCGGATAATACCATGCAGGAGTTTGACGAGCTGCTCATCGAGCGTTCGAAGAAGGGAACGTATTGGGTGCATTTCGCGGTGAGGGCGGAGGGGAATAGGAGGCGGGTGATGTTTTTGCAGACTTAGCATTCATTTGCGGCGGGGCCTCGCGCTAGGGTCAGGGCCTGACGAGAAAGTCGCAAGCGACTTTACGTCAGTACCAGACCCCAGTGCAAGGCGACTTTACGTCAGTACCAGACCCCAGTGCAAGGCGAATTTGCGGCAGAGGAAGGCCCAGTGCAAGGCGAATTTGCGGCAGAGGAAGGGCCAGTGCGAGGCGACTTTACGTCAGTACCAGACCCCAGTGCGGGGCGGGAGCGCGGGGCGAGGGTGAGCGCGCGGAGAGGCGAAATTTGCGGCGGGAAGATTGTGGCCAGCAACCTGGATATGGAAGAGCTGGCAGATAAGCTCAACGAGGTGTTGGGCCGATAACAGCGCGTTATAGGAAGGGATTGTAGCGTAGTTCCTCGCCGATGGTGGTCTTGGGGCCGTGGCCGCTGTAGACGACGGTGTCGGCAGGGAGCTTGGCTACGACGTTGTGAAGGCTGTCCATGAGGTCGTTGTAATTACCGCGGTCGAAGTCGGTGCGTCCGACGCTCATCTTGAAAAGGGTGTCGCCGGAGAAGGCCACATGCTCTTCGGCACAGTAGAAGATGACGCCGCCGGGGGTGTGGCCCGGGGTCTTGAGGATACTGAACTGGTGGTTGCCGAAGCGGATGATCTCGCCGGGGAGGAAATAACGGCCTACAGACGGGAACTTGCGCTTGAGCTCGACGCCGACGATGGACTTGAACTGGCCCGGGAGGTCGGAGATGAGGAAATCGTCTTCTTCGGCAATCTCTACCTTCAGGCCGTAGGTGTCGTAGATGGTGTCGATGCCGTAGTTGTGGTCGAAGTGACCGTGGGTGGCCAGCAGGTGGACGGGCTTCAGGCCGTTGTCGCTGATATAGTTGAGGATGGCGGCGCGCTCCTCTTCATAATAGGCGCCGCAGTCGATGATGACGCATTCTTTGGTCTCGTCGCTCACCACGTAGGTGTTTTCGGAAAGCAGGTTGCAAACGAAGGTCTTGATGTCGAGCATAAAAAAAACTAAAGGGGTAGATAGATTACATGTTTCTCTTTGAACCATTCTTCGTGGAAGAACTGACTGATGTCGGTGAGCTCCACAATCTTGTGGAATGGTCGTGTCTCCGCCTGCAGGTCGCCGCCTTTCAGGCAGATGATGCCATTGGGCAGGGCGTTGCGCTGCGTCTTGGAGATGTTCTTGCGGACAATCTTCACGAGGTCGGGTAGGGGCATGACGGCGCGGCTCACCACGAAGTCGTAGCGGCCTTTCTCGTCCTCACCGCGCAGGTGCTCGGGGTGGCAGTTCTTGAGGCCGATGGCCTGGCAGACTTCCTGGGCGACGCGGATCTTCTTGCCCGTGCCGTCGATGAGCTTGAACTGGCATTCGGGGTAGAGGATGGCGAGGGGGATGCCCGGGAAACCGCCGCCAGTGCCGAAGTCGAGAATCTCGGTGCCCGGGCGGAATCGGCAGATCTTGGCGATGGCCAGCGAGTGGAGCACATGGTGCTCGTAGACGTTGTCGATGTCTTTGCGGGAGATGACGTTGATCTTGGCGTTCCAGTCGCGGTAGAGTGCGTCGAGGGCCTCAAACTGCCGCTGTTGCTCCGCAGTTAGTTCGGGGAAGTATTGACGGATGATTTCTGCTCCCATAACCTAGTATTCGAATGAGTTCTTGAGCAGATCCTTGACGTCGCCGAAGGGGATGATCAGTTCGGTAGAGCCGACGGCATAGGGGGCTATCTCGTAAGGGTTATAGACGAAGGTGATGGTCTCGTTTCCCAGAATGAAGTTCTCGGAGGGGAACATCTCCATGGAGTAGAGGTATCCCTTGTCGCGCAGGGCTCTCATTGTCTTACAGCCGGTCTTCGCCTTCAGGGCATCGAGCAACACCTCCTTCAGATGCTGTTCATAGCCAGGGACGAAGATGTCGTCGAGTGTCAGCTGACGGCCTGTCTTGGCTTCAAAGTTCATGGTGATGAGCTGGTTGATGCCGTGGGCACCACCTTCGTAATAGTCGATGGTGGCCAGATAGACGAGGGTTCCCTTGCTGCCTTTCTGGGTAGAGGAGGTGATGACATAGTGGTATTCGTACCAGGAGCGCTTGGTGGTATCGGCCCGATCCTCGTTGTAGAGGGGCAGCATGGTCTTCTTGTAAGAACTGACGTATTTGTAGGCGAAGGCATCGGCAGCGAGCTCCATGGTCTCTTCATCCTCGTCGAGCAGGCGCTTCATCACGGCGGTGTTGATCACTTCTCCCCGATGGCCGTTGGCCTTTGTGGCTTCTTCGAGCTGGAGGTGGACGGTACAGGTGGGCGACTGCTCCTCGTTAGAGAGCGCAATTTTCTTGTCAATTGTAATGGTCTGGAACTCGACATTGTCCTCGTCGGACTCCCCGCATGCTATCAGCATGAGAAAAAGACACAAAAAGGGGAAAAAAGTTTTCTTTATCATCGTTTAATTGTTGATTTTATCGGCAAAATTACACTTAAATTACCAAAACAGCAAATTTCTCATCAGAAAATATTAATTTTGCACCCAAATTTTAATGAAATGAAGCAAAGAACGCTTAAGGCAGCCCTTTTTGATCTCGATGGTGTGGTTTTTGATACGGAACCGCAGTACACCGTTTTCTGGGGTAGCATCTGCCGCCAATACCATCCGGAGCATCCAGGACTGGAGCATGAGATCAAGGGTCAGACGCTGACGCAGATCTATGACCGCTGGTTCAGTGGCGACCTGGAGGGTGAGCGGGCATCAGTGACTGAACGGCTGGATGCCTACGAACAACAGATGACCTACGACTTCATCGCAGGTTTCGAGGCGCTGATAGCCGAACTGCGCGGAAAGGGCGTGAAGACGGCAGTCGTCACCAGTTCCAACCAGCCCAAGATGGAGAGTGTGTATCGGTATCAGCCCGTGTTCAAACAACTGTTCGACGCGATACTGACCTCAGAGGATTTTGAGCGCAGCAAGCCTGATCCGGACTGTTATCTGAAAGCGGCGCAACGGCTTGGTGTCCAGACAGATGAGTGTATCGTGTTTGAGGATAGCTTTAATGGACTCCGTTCTGGCAGATCGGCTCAGATGGCTGTCGTAGGTCTGGCCACCACCAACCCTGTGGAGGCGATCGCACCGCTGTCGGACATACAGATAACCGACTATCTGGCTGTGGACTTTGACATGCTGGAGAGCCTGCTTCAAAAATAAACTGGAGATTATCGATGAATTCGCAGAACACACCCGTACATATCCGTCTTTGGCACCGCGACTTCTGGCTGATGGCCCTGGCAAACCTGCTGCTGACGATGTCGGTATACATGCTGATTCCGACATTGCCTCACTGGCTGCTTGGCATTCATGGGCTTACTGCCATTGAGACAGGTATCGCGATGGGTGCCTTCGGCTTCGGACTGTTCGGCTTTGGCGCCTTCGCCTCCTATCTGGTGCAGCGCTATCGCAGGAATCTGGTCTGCGTGTTGGCGGCTTTGTCGATAGCGGCTCTCATCGGGGGGCTCTATTATGTCGACGTCAAGCTGTGCCAGATGATGGAAGCTTGGTTCGTGATACTTCAGCGGTTCTTTCTGGGTGCTTTCTTCGGACTGGCTCAGATGGTGCTGACGAGTACGCTGATCATCGACACTTGTGAGAGCTATCAGCGTACGGAGGCCAATCACTCGGCTTCGTGGTTCAGCCGTTTCGCGCTTGCCTTAGGTCCCTTGGCAGGACTGCTGTTGCAACGGTTGGTGGGCTTTGACCTCGTATTGTTATCAGCCGCAGGCGTAGCGGCCGTAGGGGCTGTGCTCATCCTGCTGGTGAGTTTCCCCTTCCGCACACCTGACGACAATATACCGACGGTGAGCTTGGACCGTTTCTTCCTGCCTCACGGCTTCCCGTTGTTTGCCAATCTGCAGCTGGTGACGCTGGCGGTGGGACTGCTGCTGTCGTTGAGGCTCTCGGAGCTTTTCTTTGCGATGGTGATGGTGGGATTCCTACTGGCCTTGGTGGCGCAGCGTTTCATGTTCCGCGATGCAGAGGTGAAGAGCGAGGTGGTCACAGGCCTGATCGTGATGGGAGCGGCGCTGCTGATGATGCTGACGCGCACCCAACAGATTGTGTGGTATGCGGCTCCCGTGTTTATCGGCTTCGGACTTGGACTCATCGGCTCGCGCTTCCTGCTGTTCTTCATCAAACTGAGCAGGCATTGTCAGCGCGGCACGTCGCAGAGCACATTCATGCTCGGGTGGGAGAGTGGCATTGCCTGGGGACTGGGTCTCGGACTGATGTGTTTCGAGGGTGACAGACGGCTGACGCTGCAGGCATCGCTCCTGCTGTTGGCCGTGGCCCTGCTGCTCTACCATTTCACCCACGGCTGGTTTGTGAAGAATAAGAATAGATGACACATATATATAATAAGGTATATGAACGCTTTTAAGAAAAAGAAAAGATGGCATTGTCTGAGTGGTCAGGAACCCACTGAGATGGACAAGACCATCATGTATTGGGAAAACAAGGGTAAGCTGGTTCCTACGCGGGATTTAATCAAGACTCCCGAACAGATAGAAGGTATCCGCAAGGCGGGTGTCGTGAATACGGGTGTGCTCGACGAGGTGGCCAAGCAGATACACGCAGGCATGACCACGCTCGAGATTGACCAGATATGCCGCAAGTATTGTGAGGAGCACAACGCCATCCCTGCCTGCCTGAACTACGAGGGTTTCCCGATGTCGGTATGCACGTCGATCAACGAAGTGGTGTGTCATGGTATCCCGAAGGAAGAGGATGTGCTCGAAGAGGGCGATATCATCAACGTGGACTTCACGACGATTCTCGACGGTTACTATGCTGATGCCAGTCGTATGTTCATCATCGGCAAGACCACGCCCGAGAAGGAACAGTTGGTTCGTGTGGCGAAGGAATGTCTGGAAATCGGCATGGAGGCTGCCAAACCTTATGGATTCGTGGGCGATATCGGCCATGCCATCGAGAAGCACTGTAAGAAATACGGCTACGGCATCGTGCGCGATCTGGCCGGACACGGGGTGGGACTGCAGTTCCACGAGGATCCCGACGTGAATCATTATGGTCATAAGGGTACTGGCATGCTGCTGGTGCCAGGCATGGTGTTTACCATCGAGCCGATGATCAACATGGGCACGTGGCGCGTATTCATTGATGCCGACGACCCCTACGGATGGGAAGTAATAACGGAGGATGAGAAACCCAGTGCCCAGTGGGAGCATACGCTCGTGATGACGGAGCACGGGGTGGAAATATTGACGTACTGATGGAGAAGGATATATATATATTAGGTATAGAGTCGAGTTGTGACGATACATCGGCGGCTGTGCTCAAGAATGGGATACTGCTGTCGAACGTGACGGCATCGCAGGCGGTGCACGAGGCCTATGGCGGTGTGGTGCCGGAACTGGCTTCGCGTGCCCACCAGCAGAACGTGGTGCCTGTGGTGGATCAGGCGATTAAGAAGGCTGGTATCACCAAGGAACAGTTGACGGCCATCGCTTTTACGCGCGGCCCGGGACTGATGGGCTCTTTGCTCGTCGGCGTGAGTTTCGCCAAGGGCTTTGCCCGTTCGCTGGGAATCCCCCTTATTGACGTGAACCACCTGCAGGGACACGTGATGGCACACTTCATCCGTGAGTCGGAGGAGGACTCACATCAGCCACCGCTGCCATTCCTGTGTCTGCTGGTGTCGGGCGGCAACTCGCAGATCGTGAAGGTGAATGCCTATAACGATATGGAGGTGCTGGGACAGACCATCGACGACGCTGCCGGAGAGGCCATCGACAAGTGTTCGAAGGTGATGGGACTGGGCTATCCCGGTGGTCCGATCATCGACAAGTTGGCGCGTCAGGGTAATCCGAAGGCCTACACGTTTGCCGAGCCGAATATCCCGAACCTCGACTACAGTTTCTCGGGACTGAAGACATCGTTCCTTTACTCGCTGCAGAAATGGGTGAAGGAGGATCCTGACTTCGTGGATCATCACAAGGAGGACATCGCCGCCTCACTGGAGTGGACCATCGTGGACATCCTGATGAAGAAACTGAAGAAAGCTGTGAAGCAGACGGGTATCAAGCACGTGGCAGTAGCTGGCGGTGTGAGTGCCAATAACGGACTTCGCAACGCCTTCTACGATGCTGAGAAGCGCTATGGGTGGACGATCTATATCCCCAAGTTCAGTTATACGACTGACAATGCAGCCATGATAGGCATCGTGGGGTATTACAAGTATCTCGACAAGGAGTTCTGCGACATCGATGCCCCCGCATTCTCGAAGGTCACCTTTAAATAAAGATAAAGGTATAATTGTCAAATAGTTAAATAATCAAATAAGAGATGGATTTTGAAAGTAAAGTCATAAGCAGAGAGGTGAGCGAGATTCTTTGGGAGACAGAAAAGACCGTAGGTACAGCAGAGAGTTGCACGGGTGGACGTATCGCAGAAGCCATCATCGCCGTGCCAGGAGCCTCGAAGTATTTCAAGGGCGGTATTATCTCGTATGTGAATGAAATCAAGGAAAACCTGTTGGGCGTTGATCCTCAGGTACTTGAAGAGAAAACCGCTGTGTGTGAGGAAGTTGCCGTCGCGATGGTGAAAGGCGCATGTAAGACGCTGAACACCGATTACGCCATCTCGGCCACAGGACTGGCAGGACCTTCTGGCGGAACCAAGGATATTCCGGTAGGAACCATTTGGCTGGCATGTGGCAGTCCAGAACGGGTAGTCACCCTCAAGGTGCAGGAAGATCACGGTCGCGACATCAATCTTGCCATAGCCACAAATGTGGCGATGGAGCTCTTTTTGAAGTTCTTGAAGGAGGAAAATGCGCCCCGCCCCGTCCGTGAAGGTTAAAAAACTTTAATTCTTTGGCTTTCCAAAGTTGCAATGAATTGAATCTCAATTAAAATGTGTACCTTTGCACGCTGTTTGGAATAAGTAAGTGTAAATCACAAGTAAAAAGTAGATAGAAATGTCTAAAGTTTGTCAAATTACAGGAAAGAAGGCACAGATAGGTTGCAATGTGTCTCACTCAAAGCACCGCACGAAGAGAAGCTTTGATGTCAACCTTTTCAGCAAGAAGTTCTACTATGTAGAAGAGGGTTGCTGGATTCAGCTGAAGATTAGTGCAGCTGGTCTTCGTATGATTAACAAAGTAGGTCTTGACGCCGCCCTGAAGCAGGCTGTTGCCAAAGGTTATGTGGATTGGAAAGACATTAAAGTGATAGGAGATTAATAAAGATGGCAAGCAAGAAAGCAAAGGGTAATCGCGTGCAGGTGATCCTGGAGTGCACAGAGCATAAGAATAGTGGTATGCCTGGTACGAGCCGTTACGTGACTACGAAGAACCGTAAGAATACGCCTGAGCGTATGGAACTGATGAAGTATAACCCCATCCTGAAGAAGATGACTCTTCATAAGGAAATTAAATAATACGACTGAAGTATGGCAAAGAAAACCGTCGCTACCCTCCACGAAGGCTCAAAGGATGGTCGCGCTTACACAAAGGTTATCAAGATGGTTAAGAGCCCCAAGACTGGTGCTGCAGATGGTTCCCAACGAGGCCGTTAAGGACTTCTTCAAATAATCGGGACACTAGAACTTTTCAATTTTAGATAAAATAAGAGGTCGCATGTGAATTTGCGGCCTCTTTTTTTTGCGATTTCATCGAATTTTTGTACCTTTGCCCCTGTTATGGGAATATTTGGATTTTTCAATAAGGAAAAGAAGGAAACACTCGATAAGGGCTTGGAGAAAACCAAGTCGAGTGTGTTTGATAAACTGGCGCGTGCCATTGCAGGCAAGTCGAAGGTTGATGACGATGTGTTGGATAATCTAGAAGAGGTGCTTATCTCCAGCGACGTTGGCGTGGATACGACCCTGAAGATTATCGGGCGAATCGAGGAAAGGGTTGCCCGTGACAAATACGTAGGCACCTCGGAATTGAATGCAATTCTCCGTGACGAGATAGCCGAACTGCTGGCAGAGAACAACTCGGAAGACAATGATAACTGGGATCTGCCTTCGGACCACAAACCTTACGTGATACTTGTCGTAGGTGTGAACGGTGTGGGCAAGACAACCACCATCGGAAAGCTTGCCTGGCAGTTCAAACAGGCTGGCAAGAAAGTGTACTTGGGTGCTGCAGACACCTTCCGCGCAGCAGCTGTTGAGCAACTGTGCATCTGGGGTGAGCGCGTAGGCGTACCTGTGGTGAAGCAGCAGATGGGCAGCGATCCTGCTTCTGTGGCTTTTGACACACTCTCAAGTGCGAAGGCTAACGGTGCCGATGTGGTGTTGATCGATACTGCAGGCCGTCTGCATAACAAGATCGGTCTGATGAACGAGTTGAAGAAGATCAAGGACGTGATGAAGAAGGTGTTGCCTGAGGCTCCCGACGAAGTGATGCTCGTGCTCGACGGCTCTACAGGTCAGAATGCCTTCGAACAGGCTAAGCAGTTCGCAGCAGTCACGCAGATATCCTCACTGGCTATTACCAAACTCGATGGAACGGCCAAAGGCGGTGTCGTTATCGGCATCTCCGACCAGTTGAAAGTACCCGTGAAGTACATTGGTCTCGGAGAGGGCATGAAAGACCTGCAGTTGTTCAACAAACGTCAATTTGTGGATTCTCTCTTTAATGAATAAGACGATAGACATTATTTCACTCGGATGCTCGAAGAATCTGGTAGACAGTGAGGTTCTCATGGGGCTGATGGAGGCTAACGGCTATCAGTGTACGCACGATAGCGAGGATCCCCAAGGTGATATCGTCGTCGTCAATACCTGCGGCTTTATCAACGATGCCAAAGAGGAGAGTATCAATACGATTCTGGAATTTGCTCAGGCCAAGACGGAGGGGCGTATTGAGAAACTCTTCGTCATGGGGTGCCT
This sequence comes from uncultured Prevotella sp., assembly GCA_900314995.1. GTDB lineage: Bacteria > Bacteroidota > Bacteroidia > Bacteroidales > Bacteroidaceae > Prevotella. The sequence goes on from OMXK01000010.1 coordinate 13,219, forward strand.
CTCGGAACGCTATCTGGCTGATTTAGAGAAAGAAATACCAGAGGTCGACGGGTGGTATGGGAAGTTCAATTATAAGAAATTGCTGCAAGATCTGGCGCAAAACTTTACTTCGGGGCCTGGCCCCAGCGATAAGTTTTTGGAGGGGAAGCGGCATATCACGACCCCACGCCATTATGCCTACGTGAAAATTTCTGAGGGCTGTGACCGTCATTGTGCCTATTGCGCTATTCCGCTGATAACGGGGCGCCATCAGAGTAGGCCGATGCAGGAGATCCTGGATGAAGTGCGCCAGTTGGTCAAGGACGGCACGAAGGAGTTTAATGTCATTGCCCAGGAGTTGACTTACTATGGTGTTGACATTGACGGCAAGCAGCATATCGCCGAACTGATCGAGCAGATGGCTGATATTCCCGGTGTGGAATGGATCCGTCTGCACTATGCCTATCCGACCCATTTCCCCTGGGATCTGCTTCGCGTGATGCGAGAGAAACCGAATGTGTGTAAGTACCTCGATATAGCCCTCCAGCATATCTCAGACAATATGCTTCAGCGTATGCAACGGCATGTGACCAAGGCTGAGACCTATGATTTGATTGAGCGCATGCGTAGAGAGGTGCCCGGGATCCATATCCGCACCACACTGATGGTGGGTTTCCCTGGGGAGACAGAGGATGATTTCGAGGAACTGAAGACTTTTGTGAAATGGGCCCGTTTTGAGCGGATGGGTGCCTTTGCCTATTCAGAAGAAGAAGGTACTTATTCGGAGAAACACTATGAGGATGACGTGCCAGAAGACGTGAAGCAGCATCGGCTCGACAAACTGATGCGTATCCAGCAGAATATCAGTGCTGAACTGGAGGCCGGGAAAGTGGGGCAGGTGCTGAAGGTGATAATAGACCGTCAGGAAGGCGACTACTATATCGGGCGCACGGAATTCTGCTCTCCTGAAGTAGATCCGGAGGTACTGATTCCGGTATCGGAGCGGAAACTCACGATCGGCAATTTCTATCAGGTTGAGATTACAGACTCAGAAGAATTTGATTTATACGGAACAACCATCAACTAAAAAATATGAATAACAAGGACTTTATCGCAGAACTAGCACAACGAACAGGTTATTCGGCTGATGAGACCCAGAAATTTGTGAATGTTGTTGTCGAGGCCATGGGGGATTATCTCCAAGATGATAACTCAGTGCTTATTCCGGCTTTTGGCACTTTCGAGGTGAAGAAGAAGCTGGAGCGTATCATGGTGAATCCTTCCACAGGTCAGCGTATGCTAGTGCCTCCCAAACTGGTGCTTACATTCAAGCCTAACGGCACCTGGAAGGAACGTATAAAGAATGGAGGAATCGAGTAATGGGAAAAGTTTCAATACAAGAACTTGCTGCCTTATTGGTGGATCGTGCTGGTCTGAACAAGAAAGAGGCAACCACGTTTATCGGTGCTATATTCGACTTGGTCCAGCAAGCGTTGGAAACAGAGAAAATAGTGAAGATCAAGGGGTTGGGAACCTTTAAGATCATAGACGTTGATGACCGTGAGAGTGTGAATGTCAATACGGGTGAACGCGTATTGATCGAAGGTCATGGCAAGATTACCTTTGCGCCAGATTCGATTATCAAGGAACTGGTTAATAAGCCGTTCTCTCAGTTTGATACCGTCGTTCTGAACGATGGCGTAGATTTCGACGACGATCTTCCACCCGAATCCCCGCAGAATTCCGAACCAGTATTGCAGCCGGTTATCGAACCGGTATTAAAGCCAGTCGTAGAGCCTGTGTCACAGCCGATTGTCAAACCTGCGTCACAGCCGATCATCGAACCTGCGTCACAGCCAGAACCTGAGCCGGCGTCTGTATTCCAGACTAAGGTATCCCAGGAAGAGCCGACAGAGATGCCACTGGTGGATTTTGTGGATGAGCGTCAGGCGGAAGAGAATCTCTCTGAAAGTGAGGCGCCGTCAGGAGACTTGCCCAAGTCGGAAGCTGCGTCTGTGGCTTTTAAGACGCCTGAACCCGAGCCTGAACCTCAGGCAGCGCCCGAAACTCAGCCTGAATCCGTATCAGATAATAGCAAGGAGGAACAGGAATCTCAAGAAGAGGTGGAAGAAGAAACTGAGGAAGTTGAGGAACGTTATGGTGTTAATAAATGGCTTCTTGCTCTTCTTGCATGTATTCTTGGTATTATAATTGGTTATTTTATCGGGAATTATTTCCCGATGAACAGTAATCAGGGCGGGGAGGAAACGAAAGTGGAGAAAGTTGTACCTGCAAAGAAAACGGTTGTGACACCAACTGTGACACCAGAAGCAGTGACACCAGCTGAGAACGCAGACGAGACTGCCGAAGAGGCGAAGCAGCCAGAGCCCGAACCCAAGCCCGAGGTCAAACCCGAGGTTAAACCTGAGGTCAATCCTGAACCCAAACCCGAAATTAAACCAGAAGCCAAACCTGCAGTTAAACCTGAAGCAAAGGCGGCCCCAAAGCCTGTGACGAAGCCTGAACCCAAAGCTCCTAAGGCCGAGGAAAAGAAATCTGCTGCTAAAGAACCAGCTCCCGAAAAGCTGGATAAGTACTCTGCGATGGATGCTCGCGTTCGTACAGGTGCTTATCGTATTGTCGGAACAGAGAAGGTGGTGAAGGTTAAAGAAGGTGATAACATTCGGAAAATCTCAAATCGTGTGTTAGGTCCTGACATGGAGTGCTATCTTGAAGTTTACAACGGCATGAAGGTGTCTACACCCTTGAAAGTGGGACAGGAAATCAAGGTTCCAAAACTGCAGTTGAAGAAGAAAAAGAAGCCTCAAACTGTCAACTAATAGAGAAAGAATGAAAAAGTTTCTTAAAACTTATGTTTTGGGAAACTTTTTTAATATTATTTAGACAGATAAATAGTGGGAAAATCCTATTTATTCACTACTTTTGCGGTCAAATTGAGAAAACTAATAAAGAGAAAATATTATGGCAGAAGCTATTGACATCCGAGAGTTGAATATCCGGATAGAACAACAAAGTGCATTTGTAACGAATCTGGTGACCGGTATGGACCGTGTCATCGTAGGTCAGAAACATTTAGTAGACTCACTCTTGATAGGATTGCTGAGTGACGGACATATATTGTTGGAAGGTGTTCCAGGACTGGCTAAGACATTGGCTATCAAGACCCTTTCGCAATTGATTGCCGCTGATTACAGCCGTATCCAGTTTACTCCAGACCTGTTACCTGCTGACGTCATCGGTACGATGATCTATTCTCAGAAAGATGAGAAATTCCAGGTGAAGAAGGGTCCGGTATTTGCCAATTTCGTATTGGCAGATGAAATTAACCGTGCTCCGGCTAAGGTTCAGAGTGCTTTGCTGGAAGCCATGCAGGAGAAACAGGTCACCATTGGCAGTGAGACTTTCGTACTGCCGAATCCTTTCCTGGTAATGGCTACTCAGAACCCCATTGAGCAGGAAGGTACCTATCCGCTTCCAGAAGCTCAGGTAGACCGTTTTATGCTGAAGGTTGTCATCGATTATCCTTCTCTTGAAGAAGAGAAGAAGATCATCCGCGAGAATATTGCCGGAGAGATGCCTACCGTTACCCCTGTTACAACTTCGGAAGAGATTCTGAAGGCGCGTTCTGTCGTGCGTGATGTCTATATTGATGAGAAGATTGAGCAGTATATTGCTGACATCGTCTTTGCTACGCGCTATCCTGATCGCTATGGTATGAAGGATCTGAAAGACATGATCTCCTTTGGCGGTTCTCCTCGTGCCAGCATCAATCTGGCAAAGGCTGCCCGTGCTTTCGCCTTCATCAAGCGTCGTGGCTACGTGGTTCCTGAGGATGTGCGTGCGGTGGCTCATGATGTATTGCGTCATCGTATCGGACTGACTTATGAGGCAGAGGCCAGCAACGTAACGAGTGAGGAGATTGTATCCAAGATTATCAACAAGGTAGAAGTACCTTAATGAGAGAAGAGTGAATAGTGAAGAATTTGCTATCGCATCATGGAGACAAGCGAAATCATAAAGAAAGTCCGTAAGATCGAGATCAAGACCCGTGGCTTGAGCTCAAACATCTTCGCAGGTCAGTATCATTCCGCCTTCAAGGGTAGGGGTATGGCCTTCAGCGAGGTGCGTGAGTATCAGTTCGGCGACGATGTGCGTGATATCGACTGGAATGTGACTGCCCGTTTTCATCGCCCTTATGTGAAGGTTTTTGAAGAAGAGCGTGAACTGACGGTAATGCTGCTGATTGACGTCAGCGGCTCACTTGATTTCGGAACCCAGAAGCAGATGAAGCGTGATATGGTGACAGAAATTGCAGCCACCATCGCCTTCAGCGCCATTCAGAACAACGATAAAATCGGTGTGGTGTTTTTCTCAGATAAGATCGAGAAATACATCCCGCCTAAGAAAGGACGTAAGCACATCCTCTATATTATCCGCGAGATGCTGGATTTCCAGCCAGAGTCGAAACGTACGGATGTGAAGCAGGCTGTGGAATTCCTTTCCAGTGTCCAGAAACGGCGTACGACGGCTTTCATCCTCAGCGATTTTTATGTCCGGGATGATTTCCAGCAGTCACTTCAGATCTGTAACCGGAAGCACGACGTTGTAGCCATTCAAGTATACGATCAGCGTGCTAAGGAGTTGCCTGATGTAGGACTGATGAAGGTAGTGGATGCCGAGACGGGTTTTGAACAATATATTGATACAAGTTCCAAGCGTCTGCGCCAGGCCTATCAGAGATATTGGATGAGCAGGCAGGCTGAACTACAGGAAACGTTTAATAAAAGTAACGTTGACAATGTGAGCATTGCTACGAACGAAGACTTCGTAAAGTCCTTGCTGATGTTGTTTAAACAAAGAAGTTAATGAGAAGATTTGTATTCCTTATCGTATTGATTGCCAGTGTAATACGTGCATCTGCGCAAGTTTCTGTGGAAGCAAGGATTGATTCCATAGAGATGTTTGTCGGACAGCAGGTTCATGTCACATTGACAGCCAATGCCCAAGAAAATGCCAAGATAGAATTCCCGCAGTTTAAGCCCACCCAATATATCACTCCAGGTGTAGAAGTGTTGTCCAGTAAAGAGCTGGATAAGCGGGATTTGGATAATGGCTTTGTGGCACGCTCGATGGAGTATACGCTGACATCGTTTGATGATACCTTATATTATCTCCCTCCGATGGTCGTCAAGATTGACGGGAAGGCATACAAGAGCAAAAGTCTTGCTTTGAAGGTTTTGACGATAGAGGTTGATACGACGCATGTCGATCAGTTCTTCGGTCCGAAGGACGTACAGGATAATCCGTTCCTTTGGAGTGAATGGCGCCTGCCGTTCTGGTTGAGTGTGCTGATGCTGGTATTGCTCGCGCTGAGTTATTATCTCTATCTCCGTCTGCGTGATAATAAGCCTATCATCAAGACCATCCGTATAGTGAAGCGGTTGCTGCCCCATCAGAAGGCCATGAAGGAAATCGAGCAGATTAAGGCCGACAAGATGGTGACTTCGGAGAATTCAAAGGAATACTACACGAAGTTGACGGATACGCTGCGTAAGTATATTGAAGAGCGTTACGGCTTCAATGCGATGGAGATGACGAGCAGTGAGATTATCGAGAAGTTGATGGCTATCCAAGACGAAAGTGCCCTGAGTGAATTGCGGCATCTGTTCTTGACTGCCGACCTCGTGAAGTTTGCAAAATACTCGACGCTGATTAATGAGAACGATGCAAACCTTGTGAATGCGATTGAGTTCATCAATCAAACGAAACAGGAGAATGTGCCTGTAGAAGAAACTATCCAGCCTCAGTTGACTGAAGAGGATCAGCGTTCGCAAAAGGCTCGTCGTGTTCTCAAAACTGCCATCTGGGCCATATTCACAGTATGCGGATTACTGTTCGCTTATGTGATGTATATGCTTTATCTGTTGTTGAATTAAAAGGAATCACATGGAATTTGCCAATAAAGAATATCTGTTTTTGCTCTTGCTGTTGATCCCATACCTGTTGTGGTATGTGATGTATAGGAAGAAAACCGAGCCGACGATGCGGATGAGCGATACGTTCGCTTTTCGCTATGCACCGAAGAGTTGGAAGGTGATGCTGATGCCTCTTTCCATGCTGCTGCGTATATTGGCGTTCGTGATGATCGTCCTGGTTTTGGCCAGACCTCAGACACAGAATTCCTGGAAGAGTGAAACGGTTGAAGGAATCGACATTATGTTGGCGATGGATGTCTCTACGAGTATGTTGGCAGAGGATTTGAAGCCTAACCGTATAGAGGCTGCCAAACAAGTGGCTTCGGAATTTATCGTCGGACGTCCCAATGACAATATCGGTCTTTCGATTTTTGCCGGAGAGGCGTTTACACAGTGCCCGATGACAACGGATCATGCTTCGCTTTTGAACATGCTTCAGGGTGTACGTACTGATATTGCAGCACGTGGATTGATCGAAGACGGTACTGCCATCGGTATGGGGCTTGCCAATGCCGTGAGTCGTCTGAAAGAGTCAAAGGCAAAGAGCAAAGTCGTGATTCTTTTAACTGACGGAAGTAATAACCGGGGTGATATCTCGCCGATGACAGCTGCAGAAATAGCCAAGAGTCTGGGTATTCGTGTGTATACCATCGGTGTCGGAACCAATAAGGTTGCACCATACCCGATGCCTGTGGCTGGCGGTGTGCAGTATGTGAACATTCCTGTTGAGATAGATACGAAGACGCTGAGTGAGATTGCCATTGCTACTGAAGGTGATTTCTATCGTGCGACGAATACGAAGGAGCTTCGTAATATTTATAAAGAGATTGACCAACTGGAGAAGAGTAAGCTAAATGTGAAGAAGTTCAGCAAGCGGTATGAGGCTTATCAGCCATTTGCCATCATTGCAATATTGGCTTTGCTGCTCGAAATCCTGTTGCGTATAACCATTTTCAGAAGAATTCCGTAATATGTTTAGATTTGAAGACCCCATATATCTCTACTTGCTGGTGCTGATTCCAATATTGGCACTGGTCAGGTTCGTTTCTTATAGGAACCAGAAAAAACGGCTCCGTAAGTTTGGTGATCCAGCCTTGCTGAAAGCGCTGATGCCTGATGTGTCCCGTTTCCGCCCGTCAGTGAAGTTCTGGATTCTGGAAGGGGCGCTGGCATTGCTGATTGTCATGCTTGCCCGTCCGCAGATGGGTACGAAGATCAATCATGAGAAGCGTGTGGGTATTGAGACGATCATTGCGATGGATATCAGTAACTCCATGCGTGCTGAGGATATTGTGCCTAGCCGTCTGGATCGCAGTAAGATGATGGTGGAGAATCTGGTAGACCACTTCTCCAACGATAAGATTGGTCTGATTGTTTTTGCAGGCGACGCCTTTGTACAGCTGCCGATAACGAGCGACTATGTTTCGGCAAAGATGTTTCTCAGCAGCATAGACCCCTCGATGATAGCTACTCAGGGAACGGATATCGCTACAGCCATCGATATGGCCACTCATAGCTTCACTCAGGAGGAAGGTATCGGTAAGGCCATCGTAGTCATCACTGACGGTGAAGATCACGAGGGTGGGGCAGTGGAAGCGGCTCAGGCAGCAAAGGATAATGGCATGCGCGTCTATGTGCTGGGTGTTGGATCAGTTAATGGTGCACCTGTACCTATTCCCGGGACAGGTGACTATATGAAGGATAACTCTGGTAATACCGTGATGTCGGCTTTAAATGAGGATATGTGTAAGCAGGTAGCTCAAGCTGGTGGTGGTGCCTATATCCATGTGGAAAATAACAGCGCTGCCCAGGAACAGTTGGATAACGAACTAGATAAGTTGGCCAAGAAAGAGACCACAACGACAATCTACAGTGAGTTTGATGAGCAGTTTCAGGCATTCGGTATCCTGGCTGTTTTATTGCTGATCCTTGAGATATGTATCTATGATCGCAGGAATCCGTTGTTAAAGAAGATTTCACTTTTTGGCGGCAAGAAGAATGTCGCAGTCATGCTGCTGTTGCTTGTTGCTGTCGCATCCTCAGCCCAGACTGACCGTCAGTATATCCGCCAGGGAAACAGACAGTTCCATACAGGTGATTATGCCAATGCTGAGGTGTCTTATCGCAAGGCTATAGAGAAAAACCCGAAGAACCCTCAGGCTGCATTCAACCTCGGTAATGCCCTGATGGCTCAGAAGAAGGATTCTGCGGCTGTGGAACAATATGAGAACGCATCGAAATTGGAGACAAACCCTTTACGGAAGGCACAAGCATTCCATAATATCGGTGTTGTCTGTCAGTCGCATAAGATGTATGGTGAGGCCATCGAGGCTTACAAGAATGCACTGCGTCTGAATCCGAATGACGATGAGACGCGTTATAACCTTGTGCTCTGTAAACATCAGAAGCAAAAGCAGGATCAGAACAGGCAGAACCAGCAAGGTAATGACGACAAGAAGGAGGACAACAAGAAAGATCAGCAGAAACCTGAGGAGAATAAGGATAAAAAGGATGAACAGAAGCCTCAGGAACAGCAGAAGCCCCAGATGAGTAAAGAAAATGCAGAACAGTTGTTGAATGCCGCTATCCAGAACGAGAAGCAGACTCAAGATAAGTTGAAGAAAGCTCAACAGCAGCCACAACGACGGAAGATAGAGAAAAACTGGTAGAAATGAAACGACTAACGACGATATTCGGATTGCTATTAGCTGCAGTCGTAGCTATGGCGCAGACACTGACAGGAAGTGCTCCCTCCCATGTTGCCGTGGGAGAGCAGTTCCGTTTGACATATACCGTCAATACGCAGAACGTAAGTGATTTTCGTGCTGGCAGTATTCCAAATGAACTCGAAGTGCTGATTGGCCCCAACCGTTCGATGCAGTCGAGTTATCAGATGATCAATGGCCATACGAGTTCTTCGTCCTCTATTACTTATACCTATATTGTGTGTGCCTCAAAGAATGGCACCTACACAATCTCTCCTGCACATATTGTAGTGGATGGTAAGACGATCTCATCAAATTCGCTGACGATTAAAGTGTCGGGTTCGGCCCAGAGCAACTCAGGTTCTTCGCGGCAGCATCGGAATGAAGAAGAGGAGATACGTGATGCTGGAAGTCAGATATCAGGCTCCGATCTGTTTATCAAAGTCAGTGCCAACAAAAAGCGCGTTCATGAGCAGGAACCGATATTGCTGACCTATAAAGTATATACACTTGTAGGACTGACGAGTCTGCGTGGCGACATGCCTGACTTGAAGAGTTTCTATACACAGGAGGTTGATCTGCCTCAGCAGAAGAGCTTTTCCGTTGAAACTTTGAATGGCCGGACTTATAAGACGACCACATGGAGTCAGTATGTGATGTTCCCTCAGACTACGGGTAAACTTGAAATCCCCAGCATCACCTTTGAGGGAATTGTGGTTCAGCAGAACAGGAATATCGATCCTTTCGAGGCTTTCTTCAACGGCGGCTCTGGTTATGTCGAGGTAAAAAAGAAGATACAGGCACCGGGGATTGAGATTCAGGTTGATCCTTTACCAGAACGTCCTGCCAACTTCTCCGGAGGTGTTGGTAAGTTCAATGTCTCTGCACAGCTCGACAAGACAGAGACTAAGGCTAATGATCCGATATCCATGCGTATCATTGTGAGCGGTACAGGTAACCTGAAACTGATAAAGCAGCCTGTGGTAAACCTTCCAAAGGACTTTGACAAATATGAGCCGAAGGTTACCGATAAGAGCAAGTTGACGACTAACGGCATTGAAGGTTCGATGGTTTATGATCTTCTTATTGTGCCGCGTCATCAGGGACAATACGAGATCCCGCCAGTAGAATTCACTTATTTCGATACGGCAGAGAATGCTTACAAGACTGTGAAGAGTGAATCTTTCACACTCGATGTAGCCAAAGGTTCAGGCGCTGGTGCCGTCAATGATTTCTCGGGTCAGGATCTTCAGGAATTGAATAAGGATATCCGCTATATCAAGACAGGCTCTACCAATCAGCATTCGTTAAACGATTTCTTCTTTGGCTCATCTGCCTATTGGATCTCGCTCTGTTTGCTGGCTGTGGTGTTTGTATCGCTGTTTGTCATTTTCCGTCAGCGTGCCATTGATAATGCCAATGTAACCAAGGCACGCGGAAAGAAAGCCAACAAGGTGGCTACCAAACGCTTAAAGAAAGCCTCCAGACTGATGGCAGACAATAAGCCTGGTGAATTCTATGATGAGGTGCTCCGTGCGCTTTGGGGATATGTCGGTGACAAGATGAATATCCCTGTCGAACAACTTTCTCATGACAATATCAGTATGCGCCTTGCTGAGCACAATGTGGATGAAACAGTGATCAGTCAGTTCATCGGGGCGCTTGATGAGTGTGAGTTTGAACGTTATGCCCCAGGCGATCCCAAGGGAAATATGAATAAGGTTTACGAGAAGGCTATGACGGCCATAGAGAAGATTGAAGGTTCAATGAAAAAGCGTCGTACTGCCGCAAAGGCGACCGTATTGCTCTTGTTGTTGTTCTTGCCATTATCGGGTCATGCCGTCACGAAGGCTGAGGCTGATAGTGCGTATATCCGAGGACAGTATCAGCAGGCTATCAAGGATTACGAGATGTTGTTGAAGCAGGGGGCATCTGCTGATTTGTACTATAATCTTGGCAATGCCTATTACCGTAGTGAGAATATTACGCGTGCGGTGCTCAACTATGAGCGTGCCTTACTGCTATCACCAGGTGATCGCGACATCCGTTTTAATCTTCAGATAGCCCGTGCGAAGACCATTGATAAAATCGTGCCGGAATCCGAGATGTTCTTCTTTACCTGGTATCGCTCTTTAGTTAATCTGATGAGTGTCGATGCTTGGGCATGGACGGCATTGATTGCGTTGGCACTGTTGATTGTCCTCCTGTTGGTCTATCTCTTCTCAGAACGTATTTGGCTTCGGAAGGTTGGCTTCTTTGGGGGATTTGTACTGCTCATTTTGTTTGCTTTGAGTAATTTGTTCGCATGGCAACAGAAGCAGGACCTGCTTTTCCGAAAAGGTGCGATTGTCATCTCTCCGTCCGTTACGGTGAAAAGTACTCCTGCAAAGAATGGTACCGACCTGTTCATCCTGCATGAAGGAACGAAGGTGTCCATCACTGATGGTACGATGAAAGGATGGATGGGCATTCGGATTGCCGACGGTAAGGAGGGATGGATAGAAAGTAATATGATTGAAGAAATATGATGCTCGATATTTGCTTGGTTTCCGATGGTCTGATTCCAGCTTTGGAGTCCTTGGATAAACAGTTGCTGCTGGAAGTCAATGGCAGCGATTCGCTTTATCTGGATAGGGTGGCACATAAGTTGACAAACGCTCTTGCGTGGATTCCTTTTTACATTAGCCTGTTTTATGTCGTGCTGAAGAACAACGATAGTTTTCGGAAGATTCTCCTTGTTCTAGGTGCTGCAAGCGTGTGCGTATTGTTGGCAGGAATGGTTGATGACATGATAGTGAAGCCGACTGTTGCTCGTTGGCGTCCTACACATGATCCGGAAATAGGTCCTTTAGTGGATGTCGTTGATGGCTATCGAGGTGGTAAATACGGTTTCTTCTCTGCTCATGCTGCCAATACGTTCAGCATAGCCATATTCTTTTGTTGGATGGTTAGGAGCCGTCTGCTTTCTCTGGCAATGATCATTTGGTCGTTCACGAACTGTTGGACGCGTTTGTATCTTGGAGTGCATTATCCAGGTGATATCTTAGTGGGATTGATATGGGGAACTATAGTCGGTTCTTTTGCCTATTTCCTGTTCTATAGATTAACGCGCCGAATCAATCAAGGCCGTCATCTGATTTCTTTGCAGTATACTTCCACAGGCTACCAGCACGCTGATTGTGATATCCCTGTTGCGGTTCTTGTGTTTACGTTGCTCATTATCCTTATAATATCATGTATCTTATGAATTCAGATCCCCGACATATCCGTATTAGCGAATATAATTATGCGCTGCCAGATGATCGAATAGCCAAGTATCCCCTTGCTCAGCGCGATCATTCTAAGTTGCTTGTTTATCGAAAAGGTGAGGTGACTGAGGATGTTTTCTATAACCTACCTGATTATCTGCCAGAGGGTGCCCTGATGGTTTTCAACAATACGAAGGTCATACAGGCACGTATGCATTTCCGTAAAGAGACGGGGGCTTTGATTGAAGTATTTCTGCTGGAACCAGCCGCTCCCACTGATTATGAACTGATGTTTCAGACCACAGGTCATTGCGCTTGGTATTGTCTGGTGGGTAACCTGAAGAAGTGGAAAGAAGGATCGTTGAAACGTGAGATTGAGGTTCGAGGCACTCGGATAACGATTAGTGCAACACGCGGAGAACTGCATGGTACGAGTCATCGTATTGATTTTGAGTGGGATGGGAATATCTCCTTTGCCGAGCTGATTGATATTATGGGCGAGTTGCCGATTCCTCCCTATCTGAATCGTGAGACAGAAGAGAGCGACAAAACGACCTATCAGACCGTCTACTCCAAAATCAAAGGCAGTGTTGCAGCACCTACGGCTGGACTGCATTTTACGCCAGAAGTGCTTGCAGCCCTTGATGCACATGGTATTGATCGTGAGGAGTTGACGCTTCATGTTGGAGCAGGCACTTTTAAACCAGTGAAGAGTGAGGAGATAGAAGGACACGAGATGCATACCGAGTTTATCAGTGTGCGTCGCGAGACGATTGAGAAACTTATCGCACACCATGCTTCTGCGATAGCCGTCGGCACTACAAGTGTGCGTACGCTTGAGAGTCTCTATTATATGGGACTGAAGGTCATGCGGGATCCGGATTTGTCAGAGTCTGATCTTCATGTTGCTCAATGGGAGCCATATTCGATAGAAGGGGAGAGTGCAGAGGTTTCCTTACAGGCTTTGGCCTCGTGGATGGACCGTCATCAGCTGAAGGTGCTACACTCGAGCACCCAGATTATCATAGCTCCTGGTTATGATTATAAGATTGTTAAGATGTTGGTGACGAATTTCCATCAACCGCAGTCAACACTGCTTTTGTTGGTGAGTGCCTTTGTGAAAGGTGACTGGCACCGGATTTATGATTATGCATTGAATCATAATTTCCGTTTTCTCAGTTATGGAGATTCCTCCCTGCTAATTCCTTGATGAGGCTTTTAACACTTTACTGACACTAAAAACTGCCATACAACAACTTCTTAGTCGCTGTATGGCAGCATTTTCTACCAGTATTTTTGTTCTTACAGACTGATTCCCCAAATCATTAATTGGCTGACTCGAACTCTTCTAGGAATCGAGTATCGTTCTCTGAGAACATACGAAGGTCTGAGACGCGATATTTCAGGTTGGTGATACGCTCAACACCCATGCCAAAGGCATAGCCGCTGTATTCCTTGGAGTCGATGCCGCAGAGCTCAAGCACGTTGGGATCGACCATACCGCAACCCAGAATCTCAACCCAGCCTGTGTGCTTGCAGAAGCCGCAACCCTCGCCGCCACAGATGAAACATGAGATGTCCATCTCTGCAGAAGGTTCTGTGAAGGGGAAGTATGACGGGCGCAGACGAATCTTTGTGTCTGCACCGAACATCTCTCTGGCAAACGACAGCAGCACCTGCTTGAGGTCGGTGAATGATACGTTCTTGTCAATATACAGACCTTCCACCTGATGGAAGAAGCAATGTGCACGGGCGGTTATGGCCTCGTTACGATAGACGCGACCTGGACAGATGACACGGATGGGTTCAGTGAGTTTGCCGTCTTCTGTATGCATCTGCTCCATAACTCGGGCTTGGACAGAAGAAGTATGAGAGCGCAACAAAATGTTCTTCGTCACATCATTTGGATGCTGAGAAACGAAGAAGGTATCCTGCATATCGCGAGCAGGATGATCGGCAGCGAAGTTCATTTTTGTGAACACATGCAAGTCGTCTTCAACCTCAGGACCATCGGCTAGCACAAATCCCATGCGCGAGAAGATATCGATAATCTCGTTGGTGACGATGGTAAGGGGATGACGTGTGCCGAGTTGCACTGGGTAGGGAGTACGCGTAAGATCGATGATCTCGTCGTTACTCTCTTGGGTATCACATTCCTCGCGTAGCTTGTTGATACGCTCTGTAGCCAACGTCTTCAACTCGTTGATCTTCATGCCTACAGTCTTCTTCTGGTCGGCAGCTACTTCACGGAAGTCGTTCATCAAGGCTGTAATCTCACCTTTCTTACTAAGATATTTCAGACGCAGCTGTTCTACTTCCTCTGCGTTTTTCGCACTTAAATTCTGTACTTCTTTCAGAAGTTCGTCTATCTTATCAAGTATCATATCTTTGTTAAAATTGCAATTTTGCGTGCAAAGGTACAAAAAAAAAGAGAATTATGATGAAGAATTAAGAATATTTTGTACCTTTGCCGAAATTTGAGAGAACAAGTATAGATCAAGGTTACTATTTCAGTTGATGAAAAGTATTGTTTTTGCAGTTTTCGCTGTGGCGCTGCTGATGTTTTCCTGTACAGGAAAGAAGGGTGGCCAAGGAGAGGAGATGCCTGCTGATTCTGTTGCCGATACGGCGGTTGTTACAGAGACAGACACCTTGGAATTGTTAATTACAGAGACTCCCATGCCCCGTGCAGCTGATGCTATGTTTGACGATTTTATCTTTAACTTCGTAGCCAACAAGAAGTTGCAAAAAGAACGAATTATCTTCCCCTTACGTAAGACGGAGAATGGAAAGACCGAGTTGACGGAGAAAGACCAGTGGGAAATGGAGCGCTTTTTTATGAAGCAGGGGTATTACACGCTGTTTTTCGACAACGACAAGGAGATGGAACTGATGAAGGATACAGCAGTCAGCGAGGCTACGGTCGAGAAAATCCAACTGAAAAAGAATCGCGTGATGGATTATCTGTTCCAGCGTATCAAGGGGGCGTGGATGCTGAAGGAGATACGCGTGACAACGCTTGAACAGAATCCTAATGCTTCATTTCTGGCATTCTATCAGCGTTTTGTATCCGATAGTGTCTTCCAGATTAAGAGTCTCAATGAAACAGTGCAGTTTGTTGGACCTGATCCTGACGATGATTTCAACATGATGGAGGGCGTGATAACACCTGAGAGTTGGGAAGCCTTTGCCCCGACGCTTCCAACAAAGGTTCTCTATAATATTGTCTATGGTAAGCCGATAGCCGAAGGAAATGATAAGATTTTCTTGTTGAGAGGCGTTGCCAACGGCCTTGAGATGGAATTGCGTTTCAAGAAGGTTGGTGGGAAATGGCTATTGATGAAGATGTCAACATAATGAAAGATCTGAAGAACTATAGTCTGAAGGCGCATAATACGTTTGGCATTGACGCCAAGTGCAGCCGTTTCTTGGAGTACGGAACCATTGCCGAGGCTCAGCAGGTTGCACAGATCCTGCGGGAGTCTGGTTCACCTTATATAATAATAGGTGGAGGCAGCAATCTGCTGCTAACGAAGGATTTCGAGGGTATCGTGGTCCATTCAGCCCTCAAGGGTATCAGTTTCGATGATCCAAGGATGCTTTGCGGCAGTGGTGAAGTGTGGGATGACGTGGTTGCCAAGAGCCTTGACCAAGGTCTCTTTGGCCTAGAAAACCTCTCGCTGATTCCTGGCGATATAGGGGCAAGTGCGGTGCAGAATATTGGCGCCTATGGTGTTGAGGCACAGGTCTTCATCGAAAAGGTTCATGCGGTGGAGATTGCTTCTGGTAGACTCTGTACTTTCAGTTTTGAAGATTGTCAATATGGCTATCGTGACAGCCGTTTCAAGCACGATTGGAAGAACAAATATCTGATTACGGCTGTAGAGTATCTGCTTTCCGACGTGTTCTTCCCCCGTCTTGGCTATGGTAATATCCGTGCAGAATTGGAACGTAAAGGACTTAATGAACAGAATTTGACTGCACAACAGGTTCGGAATACTATTATTGAAATCCGCAATGCCAAACTGCCCGATCCGAAAGTGACGGGTAATGCTGGCAGCTTCTTTGTCAATCCCATCGTCAACCGTGAGAAATATGAGCAGTTGGCGGCGCAATATGTAGGTATGCCTCACTATGATACGATTGACGAGGGCAAAGTGAAGATCCCTGCAGGATGGCTGATAGAACAATGTGGATGGAAAGGCAAGTCGTTAGGTCGTGCTGGTGTTCACAGCAAACAGGCTTTGGTGCTTGTAAACCTTGGCGGTGCAACGGGTGCAGAGATTGTCGCGCTCAGCGATGCCATCCGTCATGATGTTAAGACGAAGTTTGACATAGATATTTATCCGGAGGTAAACATTATATGAAGCTGACTTTTTTGGGAACAGGAACTTCTTGTGGCGTGCCTGTCATTGGCTGCCAGTGTGAGGTGTGTCAGAGTGCAGATCCTCATGATCAGCGTACGCGTTGCTCTGTACTTGTAGAGACAGATGAGACGCGGCTGCTCATTGACTGCGGTCCTGATTTCCGGCAGCAGATCCTTCCCATGCCGTTTCGTAAAATCGACGGCATCCTGATAACCCATAGCCACTATGATCATGTGGGTGGAATGGATGATATTCGTCCATATTGTCAGTTTGGTGAGATTAACGTCTATGCTGATCCTATTGCCCGAAAGGGAATGTTGGAGATGCTGCCATATTGTTTCGCAGAAAATCGCTATCCTGGGGTGCCTGCCATCGGACTTCATGAGATTCACAAGCACGAACCCTTCCGTATTGGCAATCTTGATATCATGCCGATTGAGGTCATGCATGGCAAACTGCCTATATTGGGCTATCGTATAGGCAAACTGGCCTATATTACTGACATGAAGACCATAGAGGAGAGTGAGTATCCGTATCTGGAGGGTACGGAACTGCTGGTTGTGAATGCCCTTAGGTTTACAAAGCCCCATCACTCGCACCAATTGGTGGATGACGCCTTGGCTTTTGCCCATAGGGTGGGGGCGAAGCAAACGTTACTGATTCATGTGTGTCATGATATAGGATTGCATGAAAGTGTCAACCGACTGCTTCCAGAAGGTGTACAATTGGCCTACGACGGGCAGGAGGTGATTCTTTAAAAAGGATTTTAATTACTTCTTTCTCTTATTCTTTTTTCCAAAGAGAAAACCATAATTCTTCATCAGTTTTCTAATCATGAGGAATGTGTCGAAAGCAACGATACCATTGCTGACGAGCCCTGTGATATATTCAGCCTTTGTATTGTCTTCACGCTTCAGGAATACCTGATTCCAGAGGGTGGTGAATTTGGTGTTGTCCTGCTGGAGTTCGTTCAGCAGCTCATCCTTTCGCATACGGATCTCATCGAGCGTCCGGTATTCTCTGATGGGTTTCTTGACGGGTAGCACGGGAAAGAAATATTAATGGTTACTTACTGAGCAGCAGTTCAGCCAGGAAATGAACGAGCGGTTTCTGAATCCAGGGCTTACGGAAATAGATGACGAGCAGAAACAGCACCAGGTGGAACACTGATACAATGAAAAATCCCCATGCCGTCCCTACGTAGGCAGCCAGCCAGAAGGCAATGGCAAAAGAGAGATACATCAGCACAGCGATGATGATGAAGAAGAACACGATTGCCAAGGCTGTCGCCGTTAGCAGGCGGACAACCTTGTCAATCACGTCAAGTTTCACATACTCAGTTTGAAGCCCGAGATAATGCTTCAGTACCTCAATGAGCTGTGCTATGGTTTCTACGTTCTTGTCGCTAGATAGCATGGTAGAACAACTTAAAGCTTATTCCTCCTCAGAAGCGTCCTGGATATCATCGACCAGGTCGACCACTTCTTTACGGCTGAGCTTGATGTTGTGCTTCTTCAAGAAGTCCTCAACCGCATCAGTGATTTTGACACGTGTATCCTGTCCCTTTTCGGGAGCCATGAGAATACCTAAAGCTGCGCCGGCGATTGCACCGCCAAGGAATGCGCCAATGTAACCTAAACTTTTCATAATCTTTATTGTTTTAATTTGTTTGGTAATGAATTGTTCTGCAAATATACGAATTATTTCTGTTATAGTGCAAAAAAAGGCCAAAATATTTATTAAAAAGTTGTGTTTTGTTTGATTTAACAAACTTTATGTGCTGTTTTCTCTTTCGTTTGCACGATATTTTGTAATTTCGCACCAAATTTACGAATAACAACTTATTTAAATAAAAACAACAAATGAAAAAGTACACCCTTTTGTGCGTAGGTTTATGCGCAGCCATGGCTTTTACGAGCTGTAAGTCAAGTGAGAGTGCCTATAAGAAGGCTTATGAGAAAGCAAAGCAGTATGACACTGCTACTGCCCAGCAGGAAGCAGCATCAAGTCAGGATGCCGTTGTGGCTCCTGTTGAGGCAAGGCCAGTTACAGAGGCCCGTGTGGTTGACAATCTTGACAACGTTTCAGTTCGTCAGGAGAGCGTTCAGCTTATCAGCGGAACCGGTCTGAAGAATTTTAGTGTGATTGTTGGCTCTTTCGGTCTGATTTCTAATGCCGAGGGTCTGCAGCAGCGCCTGAAATCTGCTGGCTATGATGCGCAGATTGTGAAGAACGCGGATAAGAATATGTACCGTGTGGTAGCTACGACTTTTGCTGGCAAGGAAGATGCTGTCATGAGCCGTGATCAGTTGCGTGCTACCTATCCCGATGCTTGGTTGCTTTACAACGCACAGTAAGTTTCGAGATTGGCGCGGATATTATCTATCGACTACGGTAAGAAACGTACCGGTTTAGCAGTCACCGACCCTCTGCAGATCATCGCTGGAGGGTTGGCGACTGTTTCCACATCAGAGCTTTTTGAGTGGTTGCAGGCTTATTTGGCCAAGGAGCAGGTGGAGCGTATCATCATCGGTGAGCCCCGTCAGCCGAATGGCCAGCCCAGTGAGAACTTGGCTCGAGTACAGCAGTTTGTCAACCGTTGGCGCAAGGCGGTTCCTTCTGTTCCTATCGAGTATTTCGATGAACGTTTCACCTCTGTGTTGGCGCATCAGGCTATGCTCGACGGGGGACTTAAGAAAAAGGCACGTCAGGACAAGGCACTCGTCGACGAAATTTCAGCAACCATCATTCTGGAGGATTACCTCCGTTCCAAGAAATAGTCAAATCGTAAATAGTCCAATAGTCAAATTACCAAATGATTCTACCTATTTATATATATGGTCAGCCCGTGCTTCGCAAGGTGGCTGAAGATATTACCCCAGACTATCCTCAGTTGAAGGAGTTGATTGCCGATATGTGGGACACGCTTGCTGAATCCGAAGGTATCGGACTGGCAGCGCCACAGATTGGCAAGGCCATTCGTCTGTCGGTCATCGATCTGGATGTAATCTCCGATGACCTGCCAGAATATAAGGACTTCAGAAAGGTCTTTATTAATCCTCATATCATCGAATACGATGAGTCGAATACGGATACTTCGGAAGAGGGTTGCCTGTCGCTGCCCGCCATTCATGAGAAAGTGGTTCGTCCCACGCGTATCCATGTAGTCTGGGATGACGAGCAGTTCCAGCATCACGACGAGTGGATAGATGGTTATCTGGCGCGTGTCATGCAGCATGAGTTCGACCATCTCGACGGCAAGATGTTTGTGGATCATATTTCTCCACTTCGTAAACAACTCATTAAGAGTAAACTCCGTGCCCTGATACAAGGGCGTTATCGTTGTGGTTACAAGACGAAACCTGTTAGGAAATAATAAATGCGACGCATTTTTATCTTCCTTCTATTTCTACCGCTGGCAGTCTCTGCACAGTTCAATACCGATCGTCTGTTGATGGTTGGGCGTTCTGCCATCTATTATGAAGACTACGTCCTTTCTATCCAGTATTTTAATCAGGCCATCAGCCAGAAACCATGGCTTTATGAGCCGTGGTTCTTTCGTGGGGTAGCAAAGTATTATCTGGATGACTTTCGGGGTGCAGAGTCCGACTGTACAGAGGCTATCGAGCGTAATCCTTATGTGGTCAATGCCTACGAACTCCGGGGCCTCTGTCGTATCAATCAGAAGAAATTTGCCGAAGCAGTCAGAGATTATGATCAGGCTTTGCGCTATGATCCTGAAAATCAAGGACTATGGCACAATCGTATCCTTTGTCTGATTCAAGAGAAAGAATACGATCGTGCGTTGTCGGAGATTGATACGATGACGACTCGATGGACACGTTATGCTCGGGCCTATGCCATGCAGGCAGAGGTCTTCCTGCTTCAGAAAGATACAGTGAGGGCCGTGAAGTCGCTCGACAAGAGTCTGGAACTCGATCCTTATGATGGCGGCTTGTGGGCAGAGCGCGCTGTAATTAGTTTGGCAGGTGAGAAATGGAAGGAGGGTGAGGAATATCTCTCCAAGAGTATTCACTTGTTGCCGAAGAATGCCGGCAACTATATCAATCGGGCACTGGCGCGTTATAATCAGAACAATCTGCGCGGGGCAATGGCCGACTATGACACGGCTCTTGATCTGGAACCCAACAATTTCCTCGGACACTATAATCGTGGACTGCTTCGAGCACAGGTGGGTGATGATAACCGTGGTATCGAAGACTTCGACTTTGTATTGAAGTTGGAACCTGATAATCTCATGGCTCTCTTTAACCGTGCATTACTGTTGGAGCAGACGGGTAATCTGCGAGCAGCCATCCGCGACTATTCGAAGGTAATCGAGGAGTATCCCAATTTCTGGTTTGGCCTGCAGCATCGTGCCTCTTGCTATCGTCGTCTGGGTAATACCCGACAGGCAGAACTCGATGAGTTCCGTATTCTGAAAGCCCAGATGGACAAGCGCTATGGTAAGCAACCTCGACTCTCAAAGAAGCAGATGCGAAAGCGAAGCGATGAAGACCTCGAGAAATATAACCAGCTCGTCGTGGCTGACGAACAAAATGTAGAGCCTGAATATAAGAGCGAGTATCGCGGAAGAGTACAGAACCGCAAGGCCGAACTGTCGTTCCAGCCAATGTTCGGGCTGACGTTTACAAGACCAGAGAATAGCGTCCGTCAGGATCGTCCATACGAGGATACCGTGGAAGCCTTCAATCAGCAGTCGAAAGCACGGACAGTCTATGTGTCTTGTGATCAGACGAAGCTCGATGAATACCGTATGAAGCAGACCTTTGCGTATATCGACTCGCTGAGCACGGCGATTGATGCCTCGAAGCGAACATCTGACGTAAAACCATTGCTTTTCCTGCGGGCTATTGCCTATTGCTCGATTCAGAATTTCGACAATGCCATCGATGATCTGGGAATTTATCTGCAGATTGACTCCGTTTCATCGCTGGCCCATTGGCAGCGGGCCGTCTGTCAGGCGAAGATCAATGAGTTCAACGCCTCGCAGGGTACAAATACTGATCTCCAGTCTGCCAATGTATTGGGCGATCTCTCTGATGCAATCCAGCTGTCGCCTAAGAATGCCTACCTCTATTATAACCGGGGTAATCTCTATGCCCTTCGTCGCGATTACCAGCGTGCCATCGATGATTTCACCCGTGCTATCGCGTTGGAGCAGGATTTTGCGGAGGCTTACTATAATCGTGGCCTAGCCAGAATCTATGCCAAGAAGATTTCTGAGGGCATCGACGATCTTAGTAAAGCTGGCGAACTCGGCCTCTACCAGGCCTATAGTGTTATTAAGAAATATACAGGGAAGTAATGAGACGATTGACTTTAGTTTGTTGCCTGATGACGTTATGGACCCATGCACTCCATGCTGATGATAAGTTGACGGGTACCGTTGTTGGCAAGTCCGGATCAGGACTTGATCTGGGCAGTCCCCATGTGATAACTAGAGTGGGGTGGATGTCATCCCAGCGCGTACAGCTCGGTGTGTTCGAGGGTGCCAACAGTCCTGATTTCATGGATGCCCTGCCACTATTCCTGATTGAGGATACAGGTACGAATGGCAGTATGTCGTATGCCGATGTCGATTGCTCGCGAGGCTTCCGCTATGTCCGTTATGTCAGTCCTGCCGATGCTCAGGGGCAGGTTCCTGAACTGGAGTTCTACGGTCATCAGGGTGAGGGAGATGATTCTCACCTCTATCAGATTACGAATCTGCCCACGGTATACATCCATACCCTCAATGAAAAAAATCCTTATGACAAAGTACATGAGATCAGTTCCCAGCTGACTATCATCTCTGATGGCGGAACGAAACTGCTTTCCGAGCCTGGTACGATTCGTGAGCGAGGTAATGCCTCACGCGACTTCCCCAAGAAACCCTATCGCATCAAGTTCGACAAGAAGCAGCATGTGCTCGATGCCCCGGCAAAGGCGAAGAAATGGACGCTTATCAATAATTATGGCGATAAGACCCTGATGCGCAATCTGTTGGCCTTCGAACTGAGCAAGCGCCTGGGGATGCCTTATACCCCATACGGCACTGCTGTAGATGTGTTGCTGAATGGCGAATATAAGGGCTGCTATCAGCTTTGCGATCAGATTCAGGTGCATAAGAACCGTGTGGACATCACGGAGCTGACGCCTGATGACAATGAGGGCAGCGCGCTTACTGGTGGCTATCTCGTGGAGGTCGATGCTTATGCCAATACTGAGAAACTATGGTTCAGGTCTGACAACGGCAATCCAGTCGTCATAAAGTCGCCCAGCGAAGATTCCATTACCGTGGAGCAGAAGAATTATATCATCGGCCATTTCAATGCGATGGAGTGGGATCTGAATCGTTATGTCGACAAGAATACCTTCCTGCGTCATTTTCTTGTGGGTGAACTCTCGGGAAATACCGACACCTACTGGAGTGTCTATATGTATAAGAAACGTGACGATGAGATGATGTACACGGGGCCTGTGTGGGACTTTGATCTGGCCTTCGACAACGACCAGCGCACCTATCCCGTCTGCAATAAATCCGACTTCATCTATCGCAGCGGCGGCAGTTGCACGGGGCAGATGAGACTATTGGCAGACATTGTCGCGCTTGAGAACGAAGAGTCGGAATCGATGATGCTCGATATCTGGGATGAGGCCAGACATAAAGACCTCACTGAAGCCAGTCTGCTAGCCTGTATCGACAAGATGGAGACAGAACTCGACCATTCCCAGCGGCTGAACTTCCTGCGATGGCCTATCCTTAACAAGCGCGTTCATCAGAACCCACAGGCCTTAGGCAGTTTCAAGGCCGAGGTGGATAATGTCAGGCGCTTTGTAAAAGAACGTCTGACTTGGATGGACCACCGACTCTGCTATACCTACATACCAAGTGGTATCACGGAAGTCTCTGTTGATCCTACCCAGCCTTACGACGTTTACTCCCTCTCAGGCCAGTCATGCGGCCACACCCTTGACGGCCTCCGCCCCGGCATCTACATCGTTCGCCAAGGCACCGCCTCCCGCAAGGTTATCGTCCGTTAGCTATGATATTCCAAAGAGTGATATTTATACAAGCAATTTATGATGCAGTCAGAAGCAGTCTTGCTCTCCCGAAGCAGACGTTCTGTTTCCAACAGCGAATAGGTATTGCCTTCTATCTGCGACGATTTCCAACTGAGATCGATACCCAATCGTTCCATCTCCTTGCGGTATTCGTTTTCTGTCATCTCGCTGACATGTTGGCGAAATTCGGCTTGTAGTTCTTGCAGCCTATTCATCTCTTCGTCAGTGAAAAGCGTTACAGAGGGAAATTGCTGACGTATCAAAGCGAAGTTGAAAGATGTCTGTACTTGTCGCTCATCGACATCCATCGCAAAGTAGGTTTCCAGATTGAGTGGCATCAGTAGAAAGGCCTGATCTGAAAGATGGTAACGAGTAGCCCGAGCTTTACCCTTGGATGATAGTGCAAATACTGTAATATTTCTCTTGAGATATCCATGACTTGTGAACTTAAATCGGTGCAAAGACAGTGACTTTTTTCTGATTATCGGCTCATTATAAGCTTAAAAATGTATAAATCAGAAGCTATTTGAGCCGATTTTTGTCTATGATCGCTTATACTTAATAATAATACTTAAATTTCACAAGTTTGTGATTCACAAGTTTGTGAAATTTGGTTCTCAATGCTAACATCGACTTGTTTTTCCATTTTATGATTTCCATTTTATGGAAAAATTGCTATCTTTGCCAACAAATATATATAAGAGCATGGCATGAAAAATAATGGAATGAGATTAGTTTTATTGAGTATTTTTCTCGTAATGAAAGCATGGGTTTGTCGTAATGTAAAAGGTAGTTTGTCGGTAGCAAACTTATGCTTTGTCGGTAGCAAACTCTTGCTTTGTGACTGCGAAAGCTCGGTCTCGCATTTTGGTTACGGTTACAGTTGTAACCATGTAACCTTTTCTATGGGAAAGAGACTGGAAATTCCTATATAATACATTGATATTCAGTCGTTTATAGTGGTTACAATACTTGTGATAGTAGGGCGGAGGTTACATGGTTACAACTGTAACCGTAACCAATTCGGCGGATAAATGCTTGGCGGTTTGGATAAAAAAGCGTATCTTTGCACCTCACAAGAATTAGAAGACAATGACAGACAAGAAAGAACAGACAATGCTGGAACTTGCCAGCGACGATAGTGCCATGCAACTGTTGAGGAGTATTGCGCACAATTGGGAGGTGGCCGCCAGCCGGATGGAACAGATAAACCAGGAGCGTGATCAGGCGCTGTATGACGATGACGGGGTAGAGGTGATGGCCGTATTCTGCCGTCTGGAGCGCGTGGGCTCGATGATGTTCTCCATGCTCTCTCACCCGCAGGCGCTGCTGCTTCGGGGATTCCACCAGCAGATCGTCAAGATGGCTGCCGACCACAGGCTGGATCGCGAGCTGGTGGCCATGATGGGCTCGCAGGGCGAAGGCTTGTCGATAGGTGTGCCTACGCTGTGGAAGCGGCTGAAGGACATCTTCGACAAGGGCGTGAAGGAAACGGACGAAGGTATGGACACCGTACAGAGTCTGTATCAGCAGCACTATATTCCCCACATGGATGCGGAGCAGGCTCTCAGGGCGATGGAGTCTGTGGTAAAAAGGGATGAGGACGACGAGCAGCTGGCTCAGCAACTGGAGTTTATGGACGACATGGTGGACTTCGGCGAGAATATCGGCAAGGTAGCTGCGTTCTCCAAAAACAAGATGGCCGTCGGGCTGGCTGTCATCCAGATGGCCGTGAAACTCTTTGTGAACTATACTGACCTGCAGCATAAAGAGGACGAGGAGGTGGATGCGCTCTTTGAGGAGGCCAAGGCGGAACTGCTGAACAGCGAGGCTTGGAAAGACTACTGGCGAAGCCATCTGTCGCATCTTGCCCTCATGGCTAGCGGCTCGCTTTCCGACGAGCTGAAGAAGGATGCCGAAGAGGTGGATCGCTATCTGCTCAGCATGCACGGCTATATATATAATAGGTGGGATGAGTCGGCTGAGGCTTTCGGACGTGCCCTGAAGGAATCTGATATGAGCGACGACGAGATGCTCCGCCTGCTCTTTTACCTGGCCAAGAAGCAGGCGCTCGAGGATGAGGGCGAAACGCCAGACAACAGACTCCTGAGGATGCGCTCAAGCGTGAAGGAGAAGGCTGAGAGAATCAAGGACCTTTCAGACGACAAATACTACGACGCTTATGAAAGCATCTGGGAGGATATCGTGCAGAGTCCTGTCATCGGGGCTCAGCTGGCCGATTATCGCAATGGCAAGCATAACAGTGGCTTCAACATGCAGTGTTTCTGTCAAATTGTAGGCTGGCTCAACCGTGAGAAGCATTTTTATGGCAGCAATTCGCCTTCTGATCTGGGAAAAAAGCTTGGTGACAAACATTCATGGGAAACTTATCGTGACTATATCAAGAAAACGAAAACAACACTTACCGATCAGAGTATCAAGGAATTAGAGAGCATCTTGGGTAAGCACTCCAAAAAATAACAGGGCGGGAATTTTTCCCGCTCTTTGTTTTCCCTAATTCCCCTGCGAGATTTGCAGCGCTAAAGTACGAAAAGTATGATCAGCGTTGCAAATTCATTTAGCGGCAAGCCTCGCCAGGCGAGCATGGCCGCTTACCGTCAACTGCTGGCGGAGAATCACGTGGAGGAGATCCTTCAGGATGTGAAGCAGAACAAAAATTTGGATCGCAAGAAGGAACTGCCCGTGTGGCTTCCCCTTGCGGAGTGTTTTAACAATGGTACGCGCAAGGCCGAAGATGCGGTGCCCTCAGGACTCTTCTTCCTCGACATCGACGAGAAGGGGCTGACGGAGCAGCTCTGGCAGAAAGTGCAGGACGAGAACCTCATTGAGAAATTCCGTATTGTCTATTTTGCCGAGAGTGCTGGAGGTGGAACCCACATCTGGGCTTGGCGCACACCAGGAATCTCTATCGAGGAGGACATCCAGAAGCTGGCGAGTCGGCTGGGTGTCAGTTACGACTCGCATGTAACGGATCTGGCCCGCTGCTGTTTCATGGTCAGCGAGCAGTATGTGAAGTTGCTGGATCCCATCGTCTTCGAAGCCTCCCCCAACCCCCTCCAAAAGGGAGCCTCCCCCAACCCCCTCCAAAAGGAAGGGGCTAATAAAGAGGCAGATCACCCCCTCCTTTTGGAGGGGGCGGGAGGAGGCTCCTACAAAGGCATTCCTTACGAGAACATCGTGCAGGCGCTGCTCTGGAAACTGGGTTATGGCGATGCACCTGCCGAGGGTGAGCGCAATACGGCTCTCTACACCATGAGCCGCTACCTGCGCTTCATCTGTGACTTCGATGAACAGAAGTTGTTCTCTATCCTACCCCATTGGGGACTCTCGGATCACGAAGTCATCACGACCATCAAGAGTGCTGTCAGCAGCGTTCGTCCTGCTGGCATTCCCTCACAGATGAATGAGGTGCTTTCGACTTTGGGAGCCGCTATCGAAGCAGAGACTGAGACGACTGACGACTCACTCATCACACCTGTTGATGCAGAGTTGCCTGGTATCCTTCAGGACTTGTCCGACCACGCTCCTGAGGAGTTCCGTGAGGCTACCTTGATGGCAGCAATGCCTATGCTGGGCACTCTGGCCACAGGCATTCGCGCCAAGTATCGTGACGGGAAGCTGAACTCGGCCAGTTTCATCGTGGATATCGAAGCCCCTCAGGCCACAGGTAAGTCGTTCGTCGACAATGAGTTCGAGTTGCTGATGGATCCCATCATCAAGCAGGACGAGGTGGAATGGCAGAAGGAGATTGCCTATTCGTTGGCCAAGAAAGACGGTCAGGATGTGGAGAATCCCTGCTCGCAGATCCGCATCATCGAACCCAACATCGGTGTGTCGGCCTTCCTCGAGCGAGCCCTCTATGCCAAAGGCAAGCATCTGTTCACCTATGCCCCTGAGATTGAGACAGTTCTGAAGAACAACAAGGGCGGTGCCTGGACGGAGAAGAACGATCTGTTCCGTCTGGCCTACGACAACAAGCCTTGGGGTCAGCATCGCATCTCGAAGGATTCGTTCTCTGGCAAAGTCACCCTCTATTACAATATGGTGATGTGCGGAACACCCAACAAGTGCCGGGCCTTCTTTGCTGATGCAGAGAGTGGATTGGTGAGCCGAGTGACGCCTGTACAGTTGCCTGATATGATTGGTGCCAGTATGCCTCGTTTCAAGGTCTGGACGAAGGACGAGGAGGAGAATGTGAAGCGCCAGTGCCTCTGTCTGATGGACGAGGAGGGTGAGGTGAATCTGCCGCTCATCAACAAGGCCATCGAGGCATGGGACGAATCGAAGCGTGAGGAATATCTGCAGATGTTGCGCCCCTCGATCGATGTGCTTCGCCGGCGCTCGGCCCTCAACGGTTTCCGTGCCGGCATCATCGCCTATCTGCTGGAAGGCCGTCAGGAGACGGAGCGCGCCATCAGGTTCGCCGTCTGGTATGCCGAGCGCTGTCTCCACTACCAGTTGCAGATCTACGGTGACAAGATCGATGCGCTCTATCATGGTATGCAGGGAACAAAGGCCTCAAAGAGCAACATCCGCTATCTGGATACCCTGCCCAAGGAGTTCACGAAGGAGGACTTGGTGGCCCTGCGTCTGGCCAATGGCGATTCGCCTGTGGTGAAGACCGTCATCTGTCGCTGGGTGAAAGAAGGCAAGGTTGAAAAGATCGGCACCAACCTTTGGCAGAAGAACTGCTGAATCATCAATACTGGCAGGGTGGGAGCCCTGCCAGTATTCTGCAATTATATACGCTTTTAATTGAAAAATAGAAAGAAAAACGGGTTTTCCTTTTGTTTTTTGCGCAGTTATTTGTACCTTTGTGCCCGTTTTAAACTCAAACATATATTGTAGATATGATTAACATTACTTTTCCAGACGGATCTGTTCGTTCGTATGAGCAGGGCGTGACTGGTCTTCAGATTGCTGAGAGCATCTCTCCGGCTCTCGCACGCAGCGTGGTAAGCTGTGGTGTAAACGGTGAGACAGTAGAGCTGAACCGTCCGATCAACGAGGACGCGACGATTGCGCTCTACAAGTTTGACGATGAAGAGGGTAAGCACACCTTCTGGCACACATCGGCCCACTTGCTGGCTGAGGCGCTGCAGGAATTGTATCCTGGCATTCAGTTCGGTTTCGGCCCAGCTGTCGAGAATGGTTTCTTCTATGATGTGCTGTTGAAGGACGGCGAAAGCATCAAGGAGAGCGACTTCCCCAAGATTGAGGCTAAGATGAAGGAACTGGCTTCGAAGAAAGAGCCGGTGGTTCGCAAGGAGGTGACTAAGGCCGACGCCCTGAAGCAGTTTGCTGCCGACGGTCAGACCTACAAGTGCGAGCACATCGAGCAGGATCTCGAGGACGGCAGTATCACAACATACACGCAGGGTAACTTCACCGATCTGTGCCGTGGTCCGCACCTGATGGATACGGGTGAGATTAAGGCCGTGAAGCTGACGAGCGTAGCAGGTGCCTTCTGGCGCGGTGATGCCAACCGTGAGCAGATGCAGCGTCTGTATGGTATCTCGTTCCCCAAGAAGAAGATGCTCGACGAGTATCTCGAGATGCTGGAGGAAGCCCAGAAGCGCGACCATCGTAAGATCGGAAAAGAGATGGAACTCTTCATGTTCTCTGACAAGGTCGGTAAGGGTCTGCCCATCTGGTTGCCGAAGGGAACAGAGCTTCGCCTGCGTTTGCAGGATCACTTGCGCAAAGTGCAGAAGCGTTTTGGTTATCAGGAAGTTATCACACCGCATATCGGATCAAAGAATCTCTATGTTACCTCTGGTCACTATGCCCATTATGGCAAGGATTCATTCCAGCCGATTCATACACCTGAGGAGGATGAAGAGTACATGCTGAAGCCGATGAACTGCCCTCACCACTGCGAGATTTTCGCTTGGAAGCCCCGTTCATATCGCGACCTGCCGCTGCGTATCGCAGAGTTCGGTACGGTGTATCGTTACGAGCAGAGTGGTGAACTTCACGGACTGACTCGTGTCCGTTCGTTCACACAGGACGATGCCCACTTGTTCTGCCGTCCTGACCAGGTAAAGCAGGAGTTCCTGAATGTGATGGATATCATCGGTATCGTACTGACGGCTTTCGGATTCAACTTCGAGGCACAGATTTCGCTGCGCGATCCTAACGACCACGATAAGTATGTAGGTACGGATGAGGACTGGGCTCTGGCTGAGAAGGCCATTGTGGAGGCTTGTCAGGAGAAGGGGCTGCCTGCAAAGGTGGAATACGGCGAGGCTGCCTTCTATGGCCCGAAGCTCGACTTCATGATCAAGGATGCCATTGGCCGTCGTTGGCAGTTGGGTACCATCCAGGTGGACTACAACCTGCCGAAGCGTTTCCAGCTGGAATATACCGACGAGGACAATACGAAGAAGACGCCTGTGATGATCCACCGTGCACCGTTTGGCTCTCTGGAGCGTTTCTGCGCTGTGCTCATCGAGCATACCTCAGGTCACTTACCCCTCTGGCTCACACCGGATCAGGTGGCTATCCTGCCGCTTTCGGAGAAGTACAACGACTATGCTCAGGAGGTTGCCAAGAAGTTCGACCTCGGTGGTGTACGTGCAACCATCGACCTGCGTAACGAGAAGTTGGGCCGCAAGATCCGCGACAACGAACTGAAGCGTATCCCCTATATGGTGATCGTCGGCGAGAAGGAGCAGCAGGACGGTACAGTAGCCGTTCGTCCTCAGGGTGGTGGCGAGCAGAGCGTAATGACCATCCAGGCATTTATCGACGAGGTGAATGCCCGTGTTGCGGAAATGACAAAAGACTTCTAATTTTTAATCCAGAATATCGGGTTAATTCGCTGAAAGAAAGTAACTTTGGGCCTCGCTCGAAGTTACTTTCGCTTTAAATTAAAAAAAAATGCGAATTTATTTTGTTTTTTGCTCACTTATTCGTAACTTTGCAGCCGATTTTTAAAAAATAGTGGATGAAGAATGACAAATTGAAGAGTCAGTACCGGATTAATGAACAGATCCGAGTGCGTGAAGTTCGCATCGTAGGCGACGAAGGTTCGTCCGTAGTTCCTACCCGTGATGCACTGAATATGGCCCATGAGCAGGGGGTAGATCTCGTAGAGATTTCCCCGAATGCCAATCCGCCCGTTTGTCGTCTGATCGACTATTCCAAATTCCTTTACCAGCAGAAGAAGCGCCAGAAGGAGATGAAGGCCAAGCAGGTGAAGGTTGAGGTGAAGGAAATCCGTTTCGGACCTCAGACCGACGAGCACGACTATCAGTTCAAGCTCAAGCACGCCAAAGAATTCCTGGAAGAAGGAAATAAGGTACGTGCGTACGTATTCTTCCGTGGGCGTTCGATTCTGTTCAAAGAGCAGGGTGAGGTGTTGCTCCTCCGTTTCGCCAATGATTTGGAGGAAGTGGGCAAGGTAGAGTCGATGCCGTCGCTCGAAGGTAAGAAGATGTTCCTCTATCTGGCGCCAAAGAAGGCTGGCACGAAGAAGATGAGTCAGCAGGCCCGTGACCGTGAGGCCGCAGAGACCGAGGCGAAAGAGGCTAAGAAGGCTCAGGCACAGCAGGCTTCGAAAGTGGAATCTGAGGATGAGATGCCCGCAAATGGCGGTCTCTTTGCCAACGCCAAGATTTCGGCTGACGCGCTGAAGAAGCTGACAGAGGACAAAGATTAAGAAGAAAAAGAAGACGGCGCGCCCGGTATATGCGTTGTCGTCGGATATTAATAACAATTTAAAATTTTTAAACAATGCCAAAAGTTAAGACAAACTCCGGTGCAAAGAAGAGATTCTCTTTCACTGGTACAGGTAAGGTAAAGAGACGTCACGCTTACCACAGCCACATTCTCACGAAGAAGACCAAGAAGCAGAAGCGTAACTTGGTAGGTACAACAATCGTTGATCCTTCAAACATGAAGCAGGTTCGTGACCTGTTGTGTCTCCGTTAAACCTATTGTCGAACATTTAAAGTAGAAAAATTATGCCAAGATCAGTAAATCACGTTGCATCAAGAGCAAAGCGCAAGAACATTTTGAAGCTTACCCGCGGTTACTTCGGTGCCCGCAAGAATGTTTGGACAGTAGCAAAGAACACATGGGAGAAGGGTTTGACCTATGCCTATCGTGACCGCCGTAACAAGAAGCGCAACTTCCGCGCCCTGTGGATCCAGCGTATCAACGCTGCCGCACGTCTGGAGGGTATGAGCTACTCTGTTCTGATGGGCAAGCTCAGCAAGGCTGGTATCGAGATCAACCGTAAGGTGCTCGCCGACCTCGCTATGAACAACCCCGAGGCTTTCAAGGCTATCGTTTCAAAGGTTAAGTAAGAGAAGAAGTCTTTATCGGATAGGAGAGGGTACCCTACGTGGATGCCCTCTCCTCTGTTTTTATATGCCTTTTAGGGAAAGTGATATGCGGTTGCGGCGGTGGTCGACCTCAATCACCCGGACACGTACATGCTGGTGGAGCTTCAATACATCTGTGGGATGCGCTATCCGACGGTTGGCCATCTGTGAGATGTGAATCAGACCATCCTGATGGACACCGATGTCGACAAAGGCGCCGAAATTGGTGATGTTGGTGACAATGCCAGGTAGTATCATCCCTTCTATCAGATCGTCGACGGTGGAGACATTCTTGTCGAACTCGAATTCCTCAAGTTGTTCGCGTGGGTCACGCCCCGGCTTCTCCAACTCCAGCATGATGTCTGTCAGGGTGGGGATGCCCACTTCGGCCGTTACGTACTTTCTGATGTCTATCGTGTCACGTTTCTCCTTGTCCTTGATCAGGTCAGCTACGGTACAGCCGTGATCTTTGGCCATCTGTTCTACAACAGCATAGCTTTCGGGGTGGACGGCAGAATTGTCAAGAGGATTCTTTGCTCCGGGAATACGCAGAAAACCTGCACACTGCTGAAAGGCAGAAGGACCGAGGCGGGGAACTTTCTTCAATTGGGCTCGGGAGGTGAAGGCGCCGTTCTCACGACGATAGTCCACGATATTCTTGGCAAGGGTAGGCCCCAGGCCGCTGACGTACATCAGCAGATGCTGTGAGGCTGTGTTCAGATTGACACCTACAAGGTTGACACAGCTTTCGACGGTCTGATCCAGCGAATGCTTGAGCTTTGTCTGATCCACATCGTGCTGGTATTGTCCTACGCCGATACTCTTAGGATCGATCTTTACCAACTCTGCCAGGGGATCCATCAGTCTGCGGCCTATCGAGACAGCTCCACGCACGGTGACATCCTCGTCAGGGAACTCTTCTCGGGCAATCTTCGAGGCAGAATAGACGGATGCGCCATCCTCGCTGACGGTAAAGATCTGTGGCTTAGGCAGTTCGTCTTTCTTCCTGGTATCGATATTATAACGACCAGCCAAGACGTCTTTGATGAAATCATTGGTCTCACGACTGGCGGTGCCGTTGCCGATGGAGATGGCCTCAATCTGGTATTTCTTGATCATCTTCTGAATAGCGACAGCCGACTCTGTCCGTTTGTTAACGGGCGGGTGGGGGAATATGGCATCATGATGGAGCAGATTGCCCTGTGCATCGAGGCAGACGACCTTGCAGCCTGTTCGGAAGCCGGGGTCGATGCCCATGACACGCTTCTGGCCCAAGGGAGCACCAAGGAGCAACTGGCGCAAGTTCTCGGCAAACACACGGATGGCTTCTTCGTCAGCCCGTTCTTTGCTCAAAGCAGCGAACTCCGTCTCGATGGAAGGTTTCAACAGACGTTTATAGCCATCGTCGACAGCTTCGCCGACCAGTTGTCCACAAGGTGTGTTACCATAGACGTAGTGACGCTTCAGCCTGTCAGCCGCCTCTTCATCATTAGGTGATATGGAGATACGAAGGATGCCTTCGCTCTCACCACGGCGCATGGCCAGAAGCCGATGGGAAGAGCAGCGCTTCAACGGTTCGGTCCAGTCGAAGTAATCACTGTACTTGGCGGCCTCGTCGGTATCAGCCTTTGCCTTCACGACCTTGGAGGAGATGATGGCCTGACGGGAGAAGGCATTACGTATCTGCTGGCGACTGCGCTCGTCTTCGCTGACGGTTTCGGCAATGATGTCCTGGGCTCCCTTGATGGCTGATCCGGTATCTTTGACGTCACCTTTTACATAGCGTTCTGCAGCTCGCTCCGGATCACGCTCACGTTGCAGGAGCAGAAGCTGTGCCAGAGGTTCCAGCCCCTGTTCACGTGCAACCTGAGCACGGGTACGGCGCTTGGGTTTATAGGGCAGGTAGATATCCTCAAGTTCGGATGTCTCCCAACAGTCATCGATGCGCTTTTTGAGTTCTGGCGTCATTTTCTCCAGATCTGTGATGGTCTTGATGATGGTATCCTTGCGTTTCTGAATCTCCTGCAACTTGTCGAAGCGGTCGCTGATAGCCGCAATCTGTACTTCGTCGAGACCTCCCGTGCGTTCTTTTCGATAGCGTGAAATGAAGGGAATGGTGCACCCTTCCTCAAGAAGCGCCAGGGTGTTGGCGACAGCACGTTCTTGTAGGTTGAGAGCACTGGCTATAAGTCTTGCAAAGATGTTCTTTTCCATAAGTCAATAGTAAATACGTTAATTTCTGTGCAAAAATAGTAATAATCCATGAGAATTGTGTAATTTTGCAGCCAAAATCGACGAAAGTCATGAAAAATAGGATTGCTTTGATGATGATGGTTCTCCTGTCTGTGCTTTGCACTGTTCAGGCAGAAGAGACGCCAAATTCACGTCAGGCGCGTCGTGTGTTCAACCAAGCCTATCAGCAGGTGTTTGGCGAACAAGGGGCGACATTGCACTATGATGTGAATATTATAGGTATCTATAAGACTAACGGTACTATCTGGTATAAGGGAAAGAAAAGTAAATTCGTGGATGCGAAGATGAACTCGTGGAACGACGGGACGACCGTCTATACAGTCAAGAGAAAGAAGAAGAAGGAAGTGGAGATCCACAATGCCAGGAATAACAAGTCGGACAAGTATTCTCAGAAATTCAAGTTTGAGCCAGAGAATTTCGACTATAGTATTGCTGATCATCCAGAAGGTCTGATGTTGACCTTGAAAGCAAAGAAAGGAGCAAAAGGTATCAAGGAGGTTCATGCCTTGGTGGCGCGCAAGACCTATCATCCGATAAGTCTGCGTATCAAGATCTCCTTCATCTGGACGACGATCAGGATTTCAGATTTCCATTCTGGTGGAATAACAGACGAGATTCTCCGATTCCCGAAAGAGAAGTATAAGGATTATGTATTTGTAGACAAACGATGATATCTGTAGAAGGACTGAAAGTGGAATTTGGGGTGAAACCCTTGTTCGTGGATGCGTGCTTCGTGATCAACGACCGTGATCGTATTGCACTTGTTGGTAAGAACGGGGCAGGAAAGTCTACGATGTTGAAGATCCTCTGTGGTCAGCAGAAGGCCACGGCAGGCACAGTCAGTGTCCCTAACGACTGTCGTATCGGCTATCTGCCTCAGGTAATGGTTCTTCAGGATAACACGACTGTGAAGGAAGAAGCCCAGAAGGCGTTTGCCGATATCACTCGGATGAAGGACCGTTTGGACAAGATGAATCAGGAACTGGCCGAGCGGACAGACTACGAGAGTGAGAGTTATCTGGCCTTGATTGAGAAATATACGACAGAACATGAGCGCTATCTGATGATGGGGGCAGAAAGTCGGGAGGCAGAGTTGGAACGTACCCTGACGGGACTTGGATTCCTGCGCACGGATTTTGAACGGCCGACGTCGGAGTTTTCCGGTGGCTGGCGTATGCGTATAGAACTTG
Source organism: uncultured Prevotella sp. (assembly GCA_900314995.1). Classification (GTDB taxonomy): domain Bacteria; phylum Bacteroidota; class Bacteroidia; order Bacteroidales; family Bacteroidaceae; genus Prevotella. The sequence continues at coordinate 48,376 of OMXK01000010.1, forward strand.
CAAAAATCCTTCTGCAACGTCCGGACGTGTTGTTGCTCGACGAGCCGACAAACCATCTGGATATCGAGAGTATCCAGTGGCTGGAGCAATTCCTGGCCCAGTCATCCAGTGCAGTTGTGCTGGTGAGTCACGACCGTGCCTTTATCAATAATGTGTCGAATCGAACGCTAGAGATATCCTGTGGTCGAGTGGTCGACTACAAGGTGAAATATAACGAGTATGTCGTTCTGCGTAAAGAGCGTCGTGAACAACAGATCAGAGCCTACGAGAACCAACAAAAGGAAGTGGCAGAGATGAAGGATTTCATCGAGCGTTTCCGCTATAAGGCCACCAAGGCTGTTCAGGTGCAGCAGAAGATTAAGCAGCTGGAGAAAATCGTGCCCATCGAGATCGACGAGGTGGACAACTCGGCGATGCACCTGAAGTTTCCGCCATGTCTGCGTAGCGGTGATTATCCGGTTATCTGTGATGACGTGAGGAAGGACTATGGTGCCCACACTGTTTTCGATCATGTGACGCTGACGATTAAGCGCGGTGAAAAGGTTGCCTTCGTAGGAAAGAACGGAGAAGGAAAATCCACGCTCGTCAAGTGTATTATGGGCGAAATTCCCTATACGGGAGAACTGAAGATCGGACATAATGTGCAGATTGGTTATTTTGCCCAGAACCAGGCTCAATTGCTTGATGAAAGCCTGACCGTTTTCCAGACGATAGATCATGTGGCGAAAGGCCCCATCCGTCTTAAGATCAATGATATCCTTGGTGCCTTTATGTTTGGCGGTGAAGAGAGTGACAAGAAGGTAAAGGTGCTCAGTGGAGGAGAACGAAGCAGACTGGCGATGATTCGCCTGCTGTTGGAACCCGTGAATCTCCTAATCCTCGACGAGCCTACCAACCATCTCGACATGCAATCAAAGGATGTGCTGAAAGAGGCTATCAATGCATTTGACGGTACTGCCATTATCGTTAGCCATGACCGTGAGTTCCTTGATGGTCTGGTGACGAAGGTATACGAATTCGGTGGTGGAGTCGTCAGGGAACATCTTGGTGGTATCTATGACTTCCTGAGGTCAAAGAAAATTACAGAATTGAATGAACTCGGCCAGCAGGAAAAGGGAACCATCCCAGCAGCAACAGTTGTAAAGAAAACGGCACCGGTGGTTGATAATGGGGAACCAGATCAGGAAGCCCTCTCGAAAGCGATGAGTTATGCCGAGCGTAAGGAACAACAGAAGCGGATGAACCGTGCAGAGAAAGCTGTGAAGGAATCAGAACGTAAGATAGAAGACATGGAAAAGCGTCTGAAAGAGCTCGATGATTTGCTCATGATTCCTGAAAACGCCTCAGATATGACGCTGGTGACAGAATATACATCAATTAAGAAAAATCTTGATGAGGAAGTGGAACGCTGGGAGAAACTCAGTGAGGAATTAGAATCAATAACCAATCAACAATAACATATGAAAAGAATTGTAACAATGATGACTATGGCATCCATTTCACTACTTACGATGGCGCAGGTTGACATGGGTTCTGGACTGAACACCGCAGATTTCGACAAGACCGTTCGTCCTGGTGATGACTTCTATGAATATGCCTGTGGCGGATGGATGAAGAACAATCCGCTACCTGCAGCATACTCTCGTTATGGCAGTTTCGACCGTCTGCAGGAAGATAACGACAAACGTATCAATGGTATCCTGAATGAGTTGCAGAACAACACTTATGCGAAAGGTACAATCGAGCAGAAACTAAGTGATCTCTATAAGCTGGCGATGGACTCTACGCGTAGGAACAACGAAGGTGTGGCACCGCTGATGCCGCTCATTAAGAAACTGGAGGCTGCCAAGACTAATCAGCAGTTGTTCGATATCCAGTTAGAGATGGCTCCTTATGGAGAGCAGGAGTTCTTCTTCTGCAGTTTTGGCGCTGATGAAAAGAATGCAACCCAGAATATCCTGAATGTGTATCAGGGCGGTCTTTCTCTAGGACAGAAGGAATATTACCTTGATAATGACAAAGCAACGGCTGATATTCGTGAGGCATTCAAGAAACACGTCGTAAAGATGTTCCAAATCTTTGGCTTCAGTAAGGGTGCGGCTACGAAAAAGATGCAGAATATCATGAAGGTCGAGACGGCTTTGGCAAAAGTGTCGAAATCGCGTACAGAGCTTCGTGATCCAGAGGCGAACTACAACAAGATGACACTTCAGGAGTTTGAGACACAGTATCCCCATCTGCCATTGGTGAAGGTGATGAATGCCAAGGGTGTCGAGACCAAGTACCTGCAAGAGATGGTTGTCGGACAGCCTGCTTTCTTGGAAGGTGCCAATAAGTTGGTTGCAGGCATCAAACCGGCAGAATATCGCGATGTGATGGAGTGGGGTTTTATATCTTCTGCTGCCAACTATCTGAACGATGCTACTGTTGCAGAGAGTTTTGATTTTAACGGTAAGATCCGTTCTGGCCGTAAGGAGAATCATCCGCTTTGGAAACGTAGTACGGCTCAGGTGGAACGTGTGATGGGCGAAGCATTGGGAAAGATCTATTCAGAGAAATATTTCCCTGAAGCAGCAAAGCAGCGGATGCTCACATTGGTTAAGAACCTGCAGATCGCTCTTGGTGAGCGTATTGCAGCTCAAGACTGGATGGACGATTCGACGAAAGTGAATGCCCTTCTGAAATTGAACACTTTCTATGTCAAGGTGGGTTATCCTGATAGATGGACGGATCTCTCAAAGTTGGAGATTGATCCTGCAAAATCTTATTACGAAAATATCCAAGAGTGTGCTAAGTTCTGGAATGCATGGCGTATCGAACATACAGTAGGGAAACCCGTGGATCGTGATGATTGGTACATGACACCTCAGACCGTCAACGCTTATTATAATCCGACTACAAACGAAATATGCTTCCCTGCAGGTATCCTGCAGTATCCTTTCTTTGATATGAATGCTGACGATGCATTCAATTATGGTGCCATCGGTGTGGTCATCGGACATGAGATGACGCATGGCTTTGATGATCAGGGACGCCGTTTCGATAAGGACGGAAACATGCACGACTGGTGGAAAGAAGAAGATGGAAAGAACTTTACAGAACGTACAGATAGGTATGCAGATTTCTTTTCGAAGATTGAAGTGTTGCCAGGCTTGTTTGCCAATGGTCGCCTGACACTCGGTGAAAATCTGGCTGACCATGGTGGTCTCCAAGTGGCTTGGACAGCCTATAAGAATGCAACCAAGCGAGAGTCCCTTGGTGAGAAAGACGGTCTCACAGCCGACCAACGTTTCTTCCATGCCTATGCCGGTGTATGGGCAAATAACATTACCGATGAAGAGATTCGAAACCGTACGAAAAGCGATCCTCATTCTTTAGGCCGTTGGCGTGTGAACGGATCCCTCCCTCATATCAAAGCCTGGTATGATGCTTTTGATGTTAAAGAAGGTGATAAAATGTTCATTCCTGAGTCTGAACGCCTGCAATTGTGGTAAAAAACGCATAAAATCGTATAAAATGCCGTCGTAAATATAAATTTACGGCGGTTTTTTTTGGTTTATTAAAAAAAAAACTTAATTTTGCACCTAACTTTAGTTGAAACACGTGTTTTTATATGACTGATATTACTCTAAACCCAGAAAAGACAAGCCGCGGAATGCAGCAACTGCAGCATCAGGAGTTCACGATGGAACGTACTGATGACATGCAGATGGAGCAGCAGATGCAGATGCGTGCCGGTCAGACCGTTAAATGTCCACATTGTGGTGCCTTGAATGAGCCGGAGGCCATGTTCTGTGCCTCTTGTGGCCAGCCGATAGGTAAGACTACATGCCCTAACTGTGGGGCGGAACTGGATCCGGATGCAGATTTTTGTGAGACTTGTCGCCATTATATACGGAAAGATACCTGCTCTTTCTGTGGTGCCCACTTATCAGGAAACGAGGCTTTCTGCCCGGAATGTGGCAGTCCTCGAGGTGGTATTGTTTGTCCTGTATGCCATACATTGAACGATTTCGCATTTTGTAAGCAATGCGGTACGGCATTGACAGACGAGGCACGGAAGATGGTAGAGCGAATCAGACAAATGCCGGAATTTGTAGAATTGCAACAGCTGGCATCAGATCTGCAGCATTTGGAAATGACCATTCCATATTCCTCGGAACGTGAAGTGCTCCGTGACCAAAGAAATATCAAGCTTCGCGAGCATGTGTTGGCATTGTTAGCTCAGGATAGGGGTGTCCTCAATCCTGTCATTCCAGAGTCGACGAACAAACGCATGAGTAGTGAGGAATACAATGCGAAGCGGGAAGAGCAACTTGAGAAAATAGCAGCGTTGCTGGATAAAATGGCTCAGGTTCCTCAGCTCAAACCTGCACAGGTGCGAAATTATGCGATGGCATGCAGACCTCAAGGTGTCCGTTTGGCATGGGAATGTAATTTCAAGCATGCGCTCCATTCCAGTCCCTGTGGTTGTGCTAAGCCTCAGATGGGTGGCAAGTGGGTTATTCTCGGTAAGAATTCAAAAAAGGAAATTAAAGACGATTTATAATGAGTACGGCAAAGCCTTTCAATCCCAATCAGATGGGAGATAATGATCAAACACGTCGTCAGGCATCGGACATAGGTGTCGGAGATGCAACGATGCGACCAGCGGATGCTTCCATGACAGTTACGCAGATGGATGGTACATATCGGGTTGGTGCCGTGCCACAGACTGAGGATGTGAAGGATGAATTCTTCATACTGAAAGGAGTGAACTATCGGAACGTTCAGTCGTTGAGTAATAATTCGGGTGAAGCCCAGGTTTTTCTCGTAGAACGTAATGATGAGAAATATGTCCTGAAGATATACTATCCAAATTTCGATGTCAACAGAAAGATCCTCCAGACAGTCTACAATTTCGATTTTGAGATGATCGTCAGGATTTACGATTACGGTAAGACTTATGTAGAAGGCAAGCATCGTTATTACGAACTCATGGAGTACCTTTGCGGTGGTACGATGGGCGAGTATCATCTTAATGGTGATTTGGATAAGTTCCGTCGTATTGCCCTTCAGGGCGCAGCTGCTCTGGCATATTGTCATCAGTGCAATATCCTGCATAAGGACATCAAACCGACCAATTTCTTCTTCCGCGATAAAGAGCATACAGAACTGGTGCTTGGCGATTTCGGTATCTCCAGTATCTTGGATCAGGATGGCAAGTCGCATAAGACCACCCAGGCGAGGACACCAATCTATGCCGCACCGGAGATGTATTCAGATGTGATCGACGGTGTTGTTGAGGTGACACCGGCAGCCGACTTTTATTCGTTAGGTATCTGTCTGATGACTCTCTGGTTGGGTGAATCTCCGATGAGCACTAATGAGCGTGTCATGATGCGCCAGAAAAATGAAGGACGAATCCCGCACATACAGGAATTGCCAGAACGTGTGAGGATGATCGTTCAGGGCCTGACGGTCGTAAACCCGGCAAACCGTTGGGGGTATGAGCAGGTTGAGGAGTGGTTCCTTGGCGGCAGTCCGAAGGTGGATCTGTCATCTCCTTTCTTGAAGTACAAGAGCTTTATCGTCGATCCTGACAAGAATCTTGTTGCAGACAATATTCATGAACTGATTCCCATGCTTCTTGACAATGAGAAGATTGCAATAGGCTATCTTTATAATGGCCGTATCAGTTCTTGGCTGGAGTCGTGTGGAAACCAGAAGCTGAGTACCATTGTGAAGGATATTGTGGTGAACCGCTATCCCGTGGATCAGCATGCTGGTCTTTTGGCTGCAGTCTACGCCATGGAGCCGACCTTTCCTTATAAGGATGTAAAAGGCAACCTCTGTGATGATCCTCATAGTGTTGCCATCTCTTTGCTGAGTTACATCAATGAGTATGGACTCTTACTGGCAAATCCCAATGACAGTCTCTTCCTCTATCTTGAATCTCATACGAAATGCAATGTAGAACGTATTCGTTCCTATTATAAGAATCCTGATAAGAACGCCATTCGTGTGGCTATCTTACGGACAGTTTATGAGATTGATCCGGAAATCCCACTCATATCCCGATTCCCGTCGTCCACATTAAAAGAGATCGTTAAGACCTTTGGCCAGGAGAAACTGTCAGACGACGATTGGCATAGTTTGACTGATGGCCGTCTGCTTTCGTGGATGTATAGCCACGAAGACCGCATGGCTTGTGAGAGTCTTCGTATCCTGACTCAGGGGAAACCTTATTCCGAGTGTCTGGCATTCAAGGTTCTTTATAATCTGGACCGTGATGCTGCTTACGATCTGAAGACAGCCTTTACACCCTTTCAGATCGGTGAACAACTAAATGAACGCCTGAAGCAATGTCAGCATATGAACGACAAGGAATTTGACCAGCAGATGAAAGACCTGACCGACCTTGACGGGCGTTTTAGCTATTATGCACAGTTACACGGCTGGACGGAAATACTGAATGAATTTAACCGTTGCTTCGATCTGAAGAGTGAAGAGAATCGTGAGCGTATGGGCGCTTATGATCTGAAAACGGCGGTCTATCGTTTCTGTCGTATCCTTGGTGTGACACCGACTTATCAGATGCCTGACGGCACGGAACTCACTGATGCGAAGAATCTTGATGAACGCAACAATACCCAGATGCGTCTGGAGGTGCGTAATGGTTCTTTCATTCAGTGGATGTCTGTCTTCTATCACGAGGATCCGTTTGCTGATTTCTCCGAAGAATATGCCTACGAGCATGCGTTGGAGGAGTGGATTATGGCATTGGGTAAGATTGATAGTTCACAAACCTATTATAAACGTTTTGTTGATGCCCGTGAGGAAACATCCAACCGAGTAAAGAGCGTGCGTGATAATTGGCAGCGTGCAAGGCATCGGGAGCAGATATGGCGTATGACCTTTTATGGTCTTTGCGGCATCTGGCTGCTATTGTTATTGATTATCGGCATTAAAAACTGTTCCTATCTGGTAAATCATCCCTTCTTGTCGATGGGTCTGCCTTTGGGCGGTATGACAGCCGTTATCGTCGGAACCCGTGCTTACTTCAGAGGCTATGGTTTTGTCTTCTCATTGCTATGGGGATTATTTGGTGCTTTGTCTTCATTTATACCTATTATTATAATAAAGTATATTGCTCAGTCACATCCTTCATTGGTTAATCTGACAATTATTGCGATTTCATTGGTGTATATGTTGATTTGTCATCTTACAGATTTCCGTGGTGATCAGAAAGCAGACAGCAAACTGATAGCGGAAGTGTTGGAGAACGATGTTAAGTCTACACTCTTGGAACCGCTGTACTATACGTTTAAGACAAAGTCGTATAAGTTTAATGGATCTAAGTTCGGCCTGTTGAATGATGTCACCGATCAGGTGAGATCTATCAGTGGCGAGAGTGTCCTTCACTATGTACTGTGGAGTATGTTGGCTTTGATCTTTGTTCTAGACTTCATTGTCTTCAGTCCGAGTTTGTTGAACGTCAGCAATCCGCATTCGGGCAATGTTACACCCACAGAAGTATTTAAACAATTAGAGCGAGATGTAGAATAGATGGTCTGTGAGAATTGTCATAAGGAAAACCGGAGCATAGCCAAGTTCTGTAAATGGTGTGGTCAGCCGATGGCCACGCTGGATATGCTTGATAAACTGGTTGGTCTTGACGAAGTGAAGCGTCAACTCAAGACCATTGTGGATACTTATACATATTTGCGTTCTCGTAAGGATATCGCAAAAGTCCGTATCTCTGTGAATGCCATCATTATAGGTGAGACTGGAACAGGAAAGACGGCTCTTGCAGAGATCCTGCGTGATTACTTCTATAAGCATAAGATTATAGAAAAGCCCAAGCTGACAATGGTTGATGCTGTGGATTATCAGCGCTTTGTCGACAAATGGGATGATAATATCAGGAAGGCTAAAAATGGCATCCTTTTCTTTGATAATGTGCAGAAACTGCTTCCTGACAGATACTCAAATCAGGTGAATCCCCTCGACAAACTGTTTGTTGAGATGGATAAGTGGGAAGATAATCCTATCGTGATTATCTCTGGTCTGACAAAAGGTCTGGAGGACTTCCTGGAGAGTAATCCGGCAGTGGTAAACCGCTTTAAATACACCTTCCGTCTGCCCACACCAGGCTATCAGGAGTTGACAGATATCTGTAAGTTGAACTTGAAGATTAAATATGGTGTCACCAAGTTCACGGAAGAGGCTGATAGGCAGTTATCGCGTTATTTCAAGTATCAGGTAAAGACTAAGGACGAGACTTTCGGCAACGGTCATCTGGCCAATAAGACAGCCGAGGACATCTTCACACATTTTATCAGTCGTGGTGTTGATGCGACTCAGGTTGAGAAAGATGATATTGTCGGTTATGTTCCAGAGGAACGCTCAGTGGACGACATCCTGAAGGATCTCGATAGCTTCATCGGTATGGATGAGGTAAAGAGTGCTGTCCGCGAGATGGCCTATTCGGTGCAGAACAGTATCCAGCGTGCAGAACGCGGCTTGGGTGAACAGGAGCGGATGTCGATGCACATCATTCTTACGGGTAATCCTGGAACAGGTAAGACGACTATAGCCCGAAAACTTGGAGAGATCTTGGCATCTGTCGGATATCTGGACAGTGGGCATGTGGTGGAGGTCGATCGTGCGAAGATGGTGAGTCCCTATCAGGGAGAGACCCCCAAGGTCGTGGATCGTCTGTGCGACAAGGCTATGGGTGGTATCCTCTTTGTCGACGAGGCTTATACCCTCGCTCCGTTAAGTGCGGCGGGTGAACGGGATAACCAAGGTGCCCAGGCTTTGGAGAAACTGATGAAACGAATGGAGGACGACCGTGGCAAGTTTGTGGTAATCGCAGCAGGCTATCGGACTGAGATGGAAAACCTCTTCCGGATTAACCCCGGCTTCCGTAGCCGTTTCAACTATTTCCTCGACATCAAGGACTACTCTCCACAGCAGTTGTTTGAGATTATGCAGCTCTTTGCCAAGGAGAAGAAGTATATCTTTGCCCCAGATGCAGAGGAGTTGGCTAGGAAGATGATCACGGAGATGTATAACTCCCGTGATAAGGATTTTGCCAATGGCCGTACGATGCGCTCTCTCTTTGACCAGATCTGCAAGAAACAGGCGCAGCGTCTGCAGGGTGCAAGCATTTCTTCGATGTCAAACGAAGAACTGATGACCATCAAGCAGGAGGATATACCATACGAGGCACCTCAGTCTGTCAATGTCGACGATTGCCTGGTAAAACTCGATGGTCTGGTTGGTCTTACAGCTGTCAAGAAAGAGGTGTCGAATCTGGCATCTTATCTGAACCTTCAGATCAAGCGTGGCGAGACCAATACCTTCCAAGGCAAACATTATGTGTTTACGGGTAATCCAGGTACAGGTAAGACGACCGTAGCCCGTATCATGGCCGATATCTTCAAGACCTTGGGTATTGTCTCCCGTGGTCAGTTGGTAGAGGCTGATCGCTCTAAACTGGTGGCTGGCTATTCTGGTCAGACAGCAATCAAGACCAATCAGCTTGTTGATCAGGCATTGGGTGGCATCCTCTTTATTGATGAAGCCTATACCCTCAAGTCGAGTGATGGTGATTCCTTTGGCGCCGAGGCAATTGATACATTGTTGAAGCGCTTGGAGGACGACCGCGGCAAGTTCATTTGTATCGTGGCGGGCTATACGAATCAGATGCACGATTTCATTGATTCGAACCCGGGATTGAAGAGCCGCTTTACCCAGACCATTCATTTCGACGACTATACACCAGACGAACTGACGGAGATCTTCTTGAATCTGGCTAAGAAAAAGAACTTCACTGTCGATGAGTCAACTCGCGATGCGATACACCGTCAGTTTGAACAGCTCTATTTGCGCCGGGACAAGAATTTCGGCAATGCCCGAGAAGCTCGCAAGATATTTGATGAGGCCGTCGAGCGCCAGAGCCAGCGTCTTGTTAAGCTGATGAACGATCCTGGATTCCAGGAGAGCGACATGTATAGTCTGAAGGCAGAGGATCTTCCGATGGCACAATCTGAAGCTGCACGTCCGCTCGATGAGGTTCTGAATGAACTTGATGAGTTTGTCGGCATGCGTACAGTCAAGAATTCTATCCGTCGACTGGCTGTTCAGAGTATGTTCATGAAACAGCGTGCTGCCATGGGTGCGGGTAGGGTACAGCAGATGGCGATGAATTTCGTGCTGACAGGTAATCCGGGAACAGGTAAGACCTCTATTGCCCGAAAGATGGGTGAGATTCTTCAGGCTATGGAGATTCTGCCGACAAGCCGTGTGCTGGAGGTAAGCCGTGCCACCTTGGTAGGAAAATATATGGGCGAGACGCCGAAGATCGTGAATAATACATGTGATAAAGCTATGGGCGGCATCCTCTTCATCGATGAGGCCTATACCCTCAGTGAGGGAGGAGACCAATATGGCAAAGAGGCGATCGATACCCTGATGAAGCGCATGGAAGACGATCGTGGCAAGTTCGTGGTGATCGCTGCAGGCTATAAAGACAAGATGGATGACTTCATGCAGCTGAATCCAGGACTGGCCAGCCGATTCACCCATAAGCTCCACATCGATGACTATAACGAAGACGAGTTGCTCGCCATCTTTAAGTCAATGGCCCAGAAAGAACAGTATACCCTTTCTCAGACGGCTGAGTTCAAGGCTCTTGATACGATCTATAAGATGGTATTGGCAAAGGATGAGTCTTGGGGTAATGCCCGGGAGATGCGTAATCTGCTTGACGCTACGATTCAGAAGCTGTCGCTCCGCGTATCGCAGATGCCACCTGACCAGGTAACGAAAGAAACATATCAGATTATATTACCAGAAGATATATAGAAATGATTATTTGTCCAACGTGTAAGGAAGAAATAGAGGACGATTCACGCTATTGTGACCAGTGCGGGCAGGCTCTGCTTTTCTGTAACCAGTGTGGCCGTGTCGGCATTGGCCGACGCTGTACATACTGCGGTGGCCTGATGGTTGCACCAGGTAACGATGGTAGTTCGTCATCGGCAAGTTCCTCGATGAGCTTTGCCAGTTTCGGCTCTATTGGTAATCAGGGAATCACCGAGTCGAAAGGCATGAATAGGATTCCGGAACTGACGCTGAAGAACGATAGTCTGAACATTCGTATCGTAGCGATGAACGGTGCTATCATCGGCCGTCGTCAAGGACCTTATACACAGTTCTTTGCAAATCATGCGTATGTGTCAGGTGTCCATGCTCAATTGAAATTTAATCAGGAGACCGGCTGGTGCGTGGTGGATAAGCACTCCTCAAACGGAACAAAACTTAACCAGCATTCTATGCAGCCTGATGTGGAAATGAAATTGAGCAATGGAGATATCCTGACGATTGCAAATATCAGTTTGCAAGTTATTATCATATAGTAAAAATGATTAGAATAGAGATAACGGCAGCGAGTAGAATAGGCTGTGTCAGACATCAGAATGAGGATATGATTTTGGTCGACAGCCATTTTATCCGTAATGATGATTATAAGACACTTGTAACATTAAACCATGACGACCGCTTTGTCGTGGCAGTAGCGGACGGCATGGGAGGCCATAACCGTGGCGATGTTGCCAGTAGCGATACCCTGAGGAGCCTGCAGTTCTATTACCACGATATTCCGACAGGTCTTAATCCAAGTGATTTTAATGAGGCCATAGTGGGGTGGTTAGACTATATCAACAATTTCATTGCTTCGAAAGGAAGGGCCGACGAGCAGTATAAGGGTATGGGAACAACGCTTGTGGGCATTGCCTACTACTATGGCGATTTCTATTCCATGAATTGCGGTGATAGTCGCCTGTATCGCTGGCGCGACGGACAATTGAAACAATTGACAACAGACCATTCTCTGAGTAACATGCTTGGTACAGAGAAGCATACAAGTATCATAACCAACTGCATAGGTGGTGGATGTAATACATCCTTTATTGATTTGGTGAAGATAACAGACGATATTCAGAGTGGTGACTGTTTCTTGCTTTGCAGTGATGGTTTGACAGATATGATCAGCAACGAGCAGATAGCAAGTCTGTTGGCCGAAGAGGCTGATGCCAATGCCTTGTGTAATGCTGCCATTACCGAAGGAGGATTTGACAATGTATCGTGTTGTTTGATGCAAATTAAATAATTTCAATAGAATAGATTAGATAATGCCATTAAGATTACCAGATAGATTACCTGCCATTGATATTCTGAAGAATGAGAATATCTTTGTCATGGACAATTCCAGGGCCACTACACAGGATATACGCCCATTACGCATCGCCATCCTTAATCTGATGCCCCTGAAGATAACGACGGAGACCGATTTGATCCGACTGCTTTCCAATACCCCCTTGCAGTTGCAGATCAGTTTTATGAAACTTCGTAGCCATACATCCAAAAACACCCCGATTGAGCACATGATGATGTTCTATCGTGATTTCGAGGTGATGAGGCAGGAGAAGTTCGATGGTATGATCATCACAGGTGCCCCTGTGGAGACGCTCGACTTTGAGGAAGTTACCTATTGGGATGAGATCAAGGAGATCTTTGACTGGGCACGTACTCATGTTACCAGCACCTTGTATATCTGCTGGGCAGCACAGGCAGGATTGTTCTATCATTATGGCATTCCTAAGTATCCGTTGAAGAAGAAGATGTTCGGAATCTTCCCCCAGCATCCTCTGGCTACATCGCTTCCTATTTTCCGTGGCTTTGATGATGTGTTTATGATGCCTCATAGCCGTCATACCGAGATCCACCGTGAAGATATTCTTGCCAACCCTGATCTTACACTGATCGCTGAGTCGCCAGATTGTGGTGTCAGTATGGTGATGGCCCGCAATGGGCGTGAATTCTATATTACGGGTCACCTTGAGTATGCGCCGAATACATTGGATAATGAATACAAGCGTGACAGGGGAATACGTGATGATGTCGACTTGCCGAAGAACTATTATCTGGATGACAATCCCGATAATCCGCCTTTGGTCACTTGGCGCGCTCATGCCAATCTGCTTTATGCCAACTGGATAAACTACTACGTTTACCAGGAAACGCCCTATAATATTGACGAAATTAAGTAGTATCTGTTTTGACGCCGTTAGAACTGTTAGCTCCTGCCAAGAATCTTGCCTGTGGAATGGCCGCCATCGATCATGGGGCTGATGCGGTATATATCGGCGCACCGAAATACGGAGCGCGTGCAGCAGTTGGCAATAGTATCGGTGATATCCGGAAACTGTGTGAATATGCGCATCCTTATGGTGTGAAGATCTATGTCACACTCAACACCATCGTCTATGATTCTGAACTGGAAGAGATCCATCGTCTGATAGATCAACTGGCAGAGATTGGTGTTGATGCGATATTGGTGCAGGATATGGGACTGTTGCAGTTTCTGCAGGATAAGCCCTTTGAGATACATGCTTCTACGCAGACAGATAACCGCACAGCAGAAAAAGTCCGGTGGTTGCAGCAGGTGGGCTTCACAAGAGCGGTCTTGGCGCGCGAGTTGTCGGCGGAAGAGATTGCCGGGATTCATCGGCAAGTCCCTGATATGGAACTGGAGGTGTTTGTCCACGGAGCTTTGTGCGTCAGCTATTCTGGCATCTGCTATGCCTCGCAGCATTGCTTCCAGCGTAGTGCCAATCGTGGTGAGTGTGCCCAGTTCTGCCGTATGCGGTTCTCGCTTGTCGATGCCGATGGGGTAGAGGTAGAACGCGAGCGCTACCTGCTTTCACTCAAGGATATGAACCAGAGCGATAATCTGGAGAAACTGATCAGTGCCGGCGCTGTGTCGTTTAAGATTGAGGGACGGCTGAAGGATGTGGCATACGTGAAGAATGTAACTGCTGCTTATAGTGAACGCCTGAACGCCTTTATCCGTAAGCATCCCGAAAACTATTGCCGCGCTTCCAAAGGGCATTGCGAATACACGTTCTCACCTAATCTGAATCGCACCTTTAATCGTGGCTATACCACCTATTTCGTTAATGGCCGCCAACCAGATATCGCCTCGTTTGATACCCCAAAGGCGGTGGGTGAGTTTGTGGGTAAGGTGAAGGAGATTCGCAGCGATTCGTTTAATGTAGCCGGAACAGCCAGCTTCGCGAATGGTGATGGCCTTTGTTTTCAGAATGCCGATCGTCAGTTCGAGGGGCTCCGTGCTAACCGTGTGGTGGGTAATCGCATCTATCCCTATAAGATGCCAGCCGGATTACGTCCGGGAATGGCACTCTATCGCAATAATGACCAGGAGTTTGAACGTGTTTTGTCAAAGCCCAGTGCAACCCGGAAGATAGCGATAACCATTGCTTTGCGTGCAGTCGATGATGGCTTTGAGCTAAGCGCAGGTGATGTCTCTTTGCATTTCGCAGCAGATCATCAGTTGGCGCAGAAATCTCCGCGCGAGAATCTTATTCGTCAGCTTTCCAAACTTGGCGATACCATTTATGAGTGTAGCGAGGTCGATATTCCTGATGATTTCAATTATTTCATCCCCAACAGCCAGCTGTCTGACATGCGTCGCCAGTTGGTGGATGCCCTCAGTATGCCTCGTTGTGAAGTCAAGAAGGCTAGGGTAGGTGTACCGCCAGCTCTTGGGAATCTGAGTTATCTGAATAACATCTCCAACCATCTTTCGGCTTCCTTTTATGGCGCAGATGAGTTGTCAGCCTTTGAATTGCGAGGTGGTGACGGACCTATCATGCAGTGCCGCCATTGCTTGCGTTATGCACTTGGCTACTGCGTGAAGCATGGTGGAAGGCGCCCCGAATGGCACGAACCACTTTCTCTCGTCTTAGGCGATGGTCGCCGGTTCCGTCTTGAGTTTGATTGCCAACATTGTCAGATGAATGTCTATGCGTCGACTCGTTAGTTTGCTGTTTCTCGCGTTACTCTTGTGCGGCTGTTATAATCGTGGCCCGATTACGCCTGATGCCTGGGATCTGACAAGGCAACAGTTGGACTCGATCTCCTTCTATACGACCCATCATTATACACAGAACTTTAATTTTGTGGTCACTGGTGATTCTTTGGTTGTCGTAGCCCAGCAGCCCGAGGATATGGCCGTACCTGATGTCGTGTCTGTAGAGATACAGACGGAGTCGGGGGAATACCATAAAGACTCCATCACGCTTCTCCGGAACGAACGTATTGTCGTTGCCGACATCAAGACCGTCCCTTCAGACACCATTGATTCTGTCTGGGTGAAGGTTGCCCGCGACCAGTTGACTTTCGGGTGGGTACATGAGAGCGAGTTGTTGTCTAAGGTCTCGCCCGATGATCCCATCAGCCAGTTTATCGACTTTTTCTCTGATGCCCATCTGCTGATATTCCTGGCCTTCTGTGTGGTTGTCGTGGCGGCCTATGGTATCCGTCGTCTGTTGCGTCGTGGAGCAAAGATTGTGCATTTTAATGATATACCATCGTTTTATCCGACGGCGTTGTGCCTGTTGGTGGCGTCCTCGGCCGTCCTCTATAGTTCCATCCAGCTTTTCGGAGCCGAGACATGGCGCCATTTCTATTATCATCCTTCGCTGAATCCTTTTGCCCTTCCGTTCTGGCTTGGCGTCTTCGTCTCTTCTGTGTGGGCGATAGTGATTGTAGCGATCGCAACGGTGGATGATGTGACACGCCAGCTCCCCTTGGGCGCTTCAATTCTTTATTTAAGTGGCTTGGGGGCTATTTGCGCTGTATGTTATGTCGTATTCAGCATAACAACCTTGTATTATGTAGGATATCCTTTGTTGATAGCCTATTATGTCTTTGCCTTCCGTCGCCTGTCCCTGCAAAATGGCATCTGAGAATTGTCTGGCTAGGGCAGATAGATCAGATTACTCATGATCATGTCGCTGACGAAAAGTCCGCGTCGTGTAAGTCTTAGGCGATTGCCCTGGGTGCGTTCCAGCAGACCGTCGTCAAGATAACGTTGGGCATTCTCCAGACAGTAGGTGCGATGTTTGGGGGATAAAGCCTGCAGATCCAGACCTCTGCTTGTACGGAGTGCCACGGTGATGGCGTCATTGTAGCGCGTGTCGCAGTCGAGGCGTTCCTCTTCATAGATACGCTGGTTGTTGGCCATGCCTTGTATGTATTGCTTGATGTCGGCAATGTTCCAGCTTCGGCTTTCGATGTCGTAGGAGTGTGCAGCCGCACCGATGCCGATATAGGGTGTACCGTCCCAATAGCTGCTGTTATGCCGGGAGTGAAAGCCTGGGCGGGCAAAGTTGGACAGTTCGTATTGCTCATAACCGCCATCCTCCAGGCGATTGATGATTGTCTCATACATCTGCCGTTCCAGTTCTTCTTCTGTCTCTGTGATGTTTCCTTGCTGAAGCATCTGCTGGAGCTGTGTATCCTCTTCGATCATCAGACAATAGGTGGAAATATGCTCCACTTGCAGTGAAAGAGCCTTGGCGATGTCGGCCTCGCAGTCTGCTATCGTCTCTCCCGGAAAACCATACATCAGATCGATGCTGATATTCTTAATGCCTGCGGCTCTGAGTCTGTCGACGGCAGTAGTTACTTGTTCTGCCGTATGTCGGCGATGGAGAAATCTGAGGCGTTTGTCGTCAAATGTCTGTACACCCATGCTGATGCGGTTGACGGGCAGCTGGGTAAGGTCGTTGGCAAAACGCTCTGTCACGTCGTCAGGATTCACCTCGATGGTCACCTCGGCATCCTTTCCCACCTTATTATATATATACGCGCGATGAAGTATCTGCCGCAACTGGTCCGTCGTGAGCTGAGATGGCGTACCGCCGCCAAGATAAATCGTGCTGATATTCTCAGCTCCCTGGCACCTCATTTTCATCTCCTGACACAGGGCATCGACGTACTGTTGGCGAAGATCCAGCATCGTCGTCGAAAAGAAGCCGCAATAGATACAACGGCTCTTACAAAATGGAATATGAATGTATAAACCTTGCATTTTCGGCACAAAAATACTAATTTAGTTTAATATTTGGAAGTTTTTTTTGGTGATTTGTGGGAAAATGTCTAATTTAGTGCCCCAAATGGAAATATTCACCTAAAACTAGAATGATATGAAAGTTTATCAGACAAACGAAATCAAGAACATTGCACTGCTTGGCAGTGCGGGTAGCGGCAAGACAACTCTTGCCGAGTCAATGGTCTACGAAGCTGGCATCATCAAGCGCCGCGGTACCGTAGAGGGTAAGAACACCATGAGCGATTATTTCCCTGTTGAACAGGAATATGGCTACTCGGTGTTCTCTACTGTTTTTCATGTGGAGTGGAATAACAAGAAGCTCAACATCATCGACTGTCCGGGTTCTGACGACTTTGTGGGTGGTGCCATCACTGCCCTGAATGTGACAGACCAGGCTGTTCTCCTCATCAACGGCCAGTATGGTCCTGAAGTAGGTACGATGAACGCCTTCCGCAACACGGAGAAACTGAAGAAGCCCGTCATTTTCCTGGTCAACCAGTTGGATCGCGATAACTGCGACTTCGATCAGATCCTGAACCAGCTGAAGGAGGTTTATGGCCCCAACTGTGTTCCCGTGCAGTATCCTATCGCCACAGGTGCCGGCTTCAACAGCGTCATCGACGTGCTGCTGATGAAGAAGTACTCTTGGAAGCCCGAGGGCGGTGCGCCTATCATCGAGGATATTCCTGCCGATCAGATGGAGAAGGCCAAGGAGTGGAAGGCTGCGCTTGTAGAGGCTGCCGCTGCTGGTGACGACACACTGATGGAGAAGTTCTTCGAGAGCGAGGATCTCAGCGAGGACGAGATGCGTGAGGGTATCCGTAAGGGTCTTGTTACCCGTTCTATCTTCCCGGTATTCTGCGTGTGCGCAGGTCGTGACATGGGTGTGCGCCGCCTGATGGAGTTCCTCGGCAATGTGGTTCCTTTCGTCAGCGAGATGCCTGTTGTCAAGAATGCTGCCGGCAAGGATGTGCCTGCAGATGCTTCTGCGCCGACATCACTTTATTTCTTCAAGACTGGTGTTGAGCCTCATATCGGTGAGGTACAGTACTTTAAGGTGATGAGCGGTATCGTGAAGAGTGGTGACGACCTGACAAATGCCGACCGTGGTTCCAAGGAGCGTATCGGTACCTTGTATGCCTGTGCAGGCGCCAACCGTATTCAGGTCGATCAGCTTGTAGCCGGCGATATCGGCTGTACCGTGAAACTGAAGGATGTCAAGACGGGTAATACCCTGAATGGCAAGGATGTTGATAATAAGTTCGACTTCATCAAGTATCCTAACTCCAAGTTCTCTCGTGCCATCAAGGCTGTGAACGAGGCAGAGACTGAGAAGATGATGGCTGCACTGGCCAAGATGCGCCAGGAGGATCCCACATGGGTTGTCGAGCAGTCAAAGGAACTCCGTCAGATCATTGTTCACGGACAGGGTGAGTTCCACCTGCGTACCTTGAAGTGGCGTATGGAGAACAACGAGAAGATTCAGATCGAGTATATCGAACCGAAGATTCCTTATCGTGAGACCATCACGAAGATGGCCCGTGCCGACTATCGTCACAAGAAGCAGTCGGGTGGTGCAGGTCAGTTTGGTGAGGTTCATCTGATTGTTGAGCCTTATCAGGAAGGCATGGAGGATCCCGTAAGCTTCAAGATCAACGGCCAGGAGTTCAAGATGAACATCAAGGGTAAGGAAGAGATTGATCTGGAGTGGGGCGGTAAGCTCGTATTCATCAACTCTGTTGTTGGTGGCGCCATCGACCTCCGTTTCATGCCAGCCATCCTGAAGGGTGTGATGGAGCGTATGGAGCAGGGCCCGCTGACAGGTTCTTATGCCCGCGACGTCCGCGTTATCGTCTACGATGGTAAGATGCACCCGGTAGATTCTAACGAGCTCTCGTTCATGCTTGCTGCGCGTAACGCCTTCTCTGCAGCATTCAAGGAGGCAGGTCCAAAGGTGCTTGAGCCGATCTATGACCTGGAGGTGCTCGTGCCTGGCGACTACATGGGTGATGTGATGTCTGATCTGCAGGGTCGCCGTGCCATCATCATGGGTATGGATTCTGAGGCAGGCTATCAGAAACTGTCAGCCAAGATTCCGCTCAAGGAACTCTCCAGCTATTCTATCGCTCTGAGCTCTCTGACTGGTGGCCGTGCATCATTCTCTACCAAGTTCGCTTCCTACGAGCTCGTACCGAATGATATCCAGCAGGCTCTGATCAAGCAGCATGAGGAAGAGATGAAGGAAGAAGATTAATCGTTATTCTATATTCCTATTATGCGAAAATCCCCGTTGGCCTTCCGCCTTCGGGGATTTGTTAATTGCTATAAATCAACTAAAATGAAGAATTGTGTTAATTTCTTTAAATCGCCGCAAATTAATTAACATAAAAGGCCTTGGTTTTTAAGAATTGTCTTAACTTTGCGGCAGATTAGAACAGAGACAATGAAGAAAAGTACGATTTGGTTGATAGCGATTATCATGGGACTCTCGTTTGTGGGACTTCTCTATCTGCAGATCTCCTATATTGAGGAGATGGCAAAGATGAAGAAGGAACAGTTCGACGAGTCGGTCAACCGTAGTCTTTATCAGGCGTCGCGTAATCTGGAGATGAACGAGACGCTACGCTATCTGGAGAAAGATGTGAAGCAGACAGAGCGCAAGGCCTTCCACCAGGATTCTGTGATGGTCGACGGTCTTGACGGCACGATCAAGCAGAGCCATCAGTTTGCGGTGGCAGCCGACGACGGAACTGTCTATTCGAGCTTTGAGCTGAAAACTTTCGCCATCAAGCCTTCCAATGTGCCTAAGGCGATGATTCTCCGTTCCGACAAGAGTTCAATCTCCGAGGCCTCGAAGTCGTTGCAGGAGATTGTGCGCAACCGCTATGTTTACCAGAAGGCACTGCTCGACGAGGTGGTGTATAACATCCTGTATACAGCATCCGACAAACCTCTGAAGGAGCGTATCAACTTCAAGATGCTCGACCGTGACATCAAGGTAGAACTGATGAACAATGGCATCAACATTCCCTATCATTTCCGCGTAGAGACGGCTGATGGACGTGAGATATACCGCTGCCCGGATTACGTAGAAGAAGGGCAGGAGTATACCTACAAACAGACGCTCTTCCGCAACGACCCCTCACCGAAGATGGGTGTGGTGAAGATCCACTTCCCCGACATGAACTCCTATATTTTCTCCAGCGTCCGCTTCATGATTCCTGCGATGGTGTTTACGGTGGTGCTCCTTATCACCTTCCTCTTCACCATTGTCGTCATCTTCCGCCAGAAACGCTATAATGAGATCAAGAACGACTTCATCAATAATATGACCCATGAGTTGAAGACGCCTATCTCCAGCATCTCTCTGGCTGCTCAGATGCTCAACGACGAGTCGGTAGAAAAGAGTCCTTCGATGATGAAGCATCTGGGTGGTGTCATCAACGACGAGTCAAAACGCCTGCGCTTCCTCGTGGAGAAGGTGCTGCAGATGTCGATGTTCGACAGAAAGACTGCAACGTTCAAGAAGAAGGAGCTGGATCTCAACGAGTTACTCGAGACGATCTCCGCTAGTTTCTCCCTCCGCGTGGAGCATACTGGTGGTAAGATCTATACGGAGATCGAAGCGGTTGATTCAGCCATCTATGTCGATGAAGTGCATTTCCAGAATGCGATTACCAACCTGCTTGATAATGCAGTCAAGTATCGCAAGCCGGAGGAGCCGCTCAACCTGTATATCAAGACCTGGAACGAGAAAGACCGCCTCTGTTTCTCCATCCGTGACACAGGTCTCGGAATCAAGAAGGAGAACGTCAAGAAGATTTTCGACAAGTTCTACCGCGTGCATACCGGTAATGTCCACGATGTCAAGGGCTTCGGCCTCGGACTGGCATACGTGAAGAAGATCATCACCCTCCACGAAGGCGATATCAAGTGCGAGAGCGAGTTGGGCAAGGGTACCACCTTCACCATCACGTTGCCGGTACTGAAAGAAGATAATTCATAGTATTAACAATTTAAATAGAAACAATTATGGACGACAAACTGAAAATTTTGCTTTGCGAGGACGATGAGAACCTCGGAATGCTGCTCCGTGAGTATTTGCAGGCTAAAGGCTATATAGCCGAGCTCTGCGCCGATGGCGAGGCTGGCTTCAAGGCTTTCCTGAAGACCAAGTTCGACATCTGTGTACTCGACGTGATGATGCCCAAGAAAGACGGTTTCACCCTGGCTCAGGAGATCCGCTCAGCCAATGCTGATGTACCTGTCATCTTCCTCACAGCCAAGACGTTGAAGGAGGATATCCTTGAGGGCTTTAAGATTGGTGCCGACGATTATATCACCAAACCCTTCTCTATGGAGGAGCTCGTATTCCGTATTGAGGCTATTCTGCGTCGTACAAAGGGTAAGAAGACCAAGGAGTCTACCGTCTACCGTATCGGTAAGTTCATCTTCGACACCCAGAAGCAACTGCTCAGCATCGGTGAGAAGCAGACGAAGCTCACCACCAAGGAGAACGAACTGCTGGCTCTGCTTTGCAGCCACTCAAATGAGATCCTGCAGCGCGACTTTGCCCTGAAGACCATTTGGATCGACGATAACTATTTCAACGCCCGCTCGATGGATGTGTATATCACCAAGCTGCGTAAGCATCTGAAGGACGATGATCAGATCGAAATCATCAATATCCACGGCAAGGGTTACAAACTCATCACTCCAGAGGAGGAGTAATTAGTAGAGAGAGGGGAGAGGAGAGAGAATAGTATGAAGGCTCTTGGAAACTATTTGGGATTGGCGTTAGTTTTGGCTGGCGCCATCCTTTTGATGGTCGCTTATTGGGTTGGTTGGACATCCTCCAACCTCGTGCTGTCGGGTGGCCTCCTGCTTGTCGTTTTGGGAGCCATTCTTCACATCCGGGCCCAGAAAAAAGGTGAAAAGTATTAAATATTCTTAAATTACACCTTTCTCTCCGCTCTCCGCTCTCCACTCTCCGCTAAAATTAGTACCTTTGCACCCGCTTTTCGAAGCACATTATTAATTTTTTATTTATTAAAAGTATGAATCAATACGAAACCGTTTTCATTTTAACTCCCGTTTTGTCTGATGAACAGATGAAGGAAACGGCCGCAAAATTCAAGAAGGTTCTGACCGATAAGGGTGCAGAGATTCTCAATGAAGAGGCCTGGGGATTGAAGAAGATGGCTTATGCTATTCAGAAGAAGTCTACAGGTTTCTACTGCCTCGTAGAGTTCAAGGCTGAGCCAGAAGTGATCAAAGTACTGGAGACCGCTTTCCGTCGTGACGAGAAGGTGATTCGTTTCCAGACCGTTAAACTTGACAAGTATGCCGTTGAGTACGCCGAGAAGCGTCGCGCAAAGCTTGGTAAAAAAGAGGAGGCTTAAATTATGGCACAGGAAACAGAAATCCGTTACCTCAACGCTCCTTCTATCGACACGAAGAAGAAGAAGTACTGCCGTTTCAAGAAGAGCGGTATCAAGTACATCGACTACAAAGATCCCGAGTTCCTGAAGAAGTTCCTGAACGAGCAGGGTAAGATTCTTCCCCGCCGCATCACAGGTACCTCTCTGAAGTATCAGCGCCGTGTGGCTCAGGCTGTAAAGCGTGCCCGCCAGATTGCCCTGCTGCCTTATGTAACTGATTTGATGAAGT
Organism: uncultured Prevotella sp.; assembly: GCA_900314995.1. Classification (GTDB taxonomy): domain Bacteria; phylum Bacteroidota; class Bacteroidia; order Bacteroidales; family Bacteroidaceae; genus Prevotella. The sequence continues at coordinate 71,015 of OMXK01000010.1, forward strand.
AATTAAGGAGGACGCAAGATTATGGAAATTATACTGAAAGAAGATATTATCGGTCTGGGATTTAAGAACGATATTGTAAATGTGAAGTCAGGCTATGGCCGCAACTACCTCATTCCTCAGGGAAAGGGCGTGATTGCTTCTCCTTCAGCCAAGAAGATTCTCGCAGAGAACCTGAAGCAGCAGGCTCATAAGCTGGCTGCCCTGAAGGCTGCTGCCGAGGAGAAGGCTGCACAGATCAATGGTGTTGCCCTCGAGATTGCCGCTAAGGTGAGTGCTACCGGTCAGCTCTACGGTTCTGTTGGCGCCGCTCAGGTTGCTGAGGAGCTCGCAAAGCTCGGTAAGGAGGTTGATCGCAAGATCATCACCATGAAGGATGCCAAGAAGGTTGGCGACTATGTGGCTCTCGTTCACTTCCACAAAGAGGTGACTGTTGAGATCCCCGTGAAGGTTGTAGCTGAGAATGCTGCTGAGCTGAAGGCTGCTGCCGAGGCTGAGGCTGCCATCAAGGCTGCTGCCGATGCCAAGAAGGCTGCTGCTGAGGCTGCTGAGGCAGAGGCTCCCGCTGAGGAGGCTGAGGCCGCAGAGGAGGAAGCTCCCGCTGAGGCATAATCCTATCGCATATTTTAAATCAAAACAATTAATAATTAATCACTGCTGTAAGGCATCATTATTTATTACAACGCAGCGTCCCGATGATCCTCCACGACCATCGGGACTTTGTTTGTTCAAGATTGTATATTGGTATTTCACGGGTAACCCTCTCGAAGAGAGCCGTGTCATCCGCATCACCTTTCACTGGGGTCATGTCTGACCCCAGCGAAAGGCCCCACCGCAAAATAGACGTCAAGTATGAGTCCCCGTGACTATCATTTTAGCCGATTGCCAGAGACTGTGTTACCTCAAAGCGTAAGCCGAGGGCACTGAGGATGCGGAGAAACATGCCAGCCCCGGGTTCTACACTACCGTTCTCAATGCGAGAGATATATGACTTGTTGGTCCCCACGCGCTGAGCCAGTTCCTGCTGGGTGACCTTCTCGCGCTTCCTGGCATCGCTGATAATCTGGCCGACACAATAGGCGTAGGCTTCCTTGCGGAATGCTTCGCGCTCTGGTGTTCCCACCTTTCCGTAGCGTTCATCCATCATGGCGTCAACGCTCATTATGTCATCTCTTTGCTGCATAATATTCCTTTTTTAATTGTATTGCCTTGTTAATCTCGCTCTGCGGTGTCTTTTGCGACTTCTTCTGAAATCCATTGAATAGCATTACCACATTACCATCGTCGAAGATGAAGAACACCCGGAAGATGTTGCCGCCATGTTCTGCCCTCAGCTCGAAAATCTCGTCGCGCAGGTATTTGACGAACTTGGCATTGACTCGTTCCTGTGTCTTCAGCATATCAATAACGTAGAACACTTTTCTGGCTTCGGCTTCAGCCAGTGAACTGATAAAGTCCCTGAAGTAGTTCTTGTATGCTGATATGGTTCTTTCGGCTTTCATGGCTGCAAATATACAAAAAGTTTTCAAATCAGGCAACTTTTATATAAGATATTTTTGGTTTACATTCGTTTTTTATGAATAATATGTATCATCTGGCGTTTGAATTCTCCAGTAAGACGGATGTGAGAGCGGCTTTTGTTTTATACAAACATAAAAAAGAGAGGCTTTCGGCCTCTCTTTTTGTAGTCGATAGGGGAATCGAACCCCTATGCCAAGATTGAGAATCTTGTATCCTAACCATTAGATGAATCGACCATCCTGTTAGTGTGCGTTCGCAGAGAAATCCCCTCGGTGCGGAAGGAGGGGGATTCGAACCCCCGGTACGGGAACCCGTACGGCAGTTTAGCAAACTGCTGGTTTCAGCCACTCACTTTAAGCTTCAACCGTGGGGTTATCTCCTTGATTGCGGGTGCAAAGGTACAAACATTTTTTCGTTCCACCAAATGTTTCGGCATTTTTTTTACGAAATACCGCAAAATTGTTACTTGAAGGCCACTATCGAGGCCAATTTCTCATCGAGATAGAACGTATTCGACAGTGTATCGCCGTCTTTCACATACTGCATGCGCAGGTAGATGAGGTCGCCTTGGGGTATCTCACCATACTTGATGCCCTTCTTGAATCCCTGGGCTCCGCGCTGGCGCATCACCGTGATCAGTGAGTCGCTGATGTGGCGGGTGGTGCCGATGTCGGCAAAGTCGCGATCCGTGATCTTCTCCGGCTGCTCCATGTTGTCTTCGACGAAGGCCTTCGCGGTCTGCTCGGCCTTGTATTGCTGTCCGCACGAGGCGAACAGCAACAGACAGGCCACTACACCTATTATAATATACGCGCGCGAGTTCATTCCTGCGGGATGTTTTTAAGCACGTCGAGCAGATGATCCCATACCATCTGAACAGTCGGGATGAGGAGTCGCTCGTCGGGGGTGTGAACGAAGCGCAGGGTGGGGCCGAAGCTGACCATGTCGAGCTGCGGATAGCGCTCGGAGAAGAGTCCGCACTCGAGTCCGGCATGTATGCCGCGCACGACGGGAGCCTTGCCGAAGAGTTTCTTGTAGCTCTCCACCACGATCTCCTGCAGCTTCGAGTCGGCCCGCATCTTCCAGGCAGGATAGCCGTCGCCGCTGACGGCCTCTGCACCGGCAAGTTCAAAGACAGCCTGGATGGTGGCGCACATATTGTCGAGGTTCGACATCACGTTGCTTCGCTGTGAGGAGAGGATGTCGATCGTCGTCTCGCTGGTGTGGATGCTGGCGATGTTGCTCGAGGTCTCTACCATACCGCCCAGTGCCTCGTCCTGACAGATGGCATAGATGCCATTGTCCACGGCTTGTACGGCCCAGATGAAGTTCTTGGCGACAGCGGGTTCGATGACAGGCTCTGCATCGGTGCTCTCCATGGCAAACACCATCTGCGTGTCGGTCACGTGGAATTCGTCCTCTACGTCTGCGGCAAACACATTCCAGTCGGCACGGACATTCTCCTTCAGGTCGTTGGGAACAGCGATCACGAAGTAACCGTCGCGCGGAATGGCGTTGTGCAGCTTGCCGGAGTGGAACTGTGCCAGCTGTACGCCCTCATAGCGCTTCATCGTCTGGAAGAGGAAACGAGCCAGGATCTTGATGGCGTTGGCGCGCTTCTTGTTGATGTCGTCGCCGGAGTGGCCGCCTACGAGTCCTTTCAGCGAGCCCTTGATGAAGAAACTGCCCGCTGCTGCCGGCTGACGCTTGAAGTTGAACTTAGCCGTCGTATTACGGCCACCGGCACAGCTGACGAAGATCTCGCCCTCGTCCTCAGAGTCGAGGTTGATCAGGTAGTCGCCGTTCATAAAGCCGGCCTTCATGCCTTCAGCGCCCGACAGTCCGGTCTCTTCGTCGCGGGTGAACACGCACTCGATTGGGCCGTGCTCGATATCGTCGCTGGCGAGGATGGCCAGCTCGATGGCACAGCCGATACCGTCGTCGGCACCGAGGGTGGTTCCCTCTGCCGTCAGCCATTCACCGTCGATATAGGTCTTGATGGCGTCCTTGTCGAAGTCGAACGTCACGTCTACCAGTTTGTCGCACACCATATCCATATGGCTCTGCAGGATCACCGTCTTGCGGTTCTCCATACCCTTGGTGGCAGCCTTGCGGATCAGCACGTTGCCCGTCTCGTCAACTTTCGTCTCCAGTCCGTGGCTCTCGCCCCAGTTCTTCAGATACGCAATCATCTTCTCCTCGCGCTTCGAAGGGCGGGGAATTTCGTTAATCTTCGCAAATTGTTCGAAGACAACAGCAGGTTTTAAATCACTTTTATTCATTATTAATGATATTTTTGACTGATTTGGTCATAATTCGACATAAAATGCTTAACTTTGCAGCGCAAAATTACAAAAAATGATTGAAACTCTGCTCGTAAGTACGTTAATAATTGCTATAGGCATGGCATTTATACTGGTAAAAGTGCTTTTTCGCAAGGACGGCACCTTCTCTTCTCAGCATATTCACGACTCTGAGGCGATGAAGGAGCGCGGTATCCACTGCGTGATGGACCAGGATCGCGAGATGCGTACGGAAAGCAAGTTTGCCGTCAAGGAAAGATAAACTTAAACATTAAATAATTGGAAATGAAAAAGAACATTCTCTGTGCGCTGGCCATCGCTGCTATGATGGTATCGTGCAACAATGCAAGCTCAAAGATGGACGAGCAGCCCTCATCGGGCGACGCTTCAGCATCGGGTATGAAAATCGCTTATGTTGAGGTCGACTCATTGATGACCCAGTATGACTTTGCAAAGGACTATAGCGTGACGCTTGAGAAGAAGTCGAACAATGCCCGCAACACGCTGACTCAGAAGGGCAATGCGCTTCAGGCAGCAGTAAACAACTTCCAGCAGAAGATCAACAACAACGGATTCCAGAGCCGTGAGCAGGCCGCTGGTGTGCAGGCTGCCATCGAGCGCCAGCAGCGCGACCTTCAGGAGCTGCAGGCCCGTCTTGAGAACGAGCTCGCTTCAGAGACCGCCAAGTTCAATGTGGCGCTTCGCGACTCTCTTCAGAACTTCCTCAATGCCTACAACAAAGACAAGCAGTTTGACCTGATCCTGTCGAAGGCAGGCGACAACATCCTGATGGCCAACAAGAAGTATGACATCACCAACGATGTGATCAACGGTCTTAACAAGCGCTACAAGCCGGCAAAGAAGGTTGAAGCAGCCGAAGAAACCAAGAAAGAGGAGAAGAAGTAATAATTCTTGTTTTACAATAGTGAATAATAAGAGGCGCCCTGAAATAGCTCGGGGCGCCTCGTTCGTTTTAGTATCTTAGTAATCTAGCAGTTATTGTCTCTTTACCTGGCGACCACCAGCATCGTGATGTCGCTCTTCTGGGGCGTCGCGGCCGTAAATTTGGCGATGGCCTCTTTGATGTTCTGGATGAAGGGCTTCGGCTGCGGGTTCAGCTTCAGGGCCTGCAGGGCCGAGCCGCGAACCATCTTGGCGCCAAAGGCCTTCCCGTCGCCGTTCTCTGCCGCAGCCAGTCCGTCGGTAAAGCAGAAGAGCATACTGCCGTTCGCCAGTTCGGTCTCCTGTGTGGTGTAGCTATAGTCAGCATCCACGCCCAGGGGCTTGCACTCGTCCGTTGCCAGCGTGCCCACCTCGTCTTTCAGCAGTAGCGGAGCGTGGTGCCCTGCGCTGCAATAGGCGAGCTTGCCCGTCTTGAGGTCGAGTGTGCCGATAAACAGCGCCACGCCCGCCTTGAGTGCCTCCTGTCCCGTCAGCGCCTTGTTGATGGCCGTGGCCATCTTTCCCGGGTCGGTCTCAAAGGCCGCTACTGCCCGGAATGTCGCACGGGCAGTCTCTGCAGCGAGTGATGTCAGGATCTCCTGCTCAAGGGCACTGCCGATACAGAACACGAGTTTGTCGTCCTTCAGCAAATAGTCGCAGAGGTCGCTGCCGATGCCGTTGCCGGGAATCTGCTGAACGTCGATTCCGAGACCTTTGTAGTCGGGTAGGGGCTTGGGCTGCAGGTACTGCTGCAACTGGCGGCTGATGCGCACTTCCGTCTCCTTGCGCTCTTTGATGGTGGTATCCTTCTCCAGCTGGTCGTAGTCGGCCTTGAGCTTCATGTGGGCCACCTTCAACTGATGGTTGGCGAAGCGGCGATACAGGGCATAGCCCAGGAAGCAGAGCACGAGGATGCCGAGTGCTGCCCACAAGCCCATCTGTCGCTGGCGCGTTTCCTTGGCCTGGTTGGCTATCATCTGTTCCACTTCGCGCACAATGGTGACTTGTTCCTCCTCCTGTATCTGTTTCTCCTGTGCAAGCGCCTTGCCGAGGGCGTCGCTGATCTGCAGGCTCACGGCGACAGCCGAGTCTCTGCGGCCGGCCATCTGGTTGGCGTGGTATTTCTTCAGCACCAGACTCTCTATGTCGTCCAGCGTGTAGCTCTTCTGCTTGTCGCCCAGCAGGGCATCCAGGCTGCGGTAGTTGTCGGCAGCCTCTACCCAGCGGTTGGCGGCCGTCAGATAGTCGTTGGCGGTGATGCGTCCCTCGGGCGTCTTGCTGAATTCGGTCTCCTTATAGTCGTCATACACCTGCTTCGCCTCGTCCTCCTTGCCCATGCCGTTCAGGGCGATGGCCTTGTAGATGTTGAAGCGTCCCAGCTGCTTGTCCACATAGCCGGGGTCGGTGCCCTGGCGCTGCTGATACTGGCTCAGCAACTCTCCGAACTTGGCAATCCAGTCGTTGGCCTCCTTGTATTTCTGAGTGGTGTTGCAGGCATAGACGATGTTGATCAGTCCGGCGATGGCATCCTTGTACGAAGCGTCGGTACGGTTGTTTTCCACGTTGGCCAGATGCTTCTGGTAGGCACGGTCGAAGCCGTCTTCCGTCGCCTCGCCGTTATTGCCGAGACCAGCCTGACAGCAGCCGATGTAGATGAGCAGGTTGATATAGTCGCTCGTCGAGTCGCATTTCATCTCCTCCAATTTGGCAGCGGCAGGCACGGCCGATTCCAGGGCGATCGCATAGTCGCCTCTCAAGGTCAGCAAGTTTGCCAGGCGACTGGCCGACTTGGCATACACGTCCATATCTCCCTCTCTATCAGCGTTATCTATCGAAGCCTTCCAGTAGAATTCCGCCATGCGCTTCTTGTCCTGGTGGTCGCTGGCATAGCCCCGCCAGTAGTAAGCCGTTGCAGCTGTCAGGCTCCCTTCCTTCTCCAGACTGTCGGCCAACTGCATCAACTCATCGTAGTGCCTGGCTTTCTGCGCCGATTCTACGAGCTGGTTCGCTTTCTCACATTGCTCCTTGCTAGCCTTGTTCCCGCAGCCCGTTGCGAGCACTGCGGTCATCACCGTGGCGAGCAGCCATACTTTTCCTTGTCTCATATTTATAGCAATAATGGTTTTCTTTTGCAAAGTTACGAATAATCGCCGAACTATCCAAATACTTTCCAATACTTTTCTTCAAAAAACTTTGGCGGAATCAAAAATAATGTCTAACTTTGCACCATCAACTTTGATTATTTACTTAAATATAGTGCTTATGAAAAAGAAAAAAGCAGAAAATTGTGTAAAATCAGGCAAAATGCTTGGTAGTGTCGAACATTTTAATTACTTTTGCCGATGAGTACGAGGCGTGAACGGGGTAAGTCCCAAAGCGCTCAGCAGAGCAGACTGTCAGGGATGCAAGAAGTCAGAGTTGTCTTCAAGGATACAAAATCCAGAAAAGAGAAATTCAGTAACTATTTGATTGACATATCCAAGTATGTGATGACAGGTGTTGTAATTGCCTCTCTCTTTAAAGATCTAACTGACAATAAGGTGTTGATCTATTTGTTAGGTTTGTTTATTGCCTTTACGTCGTTAGGAGTTGGAATGGTATTAACAAGTAAGAAGAAGGAATAGCGTATGGGAGTTTATTTAGTAGCTTTGACGGTCGGTGTGCCGTGCTTGATCTTTCTGTTGTATTGTACAACTCCTGCTGGCAGGAGGTGGATGAGACAGAACAACCTTCTATAGTATTTTAAACTCAAAAGCTTCACCTCGGGGCCTGGCCCCAGAGGTAATCAAAAAGGGCTGACAGGATTCGATTATCTGTCAGCCCTTAATCTTTAGATTACGAATGGTCCGTACCCCATGCAACTCGTGGTCGTGATGGCCGTCAAAAAGGCCGTGAGTGCAGCTACTACAACCTTTACTGCAATCTCAATGATGCGTTTCTTCATCTTGGTTCACCTCCCTTCGGTTAAGGATTCTGCGTCTGCTGCTCGAGGATCCAGTCATCGAGTGGGGTGACCTTCTTGATGTACTTCTTCTTCGAGGGATCGGTCTCTTCGGGAGTGAGGTCAATCTTCTCCTCGACGCCGTAGGTGGCGAGTGAGCACTGATCCTTGAAGGTGCGCGAAGTGATGTCATCGTCGCTGACGCCTTCGGGACGGAAGCGGATGTGCACGCCCTTCACGTAAGTGTTCGCGTTCCACTTACCCTCCAGCAGGGCAGCCCTGGTGATACCCTCCTTGGTGCTCTCTACCGTAGGCCAGAAGATGCCCAGACCGTCGATCTTGATGGGGTTGCCCTGTGCGATGAGCTCGATCATACAGCTCGCCATCTTGATGAGCACGCCCTCGATGATGTCGCGCGAGTAGACGCACTGGTGCTCGCTCATGTGCTTGGCCAGACCTCGGAGCGTGATGGTCTCCTTCTCGACCGCCTTGGGGTAATACTTGCCGTAACCGGGGTTGTTGGCGTTGATGTTCTTACGAATGTTGATTAGAAACTGTGGACTCTGTACCATAATTGATTCTCCTTTTTTTTAATTAAACATAAGCTTTGTAGTTCTCGTTGTTCATCTTCAGATCATCCGGCCTGCGCACTGCCTTCATCTCTTCTGAATCACGATACAAAATTAGCCATTTTTCTTGAATTGTGCAAATAATATAATCATACGAAAGTACTTATAGCAACTTAATAGTACTTATGAGTACTTATACTAATTATTTTGCGCTTTTTGTGCCGATTTCTCGCTAATTTTTTGTATCTTTGCAATGTGAACCAATAACCATCAACCTTGTATAATATGGCACAGACAGTAAAATCTTTCGGTCGCATGGAGCTTGCGCAGCTTTATTTCCCCTGCATCCTGCCGCGCTCGGCCTGGCAGAAGTTGAAGTCACTCCTTATGGAAGATCCCGCCCTTCAGCACCTTTCGTCGCTGAAACGCAGGTCGTTCCTGCCGTCGGAAGTAAACATTATTTACCAACGGCTCGGGCACCCCTGAACCGCCCCGTTTTAGGGACTTTTTGATGATTTCTGCTCAATCGTAATGCGAGCATCGTTCCGCTTACGGTTGAAGAGGCTTCCGCTTACGAGGGAATTGAAGATTGCTACCAGGGGATTCCGGAAGACAGTTGGTTTGCTTAATATTGTAAGGTAATTTTATCTATAATGCCAAGTGCCAAAGTGCCAACCCAGATTTTCGTAACTGAATGCCCTAAACCTCTCTATATATCTTTTAATATTATATATATTATAATATATATAATATTAATATAATAGTGCAGCATTGGTGGATATGCAAACGGAAATGGCATTTTGGCACTAGGCACTATTGCCTCGAAAAGCCGGATGGAATTTTGCTTTACAGCATGTTTGCTTGAAAGAAAATAGGGTATCTGTTTGTGGTATTGGGAGATACCCCGCAGAGGGCTCTGCATTTAATATTTATTAGCAGAAAATCCTTCGATTTTTATTTCTCCGTTTGGAGATAATTGACTACCTTTGCAACTGTTTTGGTCTAATCAGCCAATTCCCACTTTAAACAATGAAAGTAACCGCTGCAACATACCGTTCAGTGAGTGCTGTCGAAACCGCACGACGTTGCGGGCGGGCACTCTCGGCTGCTATCCGACCCAGGATGGTGCAGGCGGACACGGTGGCGGCTAACTGGACTAACCCGGAGGCGACATTCATCGGAAATAAAGGCATCAGGCCGCACTCTCTTTACCTTATTATATTAAAGACTCAATTTCCAACGCTCCAACCCCGTCGCCCCTATGCAGACCCTCGGCCCCTCATCCCAACCGCTCAACATCACGCAAGCCGACGTGATGCAGATTCTCATTGACTTGATCGATGTCGAGGGGTTGGAAGCTGCGCGCCAGGCTTTCAAGAACATGAACGATTACTTCTCGGTTCTGGCGGGATGGTCGGATACCAAGAAGGCGGTGCATGCGCTCTTTGCCGAGACGCGCCGGAAGGAACAGCGTGAAAAGTTTGCTGAACAACTGGAAGCCCAGCGTGCCGGGGCTCCCTCATTCCTGTTGCTCAATCAGAACCAGAACCTCAATCAGAACCAGAATGAAACTACCGGCATCGGGAAGGTGGATCAGCTGAATGGCCTGATAGAGGATGGTGCGGAAGTCACACACACTAAATATTAATCATTATGGACACAGAAACGAAGAAAGCTCTGCTTGAAGGCATGTCCGGCTTCCTGCAGGGTGCACAGATCGGACAATTCAACATGTTTGTAGAGAGTGGTGCCAAGGTGGTCTACCTTGAGCAAGAGGTCAGCGAGGAGAAGAAGAAAGTGGATTGCCAGACGCTCGTCAAGTGCGTGGATCAGGTGCGCGAGCTCTTCTGGGGCGACAGTTCGATGGCAGTCATCTTCTGTGTCTGCCGGGATTGCTTCAAGCATGAAGACAACATGAGTTCGTTCGAGCGTGAATTCAACTGTTCGGAAGGGCTGATCTCGAATACTTTCAGAAACAATCCCTACATGCGGCTCTCCATTGACAAATGGAAGGAGAACGGCGCAAAGCCGCGCGTGCTGCAGTTGGCTGGAGCCTATATAAACGCAGTGAATGAGGAACTGAAAAAGTAATACCTACAGAAAAACCTACAGAACCTACAGAATTACCTACAGAGGTGCATGTAACTACTTCATGCACCTCTTTTTTATGCCTAACTTTGCCTTGTCAAACAATCAAACGTCGCCCTAAGGAAGCGACACTAAACAAAGAGACAAGGTATATGAAACAAGTAACAAGAACGAGAGAAATCAGCCATGAGGCGCCGGGCGAGGAGAAGGTCATCTCTTCGATCGAGATCGCTGCGCTGCTGGGCAAGCCCCACAACGACGTGCTGAAGGCTATCCGAAAGATGGAGCCTGCATGGCAGGAAGTACATCAGGGAAAATTTTCCCAGATGCAGATTCAGGAGAAGTTGCCCAACGGCGGCTACAGGATGAGGCCCTGTTTCGTGCTGACCAAGACCGAGAGTCTGTTCGTGGCCACGAAGTTCAACGATGTGGCGCGTGCGAAGCTGGTGCTGCGCTGGGAGGAGCTGGAGCTGTCGGCCAGGAAACGCACCGTGAACATCGCCCATCGCGCCCTGCTGGAGACGGAGGCCGAGGTGATCATGCGGAGCGATGAGATCATGAAGCGCGAGCTCTCGCAGCTGAACATCGATGCCGTGGGGTGCTACACGATGAAGTCGGTGGCTGCGAGTCTGAGGATGACCTACCGGGATTTGTGCCAGATGCTGGTGGCCCACGACGTGATGAACGATGTAGACGGAACTTACGAGCTGCTGCCGCCCTATACATACATGGGCTACGAATCCTATCGGCTCCACGAGCGTTATAGTCTGATGGGCGACCGTCGCCAGCGGCGCTACATGGTGTGGACAGAGGCGGGTCGCAGTTTCGTGATCGACCTGGTGAGAAGAATCAAGAAGAGTAGTAACTAATTAATTTGGAATATTATGGAAATCAATTTGGAGAATGACTTGCTGAAATTGGCAAAATGTAGCGTAATGGCAAACAGATTAATGAGCTGCAAAGTGGAGCTGATCTCGTTGGAAACCAATTTCCGAGAGAAACTGTCGTTTAACCAGGACGACTTCGCCTTCCACCCCAACGGCAACTGCGGCTGTATCAGAATGGGAGATGACTATATTTTCGGCATCCGCTGTGATCACCTGATGTGGATGGAGGGTAATTGTGAGGGCACCGAGAGCTTCTGGAATGGGAACGACCACTTGGCAGCAGAGTCTGCGGACGATATGGACGATGTGTTCTGCACCATCCTCATCACAGCCAATCACAAGGGTATCTTCATGCAGAAGTTGATTGTGTTTCACGCCATGACTGTAGAGAACTATCTTGTAACGATTAAAAAAATCTAGTTTTTAACCGAGTCGGAGGAGTGAGCGAGTGGGAAAGTATCCGGATAGAAATTGAGCTCAACTGAAAAACACTTCGCTTTCCGATGCTCATCAAATTCGACAGGTGCTTGAAGCGCTGGCGTCGGGCAAGAGACTGGTAGGTGAACTTTACATCGATGAAGTCACGCGTCAACTAACATTCAAGGCTTTCGACCGCAGCGGGAAGAAGCGCAAGAAGGACAAGACCATCCGCCATCTGGAGCATGGCTGGCTGAAGGAGTCGGCTGCCCGGGTCAAGGTCTTCGAGAGTCTTCCCAAGCACATCGGCACCGCGAGCATAATCGCTGCCCTGGAACGTGAGATGAAGATTGCCAAGGAGGCCCTTATCGACAGAGAATTAATCAACCGTGTTTAACTAATTAAAAAATCAACAAAATGGAAGCATTAGTAACAATCGTAGCGGTAGGCGCATATGCTGAGCGCCAGTATCAGAAGCAGGACGGCAGCACTGAATACTTCAAGAGCCGTGGGGTGACAATGAAGCGTGGTGGAGACATCATCTACGGCGAGATGACAGGCGAGCTGGCATCGAAGAACCGAGACACGCAATTCCAGCAAGGGTTGCCTTACATCGTGAAGGGTTTCTGGAAGATGAAGACCTGGGGCGACAATCAGGATCGCCATGAGAATATGTTCTATATTACTGACCTTCAAATACTTTAAGCTATGGATATTTGCTATCAGAAGAAGAAACAGATTATCTTTACGGAGGCCTGCCCTGAGAAAAAACTCAGGGCACTGGCCGCCAGCCCAGAGACTAAACTGCTCACTGACTGTTGCCGTCTGGCCCTGCAATATGCAGAGGAAGATCCCGCCACGATGCCCGATTGGTTTTCAAAGCGGTTCATGAAGTACTGCAAGGATATGACCAAGGAACAAGGTCAGGCATTCCTGAAGAAGACCAATAAACAGAAGCTGTTGCTGTTTGCGGAGTATGAAAAAGGTGAACATCCTTTTATCAATTTCTGTGCTCGTGGGTATGACGAATCGGAGGTTAAGGACAAGAAGACGGGGAAGATGAAAAAGGGGTCCTGGCGCAAGCAGAAGTATGTGCATCTGTCGGGTCTCGTGGCTATTGACATTGACCACTTGGAGAATCCCAATTCCGTCTTCGAGCGTTGGCAGAAGGAGGTGGATTTCAAGGCTCTGAAGATATACCTTGTCTATGTTACGCCTCGTGGCAAGGGTTTGAGGGTCGTTTTCCGCTGTGAGTTGTCAAGGGGCAACCTGATTGATAACCAGATGTGGATGTGTGAGAAGTTGGGAGTAGAACCTGATGCCAGCTGTAAGGATGCCAGCCGTGGGTATTTCCTCACCTCAACAGAGAATTTTTTGTATGACGATTTAAAACAAATGTATGCAGATGAAGCAGATGAAGATTTTATTCAAAAGTATGAGCCTGAGTATCGGGCTGGGCGTTCAGGAGCCTCCCCCAACCCCCTCCAAAAGGAAGGGGCTATTGGAAGCGGCGGGGACTGCTTGCAAGGGTCAGGCCCCCAAGCAAAGTCGCAGGCGACTTCACTTTTGGGCCAGACCCCAGAAAGCAGTCAAGCGGCAGCTGAGTTCCCCCTCCCTTTGGAGGGGGATAGGGGGAGGCTCTGCTTTAAGGGGATTCCTTATAGCTGGATTATCGACGAGTGGTGGAAGCGGAATGGGGGCGTGCCGCAGGAAGGGGAGCGGAATGTGAAGCTTTACCAGTTGGCGGTGAACCTGAGGGCGATTTGTGATAATAACAAGGCGTTGTTGCTGCAGGTGATGCCTCGGCTGGGGCTGGATGAACAGGAGATGCAGAGTATCGTGGAATCGGCCTGCAAGGAGCCGCCGAAGGGAATCTCAAAGGCTTTGCGAGAGATTGTAAGAGCCTCCCCCGAAGCCTCCCCCAACCCCCTCCAAAGGGAGGGGGCTATTGGATCCGAGGCAGAGTCCCCCCTCCCTTTGGAGGGGGATAGGGGGAGGCTTCTGGAGTGGGGCGCGGAGATTGAAGGGATGTTCGGGGATTTCCCCATCCTGAAGGATATCTGCAAGGGGCTGAAGAAGAACCAGTATCCGGCGGCATTGTTCGTGGCTGGGGGATTCCTGATGACGCTGATGACGCGCTGTACTTATCGCTTCTATCATCGGCCGGAGGAGCTTCGCAGATTGAACAATTCCACATTGGTGATTGGCGATCCTGCCAGCGGTAAATCATTCGCAACTCGATTGTATAAACTATTGACGGGGCCTATCGTGGCAGCGGACAAGATCGGTAAGGATGCTATCAATGCCTACCGCGAGCAGATGCGCACGAAGGGTGCCAACAAGGAGAAGCCGAAGAAGCCCAAGGTGGTGGTTCGCATCCACCCGGCCAGAACCTCGAATGCACAGTTCATCCAGGACATGGTGAACTCGGTGGAGGAGGTGGACGGTCAGCCGATGCAGTTGCACATGCTAACCTTTGATACGGAGCTGGATAATACGGTTACCGTTCAGAAGGGTGGTTCGTGGATTGACAAGCAGTCGCTGGAACTGAAAGCCTTTCACAACGAAGAGGATGGTCAGGCGTATTCCAATAACGACTCGATCCTGCAGGACTTTATGGTGACTTGGAATTTTATTTACACTGGTACCCCCATCGCACTGAAGAAGAAGGTCAACGAACAGAACTTCGGCTCAGGCTTGGCGACCCGACTGACCTGCATCCCGCTGCCCGCCACGAACTTTGAGATGATGGCGCGCGAAGCGACCGTCGACTACGAGAGCGACAACCGTCTGAAGGAGTGGGCAGAGAAGCTGGATCGCATGAAGGGCGAACTCACCGTTCAGAAACTCGTGGATGAGCTCTATGAATGGACTTCGCGCCGCATGGCCGATGCCAAGGAGAACGACTCGAAGGCCGACGAGATGCTGCTGAAGCGCTGCGCCTACCACGGCCTGAACTTCGCTGCGCCGTTCATCGTGATGCGCCACTGGGACAAAATGCATCAGGAGGGCAACTACTGGTGTGGCGCGTTCGAGACCGACGAAGTGGACTGGAAGCTCGCCGAATTGATTGTCAATATCCAGTATGCCTGTCAGCGTCATTATTTTGGTGCGATGGCTGAGAATTATTTTGACAACAAGAACCGTGACGCATCTTGAATGTGCGCCGTCAGCAGAAGACCATCGAGGCCTTCAACCGTCTGCCGGAAACGTTCACCAATGAAGATGTGATGCGCTGCTTCAATCTGTCAAGTGAAGGTGCTGTTCACAGCAAGACCCGCCGACTGATGGACGATCATCTGATTGTGAAGGTCAATGATAGCAGAACGAACGGGGGCAAGACACTCTATCGAAAGACCGGTTCCATCATCGTTTGAATAGTGCCATAGTGCCAAATGCCAAATTCTGTAAATTTGGTATGTATTTCAAGAAATTAGGGGGAAATGTTCAATTTCTCCCTTTTTTTTTGCACAAATGGGGAAAAATGTGTAACTTTGCGCCTTAATTATAAATAATTAAACGATAAACAACAAAAATATAAGCATAATGAACTTATCTCCTACATTAGAGAAGGCTTACACGAAGGAGCATTTGTCGGCCCGCGAGGCTCAGGCAAGGGCAGAGTGGATAGCCTGGGGTCCCATTGTGTTTCAGGCCTCTCGCCTGATGCTGAAATTCGGGATTCTCGATATGTTGCGCGACAGCGACAAGGGCATGACCATCCAGGAGGTGGCCAGTGAGACGGGGCTGTCGGTCTATGCGGTGAAGGTGCTGATGGAGGCTTCGCTGTGCATCGGTACAGTAATCGTAGACAAGGACACGGAGCGTTTCGAACTGGCCAAGACGGGCTGGTTCCTGATCAACGATCCTGCCACGCGTGTGAACTTAGACTTTAATCACGACGTGAACTACGAAGGCTGGTTCCATCTGGAGGAAGCCCTGAAGGAGGGGAAGCCCGCCGGTCTGAAGCATTTCGGCGACTGGCCCACGATCTACGAAGGTCTCTCGTCGCTGCCCGAGCAGGTGCAGAAGAGTTGGTTTGGCTTCGATCATTTCTATAGCGACAGTTCGTTCCAGCAGGCATTGGAGGTGGTGTTCTCCAACAAGCCCCGTACGCTGCTCGACGTTGGCGGCAACACAGGCCGTTGGGCGATGCAGTGCGTCGGCTACGATCCCGATGTGTTCGTGACGGTGATGGATCTGCCGCAGCAGGTGGAGATGATGGAGCAGCAGACGGCCGGCAAGCCCGGTGCCGAGCGTATCGATGCCTTTGCCACTGACTTGCTGAACCGCTCTAACTCGTTCCCGACGAACAAGCACTACGATGCCATCTGGATGAGTCAGTTCCTCGACTGTTTCGGTGAGGACGAGATCCTGAGCATTCTGGAGCGTGCGGCGAAGATCATGGACAAAGACAGCCGCGTATATATCATGGAGACGCTCTGGGATCGCCAGCGATTCGAGCCTGCAGCCTTCTGTCTGACGATGACCAGCCTGTATTTCACGGCGCTGGCCAACGGCAACTCCAAGATGTACAACACCGACGATATGGTTCGCCTGATCGGCGAGGCAGGTCTTGAGGTGGAGACGATCCACGACAATCTGGGTCAGGGGCACTCCATCATCGTTTGCAAAAAGAAGTAATAATACACATAAAAGTTTTTTAGAACAATGGAAAGAAAAGAAATTGAAGAGAAAGTAAGAGAGTTCCTGATTGAAGACCTCGAGATCGACGAGGAGAAGATTGCCCCGGAGGCTCTGCTGAAGGAGGATCTGGGCATCGACAGTCTTGACTTCGTGGATATCGTGGTCATCGTAGAGAAGAAGTTCGGTTTCAAGATCAAGCCCGAGGAGATGACCGAGGTGAAGACCCTGAACCAGTTTAACGACTATATCCAGAGTAAGGTAGGGTAATGGCTGAACAGCTGGAACACGAAGCCTGGCGTGGTAATACGGGTGGTAATGCCTGGATGCATCGTACGCTGATCAAATCGTTCGGGTTTATGAACCTGCGGTTTGTCTATCTGGGTATGGCCATCTTTGCGATACCGTTCTACATGATATTCGCCCATAAGGGCTATATCTCGATGTACCACTATTTCCGCCAGCGTCGTGGGTACGGCGTGTGGAAGTCGTTCCGCTATGTCTATCTGAACCACTATCGATTCGGGCAGATTGTGCTTGACCGTTTCGCGATGTTCGCCGGGCGGAAATTCCAGATCGACGTCGACGGCAACGACCAGTTCGAGGATCTGATGGACGGCGAACAGGGATTTATGGTGCTGAGCAGTCACGTGGGCAACTATGAGTTGGCCGGCTACACCTTCAAGGCCAGGAAGAAGCGTTTCAATGCGCTGGTATTCTCAGGTGAGGCGCAGGATGTGATGGAGGAGCGCAACAAGCAGTTGTCGAAGAACAACATCCGGCTGGTGCCGGCCAGCAGCGATATGTCGCACATCTTTGTGATGAACGACGCGCTTGCCAGCGGTGAGATCGTGAGCATCCCCGGCGACCGCATTTTCGGTTCGCCCCGCTATGTGGAGTGCGACTTCCTGGGCAGCAAGGCGCGGTTCCCCCTGGGGCCGTTTGTGCTGGCGCTGCAGCGGAATGTGCCCACACTGGCCATCTTCGTGATGAAGGCCTCGCCTTACCGCTATCAGGCTTATGTGAGGCGCATTCAGGCCGACAACCGTAAGTACACTGGTCGCAATGATCGGGCAGCCAACCTGGCTCAGCATTTCGCTAGCGAAATCGAGCAGGTGCTGGAGAAGTATCCCGAACAGTGGTTTAATTTTTATGAGTTTTGGAATTATGACACAGAACAATGACCTGGAGAAGATCGACGTGCTGACACTGCTGCCGCAGCGCCCGCCGTTTGTGATGATAGACCAGCTGACCCACTTCGACGAGGTGGTGACCTCCACCCGCTTTGAAGTGCGCGAGGACAACCTCTTCATGGAGGCCGACGGTCAGTTGAACTCCTGTGCGCTGGTAGAGAACATCGCCCAGACCTGTGCTGCGCGTATGGGCTATATCAACTCTTACATCATCAAGGACAAGGTGAAGCTGGGATTCATCGGCGCCATCAAGCGACTGGAGATCCTGCGCCCGGCCCGCAAGGGCGAGGTGCTCTCCACCAGTATCGAGGTGATGCAGGAGGTGGGTGCCGTGACGATGGTGAACGCCACTGTGAAGGTGGGCGAGGAGACCCTCGTGACAGCCGAGATGAAGATTGCCCTGAGTGATATTGAGGCCGTGAATTGATGGAAAAGCAAGGAAAGAAGAAAGTGCTGAAAGCCTCGAAGGTGCTCGACATCCGTTTCAGCGAGGTCGACTCGATGAATGTGGTGTGGCACGGCTCGTACATGCTCTATTTCGAGGATGCCCGTGAGGAGTTCGGCCGACAGTATCAGTTGGAGTATCTGCGCATCGCCGACTTCGGCTACTATGCCCCGCTGGTGGACATGCAGTTCCACTACCGCAAGCCCATCACCTACGGCATGCGTCCGCGCATCGATATCATCTACCGCCCGACGCTCTCGGCGAAGATTGTCTTCGACTACGAGATCCACGACCCTGAGACCGAAGAACTGATGGCCAGCGGCACATCGGTGCAGGTGTTTATGGACAAGAACTACCAGTTGGTGTGGTCGAGTCCTGAATTCTACGAGAAGTGGAAGCAGATGTGGGGAGTAGGGGAGGAAATTTGAAATGTAAAAATGTAACAATTTAAAAATGTAAAAATTTAATAATAATTATAGACACACTATGGAAGAATTGGTATTAGAACTGAAGAAACAGATTATTGAGGTGTTGAACCTGGAAGATGTTCAGCCTGAGGATATTGACAATGATGCCCCTCTGTTTGGCGAGGGTCTGGGTCTCGACTCTATCGACGCCCTTGAGCTCATCGTGATGATGGAGAAGAGCTATGGCATCAAGATCAAGGATCCCGCAGCCGGCAAGGAGATCTTCAAGTCGATCAACACCATGGCAGCCTTTGTCGAGGCTAACCGTACGAAGTAAGTGGCTGACATGACGAAGCCAATCATGATAACGGGTGTGGGCATCGTGTCGGCCATCGGCAACGGTAAGGCTGAGACGCTGCAAGCCCTGCGCGACGAGTGTACGGGCATTGCCCCCCTGCACTATCTGAAGACCAGTCATCGGGAGTTTCCCGTCGGTGAGGTGAAGCTGAGCGACGAGGAGATGAAACAGCAGCTGGGCATCACGAGCGAGCCTACGACGCGCACGGCGCTGATGGGTATGCTGGCGATGCAGGAGGCGCTGGAGGAAGCCCGGCTGACTACGGCCGAAGGGCTGCAGGTGGCGCTGGTATCCGGAACGACGGTGGGCGGTATGGACAAGAGCGAACAGTTCTATCTGGACTATCTGGCGAACGATTCGCAGAATGCCTATATCAAGACCCACGACTGTGGTGCCACCACCGAAATGATAGCCGACCGCTTCGGCATCTTCTCGATGGCTACGAGCATCTCGACGGCCTGCTCGTCGGCAGCCAATGCCATCATCCTCGGAGCCAACCTGATTCGTGCCGGACTGACGGAGATAGCTGTCGTAGGCGGTTCGGAGTGTATCACGAAATTCCACCTCAACGGTTTCAACTCGCTGATGATCCTCGACCATGAGCAGTGCCGGCCATTCGACGCTACGCGTGCCGGACTGAACCTCGGAGAAGGAGCCTCGTATCTCGTGCTGGAAACGGCCGAGTCGGCTCAGCGCCGAGGGGCAACGGTGATCGGTGAACTCAGCGGCTATGGCAATGCCTGTGACGCCTTCCACCAGACCGCTTCGAGCGACGACGGTGAGGGTGCCTTCCTGGCGATGAAAAAAGCACTCGCAATGGCAGGGCTTGAACCTGCGTCCATCGACTATGTGAATGCCCACGGCACGGGTACACCCAACAACGATGTGAGCGAGAGTACGGCCCTGAAGCGGCTCTTCGGTGAGTCGATGCCATTCATCTCATCGACGAAGGGCATGACAGGCCATACCACCAGTGCATCCGGATCCGTAGAGGCTACCATCTGCCTGCTCGCCATCCAGAACGGCATCGTGCCGTCGAACTATGGTTGGGCCAACCAGATGGAGGACGGCATCACGCCGGTAGCCCATTGTCTCAGCGGACAGCAGCTGCACCATGTGATGTGTAACTCGTTCGGCTTCGGCGGCAACGACTCAAGTATCATCCTCTCAAGACACGAAGCATGACAGACCAGAAGATCTATATCAAGGCTGCGACGCAGATATCCATGCAGCAGCCGCTATCGGAAGCGTGGCTGACTGCGCCCGAGAGGCCCGATGTGCCTTATCAGCGGAGTCAGGATCCCAATTTCCGCGACTGGCTGAATCCCCTGGAGTCGCGCCGCATGGGTAAGCTCATGAAGCGTGCGCTGGTGACGGCCCAGAAGGTGATGAAGGAAACGGGAATCAGTCAGCCTGAGGCCATCATCACAGGCACAGGTCTGGGATGTATCGAGAACACCGAACTGTTTCTCGACAAGTTGTGCCGTGAGGGTGAGGAGATGCTGAAACCCACCTATTTCATGCAGTCGACGCACAACACCATCAGTTCGCTGATTGCCATCCAGTGTAAGTGTCATGGCTACAACACGACCTACAGTCATAAGAGCGTATCGTTCGACAGTGCCCTGCTCGATGCCTTCGTGCAGATGCGGCTGGGAGATATAAGGACGGCGCTGGTGACAGGCAACGACGAGATGACACCCTCTTATTTCAGTATCCTGCAGCGCACAGGCTATATCGGTCAGGCGGGGCAGGTGACAGCCGGCGAGGCCAGTGTGGCGATGATGCTGACGGTGGAGAAGGATGAGGTGCTGTGTGAGATTGAGGATGCCCGGCTTTTATATCATAGTGGTGGGCTGGGGGATGGAGCCCTCAGTATCCCCTCATGGCCGGAACCGATCGATGCGGTGATGTTCGGCGTAAATGGCAATCCTGAGAACGATGCCTTCTACGAGCAGTTGGGGCAGCAGCTTGCGGGGGTGCCTCAGTTGCGTTACAAGCATCTCTTCGGCGAGTGCTACACGGCCTCCGGACTGGGTGTGTATGCGGCAGCCCATCTGCTGAAACAGGGTGAGGTGCCTGCCTTCATGCGCTGCGACGGTGGCAGTGAGGCATTGAAGGTGAATCGAATGCTGTTCGTCAATCACAGCGACGGACAGAATGTCTCTTATATCGTATTAAAAAGAGTGGAATGAGAATACTGTTGATTGCTGTTGTACAGTCGGTGCTGCTCTGCAGCGGACAGGTACTGCTGAAGTTTGCCCTGCAGCGGATGGGAGCCTTCTCCTGGACGCTCGAGTTCCTGACGCGCAACCTGACCAACTGGTGGCTGCTGGCCTGTGGCATCTGCTACGGTGTGGCTACGCTGCTGTGGTTCTATATCATCAAGAACTTCCCGTTCTCGATGGCCTATCCGATGATCTCGCTGAGCTATGTGTTCGGCATGTTCGCGGCAATCGTCTTCTTCCACGAACAGATACCGCTGACCCGCTGGATCGGGGTTTTCCTGATCATGACGGGTTGTGTGTTAATCGCTAAATAGAATGGTGATGAGAAAGCTACTGTTAATGTTATGTATGGCGGTCAGTCTGACGCTGCAGGCTCAGGCGCCGTTGAAGAAAGCCACTGAGGCGCAAGCTAAGGCGATGGTGGAAAAGATCAATCAGAAAGCGACCTCGATCAAGACGCTGGCCTGTGACTTCACGCAGGTGAAGACGCTCCGTTTCCTGAACGACAAAATGACCTCGCAGGGCAAGATGTACTTCGACGGTACGGGCAAGCTACGCTGGGAATACACATCGCCCTACAGCTACACGTTTATCCTGAACGGCCAGAAAGTGTATATCAAGTCGGGCAAGAGCAGTCATACGATCGACATCCGCCAGAGCAAGCTCTTCCAGAGCATTGCCCAGGTGATGATGAACAGCATGACGGGCAAGAGTCTGACGAACAACAGCGAGTTTACTTGTACGATGTACACACAGGGCAACGACTGGGTAGCCGACATGGTGCCCCAGAAGAAAGAGATGAAGAAGATGTTCAAGACGATCCGTCTGCGCTTCGACAGTACCCGCCAGATGGTGTCGCAGGTAGAGATGACCGAGCAGGGTGGCGACACGACATTGATCACCCTGAAGGACGTGAAACTGAATGGAAAGGTCGATGAGAAGATGTTTGTTGCTCAGTAGCCTGATCTGTCTGGCTACGACAGCCCTTGCCGGTGACTATCTGTTGCCGTTGGAGGGTCGCCAGCAGTTCACGGTAGCCATCTCTGCCCGAGGAATGGAGCTGACAGGCGTCTGTATCATCAAGACCGACGAGACAGGGAGCCGCGGAGCCATCGTCAATGAGTTTGGCGTGCATGCCCTCGACTTTACGCTGTCCCAGAACCGCAAGAAGGTGAAGCTCCTGAACGTCATCGACGTGATGAACCGCTGGTATATCAAGAAGGTGGTTCGTGGCGATCTGAAATACTTGTTCCAGGCCACGGCGAGTCCGCAGTCGAAAGGTCGCCGCACGGTGATGCTGGAGGATGACGGCTCGGTGACGCTGGAGAATACGAAATACAGACTGCGCTACAGTCTGAAGCCTATTAAAAATACACAAGACGATGAAACTGCAGAATGAAATGTTCACCATCGTGGGTGGTGACGCTGATCATGTAAAGATTGCGCTGAATGCCAATCATCAGATTTACCAGGCACATTTCCCTGGTAACCCCATCACGCCAGGCGTCTGCATCGTGCAGATAATCGGCGAACTGTTAAGTGGTCGTGTAAACCGTCCGCTGGCATTGAGCAAGATTACGAACCTGAAGTTCAATGCCACCATCTCGCCCATCGACAATCCCGAGGTTGAGGTGGTCTTCACATCCGTAGAGGATACAGGTGAGGCCTGTATTGCCAAGGGGGCGATTATGGACGGCGAGACGGCGATGACGAAATTCTCGCTTGTCTTTATATAATAATAAGGTAGAGAGCATGGATATACGCCAGGAGATGGAAGCAAGGAAAGTCTGTGTTGTTGTACCAACCTACAACAACGGCAGGACTGTTGCCGATGTCGTGAGGCGTATAGCTGCGATTACCCCCCAGATTATCGTCGTCATCGACGGATGTACGGATGATACCCGCGAGCAGCTGGCACAGTTGAAGGAGATTCCCCTGACACTGGTCGAGTATGCCCAGAACAAAGGCAAGGGGCATGCCCTGGTTGCAGGCTTCAGGAAAG
The DNA here is from genome assembly GCA_900314995.1 of uncultured Prevotella sp. Lineage (GTDB taxonomy): Bacteria > Bacteroidota > Bacteroidia > Bacteroidales > Bacteroidaceae > Prevotella. The sequence continues at coordinate 93,957 of OMXK01000010.1, forward strand.
CCAAGGAGATGGGGTACGACTATGCGATCACCATCGACAGCGACGGGCAGCATTTCCCGGAGGATATCCCCCAGTTTATCGAGGCCCTGCAGCAGCATCCCGGTGCACTGATCATCGGGGCGAGGAACCTGCAGGAGAAGAACATGCCCGGCGGCAATACCTTTGCCAATAAGTTCTCGAACTTCTGGTTTACGGTGCAGACATTCAAGCGACTGCCCGACACCCAGACAGGCTATCGGCTCTATCCCCTGCATAAGCTCTCAGGCACCCGGCTGATCACCTCGCGCTACGAGGCCGAACTCGAACTGCTCGTCTTTGCGGCATGGCGTGGGGTGGAACTGGTATCAGTGCCTGTCAGGGTCTATTATCCGCCAGAGGGTGAGCGCGTGACACATTTCCGTCCGACGGCAGATTTCGCACGAATCTCGGTGCTGAACACAGTACTCTGTTTCCTGGCAGTCGTCTATGGCTGGCCCAGGATGCTGTTCCAGCGGCTGAAGCGTTTTACCTATTCGCTTTTCGCACTGTTGTTCTTCCTCGGCGGAATGTATCTGTTCCTGCTGCCTTACACATGGGTGTACTTTCATCTGTTTAAGGAAACAGAGGAACGTAAGCTAAAGTATCACAAGATGTTACGTGGCGTAGCCGACTTCGTGATCCATCATGTGCCCGGCGTGAGGTTCCACCTTGACAATAGCGTCGGCGAGACATTTGAAAAGCCCGCAGTTGTCATCAGCAACCATCAGGCGCACCTCGACCTGATGTGCTTGATGATGCTGACGCCGAGGATCATCTTCCTCACCAACGACTGGGTGTGGAACAATCCCTTCTATGGGATGGTGATCCACAAGGCAGAGTTCTATCCCGTGAGCGATGGCATCGAGAAACATGTGGACCGTCTGCGCGACCTCTATGAGCGCGGCTATTCCATCTGTGTCTTCCCGGAAGGCACACGTTCGGAAGACTGCCGGATCCTGCGCTTCCACAAGGGTGCGTTCTATCTGGCAGAGCAGTTGCAGGCGGAAATCCTGCCGGTATTCCTGCATGGGGTAGGGCGCGTGTTGCCGAAGCGTGAGTTCAGGTTGCACAAAGGCGACATCCATGTTGAGGTAGGCGCACGCATTCCACTGGATGATGCGCGGTTCTCTCAGGATCTTCTGGAGCGGACACGCCAGATGCGCCACATGTATCAGACGCATTATCATGAGCTGTGTTTACGATATGATACAACGAAATGAACGATGAGCAAACAGAAAATAGTCATCATAGGTAGTGGCCTCGGCGGCCTGTCGTGCGGACTGATCCTCAGCCGTAACGGTTACGATGTGACCATACTCGAGCAGGGTGCGCAGGTGGGTGGCTGTCTGCAGTGCTTCACCCGTCAGGGCACGAAGTTCGAGACGGGCATGCACTTCGTGGGCAGTGCCGACGAAGGTCAGGTGCTGAACCGTCTGCTGCGCTATCTGGGTGTGCTCGACGACATCAGTCTGAGCCGTCTGGATACGGCAGGCTACGATGTGGTGTCGCTCAACGGACAACAGTTTCGTTTTGCCTCTGGTCGTGAGGCATTCATCGAGACGCTGGCCAAGGATTTCCCGAAGGAACGCGACAATCTGGTGCGCTATTTCGACCTCGTCGAGCGCGTGGCCAGTGCCTCCTCGTTGCATACCCTGCGTGTGGCCGATTCCGACACCTCGCCCCTCAGTACCGAGTTCCAGTTGCGTAGCATGAACGATGTGCTCAGTGAGGTGATCCATGATGAGTTGCTGTGTAATGTGCTGGTGGGCAACCTGCCACTCTATGCGGCAGAGTACGACAAGACACCGTTCTCTACCCATGCCTTTATCACCGACTTCTACAACCAGAGTGCCTTCCGAGTGGTAGGCGGCAGCGACGGTATTGCCACCTCACTGGTGAAGTCAATCCGTCAGTGTGGCGGTCAGGTGCTCTGTCGGCAGCAGGTGCGCAAGATCGTGTGCGACGCGCAGAAAGCCATCGGTGTGGAGACCGACGATCATTTCTATCCTGCCGACATTGTCATCGCAGGCATCCATCCTGGTCGTCTTATCGAACTGTGCGACTCCCCCTTGTTGCGCCCGGCTTATCGGCACCGCATTGCCGAATTGCCTGAGACGGTTGGCGGTTTCTCCGTGTATCTCCGTTTCAAGCCCGAGACGCTGCCCTACATGAACTATAACTTCTACGGTTATCGGGAGAACACCCCGTGGAACTGTGAAAAGTACACACTGGAAAACTGGCCGAAAGGCTATCTCTATATGCACTTCTGCAACGAAGACCATCAGCGCTGGGCTGAGGGTGGGGTGATCCTCTCCTATATGCAGTACAGCGAAGTGGCCCAGTGGCAGGGTACCCATATCGGACGGCGAGGCGACGACTACAAAGCCATGAAGCAGCGCAGGGCCGAACAGCTGATCGATGTGGTGTGCCGCGATTTCCCCTGTCTGAGGGATGCCATTGCCGGCTATGAGACCTCAACGCCCCTGACTTATCAAGACTATACAGGAACGGAAGGCGGTTCGATGTATGGTGTGGCCAAGGATATCAACCTGGGTCCTGCAGGCCGTGTGCCCCATCGCACGAAGGTGCCCAATCTCCTGTTGACAGGACAGAACATCAATTCGCACGGTATCCTTGGGGTGCTGGTGGGAACGATCGTCACTTGCTCGGAACTGCTGACATCGGAACATATCTTTCAAGACATCATAAAAGCTAACACATGAACAGACAGACGGTTGTAATAATAGGTGGCGGACTGGGCGGCCTCTTTACAGGCGCCCTGCTCACGAAGGAAGGCTACGAGGTGACGGTAGTCGAGAAGAATGCCGTGGCCGGCGGTGGACTGCAGACCTTCTCGCGGGGTGGTATCACCTTCGAGACGGGCATGCATATCCTCGGTGGTCTGCGCCCTGGCGGTTCGGTCTATAAGATCTGCCGCTATCTGGGTATCTATGACCAGTTGCAGATGTGTGAGTTGGATCACGACTGCATGGACAGCATCCGCTATCTGGCCGACGGTCGGGAGTTCCGTATCCCAGAGGGTAGGGAGGCGTTTACGGATTATTTCATCCGTGAGTTCCCCCATGAGGAGCAGGGTATCCGTGCCTATGTGGAGACGCTCTATCGGATGACCGACGAGGTGGATTTCTTCCATCTGCGTGAAGGCCGTCCTGACCTGTTCGCCCACAGCGACCAGTTCCTCTGGGCTGCCAGCGACCTGATTGCCGCCTATATCAAGGATTCCCGTCTGAGGGATATACTAGCTTATATGAACCCCATGTATGGCGGTGTGCTCGGTCATACCCCTGCCTATATTCATGCGCTGATCAATGTGCTGTATATCGAAGGACCCAACCGTTTCATCGGTGGCAGTCAGCAAATGGCCGACCTGCTTGCCGGCGTCATCACCGCAGGAGGCGGCCGCATCGTCAGAAACGAACTGGTCACTCAGGTGCAAGTCAACGAGGAACGCATCGCTACGGCTGTCGTTACCTCAGCCGGTCACTCGTATTCCGGCGATTACTATATCTCGGCCATCCATCCCTCCAGACTTGTGGAGATGATGGCGCCCCATGCCTTCCCCAAGTCCTATCGTACGAGGGTGGCTTCCATCCCCAATACCTATTCGGCCTTTTCAGTCTATATCAAGTTCAAACCCGATGCCTTCCCCTATATCAACCATACCTGCTACTGTCAGGACGACTACGGACAGGTGTGGACTCACGGCCTGTATGATGCCGATAACTGGCCCCGGGGCTTTATGTATATGACCTCTGCCGATCCCGATCAGGGTCCCTTTGCCGCCAAGATGATCGTGAACTGTCTGATGCCGTTCTCGGTGGTGGCTCAGTGGGCGGATACAAAAGTCGGACATCGCGGCAAGGACTACGAAGCGTGGAAACAGCATCATGCCGAACTGGTGATTGATAAACTGGAGAAACTGTATCCTGACTTCCGTCAGACGATCGACCAGTATTGGACATCGAGTCCGTTGACCATCCGCGACTTCTACAATCAGCCCGAAGGTGCGCTCTATGGTGTGCGCAAGGACTGCAAGGATATCATGCTGTCGCAGTTGCCCATCTGGACGAAGGTGAAGAACCTGCTGCTGACAGGTCAGAACATCAACCTCCACGGCATCTGCGGTGTGCCCCTGACGGCTGTCAACACCGTTGAAGCCCTGGTAGGCCAGAACAAACTCATAGAAAAGATAAACCTATATAATGATCAATATGGAAAAGATTAGAATGAAACTGATCTACCCGAAGTGGAAGAAGCTCCCAGGGCAGACCACATTTAACTTACCGCCTCACGGACCAGTGGCCTTCGCAGGCACACTGCCCGATTACGTCGATGTGTCGTTTACCGACGAGAACGTAGAGCCTATTGACTTCAATGAGGAATGCGATATCGTAGCACTCTCAATGATGCTCTCCACCCAGGTGAAGCGTGGCTGGGAGATTGCCGACGAATACCATAAGCGCGGCAAACTGGTGATGGCCGGTGGCATCTCCTCGATGCTGCATGCCGAGGAGATGGTGGACCATGTAGACAGCCTGTTCCTTGGCGAGAGCGAAGGCCGCATGGAAGCTGTGATGCAGGACTTCGTCCGTGGCGAACTGAAGAAAGTGTATAACTATCTCGGCCAGATGCCGCCCATCGAGAGTGTAGGCCCCTGTCGCCGCGACCTCTATAAGCGTGAGTTGTATAACCATAAGGGTGTGCAGATGGTCGATCTGTTCCATGCCTCCCGCGGTTGTCGCTTCAGCTGCTATCCTTGTGCCGTGAGTTATCTGGGAGGCCGCCAGTTCCGTCCCCGTCCCATCGACAAGGTGGTAGAGGACATGGCAGCCATCGAGAACAACCGACTCTTCATCGTCGACAACTCGCTGGCACAGAACAAAGAGTGGGAGAAGGAACTGTTCAAGGCCATCGCCCCGTTGAAGAAGAAGTGGATCAGCCACACCATCGAGGACGATGATGAGGTGCTGCAGCTCGCCTATGATGCCGGTGCCTGGTATGTGTATCAGGCCGTCTACGACACCAGCGACTATATCAAGGAGCGTGTGAAGCGCTATCACGATCACGGCATCGGGGTTGAGGGTACCATCCTCCTGGGCCTCGACAACCAGACCGAGGACGACTGTAAGCGCTTGATTGATTTCCTCGGCGAGATCGATCTCGACCTGGCGGAGTTCACCATCCTGACGCCGTTCCCCCATACGAAGACCTACGACGACCTGCTGCGCCAGGGGCGTATCTTCGACTTCGACTGGAACCATTACAATGCCGGACAGGTGGTGTTCCAGCCCAAGCACATGACACCCGAGCAGCTGCAGAATGTCTATGAGTATGCCTGGCAGTCGTTCTACAAGAACGAGACGCAGGAGCAGAAGATGTTCAACCTGTTCTGCAATGTGGCCCTGCGTGAGATGAACGAGGGCACTTATCGGCCGCGTGACCGAAAGCTGATGAACCAGAGTTTTGGCCATCAGGTAGACCGTTCGAAGCGTAATGTGAATGTATAATATATAATAAGGTATGAAAGTTCCTAAGGAATATTACGACGAGATATTTAATTATCTGGGGCAGTGGGACCAGCCTTGCGCCTGCGGTCTGAAGATACGCCGCCATGAGGGCAAGACCTATGTGGTGGTCACGGAGTTGTATCAGGAGAATCCCGGTACGAGCATCACCTATGCCGGTCGCAAGCTGGCCGATCAGATCTGTGAGGCAAAAGGTATCGACTTCAACGATATGGTCTATATCGAATGTGCCCCGGATACCAATTCGAAGCTGTCATTCTATGATGAGGAGTATTACGAGGTCGACTTCTCAGCTGATATCCTGCATAAGTATCACCAACTCGACCCCAAGAAAGTGAAGGCTATTCTTGACGCATGAAGAAACGGCTGACGATCCTATGGCTCTTGTGTGCGTGGCTGAGTGTTTCGGCACAGTCGACAGTCCGCATCTGGGAAGGCACCGGCAAAGGCTCCAGTAAGGTGACGCTGGCAGAATACCTGCCTGACACGCCTGCTGAGACCGCTGTCATCGTGTGTCCTGGCGGCAGCTACTTCTGGCTCGATATAGAGACCGAAGGCGACAGCGTGGCCCGCAGCCTGCGAGCACAGGGGATCGCAGCTTATGTGTTGAAATACCGTACGGGTGGTGTCGTGCCTTTTATCACGCACAGCCGTCTGGTGGTTTCGGGCCATCATCACCCGATGCCTCTCGACGATGTGCAGCAGGCCATCCGCCTTGTACGTCAGAAGCAGTATCGCCGCCTGGGCGTGATGGGATTCTCGGCAGGTGGCCATCTGGCACTCTCCGCAGGTATCTTCGGCAAGGGAGAGCTGAGGCCCGACTTCATCGTGCCCTGCTATCCTGTGGTGACGATGTCGGAATCGTGTGTCCATAAGCGCTCGCGCCGCGGGTTGCTGGGTGAGTATAAGAAAGCCTCACCTCGGATGTGCGACAGCCTCTCGCTTGAGAAGCATGTCACGGCCGACTGTCCGCCTGTGTTCCTGATGAACTGCGTAGACGACCCCATCGTCGACTATCGTAACTCCGTGCTGATGGATCAGGCCCTGACAGCAAAGCATGTGCCCCACCAGTATGTGCAGTATCAGACGGGCGGGCATGGGTTCGGCACCACATGGAGCAAGACCTCCGCAGAAGCCAGCGGCTGGTTCGATGCGTTTCTGAAATGGCTAAAGACAATTGAGTAATCACAAATTAATCTATAAGCATTATGAGTAAGTATAATCCACAACAGTTCGACGACATCCGTCCGTATTACGACAGTGAGATTCCTGCCGCGATGGAGCGTATCGTCAACAGCGACTTCTTCGGTCTGCTCTGTACCTATGTCTATCCCGGTAAGAACCCTGAGGATGTGAAGAAGATGATGCTCTCCTTCCAGACTATCCGCGACTTCCAGCTTGAGGTGATGCGATGCGTCAACGAGCAGGTGATCGCCCGTTCCATGACTTCCTTCACGTATAGTGGGGTAGAGAAGCTTGATCCCAACAAGAAGTATCTCTTCATCAGCAACCACCGCGATATCATGCTCGATGCCTGTCTGCTGCAGTATATATTATATAGGAACGGGCACGAGACGACGGAGATCACTTTCGGTGCCAATCTGATGTCGTCGCCCCTGGTGATCGATATCGGCAAGGCCAACAAGATGTTCCGTGTGGAGCGTGGCGGCAACATGAAGGACTTCTATATGTCGTCGAAGAACCTCAGCGAGTATATCCGCTATGTGCTCACCGAGAAGGGGCAGGGCATGTGGATCGCTCAGCGCAACGGACGTACGAAGGACGGTAAGGACCAGACGGATCAGGGCATCATCAAGATGTTCTGCATGAGTGAGCCGACGGATAAGATCAAGGCGCTCTCGGAACTGAACATCATCCCCGTGAGCGTCAGCTATGAGTGGGAGTCGTGCGACATCCTGAAGGCGCTCGAACTCTACGAGTCGCGCTACAGCAAGTATATCAAGAAGCCGGGTGAGGATCTGAACAGTATCCTGACGGGTATCGCCCAGCCGAAGGGTAGGGTGAACTTCACCTTCTGCGACCAGATTACGGAGGCTGATCTCCATCAGTTCGACAACTGCACGAACAACGAGTATCACCGTGCGGTGGCCCAGCTGATCGACAAGCGTATCATCGAGGCTTACCAGCTGACGCCGAACAACTACATCGCCCACGACCTGCGCTACGGACAGCAGCTCTACCGCGACCATTATACCGACGAGGAGCTGAATGCCTTCCAGGCTTTCATGGAGCGCCTGAACACGTTCGACATTGCCGAACCTGACGTGCTGAAGGATCTGTATCTGGGTATCTATGCGAACCCGATAGATTCGAAATTGGCACTCAAAGGGAACGAAAATGAAAAAATGTAAGCAGAAACGCGATTTTTCCTGCAAAATATTTGTTTGTTTCGCAGAAATATGATAATTTTGCACCCGATAACGACAAAAAATAGAATTATGTCAATGTTGAACGCTTACTTTTACGGCTATTACTTTTACTTTGCAAGCAATTGTGAAGCGGGTGGTCGTAAGTAAGATTGAAGAATAGAAATATTAAGAAATGAAATAAGGCTCCGCTTCACGAAAAGGTGAAAGCGGAGTTTTTTTATAAATCGTCAAATATAAGTGAAATAGGAATATGAAGAGAATAGCCATTCAGGGACTGATCGGGTCGTTCCACGATATCGCGGCTCACCTGTATTTCGAGGGGGAACAGATTCAGCTGATTTGCTGCAGCACCTTCGAGCAGGTGTTTGCCAACATCAAGCAGGATCCCACTGCCATCGGTATGCTCGCCATCGAGAATACCATTGCGGGGTCGCTGCTGCACAACTACGAACTGTTGCGCGACTCAGGGACGACGATTGTCGGCGAGCATAAGCTCCACATCTCGCATTGCATCTGCTGTCTGCCTGACGACGACTGGGATACGATTACCGAGGTGCACTCTCACCCTGTGGCCCTGATGCAGTGCCGCGAGTTTCTGGCTCAGCATCCGCAGCTGAAGAATGTGGAGGCCGAGGATACGGCTGGTTCGGCGAAGATGATTGCCGAGGGACAGAAGAAAGGGTGGGCGGCCATCTGCCATGCGGAGGCTGCGAAGCTCTACGGGCTGAAGGTGCTCGAGAACCATATCGAGGACAACAAGCACAACTTTACCCGTTTCCTCGTGGTGTCGAATCCTAACAAGGCCGATTTGCTGCGCCCGCTGACGGAGACGAACAAGTCGAGCATCGTGTTCTCGCTGCCGCATGAGGAGGGCTCGCTCTCTCACGTGCTGGCTATCCTCTCGTTCTATCACATCAACTTGACGAAGATCCAGTCGCTGCCGATTATCGGCCACGAGTGGGAGTATCTGTTCTATGTCGATGTGATGTACGACGACCTCACGCGCTACCGCCAGAGCATCGATGCCATCATCCCGCTGACGAAGGACTTGAAGATCCTGGGGGAATACAAGGACGGAAAGCAGACGAATTGAGTATAAATTGAAGAATTATGATACAAGCAGCAGACAGATTAAGTTTGGTACAGGAGTACTACTTCAGTCGTAAATTGAAGGAAGTGGCCCAGCTGAATGCAGCGGGGCGCGATATCATCAGCCTTGCCATAGGCAGTCCGGATATGCCGCCGTCGGAACAGACCATAGAAAAACTCTGTGAGGTGGCCCATGATCCCAATGCCCATGGCTATCAGATCACGATGGGTATCCCCGAGTTGCGCCATGCGATGGCGGGCTTCTACAAGCGCTGGTATGGTGTCGACATCGACGGCAATACGGAGGTGCTGCCGCTCATCGGCTCCAAGGAGGGTATCCTCCATGTCACCCTCGCCTTCGTGAATCCCGGCGACGAGGTGCTGGTGCCCAATCCCGGTTACCCCACCTATACCTCGCTCTCGAAGATCCTCGGGGCGAAGATCGTGAACTACAACCTGCGGGAGGACAACGGCTGGCAGCCTGATTTCGAGGAGCTTGAGCAGATGGATCTCTCGAAGGTGAAACTGATGTGGACCAACTATCCGAATATGCCGACAGGTGGCCGTGCACAGCGAGAGACCTACGAGCGGCTCGTGAAGTTTGCCAAGGATCACGACATCGTGGTGGTGAACGACAATCCTTATTCGTTCATCCTGAGTGAGGAGCGTCTGAGCATTCTCCAGGTGCCTGGTGCCAAGGACTGCTGTATCGAGTTCAATTCGATGTCGAAGAGTCACAATATGCCGGGCTGGCGTGTGGGTATGTGTATCACCAATGCCCAGTTTATCCAGTGGATCATGAAGGTGAAGTCGAACATCGACTCTGGTACCTTCCGCGGTATCCAACTGGCTGCTGCCGAGGCGCTTAACAATTCTGAGGAGTGGCATCGCACGTATAATATCGAGACCTATGCCCGTCGGCGCCAGTGGGCTGAGAAGATCATGGATACGCTGGGCTGCACTTACGACAAGCGTCAGGTGGGTATGTTCCTTTGGGGCAAGATTCCCGAGAAGTACGCCGATGTCGAGGAACTCACGGAGCGTGTGCTCCACGAAGCCCGTGTGTTTATCACCCCAGGTTTCATCTTCGGCTCCAACGGTGCCCGCTACATCCGCATCTCCCTCTGCGCCAAAGAGGAAAAGATCCAGCAGGCATTAGAAAGAATCAAGGAAATATTTTAGGCGTGCCAAATAGGAATAGTAAATCGTAAATACAAAAGATATGGAACTAGAATTAGCACCACTGAACTTACCGAGTGACAACGAACGTCCCTTCGTGATTGCAGGCCCTTGCTCTGCCGAGACCGAGGAACAAGTGATGACAACAGCCCGTGAACTGGCAATGAAAGGCTGCCACAACTTCCGTGCCGGCGTATGGAAGCCCCGCACGAAGCCCGGCGGCTTCGAGGGCCACGGTGAACCCGCCCTCGTGTGGCTCGCTGAGGTGAAGAAGGAGACCAAGATGCTCGTCTCTACCGAGGTGGCTACCCCCGAGCACGTGGAACTCGCCCTGAAGTATGGCATCGACATCCTCTGGATTGGTGCCCGCACTTCGGCAAATCCCTTCGCCATGCAGGCCATCGCCGATGCGCTGAAAGGTGCCGATGTGCCCGTGTTCGTGAAGAACCCCGTCAACCCTGACCTTGAACTGTGGATCGGTGCCCTTGAGCGCATCAATCAGGCTGGCATCAAGCGTCTGGGGGCCATCCATCGCGGCTTCTCCAGCTACGAGCAGAAAATCTACCGTAATGCTCCGATGTGGCAGATTCCCATCGAGCTGCGCCGTCGCATCCCCGATCTGCCGATCATCAGTGATCCCTCGCATATCGGAGGTCGCCGCGAACTCATTGCGCCGCTCTGTCAGCAGGCGATGGACCTCGGCTTCGACGGTCTGATCATCGAGAGCCACTGTGATCCTGATAAGGCATGGAGCGATGCCAAGCAGCAGGTGACGCCCGATGTGCTCGACTACATCCTCTCGCTGCTCGTCATCCGCGATGAGCACACGCAGACGGAGGGCATCACCCAGCTGCGTAAGCAGATCGATGAGCTCGACAACCAGCTGATGGACTTGCTTGCCAAGCGTATGAAGGTGTGCCGCGAGATCGGTGAGTACAAGAAGCAGCATAACATGACGGTGCTGCAGGCCAATCGATACAACGAGATTCTGAACAAGCGTGGAGCCCAAGGTGCCCTCTGTGGCATGGATCCCGAGTTCGTGGCCCACGTCTTTGAGAACATCCATGAGGAGTCTGTCCGCCAGCAGATTGAGATCATTAATAAGTAAAAGCCCCCTGCTTATTCTATGAAAATATTAGTAATGGGTGCAGGCAAGATGGGATCATTCTTCATCGACCTGCTGAGTTTCGACCACGAGGTGGCAGTTTTCGAGCGCGACCCCAAGCGCATGCGTTTCACCTACAACTGTCAGCGCTTTACCTCATACGAGGAGATCCAGGCGTTCAAGCCTGAACTGATGATCAACGCCGTCACGCTGAAATACACCATCCCCGTCTTCAAGGAGGTGATTCCCTATCTCCCCAAGGAGTGCATCATCAGCGACATCGCCAGTGTGAAGACCGACTTGAAAGAGTTTTACGAATCAACGGGTATGCGCTACGTCTCTACCCACCCGATGTTCGGCCCGACATTCGCCAACCTGCAGCAGCTCTCTGAGGAGAATGCCATCATCATCAGCGAGGGCGACTACATGGGACGCATCTTCTTCAAGGACCTCTACCAGAAACTGGGACTTAACATCTATGAGTACACCTTCGAGGAGCATGATAAGACTGTAGCTTACTCATTGTCAATACCTTTTGTGTCGACGTTCGTGTTTGCTGCCGTTATGAAACACCAGGATGCCCCTGGTACCACCTTCAAGCGCCACATGCGCATCGCCAAGGGTGTGCTCAACGAAGACGACTATCTCCTGCAGGAAATTCTCTTCAACCCCTACACCCACGATCAGGTGTCTCAGATCCGTACTGAACTGAAGGAACTGCTTGAAATTATCGATACCAAAAATGCTGACGGCATGAAGGCTTATCTTACGAAGATCCGTAATAACGTCAAGCGCGATATCGAGATTAAAAGGTAATCCACTTATAAAACGTTTCTCCGCCAAAACTTCATCTTGGGGCCTGACCCCAGGGTGAAGTTTTTAATCAATATATTTTACAATACACCTCGCGAGAATCCCGTATTTTCAGCGCATGAAAAACTGACTGTGAATACGGGAGTTATGATGGTTTTACAATTTACTGATACTGAATCTATTATGAAATTTAGTTGCGTTTTTGCGCTAAATTGCAGCCTTAAATCCACCAGAAACATACCATATAACCGCTAATTACCCGTAAGCAAACGGATAGTCCGCTTACGAGAAACGACCAGTTAGGTACCGAGAAACTTAGAATCCGAAAGAATCTGTCAGATATTTTCTTAAAACAGAGCGAATTCTCCTTGACTTTTTTCCAGATTGAATAATTTTGCATACGTATTTGATGGTAACTTTTATTTACATTATGTCATAAAGTGCAAGCCAAATTGCGAGTCATTGCTAGCAAGTCGAAAAAGTCGGCCTCCCCGTCGGCAGTATTCATAAGGAAGTCAGGGGGGGAGTGTACCCTCTATATAGGCCCCCCTTATATAAAGGGGGCCATAGTAGAGGTACACGTACTCCCCCCCTGACGTCTTATAGAAGACTGCACTCTGGGGAACAACGGCGAACCACCGCGAAAAGTGGCGAAAATTGTCCTTTTTGAGGCTTTTTATTACCCTTTTATAGGGTAAATATGAAAAAAAGTCTTAATTTTGTCTTTATTTCAGACTTTTTTCTTATCTTTGTCCCCCAAATATGCCATAAAATGAGACATCATACTCATATCATCATACGAATTCTGACTGTTATTCTCCTTTTGACCAATGTGTCGGGTGGGGGAAATCTGGCGTATGCATGGAGTGGAAGTGGAACATCTTCTGATCCGTATCTGATAGGTAGTAAAGCTGATTGGGATGAATTTAGAAAGCGATTAGGTGCTAGTTTTAGTAATAAATTTTATGGTGAATATTTAAAGTTAACAGCAGATATCAATGTAGAGGGTGATATAACGCCTGCCGGTGATAATGGTGTTAATAGAGATTTTAAGGGCACCTTTGATGGTAATGGCCATACACTGAATGTCAATTGCTCTGGTACAGGTCGATATATTGCTTTATTTCGAGGCACCTATGGTGCAACGATAAAAAACTTGAGAGTGGTTGGCTCAATTCATAATACAGCTACTTGGAGCGATAATCGTGATGAGAATAAGTTTACAGCAGGTCTTGTTGGTAATTGTCAAGCCGGAACAGTCATCCAAAACTGCGTCATCAGTGTTACGATCACTTCTGATATAGTGGGAGACGGTTCTCATGGCGGTATAGTAGGTTGTGTGACTAGCCCAGAAGAAAAACCAATTAGAATTGTAAACTGTTTGTTTAACGGAAAGTTACTCGGTCCCAATACTAATAATTGTGGTGGTTTTGTGGGAGCAGGAGCTCAAACTGGTAATCAATATTGTAGCATTGGTAATTGCCTTTTTTCACCGTCAGAGATTACGATGAAAACTCATGTAATTGATGTCAATAATAATATTAATTATACCAGTGCTACCTTTTCACGTTGTACAAATAATACTATTACTACTAGTTATTATACAAAAGCCTTTGGAGCAACTCAGGGAACTGATGCTTCTACTGACGGGGCAGATGTTATTACCGGCAATTTAAATTGGTCGAATCCCGTGTCAGGGAATACTTGGGAGGTAAACGAGGGTGGAAACGTAGCCTATTTGTCTACTTTTAACAAAAAAGTTGATGTAACGGGCTGGATATCAGGCTCTACTGCAGGCACATCCTCCTCCAATCCATATTTGGATATTTTTGGTGGTAATGGAGTGACGTATGAATATAAAGATTACACAGCAGCAGACGGAACCTATACAACAACGGCTCCCACATCTGCCGGCCATTATTATGTGAGAGCAACTGATCCTTTTGGCTTTAGAAATATTAAAGATTTCTATGTCTATGACCCTCCAACACCTATCACGTCGCTTATTTATAACGGGACAGACCAGGATCTTTTGACGGTACCAAATATTGAGAAGGGGAGTTATATGTTTAAAGTCGATGCGGGTTGGGGGCCATCTACGCCGAAAGGACAGGCTGCTAGAACATATACTATCAACTATTATATAAGAAGCTCTGAAATTAATTATAAAGATATCGGTAGTCAGGAATCGCCAATAGGCAGTTTCGAAGTTACTATTGCTCCGAAGTCATTGGGTTCTGACGCTATTGTGTTGGGAGAATCAACATATATCTACGATGGTACGGAGAAAAAGCCGTCAGTGACGGTAAAAGACGGCAACAATGTAATTCCTCCTTCTGAGTATTCTGTTTCCTATTCTGACAATAAGAATGCTGGCACGGCAACGGTGACTATTAATGATAATCCCAACGGAAACTACACCGTCAGCGGATCGACTACTTTCCACATCGCCAAGGAACAGTTGGTAGTGACGGTAACGGCAAATGATCTGTATTATAACTACGAAGAGCAGGAGTTGGTAACGGGCAGCATAAAGGGCTCTGGCACCTATAACCCCATTCAATACAGCCTCGACAACGTGACTTATACCACCGATGTTCCCAAGGGGAAAAAGGTGAAGATTTATAAAGTGTATTATAAAATCGAAGGAGATGATAACCATATAGGCACAGATGTGGCATGGGTTGAAGCATCCATCAAAAGCAAGAAAGTGGATAATCCCAAGATTGAGATAAGCCCTTCTGTCTGCACCTATGACGGCAAGCCGAAGACACCCGACGTGAGAGTGTACGACGGCACCACGGAGATCCTATCATCAGAATTCACCGTCAGTTATTCGAACAACACGAATGTCGGTACAGCCAAGGTGACGATTAAAGATGTCGAGGGCGGTACTTACATCGTCAACGGAACGGCTACCTTTACCATCCAAGAGGCAGGTTCCTCTTATACCCCTCCGATAGCCAAGACGGGCCTGACCTATACCGGCAAAGCCCAGGAGTTGGTTACACCTGGTAGCACTACGACTGGTACGATGCATTACTATAGCCTCGACGGCAAGAGCTATAGCATTGATATTCCCACGGGTATTGATGCCAAGACTTATACGGTCTACTACAAGGTGGTGGGTGATGACAACCACGAAGACAGTCCTGCCGTAGAGCTGTCGGTTACGATCAGTTCGAAGGATGTGACTAATCCGACCATCACGCTCTCACAGTCGAGCTACTTCTATGACGGTACGGCGAAGAAACCCTCTGTAACGGTGAAGGACGGGGATACAACGATTGATTCAAAGGAATACACCGTCAGCTATTCCAACAACACCAACATCGGTTCTGCCACCGTGACCATCAAGGACAAGGAAGGCGGCAACTACATCGTTTCAGGCAAGACCACTTTCTCCATTCTCGATTCAAAGTCCGGATTCACGCCACCATCGGCGATATCAGGCCTTGAGTATAACGGCTCTGCCCAGAAGTTGATAGAGGCGGGTAGTGCTCCCGATGATTGTAAGATTGTGTACAGTCTCGATGGCAAGAACTACAGCGCCGATATTCCAACAGGCACGGATGCCAAGACCTATACCGTCTACGCCAAGCTGGTTGATAAGGACAATAAGGATAGGCCCAATACAGAAGTCTACACGCTGACGGTGACTATCAATCGGAAAAGTGTCTTCATCTCCGTGACATTGACTGATGCAGGGCCTCAAAAGATACCCGTCATCACCGTAACCGACTTGGATGGCAACAAGTTGGGGACTAATGCCTTCAGCGTTATCTTTACGAATGCAGAAGGCCAGAACGTGGAACCTGATAAGGGCAATATAGCGGCAGGAACCTATACGGTGACCGTCAGCCTAACTGGTAATTACACGGGGCCGTCAGTCGCGAAAGGCATCCTGATCTTAAAAGACTATTCGTTTGCCTTCACGATGGAATCCGACCTGATTACCATCTGTCTGCCATACGACCGTGAAAAGCCTGCAGGCTACGACGTCTATCGTCTGAATAGCATTGACAATACAGGTTTCCCAGTCTTCAAACGCCTCAACACAACGACGTTGAGCGCAGGGCAGCCTTATCTGTTCAAATATACCGGATCGTCTACCCGAGGTTCCAGAACGCTCGACCTGTCACCTTCGGATTCAAAATCGATTGACACATCAACCAAGCTGCAGACCCAGACTGCCGGCAATCTGATATTTGTAGGAACCTTCCAGGACATGAGCAATGAATATGCCACGAAGAATGGTTCTTATATCCTGCAGACTGACGGCACATGGAAGGTGCCCGAGTATGCGAATAACAAAATCTGTCTGGAAGCTTTCCATGCCTATCTGCACTACAGGAACCGATCCGTTCATGTATCGCCAATGACGATGACGCTGACGGATAGTGGAAAGGTGGATCCGGAACCTGAACCGGCTGCTATCGATGGCGTGATCCTCGAGGAGGAAGACGGCAGCCGTGCATGGTACGACCTTCAGGGCCGTCGCCTCGACGGACCGCAGAAGGGTGTGAACATCCTCCGCACGAAAGACGGTAAAACGAAAAAAGTGGTTAAGAAATGAAACATGAAAGAATGAAGATAACTTCGCAACATATCATCAGACTCTTGGCTGTCATCCTTATGATGGCAGGTGGTTTCGGTGGGGGCAACCGTGCCTATGCCGATGGAACAAAGCCTCAGGGAGCCGGAACGGAGGAGGATCCGTATCGGATAAGTAATGCTGATGAATGGAAATATTTTGAAACATCTTATTTAGATAAACATTTTATATTAACTAAAGACATTGTAGTTGAGACAATGTTTTCTGGTTTCGACGACACCTCCGGCTATACTTTCAGAGGTACATTTGATGGCATGGGTCATACGCTGACATTTAAAAAGGGATCTGAATCGTCCCCATACGACAAAGATTATTGCGCACCGTTTCGTAAAACTGGGTATGCAATTATTAAAAACCTTAAAATTATAGGGACTGTTTATGTTACTGAGAAGATTGTAGGTGAAAAGGTTTATGGAAAGTTTACAGGTGGAATTGTTGGCGAAGCTGAAACTACAAATATTCAGAATTGTATGTCTTCTCTCAGTATAAAATCTACATTAGGTGGCGATGGTTCCCATGGAGGAATTGTTGGTTCGGTGTATAAGTCTGCGACTACCATACAAAACTGTATATTTAATGGCGAATTTCAAGGACGTAATACTCATAGTAGCGCTGGTTTTGTGGGTTGTGGTCTTGACAACAACGCAAAATGTTCTATTTATAATAGTATCTTTGATCCATCTGATGTGAATTATAGTACGACCGGTTGCGCTACATTTTCCCGCTGTTCAACCTCCCAGACTGAAAGACTCTTTTATAAGAAAACCTTTGGCACGGTACAAGGAACCGATGCACAAGGATGGTCTGATTCCAAGTTGTACGATGAAATTAAAGGAGGTAAAGGAAATGATTCTTGGGTACTACATTGCGACACGCTTTACCTGAAGCCATTCCAGCGCTATGTGGATATCACAGGATGGGCGAGCGGCAGTTCGGCAAATGTCAAATCCCCGTCAGTAGAAGGAACACGTAGCAATAAAACAGTGATCTATTCGTATTATAAATTTGGAGAAACATCGACCTTGCCAGACGGTGCCCCAACAGAGAAAGGACATTATACGGTGAAGGCATCAGTAAAAGCAGGAACAGGCAACGACTCACACACATGGCCTGCATGGGAAAGCACCATGCATTTCTGTGTCTATGACCCGCCGACAAAGGTAGAGCGCGACTATGATGCCAGTAACACAAGTCTACTGACGGATAAAGGTTCCATCGATGTGGGTACTTTCTACTATAGATTTAAAAAAGATGGTGGAAGTTACGGGGATTGGTCAAAAGACGTTCCCTCTGCTACGGAGCAAGGAACCTATTATATTGACTATTATATTAAGGGTAATGGTACGCATAACGATATCGGCAGCGAGGGTAGTCCTGCAGGTACCATCACCTCAAAGATCAATATCAAATCGGTTGTGGGGGATGATCTCACCGTTACCTTTGATCCGGCTAGCTATACCTACGACGGTACGGCGAAACAGCCTACCGTGACTGTAAAGAAAGGGAATAACGAAGTCAATAGCTCGGAATATAAAGTCGCCTATTCCAATAATACGAATGCGGGTTCGGCGACTGTGACGATTACTGACAATAAAGCTGATGGTAATTATGAGATTGAGGAGACCACAAAAACGTTCACCATCGAAAAGGAACAGCTGAAGGCAACAGTAACGGCGAAGACGCTGACTTACAGCGGCGAGGCTCAAGAGTTGGTATCAGGCTCCTTGTCGGGTACTAATACAGCTAACTGCTCTATTAAGTACAGCTCCGACGGCACGAACTATACCTCCACGATTCCGAAAGGAAAAGAGGTTAAGACCTATACCGTGTATTACAAGGCTGAAGGTGATTCTAACCATAAGGGTACCGATGCTGCAACAGTCGAAGTGACCATCAGTGCCAAGAAGGTGTCGAATCCCAAGGTTGAGATAACCCCCTCGTCATTCACCTACGATGGCACGGAGAAGAAGCCCGACGTAACGGTATATGACGGAACGACCGAGATTGACAAATCGGAGTACACCGTCGGCTATTCGAACAACACGAATGTCGGAACGGCAACGGTGACGATTACGGATGTCGATGGTGGTAACTATACCGTCAGCGGAACAGGCAGTTTTGCTATCTTGAGTGAGGGCTCTACCTATACGCCCCCGACGGCGAAGACAGGATTGGTGTATAACGGCACTGAGCAGGAACTGCTGACGGCAGGCAGCACGACGACTGGCACCATGCAGTACAGTTCCGATGGCAAAACTTACAGCACTGATATTCCCAAGGGCATCAATGCCAAGACCTATACGGTCTATTATAAGGTGGTGGGCGATGGTAACCACAAAGATAGCTCGCCCGTATCGCTGACTGTGACCATCAGCGAGAAGACGGTGTCGAATCCTGTGATTACTGTATCGCCGTCGAGCTACTATTATGACGGTACGGTAAAGAAACCCTCCGTGACGGTGAAGGACGGTGAAACGGAGATTTCTTCCTCGGAATATACTGTCAGCTATACCGATAATAAAAACATCGGCACAGCTACTGTCATCATTTCAGATAATGACAGTGGTAACTATCGCGTTTCCGGAACGGCCAACTTCTCTATTGTAGACCCGGAAAAGGGTGAAACACCAATGGCGAAATCTGATCTTGTCTATAACGGGGCAGCCCAGGAACTGATAACAAGCGGTAAAGCGACTGAGGGTAATAAGATGGTGTATAGTCTCGACGGCTCGAACTATTCTTCCAAAATCCCTACCGGTACGAATGCCAGGACCTATACCGTCTATTTCAAAGAGGTTGACGCGAAAAATAAAGACGTAACGTCTGCCAGCAGTCTGAAAGCAACCATCAGTCCGAAGACCATATCCATCACCGTGAAAGTTTCCGATAATGGGAACAACAGGCCAATCCTGACGATTACTGACAGTGAGGGAAACAAACTATCTTTGGATGATCTTACCCTGACTTACAGAAATGCAGCCGGCAAGGAGATAGATTCCGGTACAAGTATATTACAACCCGGTGACTATACGGTTACCATCAAGCCCAAGGGCAACTATACGGGGTCGTCAATCACAAAGTCTTTCCGCATCACAGCTGCTGTTTCATTCGTATTCACGCTGGAATCCGACGTGATGTCCGTCTGTCTGCCCTATGATTGCAGTGTGCCATCAGACTATCATGTGTACTATTTCGATCGCGTCAACGATAAAGGCTACCCGGTCTTCAAGCGAATCCTGACGAAGAAGATGGGTGCCGGCAAACCCTATCTGCTGAGATATGCGGGTTCTTCTTCTACGCGCGGCTCCAGAACAGTCGACCTCTCGCCGTCGAATCCTGCACTTGTGGATTTCTCTACCTCGATAGAGATGGAGTATAACGACGGTATGCTGTTTAAGGGCACCTTCGAGCAAATTAACAGCACCAAGGCCCATGCTGATAGCGACTATGTGTTGCAGGCCGACAATACGTGGATTCATCCCGCTGATGAAGGTCAGGATGTCATCAGCCTTAAGCCCTTCCATGCCTATCTGCGCTATGAGGACCGTTCTACACCTGTGTCGGTGATGGGCATGATTATGATGGCTACTACAGATACAGACCAGATTGATACAACGGATCCTAACCATCCGACAGGACTCGACCAGATAGAGTTTGACGATGACACCGAACAATGGTACGACCTGCAAGGACGTCGCCTCGATGGTCCGCAGCGCGGTGTGAACATCATCCGTAAAAGCGATGGCAGTATCCGGAAAGTTGTAAAGAAATGATGGATTTAAGAAATAGATAGAATGAAAATTACTATTCAAAATATCATCAGAATCCTGCTTGTTCTCTTGATGATGACTGGCAGTATCCAATGGTGGAGTGTGGCATATGCCCAATCGCTGCCAGGATCAGGAACGGAAGAGGATCCGTATGTGATAAAAAGTGCAGCTGATTGGTCAACTTTTGTTTCCGATATTAAAAGTCGTTACGATTATAACGGAAAGTTTGTTAAATTGACAAAGAATATTAGCATCGAGAACAGTGTAAATAAATATTATAATGGAGCTGACTATACATTTAAAGGAACTTTTAATGGTGATGGACATACTATAAAAGATAAGATCGATGTTAATTATTCGTTATTTGATAAAGTTACAGGTGGAACTATTAAAAACCTCAGGCTCACGGGATCATATGAATTTTATGAAATTGGTGGAATTATCCATTATAGTGAAGGAGAAACCACAATCGAAAACTGTATTGTATCTGCTTCTATTACAGCATCGGATTGTGGAGGTTTCGTTTACGATGTTAAGAATAATACTTTAACAATCAAAGACTGTCTTTTCCTTGGTAATATAAAGCAAACAAATTCGGATTCTTATTTGGGTGGTTTTGTATGCAAATCTAATGATAACAATTCTAAGAATTTTATTAAAAACAGTCTCTTCAGACCAAAAACAGTTTCTGTAAATTCCACAAATGCCAATACTTTTACCAATATTACTAATAATGATTACATCACGAATTGCTATTATTTTACGCAGTTGGGCGGTGCTCAGGGCATAAATGCGAATATCACGTCAGACAATGATATTTTAGCTGGCTTGGGTGATAGCTGGAAAAGAAACGACGACTTCTTCTATCTAAAGACATGGTGCAAGAATGTTGATATATACGGATGGGCTGAAGGCGCAACAGCAAAAAGTCCTACCCTTGAGAATAATTACGAATGCCCTGATGGTGAGAAGAAATACACGTATAAAAAAGTAGGTGACAGCTCCTATGGTGAAACAGTTCCTTCAGCTGCAGGGCATTATACCGTAAAGGCCAAAATCCTTGACGGCTGGGAGAGTACCAAGAATTTCTGGATTGTGAAAGCCCCGAAGGCTATTGAGAACCTCACCTATAATGGATCAGACCAGACTCTTCTGTCGGCAGATGGCAATACAACGGATGCAGGTATCTATTATTATAAGCTGGGTAAGGATGGCAGCTGGAGCACCACCATACCGACGGCCAAGGCAGTAGGAACTTATACCGTCTATTTTTACGTGAAGAGTACGAATCCCAATGATCATCACGACATCGGTAGCGAGAATGAGCCAGCTGGCAGCGTAGATGTGGAGATCGGATCTTCTACTGGAGAGGGCTTTACTATCTCTGTCGAAGACTGTACTTACAACGGCTCGATTCAGCAACCAAAAGTAACCGTGAAGTATGGCAATGAAGTGGTGCCTTCGTCGGAATATACCGTTAGTTATTCCAACAATTTCTATGCGGGAACGGGTAATGTGACGGTGACGGATATAGAAGGTGGTACCTATACCGTGAATGGTACAGCCACGTTCACCATCAAACGCAAGGAACTGACGGTGCCAGCCGTCAAGGTGAACCCCACCACCATGACCTATACCGGCTCGGCTCTGAAACCTCAGGTGACGGTCTATGACAGCGAGGATGAGATAGACGAGTCGGAATATTCGGTGAGCTATTCGGACAATACGAATGTCGGCACGGCTAAGGTGACGGTTTCTGATAAGGAAAAAGGTAATTACAGCATCACGACAACGACAGCGACTTTCACGATTAATAAAGCCCAGTTGGGATGTACGGCTCCTAAGGCAAAGGCACTCACCTATAACGGTGCGGCTCAGGAACTGGTGACGGCTGGCACGATTACCGGTGCAGGCGACACTGGTGGCTGCACTATGCTGTACAGCACTGACGGGACGAACTATTCACCAACGCTGCCAACGGGAACGGATGCCAAGACCTATACCGTATATTATAAGGTGACGGGCGGCTCGAACCATAAAGACATATCGGCTTCATCGATCACGGTGACCATCGGTGCCAAGAAACTCCATACTTCGGCCATCAGCATCTCGCAGACAAGCTTTTCATACGACGGTACGGCAAAAGAGCCAACGGTAACGGTGAAGGACGGCGATACCGTTGTATCGAGTTCGGAATACACCGTGAGTTATTCAGATAATACGAGTGTCGGCACGGCAACGGTGACGGTGACAGATAACCCGGGTGGTAACTATGAGGTGAGCGGCTCGGTGCAGTTTACCATCACTTCGGGCGATGCGACCTATACGCCACCGTCGGCAAAGCAGGGACTGACCTATAATAAGAAGGACCAGGAACTGATTAATGCCGGTAGCGCTGCGAATGGCGTTATGAAGTACAGTCTTGACAACAAGACATATTCCTCTACCATCCCGACGGGAAAAGACGCCAAGAATTATGTCGTCTATTATAAGGTGACGGGTGATCCGAACCACGCTGATATGGCGGCGCAGAACATCACGGTAACCATCTCGCCGAAGACGGTAACGGCGCCTCAGATTACCGTCATCCCGTCGTCAGTGATTTACGACGGCTCAGCACAGAAGCCTTCAGTCACCGTGAAGGACGGCAGAGACGAGATTGACGGATCGGAATATACCGTGGGTTATGCTAATAACACGGCAATTGGTACGGCTGCCATTACCATCACCGATAAGGAAGGCGGCAACTATTCAGTCAACGGCTCGGCTACCTTTACGATTGTCGATGCACTGGCATTTGAAGTGAAGCCGGAAGCCAAGTCAGGGCTCACCTATAACGGCAAGCTGCAGGAACTGGTGACACCAGGTGTGGCACCCGACGGCATGATGCTCTATAGCCTCGACGGCATGAACTACACGATCGACATCCCTTCGAGTCAGGATGCCGGCAGTTATGTTGTGTATTATAAGGTGGTTGATGAACACGGTGTCGCGAAGGGTCCGACGTCGACAGTCACCGTTTCCATCTCGCCGAAGAAAGTGGCCTGCAACGTCATCGTGACGGGTAGGGGACAGTTCAATGCACCCCTCGTCGAAGTGATTGACGAATACGATCAGGTGCTGGAACCAGATGGTTATAATGTGGTATTCAAGAACACAGATGGCGTGGAGGTGAAAGCCGATGCCTACGGCCGCATGGAAGCTGGGTTCTACCGCGTGATAGTCACCCCGACGGGCAACTATGCGGGACCCTCTGTGTCGACGACATTCCGCATCAGGGGCGAGCTCTCGTTCAAGTTCGAGATGCACAGCGACGTGATAACCATCTGTCTGCCTTTCACCCGCTCGCTGCCCGGCGATTATGAGGCCTACCGCTTCGATCATATCGATATGGATAATATGCCCGTGTTTGAACAGGTAAAGACGAAGCAACTGCAGGCCGGTGAGCCTTATGTGCTGAAATATGTAGGTACGAAGTCGTCGACACGAGCCACCACACGCATCCTTGACCTCTCGCCCAGCAGTCCGGCCCTCGTGGATCTCTCCACACCGCTCCGCGAACAGCAGAACGGTAACCTGAGCTTCCTGGGAACCTTTGATGACCTGTCGAATCAGAAAGCCCGTACCTTGGGAGCCTATATCCTGCATAGTAACAATTCGTGGCGCGCCTCGGCCAGCGCGAAAGCCGGCGATGATCACAAGACTTATCTGGAGGCCTTCCATGCCTATATGGTCTATCGTAACCACTCTACACCTGAGGAGGAGCTGGAAGTCCTCATCCCAGGCGTCATTGTCGGCATCGATAAGGTCATCCTTGAGGACGAGGCGGGCGAGCAGAGCTGGTATGACCTCAACGGCCGTCGTATCGACAAGCCCCAGAAGGGTGTGAATATCCTCCGCACAGCATCGGGCAAGACCCGCAAAGTGGTGATTAAGTAAATCGTAATAACTATTATAATTTAAGGTATATGAGAAAACTCTTATTTGTATGTTTGATGATGGTGTGTGCTTGCCAGACGATGAAGGCGCATACGGATTTTAACGAGCGTCCGAAACTTGTAGTGGGAATCGTGGTAGACCAGATGCGCTGGGATTATCTCGCCAGGTATTATGACAAGTTTGGTGATGATGGCTTCAAACGGCTTATCGGCAAGGGCTACAGTTGCGACAACTGTCTGATCAACTATCTGCCTACCATCACGGCCATCGGTCATACGAGTATCTATACAGGTACTACACCGGCTTTGCACGGTATCTGTGGTAACGATTTCTATATTGATGATGAAGCCGTGTACTGTACGGGCGACCAAAGCGTTGATCCCGTGGGAACAGACAATCGGAAACGTGGCTGTATGTCACCACGCAATCTGCTGGCCACAACTATCGGCGATCAGATCCGTCTGCATACCGACTTCAAGTCGAAGGTGGTCGGTATATCCTATAAGGACCGTGCTTCTATCCTTCCGGCAGGAAGAAGTTCTGATCATGCCTACTGGCTCGATAAAGACAATATCCAGTTTATGACAAGCACCTATTATCGCACCGAGTTGCCAGATTGGGCGAAAGCCTATAATCAGGAGCTCAAGCAGAACAAGGAAGCCCAGAAACTGGGGAAGAACTTAGGGCTCTCTCCCGTCTGCGGTCATATCACGACGGATATGGCTATAGCTGCCCTCAAGGGTGAGCAGTTAGGAAAGGGTGAGGTAACTGACATGCTGTGCGTGAGCTATTCACAGACTGATGTTATCGGACATGAATATAGTACCCGTGGCGAACATACCGATGAGGCTTACCTCGAACTCGATAAGGATTTGGCACGACTGTTGATGGCACTCGATGATCAAGTGGGCGAGGGTAATTATCTGCTGTTCCTGACTGCCGATCACGGTGGTGCCCATAACTTCCAGTTCATGATCGACCATAAACTGGGTGGTGGTGCTTGGAAGGTTTTTGATGAAGCGCTGACTAGCAAACTGGATACTTACCTGAAGGAGAAGTTCGGCCCTGCTGTCGACCGTTCGATTATCAATGGCATTATGGCTTATCGCGTCTATCTGAATCATGGAAAGATTAAGGCTCTAGGCCTTGATCTGGCACAGGTGAAGGATGCACTGGTCAGCTATGCCCGTGAGGTTCCCCATGTGCAGTTTGTGATGGATTTCGAGAAGGTGAACACCTGGAGCGTACCTGATGTGCTCCGTAGCCGTGCGTTGCTGGGCTATCACCCACATCGTTCAGGCGATCTGCTGTTAGTGCTTGAGCCAGGCTGGTATGAGTTTTCCAAGTCATCGTCGCCCATTGGTACCACTCACGGTGAATGGAATCCCTATGATGCCCATATCCCTCTGCTGTTCTATGGCTGGAAGATAGAGCATGGCAGCACAAGCCGCGAGGTACATATCACCGACATCGCTCCCACCATCACACAGATGCTACATATCCAGCAGCCTAACGCTTGTATCGGCGAGGCTATCGACGAGGTCGTTAATCCCAGATAAGCTATGGCAGCAGGAAAATGGATCGGTGGCTTTATAGGATGGATGGCAGGAGGTCCCCTTGGGGCACTGGCTGGCTATCTGGTAGGCTCACTCTTCGACTCGATGCTCGACGGGGTTAACACCCCTGAAAACTCAGGTACCTGGGGCGCAGGCTCCCAGCGACAGCAGACTTATGAGGCTTACAATGAGGCATACCAGCAGGCTTATCGCCAGCGTATGCAGCAGGGACAGCGCAACAGCTTCCTCTTCTCGCTGCTTGTGCTTGCTTCGTATATCATCAAGGCCGACGGCAAGGCGATGCACTCCGAGATGGAACTCGTGAGGGAGATGCTCAGGCAAAACTTCGGCAACGATGCCGTCAGTCAAGGCAATGAGATACTGAACCGCCTCTTCGACGAACAGAAGCGCGAAGGGTGGCAGCAGTTCAAACAGACCGTGCGCCAATGTTGCGGTCAGATCAACCAGCAGATGGACTACTCGCAGCGCCTGCAGTTGTTGGATTTCCTCGTGATGGTAGCCAAGGCCGACGGTTCGGTATCTCAGAGTGAGGTCGCAGCTCTCAAGGAGTGTGCCCAGTGGATGGGGCTCCGCAGCAGCGAGGTCGACTCGATGCTCCACCTCTCAGGCAATACCCTTGAGGATGCCTACAAGGTGCTGGGTGTCAGTCCTGATGCCACTGACGAGGAAGTGAAGAAAGCCTACCGCAAACTCGCCCTGGAGCATCATCCTGATAAGGTCGCCGCTCTGGGTGAAGATGTCCGTAAGGCTGCCGAGAAGAAATTCCAGGAGATCAATGCTGCCAAGGAGCGCATCTGGAAAGCTCGAGGACTCTAGAAGTTAGCGTAGCTTACCATTGCTGAGGTCGAAATACTTGGCAGGATTCTGGGGCTTTCCGTTGACGCGCGTCTCAAAATGCAGATGAGGTGTCGTGGCGCGGCCCGTCTGGCCTACGAGGGCTATTACCTGACCGGCTTTGACGTGCTGACCTTTCTTAACCAGATTCTTCGAGTTATGGGCGTAATAGGTCTCAAGACCGTTAGAGTGTCTGATTCGTATGAGATTGCCATAGCCGGAGAGCTTGTCCGAGTAGACCACTTCTCCAGCAAAAACTGCATAGATCTTATCTTTATCCTTTGTCTTCAGGTCGGCACCAGTATGCATCCTTCCGCCACGCTGACCGAAGGGACTAATTACTTTGGCACCGGGTAATGGGAAGTGCCAGTTGCGAGTATTGGATACTTCACTCGGATAATTGCGATGGGAACATCCGGCGAGCAGTATGCCCAAAAGCAGTAATGGCAGATATTTACGAATCATAATGCAAAATTCGAATAAAAAGGAGCACCCGACAGACGCGGATGCTCTTTTTTTATGGAAGGTGTTGTCAGCGGGTGAACCGCTGACAAGCACACTTTTTCTGGATTAATCCTCCCAGTTCTCAGCAGCCTTACGGATGTAAGTCTTGTAGCGGAGCTGAGCCATCTTCTGAGCCTCGGCGAAGAGTTCCTCGGCCTCGTTGGGATAAGCCTTCTTGACTGACAGGTAACGAACCTCGCCCATGAGGAAGTCGTGGAAGTTAGCCCAGTTAGGCTCCTTAGAGTCGAGTGAGAACGGATTCTTACCTTCATCAGCCAGAGCTGGGTTGTAACGCCACAGATGCCAGTAACCGCACTCCACAGCCTTCTTCTCCTCGGCCTGGCTCTTACCCATACCGCCCTTGGCCTTCAGACCGTGGTTGATACAGGGAGCGTAAGCGATGACGATTGAAGGTCCGTGCCAAGCCTCGGCCTCGCGGATAGCCTTCAGGGTCTGAGCGTGGTCAGCACCCATAGCGATCTGAGCGACATAGACG
>OMXK01000020.1 GCA_900314995.1 uncultured Prevotella sp.
TGATGGGGTAGATAGCAGCTACCTCCGAGAACATATAGCTCACGTGAGCCGCAGCCTCGTTACCATCACAGGTGATAAATTTCTTTTCTTTAGCCATTTGTTTAGAATATAAATGAATTACTAACTATTTGTTAATTATTACTTGTTTCTAATATAGGAAGCCTAGTAACCATAGGGGAATCTGGTTGCCTTTCCCGATTTCGGTGTTATACCGTGCATAGATGACATCGGGCTGTAGACGCTGTTTGCCTTGTGACTTTGCATCAACAATACGGAACTTCAGCTTCTCATCGACGAGGAAGTTGCAGTCGCGCAAACCAGTATTTACCTTGTGGTCTTTCCACAGCGAATTAACGAAGAAAGTCTCCATCGCCTCCTGCTTATCCACCTGAATCGGATAGATGGCATACATAAGGTTTGAATTGTGGAGCATAATCTTGGCGGGCTTCTTGGGGAATTCCTGCCCTGCAGGGTAGATGAGATTCAACAGGCGTGCATCAGTAAGATACTTGATGTAGTTCATCACCGTAGCACGGCTGGTCTCGATATCTTGTGCCAGTTTGCTCACGTTAGGTGCCTTGCCAGGCCCCTCTTCGGCAATCTGGTAGAAAAGTTTCTTGATCTTCGTGAGATATTTCAGTTCAATCTGCTTGATGAGTAGGATATCCACTTCGGTCATCATGTTCATTGTCTTCAGCAGGTTCTCGCTGTAGTTGCGGTGTTCCTGGAAAAAAGGATAGAAACCGTGGTGGATATAATCCTGGAAGTAACGGTTAGGCGAAACCTTCGGCAGAATCTGCTTGATGATATGTTCGTGGTCCTTCAGTATCTCTTCGAGGCCATATGGACGGAACGTATTGCCGGTAAGCAGATTGATGAACTCGCGGAAGGAGAAGCCGCGCAGATTGTAGGACTTTACAATGCCATTGAGCTCAGGATTCTCGTCCTTCAGACGCATCACGCTGGAACCGGTAAAGACGATCTTCAGGTTAGGGTAGAGGTCATAGCACTTGCGCAACTCACTGCTCCAGTTAGGGTGTTTGAACACCTGGTCGATCAGCAGCACACGCCCGCCGTGTTTGTAGAAACTGCCTGCAAATTCGGCGATTCCCTGACCCTGAAAAAAGAAATTGTTCATATTGATATACAGGCACTGTTTGTCGAGTACATCAAAATGCTCTTTGGCATATTGCAGCAGGAAAGTGGTCTTACCGATACCTCGCGTACCTTTTATACCTATCATACGGTCGCTCCAGTCGATCTCATCCATCAGGGTGCGTCGTACTGGTGCATTGGTATGCTCGACAAGGTATCTGTGAGTCCTGAAAAAAGCTTCCATTCCTGTTGATTTGTTTTAAAACAGCTGCAAAGTTACTAAATAATCTGCAAATTGCAAACTCTAAATAGCAAAATCTTTATAAAAAGGGTCTTTTTTTCTCTTTTTTTGCAATATCAGAACTTGTAAGCTACGTCGAATATAAACCAACATCCTTTCTGAGGTACCAAACTCGTGTTCATACCGCTACGGTAATAACGCGTATTAAAGAGGTTGCGCACATTGAATCCAAAGGACAGTCTGTCTAGCTGATACTCGGCACCGATGTTGACAATAGCCCGAGCAGGCATTTCTTTGCTAAAGACTAAATATTCTCCTAATGCTGCCATCAAATCTTCTACGTTTTTCTCTTCTTTCACATCCCCAAGATTACTCGGATCTGTAGGTGCTTTGTCAGAGCTGGTTAACGTAAGTAGTTTTCTGAAATCAAGGTTATAGGATGTCTGCTTGCTTTCAAACAGGATGTGGGAGTGAAGGTTGAGGTTTGGAATAGGTTTCCAGCTGAGTACCAAATTAGATGCTATGGCGGGTGTGTTGTTGTTGCTGTCAATTTGCCTGATGGTAACATTGGCACTAATCGTGTGTATCCATGTAAGGTTCAAATCGGCGGTAAAGTTCTTTTGGCGATAATTGCCCATAAACTCTATACCTACGGTCTTGTTTATTCCTTCATTATAGTGTTCCACTGTGTGCGTCTGAATAAGATTATCTGCTTTGTTATAGAATCCGTTGATTTCAAAATTCAATCCTTTTGCCCACTGAAGGGAGGAAAAGGTGAGTTGTATGGAATGAACGAACTCTGGTGAAAGTTGAATACCCGAAAGATCATCCTTTATTAAACTGGAATTGACGAGTAAAGGTAACAGTTGGTCGATCTTCCGATACATATACGGTGCATCAACGAAAGACTTTGAATAACTGAGTTTAAGATTCCATTTTGGCTGGAGGAGGATGAGTGCAGCACGTGGCGAAAATTCATCCAGTTTTACGCCGTCGGCACGTCTCTTATGGTCATAGCGAAGGCCGGCATTAAGGATGAACGAGTGCCATTTGTGCTTCAGCTGTATGAATCCATTATAGCTGTTTTCTTGACCCTTACCTTCTTCTGAAATCATAGGTAATTCCTGCCTTAATTGCATAAAGTCGTATCCTAGCGTGTAGCGTATGTCATCAAGTTGGAAATACGAATATTCTGCACCGAAGGTCAGTGTGCCTTTGTGGTTATGGGTATTGATATAATTGTAGTCACCTTTCAGTTGTCCTCCTATGTTCTGCTCAGTTCCGCTGATGAACCTGAAAAGTCCGGGATTATTAAACGGATTAAGAGAAAGATTATCGAAAGTATTTATTGAGAGAATCGCTCCCAATTGTGGTAATGGATCGTCGGAGACAACTTGGTAGTGTATAAGATCGCTGTTATCGTAGGTGACGGTACCTTTCAGGTCGACATTTCCCAGCTTCCTGCCGTAACTCAGGTCAACGTGATGTGACTTTGATGCGAAACTAGGTGAATAGCCGTTAATCTTCCTATATCTGTCGTGGTTGTATGAATTGGCTATTGTACTCATGCTAAATGGTGCGATAGCCTCAGAGAAATGGGTGTCATAGAGTAACTGCAGATCTTTGTATTTCAACTGAACACCGAAATCGAACGATGGTTTGTTGCCTATTCGTCCAATGGTTATCGTATCATAAGGCACATGAAAGTTGTCATCTTTTAGATAATCGGGCGGATCCATCATCTGTCCTTTGTTACCGTAAAGGTTTCCCCATACAAGGACATCCAGGTCGAAATAGCGTTTTCCGAAGATAAAATCACCACGTAACTGTCCGTAGTTTCCGATACCACCTTTAATCTTAACACCGTCGACATCTGCTCCCTGTTTCGTGATTAGGTTGACGACAGCTGTCAACGCAACACCACCATAGAGTGACGAAGCAGGACCTCGCAGCACTTCAATCTGTTTGATTTTCTCCAAGCTGAGGCTAAAATCTGGCGATGCGATATTGGTGCAGTAACTGTTCAATCGATGGCCATTGAGCATGATGAGTATTTTCTCCTGTCCGGTGCTGTAGATACCACGCATGGCGATGTTGATGTCATTGTTGCAGTCAATGATATTCATGCCTGGGACGTATGCGGCGAGGACTTCCTGAAGATTCTGCCCTCCGCAGTTACGTATCATCTCCTCTGTGATCAGCGTGGCGGGCACAGGTACCTCGGCAAGTGACTCTGCCTGGCTCGAAGCTGTGGTAATGGTGTTGACAAGTCCCTGCTTAATCTCATTGATCATATCGATGAAACGTGGAGGATAATCCACAGTAGGGCTGTAATAAGGGTTTTCTCTTAGCACATTAGCTGCATACTTCTTGGCCTCTTCGGGTTGCTCGAGTGCTAGAAAGCAGAGTGCCAGCAGACGATAGCCGCGAATCCTTTGAGCACTGCTCATATTCCGGACATGGCCAACGAGCATCTTTTGGGCTTCCTCAACCTTGCCAATCTGGTAGGCTTCTTCTGCCTCGTTGAGTAGTTGGCGCGATTCATCATCCTGTGCATGGAGGGGACATACATGCAGGGCACACAGCAGTAAAATGGTGTATAGTCTTCTGATGCTCATTTCTTGACGGGTAAAATAAATACGAACTTCGAGCCTTCGCCTTCGACTGACTCAAACGTGATCTTGCCTTGATGCTTGTTCTCGATAATATCACGGGTAATACCCATTCCGAGACCCGTACCTTGTCCTGCTGGCTTGGTGGTGAAGAAATTCTCGTAAAGGCGCTGTTTTACCTCATCGGTCATTCCTTCGCCATTATCGGCTATAGTGATGTACACCTCCGCATCGTTGAAACCGACGCTCACTGAGACTTCTGGATTATAGCCTTCGGGAGAGGACTGTGACTTCTTCCAGACAGCATAGAACGCATTGTTGGTCACATTGATGACTGCCCGGCTTAAGTCTTGAGGAATAACCTTCATTTCAGGAATGCCGGCATCGTAATGTTCGTGGACCGTGATGTGGAAGTCTTTGTGGTTAGCACGCATAGCGTGGAACGACAACCAGAAGAACTCCTTGACAATCTTACTGATATCAGTTGGGATATATTCGTCCTGCTTGCCACGCGAGACAAGCAAGATGCCCCTGACGATGTCGATGGCGCGTTCACCGTGCTCGGTGATTTTACACATATTTTCTTTCAGGTCGGCAACGATGTCATCGATTTCATCACGATCATCGTCGGACAGTTTATCCTTGTAATCATCTATAATGTCAATGAGATCTTCCAGCAGTTTGTCGGAGATCTTGCTGAAATTGATTACAAAATTCAAGGGGTTCTGAATTTCATGGGCAATACCTGCACTCAGTACTCCCAGCGATGCCAGCTTCTCTTGTTTCTTCAGCTGATCCTTGAGTTGTTCGATTTGCTGTTGCATACCCTTATTCTTTTATAGTGTGTAAAATAATGGCGAACTCTGAATATTCGTTCTTTTTGGAACTGACAGTAATTTCTCCACCATAGTTCTGAATGATATCATGACTGAGATAGAGACCAATACCTGATGCCTCACCGGTGGTCTTTGTGGTGAAGAACGGGTCGAATATCTTATCGATAATGGTCTCTTCGATACCGATGCCCGTATCGTGTATGACAATGCGAAGCTGTCCGCCGGCTACAGTTGCTCTCATGGATACTTCCGGCTCGAAAGTATCCTTCTGGGCTTTTTTGCAAACGGCATAGAAACTATTTCCCAACAGACTCATGAAGACTTTGCTGAGAAGATCCGGATTAGCCATGATGTAGACGGGCTGGTCGGCATACTCGAAAATGGTCTTTATATGATACGTGCTGATTTCCTTTGCATAATAGGTGTTCACCATCTCTTCATTTTGTTTGAAGATCTGTGTGACGTCGACCTTCACGATACCTCCTGTACGGTCTTTCAGCATCTCTTCCATCGCCTTCAGCGTGCGGGAGGTGTTTTGTCCGTGTTCACCTACTTTCCGCAGATTGCCGGCCAGCATGCTAAGTACATCCTTGGTATCCTCATAGTTCTCAGGATCCATGTGGTCTTTCTCGTCCTCGATATTATCTTCAATGTCTTTTACAAGTCCTTCCGAAAGTTTCGAGAAGTTGTTGATGTAGTTCAGCGGATTGAGAATACGGTCGATAAGTCCCTGCGTCAGTTTACCGACAGTTGCCATCTTCTCCTGCTTGATCAGTTTCTTCTGGGCACTCTTCACCTCAGCAGTACGTTCTTCGACAATCTTCTCCAACAGGTCTTTCTCTTTCTTCAAACGGCGTAGACGCATCTGAGCTATAAAGTAGATGATGGCACCAATAAATACGATATACAAGATGTTCATATACCATCGCATGAAGAAAGGATACTGGATGCGGAAATAGATAGTTGTGATTTCACTCTCGCGTCCGAAAGCATCTCGTGCCTGAACACTAAAAGCATACGATCCATAGGACAATTTTGTGAACTCGACGTCATTATCGTCGATCCAGGGGCTCCAAGAACCATTGTTCAGTTTGTAACGGTAGACGGTTTCACCAATGAGAGCCTCATAGTCGAGCGAGTAGGTGATGCGCAGGTTACGGTCGTTGCTGTTGATATCCGGCAGTCTCTCAGGCATATCGCCATAACCTCCCCATAAGACGCTGTCGTTGTCGAGCGTAATACTACGAATGATCAGACGAGGAGTCGTATTCAGCGTGGGGTCTTTTATGTCAGTCCTGATGACAGTCAAT
This sequence comes from uncultured Prevotella sp., assembly GCA_900314995.1. Taxonomy (GTDB): domain Bacteria; phylum Bacteroidota; class Bacteroidia; order Bacteroidales; family Bacteroidaceae; genus Prevotella. Next base: position 6,095 of record OMXK01000020.1, read on the forward strand.
CCATTATCGCCTCCAATCCACATCTCGTTGCCTCTTAGAAAGACAGAGCGAATGGATACTTTGGCCAAGGGGTAGAGCAACTCGTCATAATCCGTCAGCCGTTTACCGTTTTTCCATCTATAAAGGCCTTTTCCTTCAGCATTCGTCAGCCATGTAACTCCAAAAGCGTCGGTATATGAAAACAATGGATATGGGAACGGTTTGTCTTTTTCAGCATTCACTACAAATACATTGTCTTTTGTCTGTACAAGTGTAGTGACTATTTCGTCTTTCTGGGTGTTCTTGTAAAGTTTAAAGGTATTGTCGTTGACGGTCTTATACCTGATTTCTCCATACATGTTTTGAAGCCAGAATGTTCCGTGCCCTCCTTTGATGATCTTCTTCACACGTTCCAGATCACACACTTTCGTACGATTGTAGGTATTTAAATCCGTCAGATATACAGCATCATTTTCTCCTGTATATAACTGGCCTCCATCGTCATACATACAAAATGTACCAGCGGTTGACAACTGCCTGGAATATCCATTCGGCGATATGATGTAAGTGCCATTGGATGTAGCGGCTGCCAGTCCTTTTGAAGTTTCCAAAAGTTGCCAGCAGGCATGACTAATGTCTGATACGATCGAGAATGTCCGTCCTTCAAGGCTGAACAGTCCATTGCTGGTTCCCGCATAGATCTTCCCTTTATATTCAGTAATACTCAAGACATCGCCTCTGAGTCCTTCAAGGGTAGAGAATTGTGAATAGGCAGAAGGAATGGCCACAGCAAAGATTCCGTTTTCAGAGGCGCCCCATAGGGTGCCATGACCATCGTAAGAAACCCAAGATACATTGTTTGTCAGCAGCCCGTTTTTCTCTGTGATGGTGTACAGCTCCTTTCCATGCTGATTAATGACGGTTAAGCCATGTCCTTTCTTTACCAATACAGACAGACTGTCATTCAAAGGCTCCTCCTGTGTGATTTCATGCAAAATGGCGACCTTGCCAAGATCGTCGAGCGAGTCAGTATCAATGATGTCCATTAAACCTATCGGAACGAAATCTTTACTGATATCCTTGCTGAGATAGACCTGATTGTTTTTTACCTGAAATATCTTTCCGTTGTTAACGACAAAATGCAAGAGGCCGTCTTTCTCCCAGATTTCTACGACTTCACCGCGAAACAGATTGGAACGGCCTACTCTCTGGAGATATAAACTTCCCTTTTCGTCTGCCTTGATCTTACCGAAGAAATTGTAGCCACCAGCCCAAATGGTATCATTATCATCGTTGTAGACAACTGTGATTCTTGCGTTTTCAGTCGTGTGGAGCACGTCCCATTCGGAATTGTTATAAAAGAGTAAACCTTCGAAATTGGCAGAGACCACCATGCCGTTTGTCCCCGACTTGATGTCGAAATTGATGTCGTTGGCATTATAGTCATCCCCTGAGTAGCACTTAATAAAAGGAACACCTTGGGCTGCAACGATGCAGACTTGGATACATGCGATGAGGGAAACTAACAATCTCTTCATGGCTTGGCCTCCTTCTTTTTGAATAAGAATGATTCATAAGGCATGTCCTGCCCGATATAGTATTTCCACTCGCTTGGTGTGAAATCTCTTTTCAGCTTCTTCTTAATGATCTCGGCCATAGAGGGGATAGAGATCAACACTTTTATGATGTTTCCTTTAGCATCGCCAATCCAAATATTATTCCGGGACTTGTCGTAGATGAAGTGGGTTATCCAGTTGTTACTTTTATATAGAGTAATAGGCTCCAACTTCTGACTATCGAGAACCCATAAGTTCAGCGTACCGTCATAACTGGAAGAATAAAGTCTGTTGCTTCTGATCTTGAGTTTGGAGATACGCGACTGGTGACCCACAAGCCGGCGCACATTTTTGTCCTTGTCTACTACGAAAATAGTACCGTCGCTCATGCCGAATGCCTGGTAATGTGTAGAGTTGGAGACAGTATAAGCTGTCAGATTCCCGGGTACAGGAATCTTCCTTGTAATAATGTCGTCCATGCCCTTTACTTGATGCATTCTTCCTTTGTTGTCAAAGAGAACAGGGAGGAAGTCTGCTCTACCTGAACATGTGATGTGATAATCTAACTTTTTGGTAGAAAGCACTTTGTTCTTATCTGTATCAAAGAGGGCAATGGCGTTTTCTGCGATAATGAGCGTTTTGTCACGAAGTTGAGTGAGCTTTAAGGGATGTGTCATACCTGTCAACTCGATAATCTCTGTGCTGTGAGGCGCTTTAACTATCAGGTGGCCAGTACGACTAAGTGCATAGACGGTACCCTTTGGGCTATAATAGACATCTCTGAAATCATAGGCGCTGTTCTTGTACAATACGGTCGTCTTCAGATTGTTATCATTCTGCACATGTTGTAATATCTCGCCATAGTTGCTGACAGTTACTATTTTATTGGCATCATTAATGTCCAATCCCATGGCAGACCCTTCAAGCTTCGTCCATTGATTCTGATTCGTACTTGATATCGAGAGTGCCTGATAAACAGAAGGATAGTACAAATCGCCGTTATATCTTCGGGTGAAGAGATAAGAAGCGTAACTCAGCAGATTCCCCAGATTCGTATTTCCTGCCTGAAACTGTGTGATTGCCTGCAAACCGAGGGAACGACCCAGCGTCATGTAAGTAAGCGTATCGGTGACTCGTTTGGAATACTCGGCCTTGATGCGCTGGACTTCGGCAAGTTGTCGCTCATGTTCGGCCTGGTCGTATGCCTCGAGTGCATGCATTTCTGACTTCATGGCATTTTCCTGGGCAAGGATAGCGTTCTGACGTTCTGTTTCCGAACGTTCCCGTAACTCATTAGCCAACTTCGTCTGAAGGAGTGCTTCTTCACGTTGTTCGTCAGATATCTCTTTCTGCTGAACGGCAATCTCTTCCATCTGCTTACTGACACTTCTTAATACGGCAGAGCGTTTTTCCTGTCGTTGAAGTGTTACCAGTTGTGATTTTAGACTTCTGTTTTGCTTCTCGGCAAGAAACCAGCCAAGCATGCCTATGACAGTAGTGGTAAACAAAACCAAACTGATGATGGCAAAGACTAAGCGATCCTTCTTCTTCACAAGCGTATCGAATTGGTTAGAGCCTCTTTAAAACCAGCATCGTGATGTCATCGCTTTGTTCGGCATCACCGACGAATGACTTGACATCGGAAGATACAGCATCTATCATCTCCTGGCAACTCTTACCAGAACAGCCCATTAGCGTGGCTTCCAGCCGCGACTCCCCAAACTCCTCGAAGACCGTATTCATAGCCTCTGTAACGCCGTCGGTAAACATAAATAGCGTGTCGCCCGGCTCAAGCTTCATCTTCTCTTCGTGATAGGTCAGTCCCTCGATTGCGCCCACCATCGGATCTTTTGACATGGGCAAAGCCTCTACGGAACCGTCGCGTTTCAATATGTAGGGAGGATTATGGGCTGCATTACAATAGCTTATCTCACCAGTCTCAAGATCGTAGATGCCATAGAAAACGGTTACAAACATACATTCCACCGACTCCTTAGTCAGCAAGTCGTTTGTATAGCCCATACATTCGTTGGTACTACCGCCTCGTATACCTGTAGCCCTCATCAGCGTACGGCTTACAGCCATAAAGATTGCAGCAGGAATGCCCTTACCGCTCACGTCGGCAATGACGAATCCTATGCGGTGCTCGTCGATGCGGAAGAAATCGTAGAAGTCGCCTCCTACGTCCTTTGCGGCTTCCATAGAGGCTGCGATGTCGATCTGGCCCTCGTTCTCTGGGAATGGCGGGAAGATACGTGGCAGAATGGCGTGCTGGATCTCTCGCGCGATGGCCAGATCGCCTTTCAGCGATTCCAGCTGCTCGCTATTACTCTGCATCTCACGGATGTACTTGATCTGCTCTATTGCCTTTTCTATTGTCAGATTGAGATCGTCCAGATCAATAGGTTTTGTGGCAAAGTCGAATGCACCATTGTTCATTGCCTGGCGGATATTCCCCATATCACCGTATGCCGAAACCATGATACATTTCAATGCTGGGTTGCGCATCTCGTTAATTTTTGTCAGAAGGGTGAGACCATCCATTTCAGGCATGTTGATGTCTGAAAGGATAATGTCATAATCCTTGTTCTTCAGAAGCATCGTCAGCGCTTCAAGTCCATTATGAGCAAAAGAGAACTCGTATTCTCCCTTGCGGATCTTCCTTCTGAAATATTGTGTCAAGAGCAACTCGAGGTCGTTTTCGTCGTCGACACTTAGAATTTTTACAGCCATAAATCTATTTTTCTAATTTATAATGTGCAAAAGTATAGTAAAAATCTGATATTACAAAATTTTTTTGTTGTGAACTGAAAAAAATGTGTAACTTTGCATTCTGAATGATGAAATTACATGTTTTTAACCCTGAGCATGACTTGGCTTTGGCTGCAAATCTGAGAAATTTTACAGCCCCTCATGCCGGCCGACAGTTGCGGGCTGACCTCGGCTTCATTCCTGCATTGTGGGCTGAGGCTGATGATGTTGTTCTGGTGGAGCATGCTGATGAGGCAGAAAGAAAATTCAGATTGCTGACGCATCGTCCTTTTATGCGGTTCATCACCAAAGAGCAGTTGGGGAATCTCCGGATATCTGACGTTGACGTCTGGGGGTGGGATCTTGCCGTCCGTGCCTTTCTCATTCGTTATGGCATCGACGAGAAGGTACTGCCTTCCGAAAGTGAGATTGACGTGATCCGCCAGCTCTCCCATCGTCAGCATGCGATGAGGATATTGGAGAATTTACAAGGCGATGGTCTGGTTGGCCAAGCCGAGATGACGGATTCTGTCGCTGCGATTCATGAGGCCATAGACCGTTTGGGAACAATTGTAGTAAAAGCTCCTTGGAGTAGTAGCGGACGTGGTGTTCGCTTCTTTAATTCGATGGTAAAAAAAACAGACGAAGGATGGGTGCAACGCGTCATAGAGAAACAGGGCGCGATTATGTTGGAACCTTACTATGATAAGGTGAAAGATTTCGGTATGGAATTTGAATCAGATGGCCAAGGAAAAGTGTCGTATTTGGGACTGTCGTTGTTCCATACATCCAATGGAGCCTATTCGGGTAATCTTCTAATGTATGAGGATGAGAAAATGGAATGGCTAACGCGTTATATCCCAATGGATTTGATAAATTCTGTTCAACAGAATCTTATACGCTTGACTGGTACGTTGTTTAAGGGTAGATACAAGGGTCCTTTTGGGGTTGATATGATGATTGTTGCGCGTGGTAATCAGAACGGTTTCCTGCTGCATCCTTGTGTGGAAATCAATCTCCGTCGTACGATGGGCCATGTGGCATTGGCGCTTTCACCCTATCTCAAAGGACTGCCGATGGTGATGACGATTGAATATAATACAAATATTTACAAAATGAGGGTTAAACGATCGTGAGAAAATAAAAAGCAGGACACATAAAGTATCCTGCTTTTGTTATAGACCTTTTGGCTTTGTTTGAAGGTTGTTTGAACTACTCTATCACAATAAGAGCGTCATCTTCCATCACACTTTCGCCAATCTTTACGCATACGGCTGTTACCTTTCCGTCCTTTTCAGCTGTCAGGTTATTGGCCATCTTCATAGCCTCCAGAACGACAACGGTATCGCCGGCTTTCACTTCGTCACCTTCTGCTACAAGAATATCGGTAATCACACCAGGAAGCGGAGCTTTGATGGCATTGGCTTTATTCACACCAGCTTTTGAAGCTGTAGGAGCATCGTCGCTGGCAGCAGGAGCAACGGCCTTCACAACGGGCTTCTTCTTCTCGGGCTCGGCCTGCTTCTCCATTTCTACCGTATACTCTTCTCCGTTGACAGTCAGCGTAGCGATGTTATCAGTAATGTCGCCTACGACAACCTCGTACTTATTACCGTTGATGGTATATTTGTATTCTTTCATGTGCTTTATGGATGTTGAGTGAATGTTTGTGCGTATCCATTCCATTGAGTGGGGTGCACGTTGATTGTAATAATGCCAGTCTCTACATCATGGACATTATTGCCCAGATGCTCATGAAGAGCCATGGCAATCGCAGCATATACTTCGTTGTTCATAAACATTCTGAATTACATAGGAATATTGCCGTGCTTCTTGGCGGGCAGGGCATCGCGCTTGGTAGCGAGCTGAGCCAGACCGCGACAGATACGGAATCGGGTGTTACGAGGCTCGATCACATCATCGATATAGCCATACTTGGCTGCCTGATAAGGATTAGCGAAGAGCTCGTTGTACTCATCCTCCTTCTCGGCAATGAATGCTTTCACGTCCTCACCAGCTTCTTTCTTGGCCTTTGCCTCCTTAGCATAGAGCACGGCAGCAGCACCAGAAGCACCCATTACGGCAATCTCGGCAGAAGGCCATGCATAGTTCAGGTCGGTGTGGAGCTGCTTAGAACCCATCACGATGTGGGAACCACCGTATGACTTACGCAGGGTAACGGTAATCTTGGGCACAGTAGCCTCTCCGTATGCATAGAGCAACTGAGCTCCGTGGAGGATGACGGCATTGTACTCCTGACCAGTACCAGGCAGGAATCCTGGAACGTCAACGAGCGATACGATAGGAATATTGAAGGCATCGCAGAAACGAACGAAACGGGCACCCTTACGAGAAGCGTTTACGTCGAGCACGCCAGCATAGCAGTTAGGCTGGTTGGCTACGATACCTACGCTCTGACCATTGAAACGGGCGAAACCTACGATGATGTTCTTTGCAAACTTAGGCTGAACCTCGAAGAACTCGCCATCGTCGGTAATGGCTGCGATTACCTTGTACATATCGTATGCCTCGTTGGGGTTCTCTGGGATAATCTCGTTCAGACTGTCCTCCATACGATTGATAGGGTCTGTGCATTGCTTGCGAGGAGCTGTCTCCATATTGTTTGAGGGGATATAGCTCAACAGCGTCTTCAGCATCTGAATACCTTCTTCCTCAGTCTTGGCGGTAAAATGGGTAACACCCGACTTTGTGGCATGTACGGAGGCGCCACCCAGATGCTCCTGATCGATGTCCTCACCAGTAACAGTCTTTACAACCTTCGGACCCGTCAGGAACATGTATGAAGTGCCTTCCATCATCAGCGTGAAGTCGGTGAGGGCAGGGGAGTATACGGCACCACCGGCGCAAGGTCCGAAGATACCTGAGATCTGTGGGATTACACCCGAAGCGAGAATGTTGCGCTCGAAAATCTCTGCATAGCCTGCGAGGGCGTTGATACCCTCCTGGATACGTGCACCACCAGAGTCGTTGATACCGATACAGGGAGCTCCCATCTTCATGGCCATATCCATCACTTTACAAATCTTCTGGCTCATGGTTTCAGAGAGAGAACCTGCATGTACTGTAAAGTCCTGTGCAAAGATGAAAACAAGACGTCCATCGATGGTACCAGAACCAGCAACGACACCGTCGCCAAGGAACTGCTTCTTCTCCATACCGAAGTTATGGCAGCGATGCTCCTTAAACATGTCATACTCTTCGAACGAACCTTCGTCGAGCAGCATTTCGATACGCTCACGGGCTGTGTACTTGCCACGCTCATGCTGTTTCTGAATGGCTTTCTCACCACCACCGAGACGTGCCTGTTCGCGCTTCTCGATGAGTTGCTTGATTTTTTCTAATTGCTTACTCATTGTCTTATTTCAGTTTTACAAATCTTTAATTCTTCAATTAATTACTCTGGGTGTTCACACAGTTCTGTGAGAATTCCACAAGTTGATTTCGGATGCAGGAAAGCAATATTAAGCCCTTCGGCGCCCTTACGCGGCTTCTCGTCAATCAGGCGAACACCCTTCTCTGATACTTCTGCCAGACCTTTGGCTACACCGTCCTCGACGCAGAAAGCGACGTGGTGGACACCCTTGTTACCCTTGTCGAGCCATTTCTGGATGGTGCTCTCAGGTGATGTCGGCTCTAGAAGCTCCAGTTTTACCTCGCCGCAGCGAAGGAAGGCTGTCTTCACTTTCTGGTCCTCTACTACTTCTGTTGCATAACACTCCAAGCCCAGCACGTTGGTAAAATACGGCAGGCTCTCCTCGATACTCTGGACAGCAATGCCCAGGTGCTCAATGTGGGAAATCTTCATATTGTTTGAATTTAGAATAATACATATATGTTAATAATGTGTGCAAAGGTACAAAAGATAAATGAAACCACCACGATATTTTGCTTTTTTTATATAAAAAAAGAGATTGTTACCCTTAGGGACGACAATCTCTTATTTTACAGTATGACTGAATGTACTAATCCATTTTGTATACGTATTGCTCGTCACACTCTGTAAACCACATTCTATCACTAGTTGCCTTCTGAGCCCAGTTGCTGAACAATGGATAAGCCACGCTAATACGCGTCTTCTCCTTGGGATATTCAAAGTTGCTAGGAACAACGATAGCATGTGGATCGTCACCAAGACCTGCGAGTGTGATTTCGCGATCCTTAGTTTTGTCATACACGGAAATAGTTTCAATGAAGTCAGAGAGACGCTGAGTTGCATTGATACTAAACACTTCTGAGATCGGTTCTTTCTTGGTATTGCCGTCAGTGTTGACGAATGTCTGTGTAGGAACATCGAACATGGCGTGAATCTCAGTATTACCATTGAGCCTGCTGCCGTTCAGACCGTGCAAATAAAGTTCGTCATAGGCACCGCAGGCCAGTAGAGTAACCCTTACCTGTGTTTGGTTCAAACGCTCAAACTTCAGCACAACGTCGTTCATGTCATAGTCTGCGATAGGGCTGTCTTCGAAGCACATCATGTATGAGAGGTAGTCAACGCCGTAGTGTTCCTCTACCTTTTTGATACCACTTCCAATCTCGATGATCATGTCGCTGAAGTTACAGTCACATCCTTCTTCGAAAGTCATGTAGGTCTTATCGTTGGCGGTGAAGATGGCAATACGAGGATCCGTCCAAGTCATACCGTCCTTAATTTCTCCTCCTAGATTCTTGTCCATAGCCGATTTGAAGTGTCCTACGATGTGGTTTACCTCGTAGTTCAGACGTCCGTCTCCATAGGTGCAGCCTGACTGGTTTGACTGATAGTTCTCCTTTCCAGGTTCGTATTTTCTGTTAAGGAAGCCAATCTTATAACCTTCTGGGAATATGGGACTAGCTTCGTTGACACCTTCAACAGGTGTATTCTTGTAGTAAGGCAATAGAAACTCCTGCCTTCTGTAGAATGTACCAGCTTTACTTTCGTCAGTGCTTTGTACGCGCTCGAAGCAGATAGCCTTAAACTTGGGTAATTGCTTAATGTAGTCTACTTCGCTCATGCCTGCAGGGATATCTTCCGGACGATAATAATAATAATAAATATGATTACGCTTGAACTCAGTGGTATAGCCTTGGATGGGAATCAACGTAACAGGGTGCATACCGTCCGTTGTTACATAGTTCAGACTCGTACGGAAGATAGTACTATTGCGGATTGCCTCAATATTGTTGCGCTTATTTCCGGATGTGCCTTTTACATATTTATAAATGCAATCGTTCACGATAGCTTTCACATTCTCAAGCTCACCGTCCTCAAAACCATTGATGTTACGGTAGAGGTGATATTTACCCTTCATGTCATCGAGTGTCCATCCGTTGTCGAAGGTCTGACCGTCGGCGATATCCCACATCTGATCGTTCCACTTAGAGTCAATCCACTCGGTGTAGCTCACGTTGTTAATCTTCAAATCGGCTCCGGCAGCAACGCGTTGGGCATTGAAGGAGGGTTTGGGCTTATTCAGCTTAATTGTGGTGAAGGTTGGTACTTCATAAGCTTCGGCACGGGTTCGTGCTCTATTTGCCATAGAGAAGTTTACTTTTTCTGTGCCGGGGGTGAATACCTGTACATAATATTCGCCACTACTGCTGACACAAGCAGCAAATAACTGTTGGTAAGCGTTGGGTGCATCATAGGTCAGGACAACCTCCTCGCCAGATTTCGCAGTTGCTTCATTCAACACTTTAGCATCGCTGTTCAGAAATGGCGATTCCGTCAGCAACTGTACCTTTGCAATGTCAGAAAGAGGGGCATCGGCCAAAATAGTGATGGAACCTTCGTTCACGAGGTTCCAGTCCTGCTCAGGGTCGATAGTTCCGAAGATACTGGCCACGTTGGCCTGGATATCTTCTTTTGTCACAGCGTTAGGATCTTTGTCTGGCAAAGAACTTACGTCAATCGGTGTTTCGTAGTGGCTGAAATCATGTGTGCAACCACCGAAAACCATTGCGGTTAAAGATAACAAAATAATTTTTTTCATATTCAATAGGTTTCTTTTAATCCAAATACTTAACTTAAATAACTAAAAATTTGTGCAAATATACGCTATTAAATAGAAAAACAAGTATATTTCACATCTGATTTATGTATTTTTAACCAAATTTCACCATTCTAGCTTAATCTTGCCGTTAATTTGCCTACCTGTTAGGTAGTTTGGCACCGCCCATTGCTTGTTTGTGACGTCGGTTACCCAGTAATAACTATTGACGTTTGAAATGCCAAACAGATTGAGACAGTCAACGCCTAGCCAGAGGTTTTTGATGCCTTTTCCGTTCTTGATAGCCCGGAAGCTCATGCCGATGTCGGCACGCTTGTAGGCTGGTGCCCGGAACTGTACGACTTCCAGTCCTCTGTGGGGGGCGCCGAAGGGCAGTCCGTCAGCGAAAGCCAGACGAAGCGTCATAGTCCAACGATCGGTACCAGGGAAGTAGTCTGTGAAATGCAGATTGATGGCCCAACGCTGGTCTGTAGGCATCGGCACCCATTTGCCGTTCATCTTCTCGCGGGTACTCATCAGCGAGAATGTCAGCCACGAGTCGGTACCAGGCACAAACTCTCCGTAAAGCTTCATGTCGAGTCCTGTGGCGTAGCCCGAACACTGGTTCTCGCCGTAGTAGGTCACCTTCATGTTCTGTACATTATAGGGGATAAGGTTCGACAGGGCCTTGTAATAGGCTTCTGCAGAGAACTTGAATGATCGGTTCAGCATCTTGAAGCGATAGTCGAAGGCACCGATAAACTGCAGGGAGCGCTGACTCTTGATGTTCTCGTTGAGCACGGCTGTCGTGATGCCGTTTCTGGTAATCGTGTCGCGCATTTCCTTGTAGAAGGGTGCCTGATAATACAGACCCGTTGCAAAGCGGAAAGTGCAGTTGTTGTTGAAGGCCGGCACGATGGATATCGAGGCTCTGGGCGAGACGATGGTCTCTTTGTTGAACGACCAGTTAGAGAGTCTGACGCCATAGTTTAGTGTATAGTAGGTGTCGCCTTTCGAGAAACGATAGGTGTCCTGCACGTAGCCTTCTATCCGATGGCTTTTGATATCGTTGTTGGCGGCCAGCGTGTAGATCAGATCCAGCCGGTCTGCCGTATGGGGGATAGAGTAGCCGCTGGAGTCGCGCATCTCGTATTCTTTCGATTTCTCTTTGACGTGTTCCGTCTTATAGGTGATGCCGGCCTCGATGTCGTGATGGCGCGTCTTGTGCGTGCCGATCAGTTTGAAACTCACCACGTCGGCAGTCAGATAGTTGCGCTCATGTTCCATATAGGTTCCCACGCCGAGGTTCTCTTGTGTCTGCGTGTCGTCGAGCCAGTATTGGCCCATGATGTCATACGTTTCCTTCTCTTTCGAATGGAAGGCTGATGTCAGGAATTTTATGCTGGTAGAATCGCCGAAGTGCCGCGTAATGCTGGCCGTGCCGAAGAGCGTGCGGAACAGGTCTTTTTCCTCGCCGTCGAAATACACCTTAAATGACTTTACATCCTCCAGCGTTCCGAAACTGGTCTCACGGTCTTCGGGCTTGAAGTTATAGTGGTTCTCGGAGATGTTGCCGATGAAGTCTATTGTCCATCTTTTGTTAGGAGTATAACTGATATAGGTCTGATAATCAAGGAAATTAGGCTTGTACTCTCCTGTCGTTTCGAGAGATCCCAGCAGGTAGCGGTTTGTTTTGTATCTCAGGCCGTGACTCATCGAGAATTTCTTTCCACCCACGCCCAGATAGCCGCTGGCTCCCAAGAGAGAGGCCGTGGCTGAAGCCTCGAAGCCTCTTACGCGCCGATAGGTGATGTCAAGAGCCGACGACATCTTGTCGCCATATTTCGCTTCGAATCCGCCTGTAGAGAATCCTATCTTCTCTACCAGGTCGGGGTTGATAATTGAGAGTCCCTCTTGGTTGCCGCTACTGATGAGCAGAGGTCGGTAGACTTCCACATTATTTATATATACGGAGTTCTCGTCGAACGATCCTCCGCGCACATTATACTGACTGGAGAGTTCGTTATGCGAACTGACGCCTGCCTGCTGCTGGATCAGTTCTTCTACGGCATTACCAGTTGTGGAGGGATTCTGCTTGAGGTCCTTTATGTCCAGTTGCTCTGTCTGTCCCGTCTGTCTGCGCCGCTCAGTTACCGTTATCTCTTGCAGGGCCTCCATGGGGTACATTACGATCTGTACCGTCATCTTTCCCTTGGGACGGCGGAAAACGCGTTTCCGGACTCCGTAGCCGACCATCGAGAATCTGACTTCAACCGAGTCTGCCGATTGCAGGTCAAGACTGAATTCACCTTTCAGGTTAGTCATCGTAACCTTTCCTTGTGCCAGACAGGATACGGTGACAAGTTCTAGTGCATTACTCTCTTCGTCGATCACTTTACCCTTCAGGGTGAAGCCGTCGGCTAGTGCTGCCGTGCTCATCAACACGGCGATCAACAGCGTGATATATCGGAGCATTCGAAATTCCATTTGGTTAAATAACGTTTTATTTCGCCGCTTATTGTCTTTTTTTCTTGGAGAGTTTGTTTTTTTGTTGTATTTTTGCTCGAAAATAGTAAACTTATGACCATTATGATAGAATATTTAGCACAAAATCTGTGGCAGGTATGGGCCATCATCGCCATCGCTTGCCTGATTCTTGAACTCATGGCGGGCGACTGCTTTATCATTTGTTTTTCGGTTGGAGCGGCAGTTGCTGCCGTCGCTGCCGCCATCGGGCTTAACGGCTACTGGCAGTTGTTTATCTTTGCGCTCTTCACCGTCATCTCCCTGTTCTGGTTCCGCCCTATTGCGCGTCGTTACCTGCACAAGGGCGAGGATAACCGCGTCAGCAATGCCGATGCACTTCTCGGTCGTGAGGGTAGGGTGGTAGAGACGGTAAAGGCTGGCGGTTATGGCCGCGTCCAGATCGATGGAGATATCTGGAAGGCCGTTACCCAGGGTGCTGCCGATATCCCTGAGGGTGCGAATGTGAGGGTTACCGATCGCCAAAGCACTATCATCACAGTAGAAATCGTCTAATATAAATCGTCAAATAGTTAAATTATGGACATTATGACTTTCATCCTGATTGCCATTATCATCTGTGTGGTAATCTTCGCCAAAATGGCACTTGTGATTATTCCCCAGTCGGAAACAAAGATTGTTGAGCGTCTGGGACGTTATTACGCTACTCTCAAGCCGGGTATTAACATCATTATCCCGTTCATTGACCGGGCCAAGTCGATTGTCGTGCTCAACCATGGACGCTATATGTATTCCACCACGATTGACCTGCGCGAACAGGTCTACGACTTCCCGAAGCAGAATGTGATAACGAAGGATAATGTGCAGACGGAGATCAATGCCCTTCTCTATTTCCAGATCGTCGATCCCTTCAAGGCTACCTACGAGATCAACAACCTGCCCAACGCTATCGAGAAACTGACGCAGACAACGCTCCGTAACATTATCGGCGAACTGGAACTCGACGAGACGCTCACCTCGCGAGATACGATCAACAAGAAACTCTCCGCCGTGCTCGATGATGCAACAGACAAGTGGGGTGTCAAGGTGAACCGCGTGGAGCTTCAGGATATCACGCCTCCCGACTCTGTGCTGACGGCGATGGAGAAGCAGATGCAGGCCGAGCGTAACAAGCGTGCGCAGATTCTGACGTCCGAAGGTCAGAAGGCCGCCGAGATACTTGCTTCAGAAGGTGAGAAGACGGCCATCGTCAATAAGGCCGAGGCTGCCAAGCAGCAGGCCATCCTCGAGGCAGAAGGTGAGGCTCAGGCCCGTATCCGAAAGGCAGAGGCCGAGGCGAAGGCCATCGAGCTCATCGCTGAGGCTGTCGGCAAGTCCACCAATCCCGCCAACTACCTCCTGGCTCAGAAGTATATCCAGATGATGCAGGAGCTCGCCGAGGGTGACAAGACGAAGACCGTCTATCTGCCCTACGAGGCAACCAACCTCCTCGGCTCGATCGGCGGCATCAAGGATTTGTTTAAAGCTGAATAGATTATGCATAAAACCGCAGATTTCGCCGAAGATGCAGAAAAAAAGAAAAAATATTCTGTCTAATCTGCAAAATCTGCGGTTATTTTTGTAACTTTGCGCCCGATTTAGAATTGGATTTATGGTGCATAATATTTTTAAGGGCCTTGGTATCGCGCTGATTACACCTTTCAAGGATGATGGTTCGGTTGACTATGAAGCGATCCTCCGCCTGGTTGATTACCAGTTGAATAATGGTGCAGACTTCTTCTGCATTCTTGCCACTACGGGCGAAACACCGACGCTGACTGCCGAGGAGAAACGGAAGATCAAGGATCTCGTTGTCGACAAAGTGCAAGGGCGAGTACCCATCCTGATGGGATGTGGCGGCTATAACACGGCAGCCGTCATTGAAGAACTGAAGAATGGCGATTTCCGTGGCATAGATGGTATCCTGAGCGTATGCCCATATTACAACAAGCCTTCCCAGGAAGGTCTCTACCAGCATTTCAAGGCGATAGCAGCGGCAACCTCGCTGCCCGTGGTACTCTATAATGTGCCGGGCAGGACTGGCGTGAACATGCAGGCTGCCACCACCGTCCGCCTGGCGCGCGACTGCCAGAATATCGTAGCCATCAAGGAGGCCAGCGGCAATCTTGAGCAGGTAGATGAGATCATCAAGAACAAGCCTGCCGATTTTGATGTGATCTCCGGCGACGACTCCCTGACGTTCCCGATGGTCAGCTGTGGCGCCGTGGGTGTCATCAGCGTGATCGGCAATGCCCTACCCAAGGAGTTCTCACGCATGATCCGCCTGCAGATGCGTGGCGAGTATGATCCTGCACGCACCATCCACCACCGCTTCACCGATCTGTTCTCGCTGCTCTTCGTCGACGGCAATCCTGCCGGTGTCAAGGCGATGCTCTCCGAGATGGGATTCATCCAGAATGTGCTCCGCTTGCCGCTTGTGCCGATGCGTATCAAGAACATGCAGCGGATGTCGGAGATACTCAAGGAACTTAAAATCTGATGGAGTCGAAGGTCATCCACGAGATATCGCCCCTGATGGGCAAGGACGTGCTCTACATTGCCGATCGTCGCAAGAAAGAGTTTACTTACCCCATCCATAACCATCAGGTCTACGAGCTGAACTTCGTTGAGCATGCAGCTGGGGTGCGTCGTATCGTGGGTGATTCCAACGAGGTGATAGGCGATTACGATCTGGTGCTTATCACGAGCCCCGATCTGGAACACGTCTGGGAACAGAACACCTGCCAGAGCGAAGATATCCGCGAGGTCACCGTTCAGTTCGATATCGATTTCAACAACTCGAGCATCTTCTCGCGCAATCCTTTCAATTCGATGAAGAAGATGATGGTCGAGGCACAGAAGGGACTCTGTTTCCCGATGGAGGCCATTATCCGCGTCTACCAGATGATCGATACCCTGAGTAGTCTCAAGGACGGCTTTTACGCCTTTACCCAGTTCCTCACGATTCTCTACGAGTTGTCCAAGTTCGAGGCCCGTCCGCTGGCTTCTTCCAGCTTTGCCAAGGTGGAGATCACCAGCGACAGCCGCCGCGTCCAGAAAGTCAAGAGCTTCATCGACCAGCATTACCGCGAGGATATACGCCTCACGCAGGTAGCCGATATCGCAGGCATGAGCGCCTCGGCCTTCAGCCGTTTCTTCAAACTGCATACCGGGCGCAACCTCAGCGAGTATATCATCGACCACCGACTGGGCTTTGCCAGCCGCATGCTGGTCGACAGTACCCATTCCGTAGCAGAGATTGCCTTCAGCTGTGGCTTCAATAACCTCAGCAATTTCAACCGCATTTTCAAGAAGCGTAAGGGCTGTAGCCCCTCGGAATTCCGCGAAAACTACCACAAAACGCGGGTAATTGTGTGATTTTTGCAGTTTTTGCAAAAAAAATCGCAAAAAGATTTGGTCAGTTCAGAAATAGTTCGTACCTTTGCACCCGCAAACGGAAAAATGGTTCCGTAGCTCAACTGAATAGAGCATCTGACTACGGATCAGAAGGTTGTGGGTTTGAATCCCGCCGGAATCACAAAGAATGCAAATGAATCCTGCTGAAAGTTCGCTTTCGAGCAGGATTTTTTTATATTTCTTGCATATCTCAAATCTTCTTTGTATCTTTGCCCGCAAATTATTATGATTATGGAAGATTCGGCACTTAATATCTATTTGGATGAGATCGGCAAGGGCGCCCTGCTCTCCGATGAGGAGGAGCGTCAGCTCTCAGAACGTATCAGGCAAGGCGATGACCGCGCACTCTCTAAACTCGTAGAGGCCAACCTGCGCTTCGTGGTGACCGTAGCCCGTCAGTATAAAGGGCGGGGCGTGGCGATGGAAGACCTCGTCAGCGAAGGCAATATCGGCCTGATGAAGGCTGCTGCCCGCTTCGATGCCTCCAAGGGCGTGCGTTTCGTCAATTTCGCCGTCGTGCATGTCCGCCAGCAGATCGAGAAAGCCATCGAGCAGCAGGCAGGGCTCTATCAGGTGCCCCGTGACGTGAAGGACGAGGTGGTTGCCCGTCAGCAGAGCATGCCGCTTTCCGTCGATGCCCCCTTAGGCCACCGTGCCAACATGAGTCTCCTCTCCGTACTCGTCAATCAGGATGCCCCTTTGGCCGATGAGCGTGTCCACTCCGAAGCAGTCGAGGCCGCCATCGAGTTTGCCCTCGGTTCGCTCGACCAGCGCGAGAGTAGGGTGGTGAACGCCTTCTTCGGCATCGGACAGGAGCACGAGACGATGGCCGAGATTGCCGAGGACATGGATATCAAGCGCGAGCGTGTCCGTCAGATCCGCGACAAGGCCGTGCGCAAACTCCGTAAGGCCTATCACCGCCGCCTAAAAGAGCTTCATAAGCAATAACTCCCAAAGCCTAGCTGGCATCCCCCGCCGCATTCGCCTCTCGCTGGGGTCTGGCTCTGCCGCATTCGCCTCTCGCTGGGGTCTGGCACTGATGTAAAGTCGCAGCGACTTTCTCGTCAGTTCCTGACCCTAGCGTGAGGTCCCGCCTCAATGTCCGCCTCAATCCCCGCCGCAAAAACTTCACCTCGGGGCCTGGCCCCAGCGATTAGTTTTGGGGCCTGACCCCAGCGGGCAGTTAAGGATTCTGCGCCTTCTGCTCCGCGATCCAGTCCTCCAGCGGCGTCACCTTCTTGATGTACTTCTTCTTCGAAGGATCGCTCTCCTCGGGCGTGAGGTCTACCTTCTCCTCGACACCATAAGTGCTCAGCGAACACATATCCTTAAAGGTTCGCGAAGTGATGTCATCATCGCTGACACCCTCAGGACGGAAGCGGATGTGCACGCCCTTCACGTAGGTGTTCGCGTTCCACTTACCCTCCAGCAGGGCTGCCCTCGTGATACCCTCCTTGGTGCTCTCAACGGTAGGCCAGAAGATGCCAAGCCCGTCGATCTTGATGGGGTTGCCCTGCGCGATGAGCTCGATCATGCAGCTCGCCATCTTGATGAGCACGCCCTCGATGATGTCTCGGCTATACACGCACTGGTGCTCGCTCATGTGCTTGGCCAGACCTCGGAGCGTAATCGTCTCCTTCTCGACTGCCTTGGGGTAATACTTGCCGTAACCGGGGTTGTTGGCGTTGATGTTCTTACGAATGTTGATTAGAAACTGTGGATTTTGTACCGATTGACTTCGTCTTTCTCTGTCGCGACTCGGCCATTCAAGTGCACTTGATGGCTCTCGCTGCTCCATTAGAACGGGCTAGGGCGCAAAAAGGGCAAAAACTTTACTTTGGGGCCTGACCCTAGAGGCAAATTCCCTAAAAAATTTGGTTATCAGCAAAAAACACCGTAACTTTGCAGCCGCTTATGGAAAAAATAGGAATATACGAATTTATGGCGGAGCCGTTCCATTGTGATTTCAGCGGACGGCTTTTCATGGGACATCTGGGTAATCACATGCTGAATGCTGCTGACTTTCACTCGACAGCCCGTGGATTCGGCATGCAGTATCTGATGTCGATCCAGCGTTCATGGGTACTCTCGCGTCTGGCGATTGAGATGGAGGAGATGCCCCGGCAGTACACGAAGTTCGATGTGGAAACGTGGGTGGAGAGTGCGATGCGCTACTTCACGAGCCGTAACTTCCGCGTGGTGGGCCGCGACGGGAAGGTGTATGGCTATGGGCGCTCCATCTGGGCGATGATCGATACGGAGAGCCGTCAGCCGACGGATATCCTCTCAATCGACAACGGGGCCATCAACAACTGGATCGTCATGGACAAGGAGTGTCCGATTGACAAG
Source organism: uncultured Prevotella sp. (assembly GCA_900314995.1). Lineage (GTDB taxonomy): Bacteria > Bacteroidota > Bacteroidia > Bacteroidales > Bacteroidaceae > Prevotella. Next base: position 24,660 of record OMXK01000020.1, read on the forward strand.
GGTGGCCGCGTGAAGATGGACAATGACGCCGAACTGGTGCGCACGATCGACACCTATTATAATGATGTGGACATCAACGGCCATATCAACTCGGTGAAGTATATCGAGCACGTGCTCGACTTGTGGGATATGGACTGGTATCGAGAGCACCAGATCAAGCGTTTCGAGATTGCCTATGTGGCAGAGGCGCATGCGGGCGACCAGCTGGGCTTCTACCGCCAGCAGACGGGGGAGAACGAATACTGCGTCAGGATCTGCAAAACCGACCAGGCGACAGGCGAACTGATAGAGACGTGTCGCAGTAAGGTGACGTTCAGGCAATAGAACAGAATAAAGGCCCGCAAAACTTGCGAGCCTTTTTCGATTTATTTCACGAAGAGGGGAATCATCTTCAGATCCTTCTCCTGCGAGGAGTTGCCGTAGAGTATTTGGTAGCGGCCGGGGCGAGTGGAAAGTTCGTCGATCGCCTCGTCGTAGTATTCGAAGGCCTCGCCGTCGAGGGTTATGGTGGCAGTAGCAGTTTCGCCAGCCTTCAGGGAGAGCTTCTGGAATCCCTTCAGACTCTTGATGGGTGCCTCGGGATAGTCGAGGGCCTTGACGTAGACCTGAACCGTCTCTGTGCCTTCGCGTTTGCCGGTATTGGTGACGGGAACGGTGAGGGTGACCTTGCCGTCTTTGCTCATCGCCGAGGCTGAGAGCTGTCCCTTGCCGATGGAGAATGTGGTGTAGGAGAGTCCGTAGCCGAAGGGGTAGAGGGCCTTTCCACGGAAATAGCGGTAGGTGCGGTTCTCCATGCGGTAGTCAAGGAAGTCGGGCAGGTCGTCGTTTGAGGCGTAGAACGTCACGGGCAGCTTGCCGCCGGGGTTATAGTCGCCGAAGAGCACTTCTGCCAATGCCTTTGCGCCGCCTTGACCCGCATACCAGGCTTGCAGGAGGGCATCATACTGATCCTCGATGCCGCCGAAGGCGATGGCGGAACCAGAGCAGTTGACGAACACCACAGGACGGCCCGTAGCGTGCATGGCCTTCAGGAGCATCTGCTGCACCTTAGGCAGATTGATGTCGGCCTTGTCGCCTCCTTCGCCTTCCATCTGTGCGGAGATACCACCGATGATAATGATGGCGTCGGCAGCACTCACTTCCTTGGCGAGGTCGGTGAAGTCGACGAGGATTCGTTCGCAAATGTCACCGCGCAGCAGGGCGAACTGGCCGTGGTCGTGACCGTATTCGATGACGATGTCGTAGGTCTCGCCAGCCTTGACGGGGAATGACTTGTATTCCACCTTGCGGCCAAAGCCGAAACCGCGACGCATGCCGCCCTCGGCCTTTTCGACCACCTTGCCGTTGACGCGGAGGGTATAGCCGTTATCGGTCGTCAGCGTGTATTTCATCTCGCCCGTGAAGGTGGCCTTGTACTGGCCGCTGATGCGGACGGAAAGGGTATCGCGACTCACACCGTCGGCAAAGCCCCAGGCGCCGAAGGTGGAGAAGTTGAGCTCGTTGTAATAGTCGGTCTTCACGGGCGTGCCTTCCATCGTGGCGTTATTCCAGAATTCCACCTTTGCCCCTCGGCCCTCGTTGAAGTCGGGCAGGTGGTGGATGGTGGTGTACTCATCGTTCAGTTCGCAGGCTTTGTGATAGATGATGTTGGCATTGGGGACGGCAGCCTTGATGCCTGCGAGGAGAGAGTGGGTGTGAGCCTCGGTAGGCGTACCGCCGTAATTGCCGTTGTTCTTCAACAGCACCATCGACTCGCGGGCGGCCTGGGTGGCAAGGGCATCAAACTGCTCGTTGCTGATCACTTCGGGGCCGAGTTTTGCCCAAGGGAGCATGTCGGCAGGGTCGAACATGCCGAGTTCGAAACGGCCTGTAAGCGTCTTGCGCAGGTGCTGGTCGAGGTCGCTCTCTTTGATGAGTCCCTTTTGCATAGCCTCAGTCAGTACCATGAATACCTTACCGCATTCCAGATCCGTGCCGTTGAGTACCGCATCAACAGAGGCGGAAAGACCGTCAGGATGAGTCTCATGCTGACCTTTGTTAAAGAAATTGTTGATGGCATCGCAGTCGGTCACGACAAGACCGTCGTAACCCCACTTGTTGCGCAGGATATCAATCAGCAGGCGGTCGCTCGTACAGCAGGGCTTGCCCTCGAAACGCTGGTAGGCGCACATCACCTCACGCACGTTGGCCTTCTTGACGAGTGCCTTGAATGCAGGAAGATAAGTTTCCCACAGGTCGCGGTTGGTGGGTTCGACGTTCATGGAGTGGCGCAAAGGCTCGGGGCCGCTGTGGACGGCATAGTGCTTGGCACAGGCATGGGTCTTGAAATAGCGGCTGTCGTTGCCCTGCATGCCGAGGACGGTCTGTACGCCAAGTACGGCGTTCATATAAGGATCCTCGCCACAGGTTTCCTGGCCGCGCCCCCAGCGGGGATCACGGAAGATGTTGACGTTAGGGCACCAGAAGGTGAGCTCTGGATTACCCGGATAATAGATGACGCCCATGGGGACATTGAACAACTTGGGGTCGTTGTGGTCAGTTCGGTTCCAGTTGGCGCGTGCCTCGTCGCTCACAGCCGAAAACACGTCGTAGACCAGTTGCTCGCTGAAGGCGGCAGCCATACCGATGGGCTGGGGGAAAACCGTATATCCGCTCTGGCGCACGCCATGACAGGCTTCGCTCCACCAGTTGTAAGAAGGAATGCCGAGACGGTCGACGGAGATACTCTTGTTCATCATCAGGCCGACTTTCTCTTCGGGCGTGAGCATAGAGATGAGGTTTTCCACGCGTTCGGCAGTCGGCAGTTGCGGATTCTGCCACGTGAACTTGTACTGTGCCGGAGCCAGACTGACCTGGGCTACCAGCATCGTCAGAAAGAAGATTCTTTTCATCTTAAAATAGTATTAATAAGTTAGAATTCAATGATAGGTGCTGCAAAGGTAAGCATATTTTTTCGTTTCGGCGCTTTTTTTGAATAAAAGATGAAATATAATTTGGCAATGTCGAGGCAAATTTGTAATTTTGCAACGGATTTCTAAAGTTAACCCCTTGTCGGAGCTTCGGGTAAGCGCTGGATGGACTGACAAGACGACGGCTCTCGGGTAGGGCTGGCATAGTACATAAGGGATATGTATAACAATTAAACAACAAGCTATTATGGCAGAAATGAATTTTGGTGGCGTAATGGAGACTGTAGTCACCAGCAAAGAGTTCTCTCTTGAGAAAGCACGTGAAGTATTGAAGAATGAGGTGATCGCCGTCATTGGTTATGGCGTTCAGGGTCCTGGACAGGCTTGCAACCTGCGCGACAACGGTTTCAACGTCATCGTCGGTCAGCGTCAGGGTAAGACCTACGACAAGGCTGTGGCCGATGGTTGGGTGCCTGGTAAGACGCTGTTCTCTATCGAGGAGGCAGCCGAGAAGGGTACCATCCTCTGCATGCTGCTCTCCGATGCTGGTCAGATCCAGCAATGGCCTACCATCAAGAAATATCTGAAGCCCGGTAAGACATTGTATTACTCTCACGGCTTCGCTATCAACTGGAGTGACCGTACAGGCGTGATACCCCCGAAGGATGTCGACGTGATCATGGTGGCTCCTAAGGGTTCAGGTACCTCTCTCCGCACGATGTTCTGCGAAGGTCGCGGTCTGAACTGCTCATATGCTATCTATCAGGATGCTACAGGCAAGGCAAAGGATAAGACGCTGGCCTTCGGTATCGGTATCGGCGCAGGCTATTTGTTTGAGACAACCTTCCAGCGCGAGGCAACTTCTGACCTGACTGGTGAGCGCGGTTCGCTGATGGGTGCCATCCAGGGCTTGCTGCTGGCACAGTATGAGGTGCTCCGCGAGCATGGTCATTCTCCCTCGGAGGCTTTCAACGAGACCGTAGAGGAGCTGACTCAGAGCCTTGGCCCGCTCTTCGGTGCAAAGGGTATGGACTGGATGTACGCCAACTGCTCGACGACCGCTCAGCGCGGTGCGCTTGACTGGGCTCCTCGCTTCCACGATGCCATCAAGCCCGTGATGGAGTGGCTCTACTACTCGGTTCTGACGGGTAACGAGGCTCAGATCACCATCGACGCCAACTCGAAGCCTGACTATCGTGCTGGGCTGGAGAAAGAGCTGGAGGCAATGCGCAATCAGGAAATGTGGCGCGCAGGCGAGACCGTGCGCAAGCTTCGCCCTGAGAACCAAGACGTATAAACAATATGAGATTGCGGGGGTGCGTAGCGCACCTCCGCAATTCATTTTAAATAACTTGTATGGCAAAATTAGTAATCAATTCGTATGATGAATTCGCAGCTCATCTGGGACAGGAACTAGGTGTGTCGGACTGGCTGCAAATCAACCAGGACCGTATTAACCTCTTCGCTGAGGCTACGCTCGACCATCAATGGATCCATGTCGATGTGGCGCGCGCCAAGGAGGAGAGCCAGTATCACAGCACCATCGCTCACGGCTATCTGACACTATCGGTATTGCCCTATCTGTGGCAGCAGATCATCGAGGTGAACAACATCAAGATGCTCGTGAACTACGGTATGGATAAGATGCGCTTTGGTCAGCCAGTCATCACAGGCTCCAGAATCCGTATGACGGCTAAGCTGCACAGCATCCAGAACCTGCGTGGCATCTGTAAAGTAGAGATTGATTTCAAAATCGAGATTGAGGGACAGCGTAAACCTGCACTTGAGGGTATCTCTTCGTTCCTCTATTATTTTAAATAAGGTATAAAAGATTAAGGATAACACGTATGGGAGGATTCTTTGGGACCATTTCTACAAAAAACTGCGTTAATGATTTGTTCTACGGCACAGACTACAACTCACACTTGGGAACACGTCGTGCCGGCCTCGTAACCTTTGATCAGGAGAAAGGCTTCAGCCGTAAGATCCATAATCTGGAGCGCGACTATTTCCGCTCGAAGTTTGAGGATGAACTCGACTCGTTCTCCGGCAATCAGGGCATCGGGGTCATCAGCGATACAGATCCGCAGCCTATCCTCGTAAACTCACATCTGGGCCGCTATGCCGTAGTGACGGTGGCGAAAATCAATAATATCGAGGAAATCGCCCAGGAACTGCTCGACCGCAGGATGCACTTTAGCGAGTATTCTGCCAACACTATCAACCAGACTGAACTCGTGGCGCTGCTCATCAATATGGGTCGCACATTCGTGGAAGGTATCAATCTGGTTTATGAGAAGATTGAGGGCTCTTGTTCGATGCTTATCCTGACGGAGAAAGGCATCATCGCAGCCCGCGACTTCCTCGGACGCACGCCTATCGTCATCGGAAAGAAAGAGGGGGCTTGTGCCGTATCGAGCGAGACGACCAGTTTCCCTAATCTGGAATATCATCGTCTGAGAGATCTGGGACCCGGCGAGATCGTATATCTGACAGCCGATAGCGTGGAGGTGCTGCAGGAACCCAGGAAGCGTGAGCAGATATGCTCGTTCCTCTGGGTTTACTATGGCTTCCCCGCTTCCGACTATAATGGCATCAACGTAGAGGCAGTTCGTGAGGCCAACGGCAAGAAGATGGGCGAGAACGATGATGCCGAAGTAGACAGCGTTTGCGGTGTTCCCGACTCGGGTGTCGGCATGGCTCTGGGTTATGCGGAAGGTAAGGGCGTGCCCTACAAACGTTCGGTACTGAAATACACGCCGACATGGCCCCGCTCGTTCACACCTGGTAATCAGGAGCGCAGAGCCTTAGTGGCTAAGATGAAACTGATACCGAATCCCTCGCTTCTGAAGGATCAGCGCGTCGTGTTCTGCGATGACTCCATCGTGCGTGGTACGCAGTTGAAGGATAACGTGAAGACTTTCTTCGAGTATGGTGCCAAGGAGGTGCATTGTCGTATCTCGTGTCCGCCGCTGGTGTATGGATGCCCGTTTATCGGCTTCACGTCATCCAAGAACGACATGGAATTGATTACGCGTCGTATCATCAAGGACTTTGAGGGCGACGATAAGAAGAATCTGGATAAATATGCTCAGACTGATTCACCCGAGTATAAACGGATGGTGGATGAGATAGCCAAGCGCCTGGGACTGACATCGCTGAAGTTTGCTCGTCTGGAGGATCTCGTAGAGGCTATCGGATTGCCTAAATGCAGACTCTGCACACATTGCTTCGACGGCAGCAGCTATTGTCATGAGCATGATAAGGAGGACAACCGCCAGCTGAAGCTTGATTTTTAGTGTCTGGTGAGGAGCCCGTCGTCTTGACGGATCGTTTCCTCTTGTAAGAGATATTCGAGCGCGGCATCCAGTTCGTCGGTAGGCAACTGGATGTCGCGTAAGTCTGTAATGGGGTGGGGCTTCCCGTCATCAAGACGCGCAAGAATCTGTTCCATCGCATTCGTAAAGCGGGCTTCGGTTACCTTCCCCTCAGGTCGATGAGCCAGACAGACATCACAAAGGTGACAATCGTGGCTGTCGTCCTCGCCAAAGTAACGTAGCAGTTGCCTACTACGGCATACCTGATCGTTTGTGGCATATTTGATGACGGCGTGGATGCGCTCTTCATACTGCTTTTTGCGCTCTTCGTAGACGGCAGGTGGCAGCATGATATGCTCCATATCCTCGCGCCGTTGTGTATAGCGGATATAGGGTGTCTTCTTCTGGGGGATGAAATGGAGGATGTGGCGCTGGCTCAGACCTTTCAGCGTCATGTAGACCTGATGGGGCTCGAGTTGGGTCTGCGAAGCGATAAAACTCTCGTCGATGTAATTGTAGTCTGTAAAGAGTCCGCCATAGTTGCGTAACAGGGCTGTGATAATCTTCTCTTCGTTGGGAGAGGTATTTTCAAGACGGTAGAGGTCATTACGTCCGATGGTGAACATCACGCGTGCCTGGTTGTCCTGCTCCTCAGTATACTCAATATAGCCGGCACGGTTCAGTATCTTAAGGGCCGAATCTACCTGTATGGGGAAGTGGCGGAAGGTATGACAGAACTTGTCGATGTTGAATTCAAACGTGTGGTTGTAGCCCGAACCCACACCGATTTGATAGAAGTAGGCCAGATGCTCATATACTTGCCGGATATAGTCTTTCTCCGGGAAGGTGTCGGCGATGCGCTTTTCGAGTTTGCGTTCGTCGGCATCATTATAAAGCAATACGGCATAGGCTTTGAAACCGTCACGCCCTGCTCGGCCAGCCTCCTGGAAATATGCCTCGATACTGTCGGGACAGTCGATATGGATCACGAGTCGTACATCAGGCTTGTCGATGCCCATACCGAAGGCGTTTGTTGACACCATCACCCTCACCTGGTCGTGCTGCCAAGCCTGCTGGCGCTCGTCTTTCACCGTCGTATCGAGTCCTGCATGGTAGAAGGTGGCGGGGATGCCTGCCTCGTTGAGCATCTCGCTGAACTCCTTGGTACGTCGGCGACTACGGGCATAGACAATCGCCGTTCCCTTCACACTACTGAGGATATGGATCAGTTCCTTGCGCTTGTCGGTCGTATGACGGACTACATAGGTGAGGTTCGTACGCTCGAAACTCATGCGGAAGACATTAAATGTCCTCTCTGCCTTCAAAGTCAGTTTATCCTGTATATCCTTGACAACGGCAGGGGTCGCCGTCGCTGTAAGTGCAAGGACGGGTGCATCGGGCACCAGTTTGCGGATCTTGGCTATCTCCAGATACGACGGACGGAAATCATAGCCCCATTGCGAGATGCAATGGGCTTCGTCGACCGTTATGAAACTAACGCGCATGTGGCGGAGCTTCGTCTGGAATAGTTCCGAAGAAAGTCGCTCGGGCGAGACATAGAGAATGCGGACATTGCCGAAGATGCAGTTCTCCAGGGTGACAATAATCTCCTCGTGGGTAAGTCCCGAATAGATGGCAGCAGCCCGAATCCCCCGACGCAGGAGATGGTCTACCTGATCCTTCATCAGGGCAATTAATGGCGTGATGACGATGCACGTGCCTTCCTGAGCAAGGGCTGGCACCTGAAACGTGATAGACTTACCGCCACCTGTGGGCATCAATCCCAGCGTGTCGTGTCCACTACCAATAGACTCGATGATTTCACGCTGAATACCGCGGAAATCATCGTAGCCCCAATATTGTTTTAAAAGTGACTGGTAATTCACTCTTCCGACGGCTTGATATCCTCAATCTGCAACTGCACTTCGCTACGCTTGTAGATATTGTCCTCGATGGTATAGACGATATCGAACGAGCGCTTCGACTTGATGAAGCGGGCTGATTCGCTCTGTCCGAAGGCTATGCCGTTGAGCACGTTGCTCGACTTGGAGTCAACCAACTCAAGCTTGATATGCTCCTGCTGGCGGCCTACCACCTTCGAGGTACCGTAGTCATAGACATTCCGCGTGCAGAAAAGTGGCTTGGGATTATCGGGTCCGTGGGGTGCAAACTTCTTCAGATCGTTGTGGAGCTTTTTCGTCACATCCTTGAAGTCGATGACCGCATTGATGTCGAGCGTAGCCTCTGTCTGTTCGGGCTGGATATGTTCTGTGACATATTTCTGGAAGCGCCGACGGAACTCAGGGATGTTCTCTATCTTCAAAGATAAACCTACGGCATAAGTATGGCCGCCGAAGTTCTCCAGCAAATCGCGACAGCTCTTGATGGCATCGTAAACATCATAGCCTGCCACGCTGCGTGCAGAACCCGTTGCGATGCCGTTGAACTTCGTAAGCACAACAGTCGGGCGGTAGTAGAGTTCAGTCAGACGGGAGGCGACAATACCGATGACGCCTTTTTTCCAGTTTTCATCGTAGAGCACGATACTGGCATGATGCTTCTGACTCTCCAGCTTCTCCACAATCTGGTTGGCCTCCTCGGTCATCTGCTTGTCTACATCCTTTCGTTGCTCGTTATACTCGTTGATGTGGTTTGCCTCGGCAAGCGCCTTCTCGAAGTCGCGTTCCACAAGCAGATCGACAGCCTCGGTACCGTTCTGCATACGTCCTGAGGCATTGATGCGAGGACCGATCTTGAATACGATGTCGCTCATCGTAATCTCGCGCCCTGTAAGGCCACAGATCTCGATAATCGATTTCAGTCCCACCGATGGTGTTGCGTTCAGAAGCTTCAGACCGTGATAGGCCAGGATGCGGTTCTCGCCCATGATGGGCACAATGTCGGCCGCTATACTAACTGCACATAAGTCGAGCAGGGGGATGAGCCGTGAGAAGGGAATACCGTTGTTCTTGGCGAAGGCCTGCATGAACTTAAAGCCCACACCACAACCACAGAGATGCTTGAAAGGGTAGGTGGAATCCTCACGCTTCGGGTTGAGGATGGCCACAGCGGGTGGCAATTCATCATCCGGCACGTGGTGATCACACACGATAAAGTCAATGCCCAAAGACTTGGCGTAAGCTATCTCCTTGATTGCCTTTACGCCACAGTCAAGCACAATGATCAGTTTAATACCTTTTTCCGCTGCATAGTCCAAAGCCTTGATACTGATACCATAGCCCTCATCGTAACGGTCGGGAATATAGTATTCAATATGGGAATAGAACTGCTGCAGAAACTTGTACACCAAAGCAACCGCCGTACATCCATCAACATCGTAGTCGCCATAGACCATGATGCGCTCTTTGCGCCCCATTGCGTCGTTGAGTCGGTCAACCGCCATGTCCATGTCGTTCATCAGGAACGGGTCTATCAGCTCGTTTAGCATAGGACGGAAGAACCGCTTGGCAGCGCTCTCCGTCTTGATGCCCCGCTGAATGAGCAGGTTTGCGAGGATCGGACTCATGCCGATCTTCTCTCCCAGCTCCTTAGCCGCCGTCTGTTGTTCTGATGTAGGTGGTTCGTAATTCCATTTGAAATGCATTAATATATTTATTTTTTTATTCTTTTCTCTGGAAAAGCGACTTTGTCGATTAGTGGTCGCTTTGGTGACTGTAACGGCCGTTTCTGAAGACCTTAAAAGGCACTGTTACGGCAATATAGCGCCCAAAGGTAATAATAAAAAATGAAAAAAAGGCATAATCTGTCTAAAATTTAACAGATTATGCCCTTTTTTACCTATTTTATAGGATATAGGCTCAGATTCCGAGCTTCTTGCGGATCTCTGCGGGGATGGCGTTCTTGTTGATGAGGAAGTCCATCGTGTTGGCAGCGATGAAGGTCTTGGTCATGTACCAAGTGCCCTTGTATTCGCCTGTCTCGCCCCATGAATTCTTTACCATGTAGTACTCCTTGCCGTTCTGGTCTTTGGCCGTACCGTAGATCAACATGCCGTGATCATCGGTAAGCTCCCAGTTGTCGAAACGCTCCTGGCGCAGTTCCTGTGTAGCAACGATCTCGGGGACGGTGCAACCCAGAGAGTCGATGATGTCGCGCTTCTTGGTTGCGGTCATCTTCAGCCACTTGGCCATATCGCTGCCCTGCAGGCTCTGCTGTGTCTTCTTGCTGTCGACGGCATAAGCAAGTCCCTGACGGGTGAAACCATCTTCTGACACGTCACCGCCCCAGGCAATGGTATAGCCATTCGCTACGGCGTTGTCGATAACCTGCATCATCTCGTCCATAGGCAGGTTGTAGCTGAGCGGGAAACGCCAGTTGTCCTGAACCTCAACAGCAAAAGCTGTGTAGAATGGATGGTGGGTATAGCTGGTGATAGAGACATAGTCGTCGAGGTTGATGCCGAGTGAGGCCATGAAGCTCTTTGGAGTATACTCCTTGCCCTCGTAGGTGAACTTCTCAGGACATTTGCCCAGATAAGCATCGAGGATTCCCTGCATACCAGTCTTCCAGGCATTGCTGATTTTCTTGGCGTTGCTCTTGGCAACAGCAGCCACGTAAGGCTCCAGCACGCTGAAGAACTCGTTGAAGTTGTTCAGAGAGTCGCCGTAGAGAGAACCGGGGAAAGGCATGGCATCTTCGGGACAGATACCGTGGGTCTTCAGGGTCTGAAGCACGTCTTCTGAAGAGCCGCCCTGAGCAAACTGGCAGTCGCCATGATAGCGAACCACCTGTATGGCACGCTCCAGATAAGTCTTGTTGGCTACGAAGCTCTCGCAGAGGTCATAGGTCTTGCCTGTGGCCTTCAGAATCTCGGCCTCGAAGAATGAGAGGGTAGAGTAGTCCCAGCAGGTGCCGCTACGGTTCTGGTCCTTCACGCTGGTGATGGGGTTCTCTTTGATGGTGGTAAAGACAGGCTTGTTAGCGTCTTTTGCGGGTGCCTTCTTCTTGGCAGCCGAGGCACTGAGAGCCATCAAGGCCACAAGTGCGATTGTTAGAATCTTCTTCATTTTACACTTTTATTATTTTATGATTTGACAATTATTTCATTATACCTTTTACTTCTGGTTGTCAGCCATGAATGCTTCGAGTTCATCCGGGTGGTAGGGGATACGCTGCTTGCCCATGAAGCGACAGCCGTCCTTCGTGATCAGCAGGTCGTCCTCGATACGGATACCGCCAAAGTCCTTATAGGTCTCGAGCTTGTCGAAGTTCAGGAACTCAGCACAATGGCCTTCCTTCCGCCAGAGGTCGATAAGGTGGGGGATGAAGTAGATGCCTGGTTCGTCGGTGACAACGAATCCTTCCTCCAGGCGTCGGCCCATACGCAGACAGTTTGTCCCAAACTGCTCCAGATTCGGACGTGTCTCCTCGTCGAAGCCGACATAGATCTGTCCGAGACCTTCCATATCGTGTACGTCCATACCCATCATGTGTCCCAGTCCATGAGGCAGGAACATCGCATGGGCACCGGCAGCTACAGCCTCGTCGGTGTCGCCCTTCATCAGGCCGAGCTCTTTCAGCCGTTCCGTCATCAGACGGCAGACGGCAAAGTGCACATCGGCATATTTCACACCGGGCTTGGCCACTTCGAGCACATAGTCGTGACAGGCTTCAACGATGGTGTAGATCTCCAACTGGCGTTGTGAGAACTTACCGCTGACGGGCATCGTACGCGTGTTGTCGGAACAATAGTCGTTGAGTTCGCAACCAGCGTCGCAGAGTGCCAGGCGTCCTTCCTCAAGTTTGGCGTCAGAGGGGTTGCCGTGCATGATTTCCCCGTGCTGGGTGAAGATGGTGGCAAAGCTGACGCCCTGAGCCAGACTGCGGGCCACACCGTCGACCTGTCCACCTACAAAACGTTCGGTAATGCCCGGACGAATCAGCAGCTGGGCTGTGGTATGCATCGCATAACCCACATCGCAGGCACGCTCGATGGCCTCAATCTCCTGAGGTTCCTTCGTGGCACGCATCTTTACCACAGCCTTGATCAGCTGTAGTGAGGCGGCTTCCTTCTGCTGTGAGGGATGGATACCCAGCAGATCCATGATCTGGATCTTTGTGTCGAATCGGTAAGGAGGCAGGAAATGGACGGGGCGTTTCAGACGTAAGGCATCGTTGCACAGCGCCTTCAGCTCTTTCATCGGAGCGGTCTTGCTGACACCCACCTCTGCAGCGAGGTCGGCTACCGAAGGGGTGTAGCCCATCCAGACAATATCTTCAACGTCGATATCGTCGCCTATGAGCAACTCCTCGTCGTTGTCGATGTCGATGACACCAACCAGTCCGTCACGATGCTGGCCGAAATAGTAGAGAAACGATGAGTCCTGGCGCATTGGCGCATAGCCGTTGGCAGGATAATTCGCTGGCGCTTCGTTGTTGCCAAAAAGAATGATCACGCCGTTGCCAACCAACTTTTTCAGTTCAGAACGGCGTCTGATATAGGTTTCTTTATTGAACATGTATCAAAAAATAGCGTTATTATTAGTCGATTTGTCCGCAAAGGTACATATTATTTATTAAAAAGCATTATCTTTGCAGCAAATTTTTGCAATATTTATGCAGATAGGCAGAAAAACAGGGCTGGTTTTAGAGGGAGGCGGCATGCGTGGTGTGTTTACCTCTGGGGTGCTCGATGCTTTTATGAAGCACGAGCTCTACTTCCCTTATGTCGTTGCAGTCTCTGCCGGAGCCTGTAACGGACTGTCGTATATGAGCCGTCAACCTCGGCGTGCGCGCTATTCCAATATCGACATGCTCCAGAAGTATGGCTATATCTCGCTGAAGCATCTGCTCACCCAGGGCAGCATCTTTGATCCGGATATCCTCTATGAACGTTTCCCCAAAGAGATCTTGCCTTTCGATTTTGAGACGTATCGTCAGAATCCTGCGACGTTTGAGATGGTGACGACGAACTGCCTGACGGGTCGTGCCGAGTATCTCTCAGAGAAGGAGGATGCCCAGCGGATGACGGCCATCGTCAAGGCTTCAAGTTCTTTGCCTTACGTGTCACAGATTACCTATGTCGATGGTATCCCCATGCTCGACGGCGGCATCGTAGACTCCATTCCTGTGGTGCGTTCCGTCGATAAGGGTTATTCTCCTAACGTTGTGATACTCACCCGTAATAAGGGATTTCGTTCAAGTGAACCTGATATCAAGGTGCCCAAGCTTTTCTATAAGGATTATCCTCGTCTGCGGGTGGCGCTGAGCCGTAGGGTGGAGGAGTATAACAGGCAGCTCGATCTTATCGAACGCATGGAGGATTGGGGCGAGGTGATCTGTATCCGTCCGGAGCGCCCGATGGATGTTGACCGTATCTGTCGGGATGTTCATAAACTCGAGGCGCTCTACGAGGAGGGTTTTGCCATCGGCGAAAAATTCTGTGCAAATCGCTGATTATTGAATAATTATTTGTACCTTTGTGCCCAAAATTGAAAATTAAGACTTGAAAATAACATGGGAAAAGTAATTCTTACTGGTGACCGCCCCACGGGAAAACTCCATCTCGGACATTATGTTGGCTCCTTGCGCCGTCGTGTCCAGTTGCAGAACGCGGGCGACTATGATCGTATGTTTGTGTTTATGGCCGATGTACAGGCTTTGACTGATAATGCCGATAACCCCGAGAAGATTCGTCAGAACATCATCGAGGTGGCGCTCGACTATCTGGCTGCTGGTCTCGATCCTGAGAAGTGCGTGCTCTTCATCCAGAGCCAGATTCCAGAGTTGGCCGAACTGACCACTTATCTGATGAACCTCGTCAGCGTAAGCCGCGTGCAGCGCAACCCGACGGTGAAGACTGAGGTCAAGATGCGTGGCTTCGAGGGCGAGAGTATCCCCCTCGGATTCTTCTGCTACCCGGTTTCCCAGGCTGCCGACATCACCTTGTTCAAGGCTACGACCGTTCCTGCCGGTGAGGATCAGGAGCCGATGCTGGAAGTGACGCGCGAACTGGCGCGCCGTTTCAATCAGGTATATGCGCCGGTACTTGTCGAGCCGAATATCCTGTTGCCTGAGAACCTGACGGCTCGTCGTCTGCCGGGTACCGATGGTAAGGAGAAGATGTCGAAGTCGCTTGGCAACTGTATCTACCTCTCTGATTCTGCCGATGACGTTTGGCAGAAGGTTCGTTCGATGTACACCGATCCTGAGCATATCAATCTCAACGACCCCGGTCATGTGGAGGGCAACGCCGTCTTCACTTATCTCGATGCTTTCTCCTGCGATGATGACTTCAAGGAGTTCTGGCCTGATTATCAGAACCTCGACGAGCTGAAGGATCACTACCGTCGTGGTGGTCTGGGCGACATGAAGTGCAAGAAGTTCCTCAATCAGGTGCTTAACAAGTTCCTGGAGCCGATGCGTGCTCGTCGTGCGGAGTTCGAGAAGGACATCCCCGAGATCTACAATATCCTGAAGAAGGGTACTGAACAGGCGCGCGAGGTGGGTGCCCAGACGATGGATGAGGTTCGCAAGGCGATGCGTATTGACTACTTCAACGATACGGAATTGATTCGCGAGCAAGCCGAGCGCTTCGCTAAATAAACAACTCACCCCGCCAATCGGCGGGGTGTTTGTTTTATATGTCAAGCCTCGTTTCGACAGAAATTCATATAGATGCAGTTGATGCCATTCATGTACTTGTGGTTGATATTCTTGCACAAGCGCGACAGGATGGCTCGTCGTAGGTTGTTCTCATCCATATCCATTATTTCCTCATCCGAATATTTGTAAAGCGGATTTCGCAGGGGACCCTTGCTTTTCACCACTACCGTCAATTCCTTTTCCTTGTCGATGATACGCACATCGAAGGTTTCATTCTCGTCAGAGGTTTCATGCGTCTCCATAATTTCATAGAGCAGCTCCTCCAACGCAACATCCACGGCAAAACCGTCTGGCAGTTCGCATGCCTCAATAAAGGGGTGCACCTGGGCCAGGAATTCCTCTATGCCCTCAGGGGTATAAGGCACGGAGAACGTGACGGCCGGGTTTGATGGCACCGTATTCTCAAGTGTAGGCCATGCATAAAGCTGATTCTTGCGATGCACCACATACGCCATAGCCACCATCACCAACAGCAGGAGCCAGGCGGTGACGGGCAGGATATACCAGATGAGTTCGGGGGTGTAGAGAGCCATGACGACAATAATGCCGATGCTTCCCACGTTGGACACGATCTCTATCCATCGGCAGAGCTTCTGATGCCCCTGCACGAAGTAAAGCACGCTCAGTGTCTCAGATATGGCATTGGGCAGGAAGGCGAGGCTCATCAGACGGAAGGGGATGTAGCACTGTTCTATCAGATGGTCGTCGGCACCAAAGACTCTTGCCAGCATATCGGGGAAGAGGAATATCAGCAGGCTCACCGTCACCATCACCAGTATCAACATGCGGAAGATGCGTTTTGTGAGCATGCGAAAGCTGTCGTAGTCTTCTTCACCCAACAGAATGCCGCCGATATTGCTGATAGCCGTGTTCGAGCCTGATAATGCCAACATACAAATACCGTTGACTTGGAAATAGACGGTAAATAAATACATACCGTCGGCACCGAGTTTATCGACAACCAGCGAGTTCATGGTGAAGACCAAAGCCGGCGCTAACAAGGCTGATATCAGCATGGGGAGTCCGATGGAGAAACACTCGCGATACTGCTTGATGCTGCATATCTTCTCTGGGCGCCTGAGACGGAATATCTTACTGTTCTTGCGCAGATAGCCTGTCAGCGAGGTGAAAGCAAGCAGATTGCTGAGTCCTGAAGCATACGAGGCACCGGCCAAACCCATATCCAGCACGCCGCAGAGCAGCAGGTCGAAAATGACATTGAGTATCTGAGAGATGATGATACGTCGGGTGATGAGGCGCGGACTGCCGTTGGTGATGATATAGGAGACGGGTACGCCACAAACGGCTGCTATGAAGATGGCGAACATGTCGGCATGAATATAGGGCTTCAGCATGGGCAGCAACCGCTCGTCGGTTGTTAACATGCCAGCCACCTCGTCGAGGAAAGGCAATACAAGACCTATGACCAACAGCGTGGAGAAGATGACATAGTACAGGTGATTATTGAACACGCGGTTCACCTTGTCGTAGTTTTGGGCACCAATGCCTCGTGCGCTCAGGAAACTGGCGCCGGCACTCATTATGCCGATGATGATAAACATGCTGCTCGAAACGGGTAGCCAGATACGGACTACTGACAGTGCATCGGGCGACACCAGATGAGACACTACGATGGAGTCGGTGAAACCACCCAACTGTCTCATCAGAGCCGACATGACGGTCGCCAGAAAGAACGACCCGAACATGTTCTTCAAGACATATTCATTTTGCTGTATCATCATATTTTTAATCTATAAACCGCCACGCCTATCATCGTGAACTTATCCTTCATGTATGTGTAAGCATCCATACTCTCAAGTCCTAATCCATCTTCGCTGGCATGATAGAAGTGAAGCCTGCCGTCGATCCACTTGGCTATCAGCAGGTGCTTGACCTCCACGCCTCTTGCCCAGGTATGCTGACCACACACCGCCGCCATGATGTCGCCATCGCGAATCACGCTCAGCTCTGAATCCTGAGGCATGTTCAGCAGTTCACGGGGGATATAGGTAAAGCGCACACCCTGCTGCTGGCGAAGGGCGATGGCCTCGTAGTTCTTTTCGTCATCCATCTGGGGGGAGAATAGATATTTGTTTCTGGTCATATAACTCGGCTGCATATCCTGCACCCCCGTAAAGGGAAAGACAGGCTCGTCGGGACTGATGCGCTCCACAAACCCCTCTTTGATGGCCGACTGCATGATCCAGGTGAAGTAATGGTTGCGGGTGGCAAACGAGATCACACCGTCCTGATAGTGCATGCGCCGGTAGTAGTCCTTCAGGTCATCCAGCGTGGCGCGCCCGTCTCTGTAACATAGTGCCAATGCCAACACATCCTCCATCACGGTGGTACAGTCCACATGACTGAGGCTCACCATCAGGCGTTCTTCCTCCATCGGCTGCGTGAATTCTGTAGAACTGCCGCCCTCCATCAGTTGGCAGAAGAAGTATTCTGTCAGCGGCATTGACTTATCGACGTTTTTCATCGCACGCTGCAGTATCTGCTCGTTTTGCGCGTCAAACTGCTGCTCGTTGCGTCGCAGGCGGCGGATTAGAATTTTCCAATAGATCCAACTCTCGATATCACAGATAGGTGTCCTCACGCAGAATACGAGCCACAGCGAGCGCAGCGCTGCCAACTGTTCGCGCCAGAAGTAGGGGTTGGTCTTCACCTTCTCATAGTCGCTGATGTCAATGCCCCAGGCATCATAACCCAGCCATCGGGCAATGCGCAGCGAACGGGCGATGTGGAAACTGCTGGTCAGGATGTAGTATCGGGTTTGCCCGAAATGCATCTCCATGTTCCATACCGAGCGGAAGGTGTTATAGCCACAGGAGTCGAGCACGAAGCGCTCTTCAGGAATATGGTATTCCTCTACCAGCGTGCGGTAGATGACGGTCGTGTCGGAACGGCAACCTGAGATGTAGAACGTCCAGTCAGGATAGGCGTTGGCAAGGATGCTCACCAGCCTCACCCGCAGCTGCAGGATAGGTGAAAGCGAGTTGTCGGGACGCAGTTTGGCACCTAACACCAGACAAACCTTCAAGTCCTCGATCAGAGGTGCCTGCAACCTGTCATTATGTAACTTAACATACCGCATCGTCGGATTCGTGCATTTTTTCTTCTATAGTATGAAGAAGAATGATCTGCTCTCTGACACTGGCGGCAAACGCATCGCCGTTTTCCAAAATGTAGGCCTTCAGTTCGGCGATGTCCTTACACCCCAGATGGTGGATCACCGTAAAATGCAGGCCCCATCCTTCGGCATTATGCCCGGCACCGTCGAAGGAAGTCACCCTGCCGTCAATAACATCTTTATTGGTGCGCGCCCACAGGTGGAATATCCTGTCAATGGCATAATTCTGATCGCCGTCGGCATGGCAGTAGCAAACCAGTTCGTCAGGATGTTCCTCAAGGTATTGGGTAATCACCGCCACAATCATCCGCCCCACTTCCTTGTCAGGCGCACCGCCACGCTTCCCGTCGGCAAGCCTGAGCAAAAAGTAGAGTACCCGATGACCGCCCATCTCTGCCACCTCAATGAAGTGAAGCACATAAAGGCGATTCGCGGCATTGTAAAACTCCACCGCCGAATCGCCTCTTTTCCTTAACACCAGTTTGGATATGGTATTGATCTTCGCTATTCCTTCTTCAGAAACTGTATTCAATCTTATTTTTTAGACGTACCATCCAAAACGCCGCTTCTACAATGAAAATCAGTACCAAACTCACCACGCTTAACATAGTCATCGAGACTCAGCGCCTGAGCGGAAATAATCTCTACAGGTGATTTCCTGATTCCAAATGGATTGTCATTCTTAGCCATAATAGAATAGTACTTATTTCTTATTCGTTGTTGCACAAAAACTTACACGATCTCCATCATCTAAAGTTCTCTGCACATAGTCGTCGAGGGTCAGTGCCTGTGCGGAAATAATACTAACAGGTGATTTTCTGATTGCAAATGGATTGTCATTCTTAGCCATAATCTTCAAATTTTAAGTTTATTAATATTAATAGAAAGCTTGCGCTATACTTTTCGTGGGCAAATATACGTATAATTCCCTTATTCTTATCTTCTTTTGCATGATAATTAACATTAATTAATTTTTTTTGGAGCTGGTTCATGCCTCGTTTCGATAAAAAAATCATTATGCTGTATCAAATTCTGATTTTCTTACGGAATACGGGCACTTCCTCGACGGGCTGGGCTGCCAGGCATTCCTCGATGCTCTTGCCGCCAAGCGGATCGATGCCCTGCTCAATCTGCCGGCACAGATCCATGCGGATTTGGGCTGTCAGACATTCGTCGCCTTGTATCTCTCTGAGGGTGAAGGTGCCGTCGGCATGCTTTTCCAAAGGTTCGCCTGCATAACATGGCACATGGCAGTACTGGCAATAGTCGT
This sequence comes from uncultured Prevotella sp., assembly GCA_900314995.1. Classification (GTDB taxonomy): domain Bacteria; phylum Bacteroidota; class Bacteroidia; order Bacteroidales; family Bacteroidaceae; genus Prevotella. The sequence continues at coordinate 43,917 of OMXK01000020.1, forward strand.
GCTGGCCGCAGCCTGGGAATGCCTGTTTCTGATCGGCCTGGAGCATCTGCTGGCGCTGTGGGCTCATGATGGCCTCCTTGAGCGACGCATGATGCACATTGCCAAAAGTGATGGGAATATTGCCGCATCCTCTGACTACTCCGTTGGGCGAAACGGTTATTATGCCATTGGCAGCACAAGGGAACCCTTGCTTGCTGCCAAACTCATAGCCGTCGGCTTTCCCATCAGCTGGCACATGACCCTTCCCAAGCGGATCCATCAAAATGATGCGCAGGGCTTCAGGGCGTGTCTGCAGATGCTCGATCATCGACACATCGCCGTCGGCACCAGGATGCAGTGTACATGAAACCTCAATCTCCGCCCCCAGTTCATAAGCCATTTTGCGCACACCGTAATAGGTTCGGGTGTTCAGACGGAACACGGGTGTCTTGAGGTTCAGCGGCACAGGCCATTCGGCCATCTCCCTCAGCACCTTCATCGACTGCTCCCAAGATCCGCGTCGACGTGTAATCTGATCGTGTACCTCGGCATCCGTACTGTAGATCGACACGCTGAGCTGTAGGAGTCCCATGCGGGCGATGCGTCGTATTTTCTCAGTAGTGTTGAGTGCCAGAGCGTTTGTAAACAGGTTGACCGCCAAATTACGCTCGTGCAAATACTCAAGGATATCCCAGCAGTAGGGATAGCTGAACGGATCGCCGCCAGTAATAGTTACCATAGGTATTCCCAGCTCTACAATTTCATCAATGACACGCTTGTAATCGGCCAGTGTCAACATATCATGGTGCAGGCGGTGTTCCTCGTGCAGGTCGCTGCGGGCGGCACCTTCATTAAAGCAGTGTAGGCATCGCTCGCTGCAGGCATAGGTCAGCTCGAAGTTCAGCGAAACCTGTAGTTCCTCAGGTAAAGTATCCAAATAGTCGCTTGCAGGTTTATTGCCGTTATCACCGAAGCAGGGTGGATAATCCTTACGGTATTGCTGCCACTCGGCATCGCTCCACACATGGTCGTGCACGAGTCCGATAGGCATTAGTTGCTCACGGAAGAATGCAATGACCTGTTCCTCGGTTGTGCCTGTCACGTCAGCGATATGCGCCGTGTCAATAGGGTTCTCTCTTTTGCCTGTCAGCACCTCGTTGACTAACAGGGCCGATACGTCCTCAAAAGTATAGCATGTGTTTCGGGCCGTATTATACATCACGGCTCTATGAGCTTGGCGGTTGAATGCGCCACAAGTGTAAAGTGGTCGGATATAAGTCATGTCTCGCTTCGGTTATAATTCAGATAAATACAGTTAATTCCGTTCATATACTTGTGATTGATATTTTTGCACAAGCGCGACAGGATGGCCCGTCGCAGGTTATTCTCATCGATATCCATTAATTCCTCATCAGAAAATTTATAAATCGGATTTCTCAGGGGACCCTTGCTCTTGACCACCACTGTGAATTCCTTTTCCTTGTCGATGATACGCACATCGAAGGTCTCGTGTCCCTTGGAGGTTTGCGGTTCATGTGTCTCCACAACCTCATAGAGCAGTTCCTCGAGTGCCATATCCACAGCCAGACCGTCAGGCAGCTCGCATGCCTCGACAAAGGGATGCACCTGGTTCAGTAACGATTCGACCCCCTCGTTGGTATAAGGCACGGAGAAAGTGATGGAAGGATTCGACGGCACCGTATTCTCAAGTGTAGGCCATGCATAAAGCTTATTCTTGCGATGCACCACATACGCCATTGCCACCATCACCAGCAGCAGTAGCCAGGCGGTGACGGGCAGGATATACCAGATGAGTTCGGGGGTGTAGAGAGCCATGATGACAATAATGCCGATGCTTCCCACGTTGGACACGATCTCTATCCAGCGGCAGAGCTTCTGATGGCCCTGCACAAAGTAAAGCTCCTTCAGTGTCTGTGATATGGCATTGGGCAGGAAGGTTATACTCATCAGGCGAAACGGTGTATAGCACTGCTCTATCAGGCTGTCGTCGGCGCCATAGATTCTAGCCAGTCCATCGGGGAATAAGAATATGAGAAGGGTCACCACCAGCATGAGCGACATCAACCAACGGAAAATGTGCCGTGTGAGCATGCGGAAGCCGTCGAAGTCTTCTTCGCCCAACAGGATGCCGCCGATATTGCTGATAGCCGTGTTCGAGCCTGATAATGCCAGCATGCAAATACCGCCGATCTGAAAATAGACGGTAAATAAATACATACCGTCGGCACCGAGTTTATCGACAACCAACGAGTTCATGGTGAAGGCTATAGCAGGTGCGAGGAAAGCTGATATGAGCATGGGGAGGCCGATGGAAAAGCACTCACGATATTGCTTGATAGAGCATATCTTTTCAGGATGCTTTAGACCGAATATCTTACTGTTCTTACGCATATAGCCTGTCAGCGAGGTGAAAGCAAGCAGATTGCCGATGGCTGTGGCATACGCGGCGCCAGCTATGCCCATATCAAACACACCGCAGAGTAGCAGGTCGAAACCGGCATTGAGTATCTGTGAGATGATGATACAGCGGGTGACAAGGTTCGGACTGCCGTTGATGATAATGTAGGAGATGGGCACGCCAGTGATGGCTCCTATGAAAATGGCGGACATGTCGGCATGAATATAGGGCTTCAGCATGGGCAGCAGCCGCTCATCGCTGGTTAACATGCCTGCCACCTCGTCGAGGAAAGGCAATACGAGGCAGATGACCAACAGCGTGGAGAAGATAGTATAGTACAGGTGGTTATTGAACACGCGGTTCACCTTGTCGTAGTTCTGGGCACCAATGCCTCGTGCGCTCAGGAAATCGGCGCCGGCACTCATTATGCCGATGATGATAAACATGATCGACTCTATGGGTATCCAGATGCGGACCACCGACAGCGCATCCGGCGACACCAGATGAGCCACCACAATCGAGTCGGTGAGACCACCCAACTGGGTCATCAGGGCCGACATGACGTTCGCTAGGAAGAACGCCCCGAACATGTTCTTCAAGACATATTTGTTATGCTGCATCATCTGCTATCTTTCACTTGTCCGCCCCGACAAACAATAAAAACGAAAAACATAAAAGCGATTCGCAGCATTGTAAAACTCTACCGCCGAATCGCCTTTCCTTCTTAACACCAGCCTTGATGCGGTGTTGATCTTTGCTATTCCTTCTTCAGATAAAGTATTCAATTACTTTTTAGCTGAAGAAGGACAAACTCCCGATTTTACACATCCAGATTCCCACGAACCTCGCTTAACATAGTCGTCGAGGGTCAGAGCCTGGGCAGAAATAATCTCTACTGGTGATTTTCTGATTCCAAATGGGTTGTCATTCTTAGCCATAATCTTCAAATTTTAAGTTAATAATATTATTATAAGTAAGTTTCACTTTTTTCCGTAGGCAAAGATACGTATAATTCCCTTATTCTTATCTTTTTTGCAAGATAATTAACGTTAATTAACCATTGTCGGGCTGCACTACTGTCGATATTCATTAACTTGTCATCTGAATATTTGTAAATAGGATTACGCAAGGGACCCTTGCTCTTGACCACCACTGTGAATTCCTTTTCCTTGTCGATGATATGTACATCGAAAGTTTGATTCACATTACGGCCTGTATTGCTTTCGACAATCTCGTAGAGCAGTTCCTTCACTTGTTCTGATCTTTGTCGAGCAGGTCAGGGCGGAGGCGGCGGGTGCGCTCCATCGCCTGTTCGAGTTCCCAGTCGCGGATCTTCGCCTCGTTGCCTGAGAGCAGTATCTCGGGCACCTTCCAGCCTTTATAGTCGGCTGGCCGCGTGTAGATGGGCGCAGCAAGGATGTCATCCTGGAAACAGTCGGAGAGGGCACTCTGCTCGTCGCCGATCACCCCGGGCACCACCCGTACCACGGCATCGGCAATCATCGCAGCCACGAGTTCACCGCCCGTCAGCACAAAGTCGCCGATAGAGATTTCCCTTGTGATGAGATGGTCGCGGATACGCTGGTCGATGCCCTTGTAATGACCTGCAAGGATGATGAGATTGCCCTTCAGCGAGAGTTCGTTGGCGATATGCTGGTCGAAGCGTTCGCCGTCGGGCGACGTGAAGATCACCTCGTCGTAGTCGCGCTCGGCTTTCAGGGCTGTGATACAGCGGTCGATGGGCTCGCACTGCATCACCATACCGGCACTTCCGCCATAGGGGTAGTCGTCTACGCGGCGCCATTTGTCGAGGGTGTAGTCACGCAGGTTGTGCAGACGGATCTCTGCCAGTCCTTTTTTCTCTGCCCGTGCCAGGATCGACTCGTGTACGAATCCTTCGAGCATCTCGGGCAGCACGGTGATGATATCTATTCTCATTTGTAGAATGCTTTTATTTCTTCGATTTTTCGTTCTCCCATATCGCGCCCCATCCGGTAGACCAGCTTCATCTGCTCAGGGTCGTGGGATACATGGCCGATGGGTATCCGCCCGTCAGGACGAATCACCATGCAGCGTCCTTCCTGTTCGGCCTGCCTTACGAAGGCCAGTTGCTCATTGTACATGAGGTAACGCTTGTCCATCGCCTCGATCATGCGGGGGTATCGTCGCAGACCTATCCGCATCAGCGGCATCAGCCTAGTGTGTTCCTTTGCATAGCCTTCGGGCTGGGTAAGGATGACCAGGTTACGTTCGTAGCCGATACTTTCTGCGTAGGCTAGGGGAATGGAGTCGGAGACACCGCCGTCGAGCAGTTTGTGCCCGTCCAGTTCAACGACCTTCGAGGCCAGCGGCATCGAGGCCGAGGCACGTATCCATTCGTAGGCGTCGTAGTCGGCCTTGGTGAGCTCTTGGTAGACAGGCTTTCCTGTCTCCACATCCGTACACACCACGATAAACGCCATCGGATTCTGCTCGAAGGCTTCGTCGTCAAAGATATCATATTGTTTCGGTACGACGTGATAGCCAAACTGGGCGTTGAAATAGTCGCCGCTCTTCAGGAGCGACCTGACTCCGCTGTATCTGGGATCCTTGGCGAAGCGGGTGTTGTAGCGGATGGCGCGCCCGGGCTGGCGCGACTTGTAGTTGCAGCCGAAAGCAGCGCCTGCAGAGACTCCGATGAGTCCGTCCGGTTCGATTCCAGCCTCCATCATCACGTCGATGATGCCGGCCGTAAAGAGCCCTCTCATGGCTCCTCCTTCGAGTACGAGTCCGCGTTTCATGTGTGCAAAGGTACGAATAAGTGCGTAAAAAAACAATTAATTCTCAAATTATTTGTAACTTTGCACCAAAATTTGGAATATGAGCATTTTTCGTGATAGACATTTTTGGCTGACATTCGCGCTCACCGTGCTGAATCTGCTGGTGATGCACTATACAATCTTTGCCACCTGTGAGATGGACAACGACATCGAGCCGATGCTCTTTGTCGACAATCTCTCCATCGTGTTGATAGAGTCCGTACTGCTGACCACGCTGGCGAGTCTCTTCTCGTGGCGCAATCTGCGTATCGGCTTCCTGATCGCCTTTTTCATCACGTGGGCCTGGTCGATAGCCAACATCGTCTATTCGCGCTTCTTCTTCCAGTATATCCCGTTCTCGGCTTTCAGCGAGAGCGGCAGCCTCTTCGATCCCCTGGTGATGAAGAGCATGCTCGACGGGGTGAAGTGGGTGGATGGCTATTTCCTCGTGAGTGCGGCTCTGGCTGTGTGGTCGTTCTGCAAGTCGCCCAGACTGGGCCTTCGGGCTGCCTATCTGTGGCGGACGTTCCTGGGCGTGCTGGCGGTGATCCTCGTCAACTGCCTGTTCCGCCTGATCTTCTATTTCACGTGGAGCCCTTCCTATTATGTGAAGATTATCCGCTATCAGCTCTTCACCACGTGGCGCTATACCTGCCGTCCGCTCTACACCAACTTCCAGCGCGGCTCTGTCCGTAACCTCGCCTTTGCCGTCTGGGACACCTATTTCAATGAACATGAACTGACCGCCGAGGAGCGTCGGGAGATTACCGAAGAACTGACTGCGCTGGCTCCCCTCCAGACGAGCCAACACGCTGCGCCCGACGTGAAGAACGTGATCATCATCCTCGTGGAATCCTACATGTCGCCGACGGTCGGACTGACGGTCGACGGTAAGGAGGTGACGCCTTTCCTGAATTCGCTGGCGCGCGACTCCTCCGTCTATTATAACGGCCACATGGCATCCAACATCACCGTGGGCGAGTCGTCTGACGGTCAGCTGATCTATATGACGGGACTGCTGCCGCTGCGCTCCGAGATCTCCATAGCCAAGGTGAAGCGCCATGCCGTGCCCGGACTCCCGTCATTACTGTCGAAGACCAGAGGCATGCACACGCGGATGGTCATCCCGACGGCCATGAGCATGTGGAGCCAGGACGACCTCTGCAAGCAGTATGGCATCACCGACCTCTATTCGCTCGACAGCTATCAGAAGCCTCATGGCACGAACCTGACCGATGCGCAGGTGTTTGAGATGGCCGACTCGATAGACGCCACCACGCGAAAGCCTTTCTTCTCGGTCGTGCTGACGATGGCCACCCACATGCCTTACTTCGAGCAGATGGATCCCTCATTCCCCATCCGCGATCCCAAGCTGCCCGACGAGTTCAAGGTCTATCTGAATGCCTGCCACTATACCGACGCGCAGATAGCCCGCTATTTCGCCAATCTGAAGCGGCGCGGGCTCTTCGACGAGAGTCTCATCCTCATCCTCTCCGACCATAACGTCAAGCCGGAGCACCTCGCCATGCCTGCCGCGATGGAGCGCGAATTGCCGGTATATATCATCAACGGCGGCTTCTCGCGCAACGAAGCGTGGGGTGGGGCATGCAACCAGTTGGATGTCTATACGACGATCCTCGACCTGCTCAAGATCGAGGCTCCGTGGCGCGGACTGGGGCATACCCTCCTGACAACCGACTACCAGAACTCTGTGTCCGACGATTCCAGGAAGTGGGACTATTCGGAGTGGATGATATCCAGCAACTATTTCAACCAACCATAATGACGCATGAAATTACAGATGATATGAATAAGAAGATAGGACTGTTAGTGTTTGCTCTCCTGCTGGCCTTGGGCAGAGCGGGAGCCGAGGTACTGCCTGACGCAAAGTGTATCTCGATGATGGGTGTGCCCCTGGAGGGACCTGACTCGGTCTTTGTGCCCGCCCTGCAGGAAATCGGATTCGTGCAGACCTTCCCCGAGGATGCCGATCCCGATACCTATTATTTTACGGGCGACTTCTACGGCATCAAGTCGAGCCTGATGGTGAATGTCGACGAGCGTACCAAACTGCTCGCCTCGGCCTTCGTCACCTGCGGCCCGTATCACGCCCGTGAGCTCTACGACCGCAACAAGAAATACCTCCTCGGCAAGCTCCAGCGCGAATGGGGCAACTTCAGCGCCAAGGGCGACGGCTCGCTCTATCTGCTCAACGACTACGGTTACATCCAGGAGTCGCAGATCCTCCACGACAACGGCTCCAACTCCATCCGTTACTTCTACCTGAACTCTTCACCTTATTATAAAGATGCAGCCAACCTGGGGCTGAAGGGACAGGTGCAGGAGGTAATCACCGAGAACCCCATCATGGAGAACGACATCCTCCACTTCGACGAGACGGGCCGTCTGGCTTCCGACGATCTCATCGACCGCGAGTACAATGCCGCAGGCTATCTGGTGAAGGCCGCCATGCGCGAGGCCTCAGGCGGCAAGAGCACCCTCACCTACGAATACGATTCCGACAACTGCCTGACGAAGCGCACGCTCATCAATCCCGCCTCGGGCATCCGCTCCGTCAACGAGTATCACTACAACACGAGTTTCGAGATCACCCAGCAGAGCCAGAAGGTGTTCAACGACAAGAACGAGTGTATCCTCTCGATCAACATGAAGAACGACCTCTCCGAGCGTGACGATACCGGCAACTGGACGCTGAACACCATGCAGCTCACCTATTGGGAGAAAGGCCAGCGCACCCAGATCCTGCAAGTCAAGCAGACCCGCGTCGTCAGCTACTGGGATGAGTGACCCTTGTCTTTATATCAGTAACCAATAAAAAAACTAGAACAATGGAAACTAGAACAATGAAAGCTGTCCAACTCTGGATGATGACCCTCATCCTGACAATCAGCTGCTCGTCGGTCCTGACGTCGTGCAGCGAGGACAACCCTGTCACGCCGCCGGCAGAACCGCAGCCGCTCATCCTCAAAGGCGAAGAAGCCGTCGAGTGGACAAAGGCTCATCTCGACTCGCTGGTGAATGTATATATGGCCGACTGCGGCAACCGGCTGGATCCCGACATGACGAGAGACCTGCTGAAGTGCATCGGCTACACACGCCTGAATGTGCTCGACTATCGGGAGGCTGGCTGGCTGATCGACGACGAGGTGTTCATCCGGCTGATGGACCGCGCCGCCGAGGCTAACAACAAGACCATCCTCTTCACGATGGGCATGTACGGCTGCGGCAAGACGACAAGCCTGGAAAACAATCCCGAACTGAAGAAGCTGGCCGACGAGGTAGGCGTCATCTCCGAAGGTGCCTACAACAGTGTGATGTATTTCGACCAGATGGTCGAGCAAAGTGGCGAGCGGGGATTCAAGCCCTGCCTCCTTTATGTCTACAACGATGCCGAGACGGGCTACACCAACTGCATGGAGCGGCTGATCCATTCGAACCGTGCCGTGACCTGTGAGGCCTACATCTCAGTATTCCCGCAGTTCGAGGGTAGGGTGGAGTACATCGAAGAACATTATCCCGACATGCCGTTCTACTGTATTGACAACAGCCACAACAACGGCGGCAAGCGCGTAACCACTGAAGAAGCCAGGCAGTGGGATTACACCATGACCGATGACCTGGAACAGACGATCTATAACATCAAACGTTCCTACATTGACTCCGGCAAACTGACCCCCGAACAGATCGAAGCCTTACACTGATTCTTAAAAAAACAAAAAAACATTACCCCGATTATAGAATTTCTATAATAGAATTTGTATAATTGGGGTATTATGTCTATTGTAGGATTTATTGATATCGCCTCTCGCTGGCTCTTGCCCTGCCGCAAATGCCTCTCGCTGGGGTCTGGCACTGACGTAAAGTCGCTTGCGACTTTCTCGTCAGGTCCTGACCCTAGCGAGAGGCCCCGCCGCAATGCCCCGCCTCAAGTGATCCTAGCGAAGCCCTTCGCCAAAAAAAATCAAGGATTCTGCGCCTTCTGCTCCGCAATCCAGTCCTCCAGCGGCGTCACCTTCTTAATATACTTCTTCTTGCTCGGGTCGGTCTCCTCCGGCGTCAGGTCGATCTTCTCCTCCACGCCATAAGTGCTCAGCGCACACATATCCTTGAAGGTTCTCGAAGTGATGTCATCATCGGCGACGCCCTCAGGACGGAAGCGGATGTGGACGGCCTTCACGTAGGTATTCGCGTTCCACTTACCCTCCAGCAGAGCTGCCCTCGTGATGCCCTCCTTGGTGCTCTCCACGGTAGGCCAGAAGATGCCCAGACCGTCGATCTTCACGGGGTTGCCCTGGGCGATGAGCTCGATCATGCACGATGCCATCTTGATGAGCACGCCCTCGATGATGTCGCGCGAGTACACACACTGGTGCTCGGCCATGTGCTTGGCCAGACCTCGGAGCGTGATGGTGTCCTTCTCTACGGCCTTCGGGTAATACTTGCCGTAACCGGGGTTGTTGGCGTTGATGTTCTTACGGATGTTGATTAGAAACTGTGGGTTCTGTACCATAATTTTACCTTTCTTTTTTTTGATGGATGAATAGTTTTAGTTGACTCTCTCGTTCGCTTTTCGGGCGATTTTTCTGCATTTCAGTCCGTTTCGGCTTGAATCCTGCTCCGCTTACGATTGAGGCCTCGTTTCTCGTAACCAGAAGGGTGCTCGCCTTACGATTGATTTGCAGTTGCAAAGGTACATTATTTGCATTGCGGTCTGCGAATCAGCAGCAAACAAATTTTTGTAAATGTTTTTATGGTGGTCATGAGTGTCAACGGTCAAGAGTGTCATTAACGATTTCGGGCGCAGAAATCCAGCATATTAGATATAAATATATATATTTATATCTAATATGCAATAAAATCCTCCCCCACAATCCTAAAAACCTTAATGACCTTCATGACCAATGACCTTCATGACACACGTTTGTGACTACTTTGAGTTTTCTTCGTCCTTGAATAGTTTAAGCATGCTGTTGCGGTATTCGGCAGGTGTGACACCCAGGGCGAACTTGAAGGCGCTGCTGAAGGCGTCTGCGCCAATAAAACCACATTCTTTGGCGAGAGGTTCGATTTCTTCATGCGGATGCTCAATGATGAGTCGTGCACCGTATTCAGCCCGTAGGGAGTTGATATAATCAAGCGTTCTGTCGGGATCCTTATAGCGTGGCACCAGATTGCAGAATGTCTCACGACTGACTCCCATAAACTTAATCAGGGCATCTTGGTCGAAAGCAGGATCCGTATAAGGTCTCTCCTTATTGATACGTGCATCCATCATCACAAAGAAGTTATGCTCCCCGTCCTTCTTAACCGACTGGGCCTCCTTTGTCTTCTTCAACTTGTACTTCAATATCGCCTCCTGTTCGTCGAGCGGCAGAGCCCCGTCGCCTACGATGGCACGGTAGTCGTCCAATGCCGTGAGAATGCGTCGGAGCTGCTCGTTTCGCTGACTTATAATCCTGTTATAACGTATACTGTAGCATCCCATCACGATAAGTACTATCACGACGAGGATCAGTAACACGATGATCTGGTTAGCATCTGCCAGTGTGTATCTGTAGGAGAAGCAAGTAATAGTCTCTATCATATTTAGTTAACTTTGTGTTGCGGGTATTATATCACTGGCGCAAAGATAAGAATAAAAATTCAATGATACAACAGAATAGATAAAATTTAAAGTTTTTTAGACAAACCTTAAGCACTTTCAGGAGAATGCCCTGTTGGTTGTCGGTAGCTCATTAGTTATAGATGTGTTAGTTGTTCCTTCTCCATATCAGTTTGTGCTAGTCACTGGGACAGGTACTTGGGTAGTCACTGGGACAGGTACTTGGGTATGATGACTGCTATGACTCAGGTTCCTGTCCCCACGACTTGTTGAGAGAAGAAAAAGTGTTATTCAAGAGGTTATGCGATCGCTCGATGTCAGGCCAAGACAACTCTCAAGAGTTACTGGCATGAATTACGAGACCATCAGTAATATAGCAAAAAAAATTGCCATGAAAACAGGCACCCATACCCAGGTGCCTGTCCCAATGACCAAAGATAGGGAAAATTCCGCAAACTTCCAAATAATTTGGTGATTATTTGGTATATTCGTCCACGAAACGACAAAAAACGACGTCTCGCGGACAAATAAATGCCATTTTGTTTGGTGGTATTCGAAATTTGTTGTATATTTGCAGTGGATTTCGAATAGAAGGCCGTTATGGATGAATACGTAAAAAGGGATGTCTATCTCAATCGCCTGATTGTCAGAAGAGATAATAACCTGATTAAAGCAGTCACAGGACCGCGTCGTGCAGGTAAATCTTTCCTTCTGAATCCTATATTCAAGGATTACCTTTTAGGACAAGGTGTCCCTGAAGACCATATCATCAGTATCTCATTCGATATTGAGGATGAGGACACCCCACAGGAACTGCTCGATCGTGAAAAACTAAAGGAGTATCTTTATTCACGCATCACCTCCAAAACAGAACCTTATTATGTATTCCTCGATGAAATCCAGGAAGTAGATGACTTTGAACGCATTGTCAACGGACTGAATAACAAGCCCAATGTCGATGTATATATCACTGGCAGTAATTCCAAATTCCTCTCCAACGAAATCAACACCATCTTCAGAGGACGCAGTGATGAAGTGAACATCATGCCATTCACTTTCAAGGAGTTCTGCCAGGGCCGGACAGAATCCGACAACGAATTGTGGAAAGAGTATTATACCTACGGCGGACTTCCGGCACTCCGCAGGATGCCGACTCCAGAGCAGAAGACCACCTATCTGCAACGTCTCTGGAAGAAGACTTATCTCGACGATGTGGTAGAAAGGCATCATGTGGAAAACCGTGATGCATTGGAGGCTATTGCCGATGCCCTGTGCTCTTCTGTCGGCTCGCTCACCAACACAACACGCATCACCAACACACTGGCAAGCGTCAGAAAAATTAAGATTACTGACGATACCGTCGCCAAGTATATCAGTTACCTTGAAGAAGCATTCCTGTTCAACGAAGCCAGACGATTCAATATCAAAGGTAATAAGTATTACGAAAACATCAAGAAGTATTATTCGGTTGATGTCGGGCTGAGAAACGCTCGTCTGAATTACAGGCAACTGGAACAAACTCACCTGATGGAGAATGTCATCTTCAACGAGTTGTTACATCGAGGCTACGCTGTAGATGTCGGTGTGATTGAGATAAGAGAAATGAAAAACGGGAAATCGGAATACAAGCAGTATGAAGTGGATTTTGTAGCCGCTAACGGAAATGAGAAGTACTATATCCAATCAGCCTACGAACTCTCTACTGAGACAAAGCGGGAACAGGAACTCAAATCCCTGAAGCGGATAGACGATTCTTTCCAAAAGATTGTAATCGTCAAGGATGACATCATGCCTTATCGTGACGAAAAAGGAATCTACTATACGGGCTTATTCCAATTCCTTACCAACAATAATGACATGCGGGTGTAGTGTAATGGCAGCACGCAAGACTTCAGATATTGATTCGGCGTACCTCCAGTGCGCAGGCGCGGGTTCGATTCCCGGGTCAGCCCTCTATGACCGTTGGCCTTTGTGGATAACTTGGCGAGTTATCCACAATTTCATTTTATTAACCTTTCCGATGTATGTTGTTGCGGGATTTTTTATACCTTTGCACCGCTCATGACAATGGGCCTGTAAAATCCTTAATAAACGATCATTTTATTAAAACAGATGGACTACAAAGATATACTGACTGGAGTCGCTGAGAGACTTTCCAGTCTGAGGGGAGAACGGCTCTCTGCGGGTACGAAATACCGGTTGATGGGCATGGCGGCTGACATTGCGGAGGTGGCTGAGACGCTGTCGGCGGAGGTGCTGGAGCGTGTCAGGCATGAGGCCGTGCTGGATGTCGATGCGGACACCGACTTCGACCAGCTGGCCGAAGAGGTGCTGTCGTGGGAACTGACGGTGGCGGGTGACGACCTTCAGGAGCTGACGCTGCAGGTGAACAGTGCGCTGGGCAGCCTGAGCGAGGTGCTGGCCGAGATCAGCAGCCAGCTGGACCGCCGGCATAAGGACGAGGAGTATGCCCGTCTGTACGAACAGGAGAAGCGGCGCTACTTGAGCAGCGGAACGCCTCGGCGGGTGCGCCAGACTTTTGACGACTGGGTGTATGATGTGTGCAACGGGTCGCCGACCATGGAGGACATCATCGACTACGTGACGGAGAAGCAGGTACACATGTTTGAGAAGGGCGTGTTCAACAGCAAGGTGGAGCATATACAGCGCGCGTCGCGCTACCCTGACGAATTCGACTTCAGTCTGCTGGACGATGACCACAAGCTGAAGAAGACAGTCCACAAGCACTATTCCGAGTTTCGCAAGTTGGTGGACTACAGCGACGGCTGTCTGGTGGTAAACCCTGTGAAGGTGGGTCGCCATTTCTATGCGAACCGCAAGGAGGAGAATGCCAAGAGCCATCGCAATGCCTTCCTGAAGTACATGCACAAGATCTCGCTGGCACAGGAACTTTACCGGAAGTTGCAGGCAGCCCAGTCGGAAAGCGCGGACGGCGGTCTGTTGCCCGATGTGCTGGCTACCGGCCTGGCGATGAAGTACTGGCGCAGGTTGCAGCAGGCAGGCTTCGTCGACGAGCATTACCAGCTGTCGCCCGCCACGACGCGCAAGCAGGCCATGTATATTGCCGATGTGTTCTCCGACAAGTTGCAGATGCGCTCGAAGTGGAAGCCGTTTCAGGAACTGTGGCACATCAACAATCTGGCGCAGGAGAAGTGGGAGATGCAGGAGACGGGCAAGTCGCCCTCGCGTTCGGAAGAAATTGACGCGGTTTTCAGTGATTGATGTAACTCACTGAAAATCAGGATATATTACCCCTATATAGGCCCTATTATAGCCCCTATATAGGGGTTTTTTGTGTTTGTATGTTTGTACCTTTGCCGACGCAAACGAGCCTCAGTGGCAAGTCGGCAAAGTGATTTTTTGACTTATTGATACAAACAACAATGGAAACAAAGATCTTAAAGGTGGTACGCCAGGGCGAGGCCTTCAGCGTACAGTCGGCAAAAGCCGAAACAGGTAGTATCCAGAAGTGCAACATCGTATTGCGCGAACTGGGTGGTAAGTTCGAAAACGAGTATGTGTGCGCCATGCTGGGCAGTCTGGCGGCGTGCAGGTTCTACGAGGGCGATTTGGTTGTGGCCACGCTCCGTTTCTCTACGCACGAATATCAGGGGCAGACCTTCCAAGAGGTGCTGGCTACTGACATCGTGAAAATGAAATAACCAACCCCCTCGGGGGTCTTAATCCTGAGTTGAAGTGAGGAGGATGTTCCCGGGTAAATGCGCAAAGAGTCCAATCTTCTTCTCGCTAAAAATCAACTCGAAAATCATGCAAACAACAATTTTAAGACAACAGACAATGACGTCGCTCGAAATTGCCGAGCTGACAGGTAAACAACACAATTACCTTATGAAGGCTATCAGAAAGATGGAGCCTGCATGGGAGAAAGTATCACAGGGCAAATTTGCCCAGTCATCCAGAATGGTCGTTCAGCCGAATGGAGGCGTGAGAGAATTTCCTTGTTACGTGCTGACCAAGACCGAATGCCTCTACATCGCCACGAAGTTCAACGACGCGGCGCGCGCCAAGCTGGTATTACGCTGGCAGGAACTGGAACTTCAGGAACAGCAGCGCCTGCAGCAACTGTGCCTGCCTGAACCGAAGAAGATCCTGGCACTGGCCGACGAGATCATCGGCGATGGGCTGCGACTGCTGAACGCGCCTGCCGAGGACACACTGACAGCGACGCAGGTGGCCAAGACGTTCAACATGACGGTGTGGGACTTCAACTGTGTGCTGCGCGACATGGGCATCCAGTATCGCCGCTACGGCCGCTGGAACATCAGCGACGACCTGGCCGACCGCAACCTCGTGCGCCAGCGCACCCATGTCTCTTATTCGCTGAAGGGCGAGAAGAAGGTGAAGGTCTACATGACGTGGACGCTCGACGGACTGCGATTCCTGAATTCCAAACTAGGCTATCCTAATTTCTAAGAAGTATGAGTGTACACATGATCTACAGAAAGGATGGCGGCGCAAAGTTCATGCGCCCCGTCCTCGACAGGGATGCTTATCTGGCGTTTCGCAACGGTGGCAGTCAGGTGGCTTTTCTCGGGCGGATCCGCAAGGGCGAGGAGTCGCTGAAATCGCAGCTTGTGCAGATGAACTACTCGTGCCTGCCCAACGACGACGGCTCGCTGAAGGGGTCGAAGAGGGCTTCATGCTCAGTCGGGATGGATATCGACTTCGTGGCTCCCGAAGGGCTTTCGTCGGAAGACAGGGCGGCATGGCTGAAGGAGCGTCTGGCTGGCGTGCCCGGACTGGTGATGGCCAGAAAGGACGAACTGGGACTGCTGATGCTGGAGCGTTCGGCCACGAAGGGCTACCACCTGGTGTTCCGCCGCCGCGAGGGCCTTTCCCAGGAAGACAACCTGCGCTGGGCGAGCGACCTGCTGGGCGTGAAGTATGACGACAAAGCGAAGGACATAACGCGGGTGTTCTTCACGACGACCGCCGACGAGCACGAACTGCTGTATCTTGACGATGCGCTGTTTGAGGTCAAGGCAGCCGACGAGATCTACCAGCCGTCAGCCGACGAAAGCCCCCTCCGGGAAGAGCAGCCGGCATCAGAGCAGGACGATACACAGTCGGCCGCACTTACTTACAACGGCCTGCCTTACAAGGACATCATCGCCAAGTGGTGGGAAATGTACAACGAGGGGAAGGAGCCGGTTAAGAACAACCGCGACGTGCTGACCTTCGAGCTGGCCGTGAACCTGCGGCATATCTGTGGCTTCGACCGTGAACTGCTGGCTCGCATCATCCCCTGCTACGACAAGTTCCCCCAGTCGCAGAAGATGAAATGCATCGACTCGGCGCTGTCGGAGAAACGCACCCAGATGCCCAAGCGGTTGAAGGATGTGCTCTTCCAGGTGAGGCGCGACAGGCTGAACGATGAGGCGGCCGTCGACACCGACGAAGACAAGGGACTGGACGAGGCAGTGCAGGAGGATGACCGCTTCTACTACAACCGTCTGCCCAAGATGCCGCAGGGCATCAGGGATTCGATCGAGGCCGTCGGGCCCTCGTTGTCGATGCCTGTGGTGACGGCCGTCTGTCCTGCCATCGGGGCACTGGCCACCGGGGTGCAGCTGGATATCCACGGCACGAAGAACTCGCTGAACCTGATCAGCTACATCGCCGGCGACTTTGCCAGCGGCAAGGGTGGTATCGACCCCGTGGTGGAGGCATGGATGAGCGAGATCATGGCCCAGGACAAGATGTATCTGATACAAGAGGACGAGTGGCGAGCCAAGAAGCGTGCGGCGAAAAACAAGAAGGATCAGCCCGAGGAGCCCAAGCTGCCCGTGCGCTTCCTGACGCTGAACAACACGGTGGCCAATCTGGCTGAACGGCTGGCCAATACCGACGGCAAGCACGCCTTCTCGTTCACCCCCGAAGCCGACACGGTGGCGCAGAAATGGAAGGCGGCGCTGAGTGACTTCTCCGTGATGCTGCGCCAAAGTTACGACGGTTCGAAGTATGACCGCGAGGCCAAGAGTGCCGATGCCGTCAACGTACATATCGATCATCTGCTTTGGAACGTCTCGATGTGCGGCACTCCCGATGCGCTCTATCGTGTCGTGAACAATTATACCGACGGTTTCCAGAGTCGTATCGCCGTAGCCCGCACGCCCGACAATACCTATGCGCCACTGGAGGACAAGCCTCACGTGCTGACTGACCGCCAGGCAGAGCGTATCCGTCAGATTGCCCATCTGCTGATGCTGATGCAGGGCACGGTGGAACTGCCGAAACTGGAGGCAAAGGGGCGCGAATGGCTGGAACAGGTGAGGCTGGCGACCATCAAGAGCGACGATAAGGTGCAGGCCAGACAGCGTTTCCGCATCTGTGTGACGGCCCAGCGTATGACCTGCTGCATCATGCTCTGCCGGGTGGCCGAGCAGCTGATTGCCAGGCACGGCCTCAATGGGGCGGAGCATCAGTTGAAGTCGAAGCCCGACATCTGGAAGTCTATGCTCCTGAAGGCTCAGGCACCGCAGCTGCTGGATGTCTTCGGCGTGATAGCCGACTACCTGATGGATACGGCACTGTTCTTCTTCCGCGACCGCATCGAGAGCGCTTTCAACAGCCGCGACTATGCCGGCGGTGGCGAACGCCAGCGTATGGGTAAGAACGATTCTATCTTTGCCCGGCTCGATGTGGAATTCGGTTTCGAGGGAGCCTTCCAGCACAGTGTCAGCGTGAAGGGTGCCGGCGTGTCGCGTAATCAGGTGCGCCAGATGCTGAAGAACTGGAAGAAGCAGGGGCTGATAGAGCAGACGGCAGCAGGCCGCTATCGGAAAATACAGGAGGAGGCGTGTCGTTAAGGTCATTGGTCATCAAGGTCATTAAGGATTCTGAACAATGGAAATCGAGAATACCCGTGAATGCTTCGTGAGGCTCTGGCTGCGGCTGGAGCGCACGAGGCGCCTCCTCGGAGGACAGTATAAGCGGTTCTGTATCCGCAACGTGCTGAAGATGTGGTTTGGCAATGAGGCCACCGATGATTTCATCTGGCTGGTGTGCCGCAATACCGTCGTCGGCGACGAGCAGATTTGCGGACTGGATCAGTTGCCGCCGCCCGCGCTCTATCCTCGCAAGCATCGCGAACTGCTGCGGGCCGTCGTGGCGGTGGGGTTGGGCATCGGTCTGCGCAAGGTGCGTCTTCACGATCTGGACGCAGCTTACAGTATCGCCTTCCCTCAAAGCACACCCCTCAATGTGAATAAGAAGAAAAGACACTAGAAAAATCTGTTTTGACGATTATTCCAGCAGCTGCAGGAATTCTTCTTCGCTCATGATGCGGATGCCGAGCTTTTCGGCCTTCTGGAGCTTCGAGGGCCCCATGTTCTCGCCGGCGAGGATGAAGGATGTCTTGCTGGAGATACTGCCCACGTTCTTGCCGCCGTTCTGCTCGATGATGGCCTTGTACTCATCGCGGCTGTGGCGGGCAAACACACCGCTGATGACGATGCTCTGTCCTGCGAGTTTGTCGGAGGCGGCAGCCGTCTGTTCCTCTGAGAGCTCCATCTGCAGCCCGTATTCCCTCAGGCGACGGATGATGTCCAGATTCTTCTCGTCGTGGAAGTAGGTGATGATGCTCTTGGCCATCACCTCGCCGATGCCTTCTATCTCCTGTAGTTCCTCGAGTCCTGCGTTCATCAGGGCGTCGATGTTCTTGAAATGGCGTGCCAGCAGCTTGGCCGAGGTCTCTCCCACGAAACGGATACCGAGGGCAAAGACCACCCGCTCGAAGGGCACCTGCTTCGAGGCGGCAATACCGTTGACAATCCTCTGGGCCGACTTCGTGCGCGAGCCGTCGCCGTTGATCTGCTGTACCTCGATCTGGTAGAGGTCGGCCACGTTCTTGATGAGTCCCTGACGGTAATAGTCGTCAACGGTCTCTGGGCCCAGCGAGTCGATGTTCATGGCCTTGCGGGCGATGAAGTGCTCGATGCGCCCCTTGATCTGTGGCGGACAGCCGGTGTCGTTCGGACAGTACCAGGCAGCCTCGCCCTCATATCTCACCAACGGGGTGCCACACTCCGGGCAGCGCTTGATGAACGCGACGGGCTGGGCGACGATGGGGCGCTGGGCGATGTCGACACCCACAATCTTCGGGATGATCTCACCGCCTTTCTCCACGTAGACGTAGTCGCCGATATGCAGGTCGAACGAACGGATGAAGTCCTCGTTGTTCAGCGTGGCACGCTTGACGGTGGTGCCGGCCAACTGCACGGGATCCATATTCGCCACAGGGGTGACGGCTCCCGTACGGCCTACCTGATAGGTGACCTCATTCAGACGGGTACACACACGCTCGGCCTTGAACTTATAGGCGATGGCCCAGCGCGGGCTCTTGGCCGTGAAACCGAGTGAGCGCTGCTGTCGTAAGCTGTTTACTTTCAACACGATACCGTCGGTGGCTACAGGAAGACTCTTGCGCGCCTTGTCCCAATAGTTGATGAAGTCGTAGATCTGCTGCAGGGTCTTCACCTTCTTCATGCCTTCGGATATCTTGAAGCCCCACTGACGGGCTATCTCCAGATTCTCGTAGTGGCCTTCGGCCGGCAGTTGTTCGCCTAACAGATAATAGAGGTAGGCATCAAGCTGGCGCGAGGCGACGAGGCTCGACTTCTGGCTCTTCAGCGTACCGCTGGCGGCATTCCTCGGGTTGGCGAACAGCGGTTCCTCGGCTTCCTCGCGCTCCTTGTTCAGGCGCTCAAACACGGCCCAGGGCATCAGAATCTCGCCCCGTATCTCAAATTCCCGAGGGTAGGGGGGAGCGGCAAAGAGGTCGTTGCCCGCAGGCGGTGCCAGCACCAGGGGGATGCTGCGGATGGTCTTCACGTTGGCCGTCACATCGTCGCCATGCACACCGTCGCCCCGGGTCACGGCTTGCGTCAGCCGTCCGTCAACGTAGGTCAGCGAGATCGAGAGTCCGTCGTACTTCATTTCACAGCACACCTCGAAATCCTCACCGGCGAGGCCCTTCTTCACGCTCTCGTACCAGTCGGCCACATCCTGCTCGTTGTAGGTGTTGGCCAAAGAGAGCATGGGGTACTTATGTTCCACCTGCCGGAACTCTGCGTTCAGGTCGCTCCCCACGCGCTGGGTGGGTGAGTTCTCGTCGGCCATCTCCGGGTGCCTGGCTTCCAGGTCCTGCAGTTCGTGCATCATGAAGTCGAAGTCCTGGTCGCCGATGGTTGGCTGATTCAGCACGTAGTAACGGTAATTATGTTCGTGGAGCTCCTTGCGAAGCTGTTCGATACGCTTTATTTCATCCATAGTCGCTTGTTTTTGTTGGCAAAGGTACGAAAAAGTTTTTAATAATGGCAAAGATTACACGGATTAACACAGTTTTTTCCTTTTTCGTCTGATAAAAGAAATCCGTGTTAATCCGTGTAATCCGTACCTGATCAGAAGCTTACCAGGGACGTCCGCCTCCGCCGCCCATGCCGCCGCCAGGACCGCCGCCCATGCCGCCCATCGAGCTGCCTACGGATGTGCTGGCTGTGGTGTCGACACTCTGACTGCCGCTGCCGATGGTGCAACCAGTGGTGAGGTTGTAGAATGTGGTACCGCCGCTGAGTTCACATCCGGCTCTGAGCGTATAGCTGCTGCCGTCATCGAATGCTGGCGATGAGATCATCAGCGAGGAGCCGCTGTTGCTGCTTGGCGTCGTGTAGCCGAGGATGGCCGTTGTGCCGTCGAGCACGCCGATCGTGGTGCCCATCTGAACGCTGACGGCAATGCTGGCCTGTTTGGATGATGAGTCGATGGCTTGCATGCCGCCACCCACGGCCACCACCGTACCACCGTTGATATAGGCTTTATACTGCTCTGCCGCATCGAGTCCGCATTCCGGCTGACTGCCTCCCTCGGCAATTACCACACCGCCGTTGATGTAGAGGTTCTTGTTGGCGTCGATGGCATCGTTGTTGTAACTGCGGGCGTAGACATAGCCGCCCTCGATTGTCAGGTTGCCGGCTGAGTTGATGGCGTCGTCATAGCTGTAGCTCTCTACGGTGCCGGCTTCGATGACAATCTCGCCCTTGCTCTCGATACCCTCAGTACCGTCGCCCGTTCCTTCAATCCTTACCTGTGTCTGTCCGCCCTTGAAGGTCAGATTGCCATCGGCCTTGATGCCCTTGGGCGATACGCTGCCCTTGGAGTCTTTCTGGCGCTTGCCGGTGGTGATGATTCTTACCACACCGTCGCTGATGGTTATCTCGCCGTCGCAGTTCAGACCCTTGCCGCCTGTGCCTGTGCTTTTGATATTCAGTTCGCCGCCGTTGATGTTGATGGCTACGTCGGCCTTGATGCCTGCACAGGCGCTGTAGTCCTGTTCGTCATCGTCGTATAGGTAGCCGCCGCTGGTAATGATGGTGGTGCGCCCGCCGTCGATGGTCACTTCTCCATCCGTCGAGATACCCTTGTCGGCCGTTCCTGTCACATTGATATTGATCACACCGCCAGTCACGATGACGGCATCGTTGCCCCGGATGCCATTGCCTGATGCTGCATCCACGAAGATGTTGGCCTTGGGCATCGTACGAACGTAGTCATCGCTGCGGATGCCTGCCTTGCAGTTGGCCTTCACCTCGAGATAGCCGCTACCGCTGAATACGAGCTGGCCCTCTGAGAAGAAGCAGCCCTTCATGTCCTCGTCTTCGGTCGCGTCGTTGTAGTTAGTACCGTCTTGGAGATGATTCGTCGATCCGTCGTTGAGCACAACGAAGGTGCGCTTCTTGCTTTGGTTGTTGATGGCAGCACCGTCGGGGTTGGTGATGCTGACGCCGTTGAGCACGATGGCCTGCTTCTTCTCTGAGTAGAGCTTGAAGAAACCGTTGCTGGTCTCGCCCGTCAGTACGTACTTGATCACTTCTTCCGAGGTGTTGTCTGCGATGACATCGTTGCCGTTGATCGTCACGATACCTGCATCGTCTCCACTGACCGAAGCCTGTCCGTCGGTGTTGAAGGTGATGGTGATGGTCTTGTCGAACGTGGTGTTCTCAATGTAATCGTCGTCATTGCTGTCGACGGTCACCGACTCTGCGATGGCATTCTTGTTGAGAGCGATGGTGAACGAATTGACATCTCCGTCGCTCGATACACCTGTCATCACGTCGTCAGCCGATGTTGTCGTCTGGCTGTTGTCGTCATTACTCTCTGTCGTTGTTGTCGTCGTACTGGTTGTCGACGAAGGGTTCGTGTTACCACCCAGCCATGTGTCTTCTGTTGAACAAGCTGCCATCAGGAACAGCAGCGTTGAGATCATCCAGAACTGATTCATCTTTTTCATCATGTTTAATTGTTTAATTGTTCAAATTCTGGGTGCAAAGTTATTGTAACTTATAGTTAAGGGCAAAATTATTCAGCGAATCGCCCATTATTTTCAGCGAATTTTCGTACTTTTGTAGCCGCTATGCAGATATTAGGTATTTTTCCGATCATGTGGCATGCCGTCAGACCGAGTAAGGTGGACGATATGCCTGCTGTTGTCAACTCCTTCTGGCTCCGCAAAGGCTATGAAGGGCTGACCTTCTTCGGCACCATTCTAGCGCCAGACCAAGCAGAGGCCGACCGTTTCAACAACGGTCCTTCGTTCATGAAGAACCATGAAATGATCCATCTGCGCCAGGCTCAGTCGTGTGGCGATTCCTGGTTGCGCTTCTACCTATTATATATATGGTATTGGTTGCGCGCCCTGCCGATGAACAAGAAACTCAAGCATGCAGGCTATCTGCTTAATCCCTTTGAGCTCGAGGCCTACGGACGTATGTACGATTCGGGTTACCTTTCCCGTTGTAAGGATGGTGCGCATGAGTGGCGCCGCTATGCCAAGATGCCGCTTAAGGATCGTCTCAAACTCTATCAGAAGAAATCATAAACATAATACATAATATGAACAACAGAATTCAAGCTCATAGTGCCATCTTCCTGGCGAACACAATCTTCGGACTCGGCGTACCCGTTACTAAACTGCTGCTCGACCAGTGGGTCACTCCCATGGGCTATATGGCTTCGCGCTCGCTGGGGGCCTGCCTCGTGTTTTGGTTGATTTCAGCCTTTATGCCCCGTGAGCATGTCGAGGATCGTGACCTTCTCACCATCCTTCTGGGCGGACTGCTGGGCTTTGTCCTCTCTCAGACGCTCACGGCCTGGGCGCTCGATTTTACCAGTCCCGTCTACTTTTCGCTTATCTCCACGCTTACCCCAGTGGCGGTGATGATCTGTGCCTCTTTCACCATCGGTGAGCGAATCACCCCCATGAAGTTTTTCGGTGTGCTGCTTGGTATAGCAGGTGCTGTGCTGATGGTGCTGATGAGTCAGAAGCTTGGCTCAGGCAAGAACGACCTCATCGGCATCTCGCTCGCTATCCTCAGTGTGCTAACGTGGGCTGTCTACCTGATTATCACCCGCAATGTGGCTACGAAGTACAGTCCCGTCACCCAGATGAAGTATGTCTTCCTGGTCTCGGCCGTTGTGACCGTTCCTTTGGCATTGCCAGAGCTTCCCCTTAACGCCCTCTATTCCTTTGCCTGTGATTGGCATGGTATCCTCGAGATGGCCTTCATCGTCCTCGGTGCTACGGTTCTCGGTTTTTTCCTGATTCCCTTTGCGATGAAGTACCTGCAGGCTACAACAGTCTCGATCTACACTAATCTCCAACCTGTCATCGCTTCCTTTGTGGCAATCATGTTAGGGCAGGATGTCCTGACGTGGGATAAGCCCGTCGCCGGTATCCTTGTGCTGCTCAGTGCATACATTGTGACGGTAGTTACAGCTAAGACGGATAAAGTATCAGAGAAGGCTTAGCTGAGAGGTCAGGAAATAAAAAAGGGGCTCCGCTGAGCCCCGAACTTTGTTAACCTTAAATCTAATACTATGAAAAACACGATGCAAAGATAAGAACTATTTTCTAAACTTGCAAGCTTTTTCGGAATTTTTTTTGATTTTCGCGTTAAAAAATGTTTAATTAGCCTATTTTAGGGTGAGAAAGTACCCTAATCTGTAATATTTGAATACAGTTAACGATGGATTGTTGCCACAAAGATTGCGTCGCTCGGCTGCCCCGAAAAGACGATGCAAGAGTCGGATAACGCTTAATACGACGGGTAGGTGGATACCGGAAACGAAGGTGAGCAGCCGGGAATAGCCTCGCAGATCGTCGCGAAACTGATGGAGAGTACGCAGTCCTTCCTCGGTCTTGGCGACAAAGTCGGCATTACTCTCAAACGTGCAGAAGCCGAGCGGATTGTCGATATGGAGGATGGGAATCTTATGCTGGCGCAGAATCTTGCCGAAAAACACGTCTTCATAGCCATAATGCCGGAAACGCTCGTCGAAAGGGTGTTCACGCATGATGTCGCGCCGCACGAGGAGATTGGCGGTGTGGATGTGCTGATAGGGGTTCTTCTGGCGCTCTTCGGCTGTATGGCGAGGAGCCTCGGCTGTCTCGTAACGATAACGCAGGTTGCCTTTCAGATGGTCGACAAAAGGACAGACAGTTATGCCGCCGTCGATGACAGTATCGCAGTCAGCATCGAGATAGTCGGCGAGAAACCGGTTGCTGATGACGGTCATGTCGCTGTCGATGAAAAGCAGGTAG
The DNA here is from genome assembly GCA_900314995.1 of uncultured Prevotella sp. Taxonomy (GTDB): domain Bacteria; phylum Bacteroidota; class Bacteroidia; order Bacteroidales; family Bacteroidaceae; genus Prevotella. The sequence continues at coordinate 68,375 of OMXK01000020.1, forward strand.
GGGTAGTGGGCCTCCTGTGCGAGGAAGTTACGGATGGCAGCGCGACCTGCATTCTGTGATCGTTTCAGATAGCGGCAGTTGGGTAGCGAGTCGATGGCGCTGTTGGTCTTCAGTGTCTCTTCAGAGGTGGAACCGTCGTCGGCCACGATAATTTCGTAGCTGATACCAGTAGCCTCAGCTTGGTGTCTGAGCGTATCGACGAGTTCAAAACAGGGGTCGTTATACGTCGGAATGAGGATGGAAAGTGATCTAATAGCCATAATATCGGTACAAAAGTAAGCAATTATTGTGAAAAAAGCATTTTTTTTCGTGTTTATTTTTTATTATTCCAATAAAATATAGTACCTTTGCACCCGCTTTTACGAGTTAAGAGCATGAAATTCAGTTAAAAATCAAAATCAAACAAAAAAAATTATGGCAACAAAAATCAGATTGCAGCGCGGTGGTCGCAAAGGTTATGCTTTCTACAGCATCGTTATCGCCGACGCTCGTGCACCACGAGATGGTAGATTTACTGAGAAGATTGGTACTTACAATCCCAACACCAATCCAGCCACAGTAGACTTGAATTTCGACCGTGCGCTTTACTGGGTTGAGGTAGGTGCCCAGCCCACAGACACAGTACGCAACATCCTGAGCCGTGAGGGCGTTTACCTGATGAAGCACCTGAAAGGTGGCGTGAAGAAGGGCGCTTTCGATGAGGCTGCTGCCCAGAAGAAGTTTGACGCCTGGAAGGCTGACAAGCAGAATGGTCTGGCAAAGATCGCTGAGGCTGAGCAGAAGGCTAAGAAGGAGGCTGCTGCTAACGCACTGAAGGCAGAGAAGGCTGTTAACGAGGCCATCGCCAAGAAGGTAGCCGACAAGAAGGCTGCTGAAGCTGCTGCTAAGGCTGAGGCCGAGGCTGCAAAGGCCGCAGAGGCTGCTGCTGCAGAGGCTCCCGCCGAGGAGGCTGCTCCTGCTGAGGCATAAGGCTTCGGACAAGAGAAAAACAATTGAAGCCGGGTATCTGAAAAGGATATCCGGCTTTTTTGAAGACTAGTGCGATGCGAATACTGGAAATACCCTCATTCTTCACCCCTTATGGCGGGGAGTTCTGTCTGGAGCAGGCGAAGGCGCTGCAACGGCAGGGCCACGAAGTGCTCATATTGAGCCACGTGCAGCTGGCCATTACGAAGGGACTGAAGGACTATCTGACACTGCCTTATGACATCTCGGTGTCGAAAAGGGAGGGCATCACTGTGTGGCAGACATTCCTGCGGGGTGTACCGAAGGTGATCAGGTGGAACGTAGCGCATTGGGTGAAAGGTGTCAGACGGTTGTTTGATACTTATGTCGGTCTTTACGGCTATCCCGATCTTATTCATGCGCATTGCTGCAAATGGGCAGGTTATGCTGCCATGGAGATCAGCAGGAAATACGGCATCCCTTACGTGATAACGGAACATCTTTCGCTGATGAGTCTGACTGAGGAGTTTGGCCCTGCACCGAGCGAAGCGTGGCAGTTGCCGTTGTTGCGCGAAGCCTATCATGGGGCAGCCCTGGTGATTCCAGTCGCTGCAGAACTGGTGAAGGATACGGCCTGCTATTATGGAGATGATTATCGTTGGGAGTCGGTGTCGAATGTGGTGGATACTGACTATTACCACTATCAGTCGCGCCAGCCGCTTTCTGACGGAGCGTTTACGTTCTGTTGCGTGGCAGCCTATGATTATCGCAAGGGTTACGATGTGTTGGCAGATGCTTTCAAGACGGTGCGGGCTGAACGTCCTGACATTCGCCTGAAAATTGCAGGCACAGGGACTGATAGTCGTGTAGCCCGGAAGCTATTCCCGATGGACGGGGTGGAACTGTTGGGACATCAGGACAAATCGGAGATAAGGGAATTGTTCTATGAGAGCCATGCGCTAGTCTTACCGAGTCGCAGTGAGGTTCAGCCACTGGTGGTTCTCGAAGCGATGAGCACGGGTATTCCCGTAGTCGCTACGACGAGCGTGCCGCAGAATGAAAGGCTTGAGGGTGCCTGCAGCATCGTGGCTACCGACGATGCGGATGCGCTGGCACAGGCCATGCTGGAGACGGTGGCCCATTACAATCAGTATGATGGCGAGGCAATTGCCCGCCAGGCACGGGCACTTGCTTCTCCCGAAGTGGTAGGCAAGGAACTAACGGAGCTTTTCGCGCAGGCGAAGGGCTAATCGCCAAAGGACATCATGAGACGTGACGGCTTTCACGACAGTGAAGGCTGGCGTAGGGTGTGCTCCCCAAAGCTCGCAGCAAGCAAGTGCCTCGTGGCGCAGGGCAGCATCGTGGGCACGGAAAGCGTGCATGAGGAGTGTGAAAGCACGTTGGGAGAAGAATCGCGTAACAGCCGGTCCTTTGATCTGATAACGTTCGGATAGTTCGTGGCTGAGCATGGTGACACGACGGTCGAAACGGAATTGCTTACGTTCGTCGTGCGAAGAAGATACCGTCTCTTCACCTTGGCTGTAGTGTAGGGTCACATCGGGCAGATAGGCTATCTTGCCCTTCATGGCGAGGAAAAACGCAATCTGGAGATCTTCACAGCCCATCTCGGGATCACGGAATAGTGAAGTGTCAGCATGATAAGCTTCTAGAATGGTAGAGGCGCGGTAGAGCGAACTGCAGAGTTGGATGACGGGCATACGCGTCTGTGTGAGGATTGCCTCGAGCATGTCTTTACCCTCTGTGACAGGTTCTGGAAAGGGTTGCGGCATCGTATCTGTAGCGATGCCCGTCCGTTCGTTGTAGGAACGCCAGGCTGTATGCACAAGGGTAATCGCCGGGTCGGCTTCCATCAGGCAGACGGCCTTCTCCAGTTTCTGGTCGTCAACCCAGAAATCATCGCCTGCGCAGTCAGCAATAAATTCACCACGACAGGCGAGCAGACAATCGTAATAATTGTTGATTATGCCCTTGTTGTGGGTATTGCAGTAGAGTCGTATCTGGGGATAACGGGCGGCATAATCTCGGCAGATGGCAGGGGTGTTGTCCGTCGAACAGTCTTCACCTACGACGATTTCGACTGGCTGGTGACATTTCTGACAGAGTATGGAACCGAGGGTACGCGCGATGGTATTCTCCTGATTATAGGTAATGACGATGACGGATATCATTGGAGAGACGGCGGTTAGCGTTCTTGGGGAAACAGTGGGATAATCCGCAACAGAAGTGCTCGGCCTTTACGGCTATTGCTCAGTCGACGGAACCAGGTATATTTCCGCGTATAATCGCGATCAGGCAGCGGGAAGAGACCCTTTCGGCGCAGTTCCTCTACACGATGCTCCAGGTAAATACTCGATTTCGTCTGGCGGATGACGTTGTAGAGATAGTCCATCGTAAGCTGAGCAATGCGACGCTGGAGTCCAGCCCGTTCTTCGGCAGGCAGGCGATCGGCTATCGTATGGAGACGAAGGATGACACCTTTGCTGTCGTTAAGCCGACGGAGGCGTTGGCGAATATGACTGCCCGTAATGATGGAGCCACTGCGATGACGGTAATGGTAAGCCTTTGCATCTGTGATACATACGCTTTCTGCGCGAAGCATCAGTTGAGGGGTGAATTCCTCGTCCTCATGGAGAATGTCTGGTGTGAAACGCAGATCGCCAAGGATAGACCGGCGGAAAAGATAACCGCAGGCAGAACCATGTATATTCGTGTGGCGCATGAGCTCAGCACCGCTCTGTGGCTCCGAAGTGTTGATTTCCGTTGGAGCCCCAGGCTTGTCCGTCAGACAGAAGGTTACCATCTCATACTTGCCAAAGCGCACTTGGTCGAGACAATGCTCGTAGGGCGCATTAAGGAGCAGGTCGTCAGCATCGACAAACTGCAGGTATTCGCCCGTAGCCATGCGGATCCCCGTATTACGGGCAACGCTTAAGCCTTGATGACGCTGGCGCAGGTAGAGTATATCGTCGGCATAGTCGGTGAGAGCCGTTATAGGACTCTCGTCAGAGCCGTCGTCAACGACGATGATTTGTCGTTCAGAACTGCTCAATGAGAGTGCAAGGATACTGTCAAGACACTCGCGTAGCATCTTGACGGGCACCTCGTAATAGGCGATGATAAAACTCACCAACGGCTTCGGTTCCTGAAAGTTTTTCTCCATACGGGTGCAAAGATAGTGTTTTTATTTCGTATTTTGAAATATTTTGTGTAATTTTGCGTTTGAAATATGGAGATATGGCGAAAGAAACAGATGAAACATACAGCCACGTTCTGAAATATACGGGTATTTTCGGAGGTGTACAGGGCCTGAACATTGGTATGGGTCTTGTGCGTACAAAACTTATTGCCCTGTTGCTCGGCCCTTCAGGTATGGGACTGGCTTCGCTCTTCAATACAACAGTGAATTTCGTATCGCAGTCCACAAATCTTGGCGTTTCCTTCAGTGCAGTGCGTCATATCTCTGCACTTTTCGATCAAGGTGACCAGGTGGCTCTTGAACACTTCGTGAAGGTGGTAAGAGGGTGGAGCATGCTTACGGCGCTGTTGGGTATGCTCATTTGTATCCTCATCGGACCGCTATTGAGCCAGACGACTTTTGCCTGGGGTAACCACAGCCTGCATTTCATGCTGTTGTCTCCAGCCGTGGGTATGCTAGCCATTACAGGTGGTGAGACGGCTATCTTGAAGGGTATGCGCAGACTTGGAGCACTGGCGCTGGTTCAGATCCTTTCGGTGGCTGCCGCATTGATAATCTCGGTTCCTGTGTATTTCTATTTCGGCGAGTCTGGTATCGTGCCCGTCATTGTACTGATGACGCTGACTACGATGCTGCTCACTATCCGCCACTCGTTCCGGCTTATGCCCTTGCGGCTGTGGGGTTCCAGGGGGATTCTTGGGGAGGGAATGGAGATGGTGAGACTGGGTGTCGCATACACATTGGCTGCCGTTGTGGGCAGTGCATCGGAGATGTTAATCCGCTCTTATTTGAACGTGGTGGGCGATTTGGATATGTTGGGTCTCTACAACGCAGGCTACATGCTGACCATCACGTATGCGGGGATGGTGTTCTCGGCGATGGAGACTGACTATTTCCCACGACTCTCAGGAGTGCATCAGGATATAGCTGCCACGAATGATTGCGTTAACCGTCAGATGGAAGTGTCGTTGCTGTTGCTCTCGCCGATGCTGGCAGGCTTGATTATTGCGCTGCCGATCTTGATTCCCCTGTTGTTCAGTTCTAAATTCCTTCCCGTAGTGGAGATGGCTCAGGTAGCAGCGCTGGCGATGTATCTGAAGGTGTTGACAATGCCCGTAGCTTATATCACGTTGGCTCGCGGCTACTCGCTGAAATACCTGTTTTTGGAGACATCATACTATGTGGTCTTTGTGCTGCTGTTCATCATCGGTTACGAGCATTGGGGACTCTATGGTACAGGTGTCGCTATCACACTAGCCCATCTGTTTGAATACCTGCTGATAAACGGCTATGCGTATATAAAATACGGTTACCGCTGTTCGGCAACCGTATTCCAGTATGCTGCTGTTCAGACAGTGCTTGGCCTGCTTGTGTTTGTATTGACCCTGAGCACCGAGGGAATCACCTATTGGTCGCTGGGGACTCTCTTGGTGACTTGCAGCTGTCTTTTCTCACTTCAGATTCTGCGCCGTAAGACGCATCTGTGGCAGGCACTGACAAGGCGCTTCCACAAGGGTTAGAAGCGGAAGTCGAGTTCTACGTCGACAAGGTTGTAGTTGTGCTTGCCATCAGCAAGATTCCTGTCGTTCACGTGAGAGTACTCAGCATGGATCTCCAGATTCTTTGTGAACTTGTAGTTCAGACCGCACTCTACCTGATTGACTGATGACGACCAGTTCTTCTGATTGCGATAGGTCTGGTAACGGGCCTTGCCGTAAAGCTTACCCTTGATAAGGGGCACGATACCGAATACATACCAACCATCGGCCTTGTTGCCATTCTCGTAATAGATCTCTCTCACGTTGTTACCGGGAGACTTGGCACCCCAACCCTGGCTGTGGATATATTCAGCACGGAAGGTATATTCATTCAAGTCGTACTCGGCAGAGAGGGCATAACGGTTCTTCTCTATGCTGCGGGTCTCGCCTGTAAGAGGATCCAGCATGCCACCACGCGAACCAGTCCATCCGAAGGCACCGATACGTACACCCTTGATAGGCATTACCCAGAGACCGGCAATAAAGTCCTTGCGATTATCCATATCCTTCTGGTTCACACCTTCACCATTGTAGACACCAACCTGATAGTGGAGAATACGACGGCCATTAGCATTGGGGAAAAGATCACCCGACACCTGAATACCGATATCACGACCACCGGAAGAACGCTCACCTGTACGGTCACCGAAGGCTGAAAGTTTGTTGATCACGTCGGCATAGCCGCGCCAGCCCTGCGTGATGGGGTGGGTGGGGTTTTCAAAAGTGAAGGCGCGTTTAAACTGACCGGCACGTACCTTGAATTCCGGATATCTGCGCCATTCTGCATAGAGGTCTACGAGCTGTACGGTAGGCTGTCCCGGACCTGTGGCATTGGTTCCCTGAATCTGGGCGCGCCAGTCGAAGTCGCCAATCTTTCCATCCAGAATGAAACGGGCCAGACGGAGGTTGAAGGTGTTGCTGTGCGAACCCTCTTTGTCTTCACCTTGATACTGCAACATGCCGTATCCACTGAACTTGATGTTCTTGACCCACTGCGGGAGTTCGATAAGCGGTTTCTTCTCCTGCTGGGTGTTCTGTACTTCCTGCTCTTCGGCAGATGCGTTGGCGCTGAATCCTAACATCAGCACAACGACTAACGATAATGATTTCTTTAACATCATACCAATCTGTTTTAGGTTATATGGGCACAAATATACGGAAAAAAAATGGAATGGCCAAATTTTTTCCGTAATATTTTACTTTTTGCGCTCAAGAAGCACTACATTTTCTACATGAGGCGTGTGTGGGAACATGTCCACGGGCTGTACAGCGACTACGCGATACTGTACGTCTAGGTCCTGAAGATCACGTGCCTGAGTAGCAGGATTACAGCTGACGTAGACGATGCGTTCTGGGTCTGCCCGGAGGATGGTCTTCACCACATCAGGATGCATACCGGCACGTGGAGGGTCGGTAATAATCACATCGGGGCGCCCATGCTCGTTGATGAAGTCGTCTGTCAATATGTCCTTCATGTCACCTGCATAGAAGAGGGTGTTGGTGATACCGTTGATTTCCGAGTTTACCTTTGCATCTTCGATGGCCTCGGGCACATACTCGATACCGATTACCTTCTGTGCCTGTCGCGCAACGAAGTTGGCGATGGTGCCGGTACCGGTATAGAGGTCATACACCAATGGACCCTCGCCCTGTCCCTTCAAAGTGAGAGGAGAACTGAATGCAAATTCGCGAGCCACAGAGTAGAGGTGGTAGGCCTGCTCGGTATTCGTCTGGTAGAAACTCTTCGGGCCAACCTTGAACTTCAGGTCTTCCATCGTCTCGTAGATATGGTCTTTCCCATTGAACACCAGGATGTCCTGATCGCCAATGGTGTCATTGCATTTCTGGTTGTCAAGGTAGAGTAAGGATGTGATCTGCTGGAACTTATCGGCAATGTGTTGAAGGAGTCCTAAAGCCTTCTGGCCGTTTCCGTCATCCCAACTTCCCTTCTCGTTGGACGGGGTCGGGGGGAGGCAGAACTGTACAATCACCATCCACTCACCAGTGTTCGAGTTGCGGATAATGACATCGCGGAGCAGTCCTGTTTGGGCTCTGAGATCGAAGAACGTAAAATCGTGGGCCATAGCATAGTCGTAGATCTCATTGCGGATTTGGTTGTGAAGGTCGTCCATCAGCCAGCATTTCTCGATGGGCAGGATCTTGTCGAAAGCACCCGTAATATGGAAGCCGATGGCCGGCACATCCTTGAGTGAGGTGTGAAGCGTGAAGCGTGATGCATCTTCTGCCGCCTCTGCACTCCCATCCCCTTTGGAGGGGGCATGGGGGAGACTCTCAATCTGTTCCTTCGTCAGATAACGCTTGTTAGCACAGCCGAAGTCGAGCTTGTTGCGGTATTCCTGTGTCTTCACACTACCCAGGATAGGACGGAACTCTGGCAGTTCCACCTTGCCTATCCGATGCAGCTGGTCATACACCTGCTGTTGCTTGAACTTCAGCTGTTCCTCGTAAGGCAAATTCTGCCACTTGCAGCCGCCACATACACCGAAGTGCGTGCAGAATGGTATCGCGCGTACATTACTATATTCTATAAAGCGTACAACCTCACCCTCGGCAAAGGAGTGCTTCTTTCGACGGATCTGCACGTCACACACATCACCAGGCACACAGAAGGGTACAAATACCACCAGGTCATTCCAGTGGAACAGACATTTGCCTTCAGCTGCCACAGACTCTATACGAACGCTCTCAAGAAGCGGTAAAGGTTTCTTTGTTCTTGCCATCTTTTTTATCTGTTTGGGCGGCAAAGGTACAAAAATAATATTAAAAAACCGTGTTAATCCGTGTAATCCGTGCCAAAAAAATAAAAATGTCATATCTGCATTGCAATTTTTTAGCTATTTTATTTGGATATTCGCTCAAATTGTGGTATCTTTGCGGAATTAAATAAAAAACAATTTATAATCATTACTATAAATAATAAATTTATGAGTCAAAAAAGAGTTTACCTCTTCGGTAACGGTAAGGCCGAAGGTAATGCAAAAATGCGTGAGGAACTTGGCGGCAAGGGTGCTAATCTTGCTGAGATGAACCTGATTGGTGTACCTGTTCCTCCTGGTTTTACAATCACTACTGATTGCTGTAACGAATATTATCAGGTAGGTCAGCAGAAGATCATGGAGTTACTGAACGACGATGTGATGGCTGCTGTAAAGCACATTGAGACCCTGATGAACTCAAAGTTCGGCGACAAGGAGAACCCCCTGCTGGTTTCTGTTCGCTCAGGTGCTCGTGCC
>OMXK01000017.1 GCA_900314995.1 uncultured Prevotella sp.
GCCTGTCTTTGTCTCGAGGAACTCGATGCTGCCGTTCTTCGGGAGGTTGCGCTCTGTCATCCAAGCCAGCAGGTCGGGTGTGCCATCGTTCAGAGCCTTTACGCGAACCTGGATCTTACCGCCACGGGGAATACCGCTCATCTGACCCTCTACGTCGGTCTCCTGCTCGAAATCATAACTTACCATCATCACTTCGCGGTCTTTGTAACCGTCGATTTTCATTGTTACTGGTGTCTTTGCCATAACTTTTTGATTTTTAGATTGTTAATACTTTATTTATTAGTCTCAGGATATACTTATGCACTAGCCAAAGCAGCTTCCTTATCCTTCTTGTCTGCAGCGACCTTAATCACGAAGTTCTTAGCTGCATAGAACGGGGTCAGAGTGATATCACAAGTAATCTGCTTGGTGACAGGATCCTGACGCGGCTCGCCGATCTCATAGTTCTGGAACAGGTTGCCATAGCCCTTATACATATTGAGGAACTCCTGGATCTTGCTCTTCAGATTCTTTGGAGAGTTGTACGGATCCCAGTTCTCGAGAGCCACCTCATGCACGAAGTTCATCAGTACTTTCTTCACCCAGTCGAATACACGAACGATCGGATACTCCTTCATGGCATCAAGATCTCCGTTGTAAAGCGTAGTGTTGTTGAATGCCATCACACGCCCCTCACTGTAGACCATCGGAATCACCTGATTGTCCATCAAGGCAGCAATCTCAGACTTCAGCAGGTCGATCTTCACACCCTTCACACCGTCAAGGGTACCATATTTCTTACCACCTGCACCCTGTGCCATGTTAGCTGTTTCATCGTAAAGCTTACCACAGAGAGCAGCAGCAGGAGCGATATAGAATGCCTTTGCATCCTCTTCGTCACTCGACATCTTTTCTGCCTCACGGCCAACAATCCAGTTGGCGGTCATGACAACATTCATAAGCGCCTGATCGCTGTCGCGATAACCCTCTGTATTGGCCTGTAGATCATCGAATGAGTATTCATCTGCATGGTCGGTAATCAGCATTACCTTATACTTAAAGGCCATCTTTGCCCACTGAAGTAGGTCTACCTTATCTGTGAATACAGCACCAGGTACGCAGACAAGGCTATAAGCATCCTTCAGGCTCAGACGGTCGAAACCATTGCGGAGGATATTCTCTACCTCACCAGCGAAGCCAGAGTCAGCATCAGCGATATCTTCCTTCAGGACATTGATAATACGCAGGTTCTTAACCTTGTCGGTGCCACAAGTCTTGAAGAATGAGTCGAGCTGACGATAGCTGCGCTCAAGGTTCTGGGTAGCATAGAGGGCATCGGTGATACCCTGCTTCAGAACGCCTGTAAATTTCTCCTCATCCTTTTTGCAGGCATCTGCAAAACCTGTTGCGCTCTCAATGCTGCTGTCATCCAGCAACTCCAACCAACGCTTGATGTCCTTCTTCAGACCCTCACGCTTATCCTTGAAGCGCTTGTCTGTCAGGAACACCTGCTTAGCTGCCTTGCGGGCAGGATTCATATTATCAGCATCGGGCATAAAACCACGAATTGCATTAAATCCACCAAATGCCTTTAGCAACTGGGAGACATCCTGTTGTCCTTGTTTCTCTTGAAGCTCGGCACCAGCCTGTTCGGCGGCCTGAGCTTTCTGCATTTCTACATCTGCCATAATTGTATAATTCTTTTAATTCTTTTTACTTTATTGTCTTTCGTTCTCTGTCATGATACGAAACTCCACAGGCGTCATGCCGATAACCTCGCTCATTCTGCGCTGTAGTGTCCGCACCGAGTTGTAACCAGCTTCTGCGCTTATAGCAGCAATGCCATATTCAGGATGCTCCCGAAGTAACTGCATTGCACGCATCAGACGGATATTTTCAAGATACTCATCTGGTGACTTGAAGATCGTTGAATTACGAAAGAGACGAATCAGACGAGCCTGTGAAACCCCCATCAGTTCTGCCAGTTCTTTGGTTCCGAATTCTGCAGTCACCAATTTAGGTTCCTGTTCCAGACGGTTCTCCAGCATTGCCAACAGCTCTGCATCGTCAACCATGTCAGCCTGCATTGACAAGCGACGGCCACGTTGCATCTCTGCCTTCAGCCAGTTCACACGCTGTTTCAGTTCGTACCAGCAGTTCAATTGCTCGCTCATCAAGAGATTACGTCCCAACAAGCGCACATTCTCCATATCGAGACGCTCATTCTCCTGCTCCAAACGGGCTATCTTCTGTTCTAATTCTTCAATCTTCTTAGCCATAGCGTATTAGTCGCTTGATTAATCGGCGCCTTCCAATTCTGTGAGCAAAGACTGAAGCATAGCCTTCAGTTCGTCACGGCTACCAGCCTCCTTCAGAATATCACGCAACTTGCGGTTCTGCTCGATGCTCTTGCGAATCTTCTGGTTAGTGTCGATCTTCTCTTTCACGCCAGAAAGGAACGGGCTGTTCTGAACAAGCTTACCTTTTCCGCCCTGTGCCTCAAAGTCACGCAACTCACCGAAGTGAAGGGTCTCTGATACAGAGCCACCCTCTTCATCTGTAAAGGCGACTTCTACTTTTGGCTTAAAGTGAGCAAATGCGTCATCAATGTTGTGGATATCCTCTACAAACTCAGGATTACCTGCTTCAACATCACTGGTGTACTGATCAATCATCAGTGTCTTGTTCTGATCGATCAAACTGACTTTCGCACTGGACTCCTCATCTGGAGCCATCGAAATGAAATTCTCTTTCATTGCCATAGTTGTAAATAATTTTTAAATGAATACTAATACTATTATACTTTATTTTTTCTCTTTCTTTGTGGTCTTCTTTTCAACAGGCTCTGCAGGATCAGCAGATTTCTCAGCGACTTTCTCTTCACGCTTTCCGTTAATCACGAACACAGCCTGACCATCCTTGTCGACCTCTACCAGAATCTTGTCACCAGTTTTCACCTTACCGGCAATCATCATCTTTGATATCGGGTGGCGCAGTTCCTTACGGATAATACCAAGAACAGGACGTGCACCATACTGCTGGTTGTATCCACGCAGGGCAATAGCCTGACGTGCATCAGGTGTAAGCGTCAGCTCTATGTTCTGCTCCTCAAGCAGTTTCAACAATCCCTTCAAGTGAATGTCAAAGATCTTTGCAACAGTCTTATCGGTAATTGGCGAGAATGGTACGATTTCTGTCAGACGAGCCAGGAATTCAGGACGGAAGTAGCCCTGCATAATATCCATCAGTTCATTGTTCTCGGGAATGATACCACTATTGAACTTCTCCACGATGGTCTGTGCACCGATGTTCGAAGTGAAAAGAATCAGGGCGTTTGAGAAATCACCCACACGACCAAGACGATCGTGAAGCTTACCCTCGTCGAGGATCTGCAGGAACAGATCGAATACCGACTTGTGAGCCTTCTCAATCTCATCGAACAACACGACTGAATACGGATTCTGACGAATCTTGTTCACCAGCAGACCGCCTTCCTCGTATCCCACGTATCCCGGAGGTGCACCGTAGAGCAGTGCCACAGAATGTTCTTCCTTGAACTCCGACATATCGAAGCGAATAAGTGCACTCTCATCGCCGAAGAGGAAGGTTGCAAGTGCCTTAGCCAACTCTGTCTTACCAGTACCTGTCGGACCAAGGAAGAAGAAAGAACCCATCGGCTGTCCTTTCTTGCTCAGACCAGAACGAGCCTCGTACACAGCATCAAGCACCTTCTTCACTGCATGATCCTGACCAACGACACGCTTCTTCAGCGTTTCCTCAGCACCCATCAGACGATCACGTTCCTTAGTCTGTACCTTACCCAAAGGTATACCTGTCTGCTTAGCTACAACAGCACTCAAATCATCACTCTTCAGGTCTGTACGCTGTTCTGCACTCAGCTCTGTCAACTTATCGAGGATTCCTGTAAGGAAATCAACACGTTCCCGAATGGTAGCAATCTTACTAAAGTCTGTATCAGAATCGACACCTGCCAAAAGGATGCAGCTTACCTTGTTAAACAACTCGTAGTTCAGCCAATCAAGTTCCTTCATCAGTCCTTCGTCGGCCTTATCCTTACCCTCAGCAGAAACTTTGATAGCATCAAGTTTCTCGCGGAGTTCAGTAATGATACTGCCTGTCAGATCGTTCATCGTCTTCACCTGAGCCATCGTACGGTCTATAAGGTCAAAAGCTGAGTCTGGTAAAGATTTTTCCGTCAGATAGCGCTTTGCCAAACGAATGGCATCACTCAGCACTGTTTCGTCGACTGTAAGACCGTGATATTCCTCATAAGCAGGAATAGCGCCCTTCAGGATACGGAGCGAAAGATCAGCTGTCGGCTCTTCAACGGTAATCTTCTCCAACTTAGATGTCATCTCCTTATCGGTCTCGATATTCTTCGTGAAACCATCGATACTTGAGGTTGCGAGCAACTGCAGACGCCCTTTACTCAGTTCGTTCTTCAGGATAGAAGATGCACCGAACAGGGAGCCCTGCTTGTCGAACAACTTATCAATCGACTCAATGATCAGCACGGCATTCGGCAGAGCCTCCACCTCATTGATTACATTCTTGAAACGATCCTCTACCTCACCCTTATACTGGGCATCGCCACCGAGGGCGGCTGTATCCAGTTCATAAGCAACGGCACCACTGAGGAAACCAGGCACACGGTCGGCGGCAAGTTCACGAACAAAACCATTCACAAGCGACGTTTTACCAACGCCTGCCTCACCCGTAATCAGGAGATTAGCCTTTGTCTTACGACCCAGAATTTCATAAATAACTGATATCTCTTTCTCAAAACCGATGACATTGTCAAGGTTGCCGGCACGTGCCACAGCAGTCTTGTCAACACAGTATTTAGAAAGGCTTCCCTTGCCACCACCAGCGGCAGGCGTGTGCTTTGTTAGCTCGGCTCCCTCCATATAGGGCGCCTCAACATTTGCGCCACCACCCATCTTGGCACTGATGTCCGATGGAGTAAGTGGCAGCGTCTTCAACTGATCGAACGAGAAGCCTACACCCGGAGTCACCAAAGAGGCCAGAACACAGACATCGGTGCACTCTTCGAGATTGAACTTCACCTGATAGTTCTCTGCCTCGTCAATGACAGCCTGGGCCTCGTCACTATACTCTAGATCACGCATAGGGCGAACGGCGCGCGGAGCAAGCTGCATCTGTACGTCTGCCCAGTCCTGAAGATAAAAATAATCCTTATCCAATTCACTCTCGATGAAATGGACAAGTCCAATCTCCTTGTGCAGGATAGCTTTAAACAAATGTGCCGGATAAATGGCATCACTGCAATACTCCTCAGCAAAGGAATTGGCAATCGATTTAAGTTTAGCGTTCATAAACAATTCAATTTATAGTCATATTAGGTGCAAATTTACGAAAAATAATAAAAAATACCACCATATTAAATGGTGGCATTACGATAATTTTACATTCTTTAACTTAAAACGGGTCCTATCTCCACATTTTATACCATAAGAGTGCGTATAATGATGCCAGAAGTGGTATTAGTAACCAACATTTTTTTTCATATTCTACTTCAACAACTCTGTAACTTTTGGTACAATTTGCTTACGCGACAGATTATCTTTGGTATAAGTCACTCCTTCGCGAAGAGAAGTGCCGAAGATCTTCTCGGCCACGTCTTTCGTGCCCTCACCGCAATAAATGAAATACGTGCCCTCCTCCAAGAAGGGGGAAGCACCGTTACTGGTGTCGGGATTGGGTACCAGATTGTCAATCTTGGCGAAGAGCATATCGCGTCCTTTCTGCTTCATCACCTCGGGCATCACAGCCAGTATGCGAGTGATGAATGCATCCATCTCCGTCTTCTTGCACGACAGACTGCCGAAGCCGATGAGGTGACGGCCAATCTCATAGTCCTTATAGTCGGAAAGCAGGATCTCAGCGTCAGTCATGCCATCGTAGTTGTAGGAAGCCTCCTCCATCTCGCGGCTGATCTGGGCTACCTCGTCCTCCAGTCGCAGTTGGGCTACGAGTGCCTTCCATGCTGTGGAGTCAATACCCTTGGTTGTGGTTTTGCTGAGGTTGCGCGTATCCGAAAGGATACCTGCCAACATGATTTTCGCCGACTCATCGTCGATGGGCACACCCAGTTCATTGAAGCATTCAAAAATAATGGTACAAGTAGAGCCCACCATCTCACGACGTACATAAGGAATAATGGCATCGCGAATATCGCCCTCAATGTGGTGGTCGATCTTCTGCAATATCTTCGCATCCTTGGCACCATCTACGCACTGGGCATAGTCCGTATGGTCTGTCAGTATCAGGCGCGTGCCGGCAGCCACCGAACTTTTAAGTTCCGGCAGATCAAAACCGAGACGCTTGGAGATATAGGCTGACTCGCGGTTAGTACCCGTTGAAACTTTCGCCTTGCAGTTATAGCCTAGGGCACGCATCAGCGAGGCATACGACAGAGCGGAGGTAACAGCATCCACGTCGGGTGTTTTATGACCATAGACGAAAGTTGTGTCTGTTCCCCAATCCAGACTGGCTAAAATCTCCCGATAGGATTGTTTCTGGGTTTCGGGATTAACGATGGGATTCTCTGTGGTGGTACAAGAGCTTATAGCCCATACCGCCAACGTAACAATAAAAAAATGTTTTAATTTCATCAGATAATTATTTTATGCTGCAAATCTTCTATTTCCAAAATTCAACAATCTAAGCCACTTCTGTGTCGGTCTGATCCTTGGCCTGCAGAACTAGCAGAGCCTTGGCAAATAGGCAGTCGGCCTTGACAGCAGCCTTTTTGGTTGCATCGTCAATAAATACCAAGGAACCACCAAGAAGCAAGCTCAGAGAAAAAGCCTGATACAATTCCTAAAACCGTCTTTTATTTCCTTATCAATGAAGATTCCAGTTTCCTACTCCCAATAAGAGGCAATATCAGCGAGGCTGCTATCCAAAACGACACGGGCCTTCAGGAAACGCTGAGCTTCGGCAAAATGACTACTCTTGCGGATTTCGGCAGACTTTGCATCCGTCTTATTAGCGGGATCAGTCATCTGGAGTTGTAAGTACCATACATCCTGAATAAATTCAGGAACATAAGTATAGTCTTTATAGTCAAACTTGAAATTCTCCTTGTTCGCTTTGTCGATAGCCGTCCAAATAGCAACCACATCGTCTTTCGTGGGATTCGTCTTAGCCTTGATTTCATCGGAAAAGCGAGGCAGAAAATAGCCGTCCACGAGAGAGCCATATCAGCCTTTCCTACCTTGTCGAACTCACCAAGCATACCTTCCACGAAGTCTTTATAGGCAGCAGTTTGCAGACGGTCAGTCAGCGAAGTCAGGTAGTAGTCTGTCACCTTATATTGCTCTAACAATTTGAAGTAGCGCAGGGCAAAACCACCGTTGAAGCCGCTCTCCATATTATAGATACTATTGTAAGTGTCGAGTTCCTTTAACGCATCAATATGATCTTTGTATGCCTTGTCCAGTTCCTCACCAACGCGGAACTGATATTTGGCAGCAAAGCGGAGACCTCTCAGGATAGCACGGGCGTCCAGGGCAATTTTCACATCGGCAGTAACCACGGTATTCATATTGCCATCCCGCAGGTCATGCAGACCGCCGTGATAATCAATAATGTCACCTGTCCCGTAGTCGTAATAAAGTGCGTTAATGGTGAAATCTCGGCTATAGGTGTCTTCCAACAAATCATCGCAATAGGGGGAGTCTGGATACTTAGTGAGAGGAACATTACCCTTTCCACCGTACTCTTCGAAAATAGAGAAAATAGGAGCGATGTCGGTCTCGATGTCACCATCATGATAGGCCTTGACTACCCAGATATTCTTAAAGGCATTGAAACTCTTGGCATTAGGCACCGTCGCCACAATCTGATCGATGCTGGCATTGGTGGAGAAATCGATATCGTGGCTCGGCGTACCCATCACCCCGTCGCGAACTGTGCCACCATTGACGTATGCCTTGTAGCCGGCATCCACCATGCATTTCATGTCACTAGCTGCATTGACAGGGAACGTAAAAAGACCTTCCTTATACAATGACTTCGGTATCACCAACTTCGCATAGCCATTGGCCTTAACTTTTTCGTAGTTTTCGTCAATCAGTTTGTTGATCTCATCTGTAAAGAAACCTTGGGAGGTCGGTTCTTCCGGCTTCGGGTCAATGGCATTATCTTCGAATGTGCATGATACGAAGGTCGTGGAAGTAGATAGGAATAGGCTGAACGTCATCAGCCATATTCCTATTCTGTAATTTAATGCTTTCATTAGCAAATCAACTATTCCTTCTACTTCACGATCTTAACACTTATTCATTAAAGACCTTGGTCTTGTCCTCAATGGTCACTGTGCCACATTTGCCACCGGCACCAGAGCCGATATGATTATCACACTCTGAACCGGCGATGGCTACTACTTCTTTTACAGTGTTCTTGATGACGATATTGCCGCACTCACCGTCCTGACCACTGCCGATACCTGCAGCCTGGTCTCCACCTTGAGCCTTGATATTACCGCCATTGATGGTGATGTCACCACACGGAGAAAACATCTCGCTGCCGATACCAGCTCCAAATTGGCCACCATAGGCCTCAATCGTACCGTTATTGATGACGATATGACCATTACCACCGATGCCGGCACCTTCCTGACCGCCGATAACGTAAAGTTCTCCTTCACCGTCGATGGTCAGCGTCTTACCACTTTTGGTCTTAATGGCACTGCCATAACGTTCTTCGCAATCAAAGATATTGGTTGTTCCCTTCGAGAGGATGATTTTGGCATCACCCTGACAGATAATGGCATCCAGTGCACCGGCACTCTCCAGTGTGATCGTTGCACCGTCAGGGATAATCAGCGCATGCTCGGAGATACCTGTCAGGATTTCACCGTCCTTCACCGTGTAGTCAGCTTCTACCTTGTCGAGATCGGTGCTTGTGGGCAGGTCTTTGTTCCACTCGTCGGCATATTTCTTCAGGCTGTTATCTGTCAGAGCCATTGCGTTGAGCAACATCAGACTGCTCTTAAATGTGAACTCTTTTCTAAGGCTGTTCACCAGGGCTGCATCCTTCAGCGTAGCATCGGTGGTCATCAGTCGGTAATTTCTCCAGATGAGGATAGGGTCTTTCTTCGTGAAGCGGTAGTCCTCAAGCAAGAAAAGCTTGTCCTGACCACTGCCCTGCTCCAGTTTGTCGAAGGCAGCCTGGATATTATCAAATGTAGGCTCCTTGTCGCCAAGTTCCTTCATCACAGGAGGCATGAAGAGAATGCAGTAGGCCAGACTGGCTTCCATTGCTTTCTGAGAATCAACATAGTCGAACACAGTCTTCAGATAGTCCTCATACTCGGCATTGCCGATATAGTCCTTCAGCATTGGGCACAGATAGCCGAGCACACCGTACTTCACATTGTACTGATAGGTGCGGAAAGCACACTTGTCGCAGAATCCCTTTATCACCACATAGCGACGGAGCGAAGGCTTGATGGCATCTACCTTTGTCAGATTGGCCTCAATGGCCTTGGCTGTATTCTCCTCGATGGTAAACTCGTAGCGGGCAGCAAAGCGCACGGCACGCAGCATCGACTGCGGATCGATCGTAAAGGCCAGGTTCGGCTCAACGGGAGTGCGAATAATCTTCTCGCGGATGTCGCGAAGACCACCGTGATAGTCGATGATATCGCCTGTTTTGTAGTCATAGTAAACGGCATTAATGGTCAGGTCGCGTCCATAAGAGTCGTCAATCAGATTCTTACTGTAAGTCTGACCAAAGTATGGACTCTCGGGAACGCCTGGCTGACCCTTCAAACGGATGTCCATAGCCTGATAGGGCACCATGTCGGTACGTATGCCACCCTCATGCTCAGCCTGAGCAATAGTTAGATTGCCAGCCTGCGTCTTGTGGGAATTGGGCACAATGGCTATCAGTTCGTCGGGTGTAGCATCGGTAGAGAAGTCCACGTCGTGGAGTTCCTTGCCCATCACACCGTCGCGCACGGCACCACCGTTGACGAATGCCGTATGGCCTGCCTTGATCACATAGTCCATTGCCTCCATGTCGGCTGCGGGTATCTTGATCATGCCTTTCGGATAGAGCGAAGCGGGGATTACAAGCTCGGCATAGCCGTTGGCCTTCACTTTCTCATAGTTCTCGTCAATCATCTTATTGACGGTCTCATTGTAAAACTCAGTAATAACTTCTTCCTGAGGTCCAACAGGGTCAACAGCATTGTCTTCTGTAGTACAAGCAGTAACCAGGCTCATGCTCACCAAGAGCAGCCAGACATTGAAAAACTTAGAATACTTTTTCATAATTAAATTGTCATATTAGTTAATAAATATGTTTGCTGTCACAAGGCATTTTCAAATGGGTGGACTCACTCCCACTCGATAGTTGCAGGCGGTTTCGACGAGATGTCGTAACAGACGCGATTCACACCACGCACCTTATTTATAATCTCATTGGATATCTTCGCCATGAAGTCGTAGGGCAGATGGGCCCAGTCAGCCGTCATCGCATCGGTAGAGGTCACGGCGCGCAGAGCCACAGGATGCTCATAGGTACGCTCATCACCCATCACCCCGACACTTCTTACCGTACTCAACAATACGACACCTGCCTGCCACACCTGATCGTAAAGGCCCCACTCACGCAGACCGCGGATATAGATGTCATCGGCATCCTGAAGGATACGCACCTTTTCGGGCGTGATGTCACCGAGGATACGCACAGCCAAGCCCGGCCCCGGGAACGGATGACGGGTGATCAGATGCTCGGGCATACCCAACTGACGGCCTACGCGGCGAACTTCGTCCTTGAAAAGCCACTTCAGCGGTTCACAGAGCTGCTGGTTCATCTCCTTCGGCAGTCCACCTACATTATGATGACTCTTGATCACCTTACCCGTAATATTCAGACTCTCTATGCGGTCTGGGTAGATGGTACCCTGAGCTAGCCACTTCGCGTCGGTAATCTTCTTCGCCTCAGCATTGAACACCTCCACGAAGTCACGACCGATAATCTTGCGCTTCTGTTCCGGATCGGAGACACCTGACAGATCGCCGAAGAACTTTTCTGATGCATCGACACCGATCACGTTCAGGCCGAGCACCTTGTAATCCTCCATCACCTGCCGGAACTCGTTCTTACGCAGCATACCGTGATCCACGAAGATACAAGTCAGGTTCTTACCAATGGCACGGTTCAGCAACACGGCTGCCACCGAAGAATCCACACCGCCGGAAAGTCCCAGTATTACCCGATCCTGTCCGAGTTGTGCCTTCAGCTCAGCTACTGTGGAATCCACGAAGGAAGCAGCACTCCACGACTGTCGACTGCCACAGATATCAACCACAAAATTCTTCAGCAATTGCTTTCCCTGCAAGGTATGGAACACCTCCGGGTGGAACTGCACAGCCCATACAGGCTGGGTGGTAGAGGCAAAAGCCGCATTCACTACATCGGCAGTCGAGCCGATTACCTTGAAATCATCGGGGATGGCCGTGATGGTGTCACCGTGGCTCATCCACACCTGCGACTGCTGCTCGAAATGCTTGAAGAGCAGGTTGGAGGTATCCACCGTCTGGAGGTTTGCCCGACCGTACTCCCGACTGTCGGCCTTCTCCACCTTACCGCCAAGGGTATGAGAGATGAACTGTGCGCCATAGCAGATGCCTAGCACGGGAATCTTCCCGATGAACTGGTTCAGATCCACTTTAAAGGCCTCAGGATCGTGCACTGAATAGGGTGAACCACTCAGGATGACGCCGATTACCGTCGGGTCATCCTTTGGAAATTTGTTGTATGGCAGTATCTCGCAGAAGGTATCCAACTCACGTACGCGACGACCAATCAGCTGAGTCGTCTGTGAGCCGAAATCCAAAATAATGATCTTCTGTGTCATGTAGTCTATAATTGTTTGAGAAATAATTCTGCTTGTTCGAGCGTGTCGAGTTTACCTACATCGAGCAGCTGGAGATTGCATGCCTCATACCCGCGGATTAGCTGTTGGTTACAGACCCTCAGATAAAAGTCCATGATCGGGAAACATTGTGGCCAATCCTCCAGCATGGAAAACATCGACGGTCCCAGCACATGGATACCCGAAAATGCGAGCGAGCGTCCCTCACGGCCCTTCACCTCGCCCGTCTCGATGTTCTTCCAACCCACGAGTCGCATCGCATGGTCAAACTGCAGATAGCGCTTCGTCTTCCGCTCACTCACCACTAGCAGCGATTCGTCTTCGGGCAGTACCGTCAGATCCAGATTGCTCAGGATATCCACGTTATGGATCAAGATGGGCGACGACTGATCAAACAGCGGCAATGCCTTCCGAATACCCCCACCCGTTTCCAGCAGTCCGCCCGTCTCGTCCGATATACGGATGTCAAGGCCAAAGTTGCCATTGGCAGCGAGGTAGTCCACGATCTGCTGGGCGAAATGATGCACGTTAACCACGATGCGTTCGTAGCCCGCCGCTTTCAGTTTCATGATTACGTGCCATATCAAAGGCATTCCCCCGACTGTCACCAAGGCCTTGGGCATGGTATCAGTCAAGGGTTTCAGACGGGTACCTAGTCCCGCCGCAAAGATCATTGCCTGTCTCATTTGCGCGCCCGAAACACCTGTTTTGGCTGCAAAATTACAAATAAATCAGGAAACGGCCAATTTTTCTTCAAAAAAATTAACGAATTGCCACTTTCTTAGCCTTTGCAGCCTGTTTTGCAGCTTCCTTGGCACGCTTGGCAGCAGCCTTCTGGTAGGCCTTGATTTCCACGATGGTAGCCAGACCAGCCTTCACACGGTATTCCTCACGGGCTCTGCGCATCTGCTCCAGGAAACGCTCGCTGGTATGCAGACGGG
Source organism: uncultured Prevotella sp. (assembly GCA_900314995.1). Classification (GTDB taxonomy): domain Bacteria; phylum Bacteroidota; class Bacteroidia; order Bacteroidales; family Bacteroidaceae; genus Prevotella. Next base: position 12,856 of record OMXK01000017.1, read on the forward strand.
CATAGGCAGCGCTGGCAGCCAGACGGGCTGCATTCACGTCGCTCTGCCAGTGGGCACCGACAATCATACGGCTGTCGCCATACATATAGCCACGTGCCAGCAGGGTATCAGCACGGTCGGGATTGATCTCCGACAACAGCAGGGCCGAACTCCAGCCGAGCAGCGTGTGACCTGAGGGATACGATCCGTTCTTGCTAAGTGAAGGCTCATCTGCCGGTGTCAGCGTCTGCTCATGGAAACGCATGAAGGGGCGCTTACGCATATAATACTTCTTTGGATAGGTACAGATACTGTCGCAGGTGGCAGTTCCCTCACGGAGCACCTTGTAGATCTCCGGTGTCTCTTCCTTCGAAATCTGCATACCGAAAGGCTCGCTGAACTCACGGATGATGCAGTCCAGACCATACACGGCATCACGGATAGCAATGTCGGCACGCTCCTTGCAGTTACGCATCTGCTTACCCCACATATACTGCATAATGTCGAATGCGAATGCCGGTCCGATGGTATCGGGAGGAGCCGGACACCACTTCAGCATGTCGGGCATTTCTTTAGTAGTAAAATACGCATCAACGGGAGTCGGATCCGACTGCGCCTTCACACTCACTGCTGCCATCACAAGGGCAGCCATCATCAATAGCTTTTTCATTGTCGATAAATTATTAAATTAGTAAATTAGAATTTCACTTGCAATCGGGTCTCGAGCGCATATAGCTCATTGTTTTCGAATCCAGCACGGTTTGTCACTCTTGTATATGATGCGCGCACACGCCAAATCATATATTTATTAATATAATAGTCGTAACCCAGTGTCCAGTCATTAAGGTAACCGCCATAGATGCCTGCCCGGTAGTCTGAAAGCGAGGTATAGTTATACTGTAGAACGAGTTCCATGAAACCTGGATCTGGCGTGTCGATACCACCGTCGTTCATCGTGTACACGTAACCATTACCCTTAAGCAGTCCGCGCAGCGTGACGTATGCACCGCTACCATTAAACGCACTCAGGTCGTTGCGCCGAGTCACCTTATTAAGGAAATACTGTCCAACGGCAGCAAAGCGCCCCTTCGAGAAGAGCACTTCAGGAGAGAACTTGTACATCGTCTTGGCTTCGTCGATCATAGCCTGCTGTGCCTTGATCTTAGCCACACGTGTAGGCCAATTGGCTGCCAGTGTGAATTGCTTATGGTTCAGCTCTTCCTTACTGTTGTAACGGGCTCCCTCGATGCCGCCGCTGATACCTACGTGGAAGATGTTGCCACGCTCCGTATGCGGATGCCACACCAGTCGCGTCAAGGCACCGATACCCTCACTGCCAGTCACGTCGGTTGTCTGCTTCATGGCATCAGTTTCCACTACGGCACTCACCGTAGCCAAGAAGTCCTTCGTCTTATGCTCATACATCAGACCAATCATACGGTCATTGTTGAAAGCAGCGTTACTCTGAGGCTCCTCCATCGTCTCCTTGAACGAAGAGCTGGTGCAGCTCTGGTAACCATACTGGTGGATGAAGTAACCGCCACGAAGGAAATTCTTCTGGTCAAAGGTATACTGAAGCCACACGTCCTTCATACCTATTTTACCATAGGCATAACCCATATCAACTTTGGCCTTCCATTTCCCATAAGTGAATCCTACACCGACACGCACGTCGGGAATACCTACGCCGCTCTTCAGCTCATCTTTCTGATTCTGCGAACTCAGATAGGCAGCATCGAATAAGATACGTCCCGATGGTTTAACTTCCAGTTTGGGAGCATCCTGAGCCTGCATAAACGAGGCCATCATCAGCCCCATGACCATCATTGTCAAAAGTTTCTTCATAACATTATAGTTAATTGGTAACACAAAGTTAGTTAAATTTTTCTTAATTTAAAAACTTTCCGGCAAAACATTAACATTAATTAAGCGTTTACTCGTCGCAAGAAAAATCATCCTTTTCTTGTATATTTCCTAAAAAAGGTGTAATTTTGCCCCAAAAATCAGAATAATATGAACCATTTATCCATTAAGAAGTTTATCCAGAAGTCAAGAACCGGCATCATTGTCATTGTGGTTGCTGCAGCTCTGGCTCAGGTTTTAAACATCGGGCAGTACATCTATACCCGTTATGCAGTTAAGAAGCATGCGATGCAGCAAGCCTACGATGACCAGAAAGAAATTCAACGTGTACTAGGCATTAAGACGAGGGTTGAAACAGCTGTCGAGAATGCAATGGGCGATGTGCTCATCAGCCTTCAGGAACCCGAGAAATTCTATGGCATTGTCTCACGTATGGTATCCCGCAATCCCGACATTGTGGCCAGTACCATCGCCATGCGCCCGGGCTATTATCCACAGAAGGATAGCCTTTACGCTCCCATCGCCTTCAACCGTTCGAAAAAGGCCGACATACAGCCTACTACCAAACTGCTTGCCTACGACTACACTCAGCAGGATTGGTTCAAAGAGTCGTTCAACAACGACACAGCCCGCTGGAGTGAAGTATATACTGACACAGAAGGCTCAGGTATGAGCGTATTCACCTACAGCAAGCCTATCCACAATAGTCAGGGAAAAGTGATTGGCGTACTGACTGGCGACGTGTTTTTCAAAGATTTGTCACCCGAGAAAGAAGTCTCCTACAGCGCCATTGATACTGTCAACGTCATTGGCTTCCTCATCCAGTTAATCGGCCTGTTGCTCATCGTCTGGATAGTATGGCGCTATGCAAAGAAGTTCCGCGAGGTGAACCGTCTGGTCATGGAACAGGAACTGATGAGCAAGGAGCTGCAGATTGCCAGCGACATCCAGACAGCCATGCTGCCCACCACCTCTAATGAGGAGAACACCCAGCACCACGTTCAGATCGAGAAGCTTTTGCTCTCAGCCCCCGATGTAGGTGCCGACTTCTACGACTACTTCTATTCTGGTCATAACATTATTCTGTGTATTGGTGACGTGCCAGGCAGCAATGTCATGGCCTCTCTGATGATGTCCATCACCCGCAGCGTATTCCGCACAGCTGCAACCATACTTTGCGAAAAGAGTGAAAAGCCCTCGCCGGCAGAGATTGTCTCAGAGATGAACCACTCCATATGCGCCATCAACCACAATCAGATGTTCTCTACCCTCTTCGTAGGTGTGTTGAACCTCGACAATGCCTGCTTCACCTACTGCAATGCCGGTAACCCATCCCCCGTCGTTCTCGATGCCTCTAACGGTGCCAAGCTCCTTGACACGATACCGAACATCCCCATCGGCGTGATGGATGATTACGAATACGAAGAGCAGCAGATAACCCTCACCGATAAGTTCACCCTCTTCCTGTATAACGACGGTGTCTACGAGACAGAGAACATCCATCACGAGGCATTCGGCCAGAAGCGCATGTTAACACGTCTCAACAGTTCAGCCCGCATGAGCGAAGAACCTAAAAAGGTACTTGCCAAGATGCGGGAAGTCTTGGAGAGCCACCGCGGCACAGCCCCACAGAGCGACGACGTCATGATGCTCGCCCTGAGAATCGACTAGGCGTCCACTTTGCGCCTAGAAACCAGCTCATAACAATAATCCCCACCGATTGGCGGGGATTATTGTTTACTATTATTGTCAATATCATGACCAGGACTCCACGAGACTGCTGAGCGACGTGTCGAGGACTGCTCGAGCCTTAAGTAGTCGCAGGGCATCGGCGAAACGCTCGGCCTTGCGGATCTCGGAAACTTTTTCGGCCGTTTGGTTGGCGCTATCAGCCATCTGCAGCTGCAGGTACCACACATCCTGAATGAACTGGGGGATATAAGTATAGGACTTGTCGTCAAACTTATAGTTAGCACGATTCTCCTTGTCGATAGTTACCCAAATGGCTTTCACGTCATCGGCTGTTGGGTTATCTTTCGCCTTGATGTCGCCGGCAAATCGGGGCCAGAAGATGGCTGCCAGCGACAGCGCCATATCGGCCTTACCTTGACGGTCGAGTTCGCCGAGCAGTCCCCTGACAAGATCGTTGTACTCGCTAGTATCGAAACGGTCCTTGAGCGAAGTCCAGAAGAAATGTGTCACCTTGTAATAATACAACAGGTCGTAATACTTTAAGGCGAAACCGCCGTCGAAGCCGCTCTGCATGTTATATACGGCATTGTAGCTGTCGAGAGTAGCCAACGATGCCTCAGAGTGATTCTTGAGCGCCTTGTCAAATACATCGCTCACCTTGAAGTCGTACTTGGCAGCAAAACGCAGGCCGCGCAGGATGGCACGAGGATCGGTTCTGACCTTCAGGTCGGCATCGACAACGGTATTCACCACCCCATCACGCAGGTCACGCAGACCACCGTGGTAATCGATGACATCACCCGTGGCATAGTCGTAGTAGAGCGAGTTGAAGGTGAAGTCACGGCTGTAAGTGTCTTCAAGCAGGTCGTCGGAATAGGGCGAGTCAGGATTTTTTGCCATAGGCACATTGGCCTTGCCTGCTAATTCGGGGAAGATGGCGAAAATCGGTGCGATGTCGGTTTCGATGTCGCCGTCGTGATAAGCCTTAACGACCCAGATGTTGCGGAAAGCATTGAACGACCAGGTCTTGGGCACCGTGGCAATAATCTGTTCAATGGAGGCGTTGGTAGAGAAATCCACGTCGTGAGAAGGCTTCCCGAGAATGGCATCGCGCACGCTACCTCCGTTCACGTAAACCTTATAACCCGCGTCAACCATACATTTCATATCGTTGGTGGCATTGGTGGGGAAAGTGAAGCGATTCTCATCATACATCGTCTTCGGGATGATCAGTTTGGCATAGCCATTGGCTACCACATCAGAATAGTTCGCGTCGATTAGCTTATTGATTTCCGCAGTAAAGAACCCGTCCGTGGATCCAGGAACCTCAGGTTTCGATGGATTATCGGCATTATCGGTACAAGCGTTGAACGACAGGGTGCAGAACAGGATGGCAACCCACATCCATGATAATCTGTATAACTTCATACTTATATATTTTTAAAGAATTGGTGCAAATTTACACAATTTTTCGAAAAACAAGAAGCAATAGCCACTATTTTTTCACTTTATAGCTTTCGGAAACCTTCTTGTCCTACATGAATAATGAATATTTCGAGTGAGCATGCAGACGAACAAGAACACAAGAACCCCGCCGGAAAACACTCTGACGGGATTCTTTATCACTTAAAGACTTTGAAAGATTACTTCACGACCTTATTCCACCACTCACGGTAGGCCTCAGGATCCTTCACATAATTCAGGAAATCAGGATATTTAGCCTTAAGGCTCTGACGCTCGTCTGGCCACACGAAAGTGATGGGAACCACAATCTTGCTGGCTGCATCACCCTTCGGGGCTTTCAACGTCATCCACTCATTCTGGCGGTAAACCTGAATCAGAATATCGTCTGCAGATTTGAAATTGCCTGTCAGCGAGAACTCCACAGGATCTTTCTTCGCATTTGCCAGACCAGCCTTATCGGCATTGGTATTGACCATGACCTTCTGATCGACTCCAAACATCTTATGCACCTCGAGGTTATCATCGCCATTGATGCGGATCTTCAGTGTGGCACCGGCTGCCTGCAGCTTGCAGTTTGCACCAGTCTCAGTGAGTGATACATCGAGTACGACATCATTGAAGTCGAAGTCGGTATCATCTACATCTCCATCCTTATCCAGATCGTGAGCATTCAGGTCCTCGGCAATGATGCGGTACCATACTGGCTCCGGTGTGGGTGTGGGAGGCTCCGGTGTGGGAGGCTCCGGTGTAGGCTCTGGATCTTTCTTCTTTGGATTTACAAGTTCGGGATAGAGGCCATCCTCACCAGCCTGAATGATAGCAAACAACAGGTTACAGTTCGGTTGGTTATCATCGCTCACGCCAAACACATAGCACTTTTCCACATCACCCTTGGATACGTCACCGATAGCAGCACCGCTATAGGCGTTCTCATCGGCATTCTTGAACTGGTTGGTGTAATAAGTATGAGTTTTGCCTTCTGCATCCTTGTTCCTGACATAGATACCGAAATAATAGTCGCCATTCATGTAGACTGTCCAGGTTCTCGACTGTAGGCGGACAACAGGATTGGGGTCTCTGTGCCATTTTGAATAAGCATCAGTTTTTCCCGGATCCTCCCAATATTCGTCGAGATCCTTATAACGGTTGTACTGGAAATAATTGCCGAGATCTGCTTCCTGAAGGTCCTCTATCAGTTTTATCTCCTTGGCATTTTCATACGTTTCCTTCGTAGGATCATAATAGTACAGACCGATTTCATCTTTCAAACTTGTGTTCGTATAGATCAGACGGATATTACAGAATTTCCCTCTCTCATGGAATTCGTAGTTATACCATGTTTTGTCAGTACAAACTGCATTCTGTGGGAATGTAGACTCGACAGTAGCGAAAAAATCATTGTAAAACATCGACGAATAGCCTTTCGAGTCAAGTACAACCTTCGTTGTGTCTGGACCGTCGGCACGGGTACCAGACTTGACGGTAGCTGAGCCAAAGCCCCAATCAACCGCACCGTTGATAGGCCCTCTTACATAAGCCAGGAAATTCTTTTTATAGAGATCCTGCGCATCTTGTTCGGGACGTCCGGGGTCATAGACATCCGACGACTTCGAACAATTGGTGAATGCCGTTATGGTTGCGGCAAACACCAGACTGAAAAATAGATATTTCTTCATTGTTGTAAGTATTAATTGATATTATTCTTTATTATCAGCTTAATTAGCCAACTCATCCAGCTTCATTGAATGAGCAGCGGTATCGCCGTGGGATGCCTCGTCCTCCTGGCGCTTCTGCTCCTTCTCTTCGCGCTCAGCCAGCCACTTGTTATGAGCATCCTCGATCTCCTGAAGCTTCTCATTGTAGATTTTTTCGCGCTGACCATTCCACTGCTCATTGAGCTTATCGCGGCCAGTCTTCAACTTCTCAAGATCCTCGTCAGTCTCACCGAACGCCAGCTCGGCAAACCTCACATCGGCACTCGTGTTGGCAGCCTCCATCTGAGCCTTACACTCCTCATTAGCCACTTTCACACCGTCCTTGAGCACATCATAGCGGTCGTTGTCTACCTCAGGCATCGTCACCAAGATGTATCTCACATCTACATCCTTCGAATTGCCAGCCTGATCGACAGCATCCACTTTCATGGACTTGATTTCCTGCTTGAACTCAGGATGAGCGATGGTGATCGCATGTCCTAATGCTTCCATGTCTTCATCGTATTTGGGGATTATCATGAAGCTGTAATCATCCTCCTTTCCGATGGTGGTACACTGTTCCAGTTTCTGGGGCTCACCCTCAATCAGCACCTCAATAGGCAGCAAGGACATTTCTTCAGCCTTCACACAGAGGTTTCTCAGGCGATAGGCAAAAATGCCATTCAGACTAGACAATTTCTCACCCAGATCATCGAACTCTCTCAATATTGCTCTTTTCATAATCTTATCTTATAATTTACCTTTATATTTTTTTACTTTTTTACCTTTATACTATTCCTTCGGTGCGTCCTCAGTCTTGAGCTTTGCACTCAGACTGCCACCGCCACCGCCGGCACCGGCAGCCATACCATCGCTGATATTCGGTGACTTAAAGGCACTCTTGGCCTCGATGCTGTCGCCGGAGATCTTCGGAGCCTTAAGCTCGCCCTTGACCTCAGCCTTGGCATTGATGGTGGTTTCGCCAAAGACGGCTGTCTTGCTGCCGCCCACGTTGGTATTGCCGCCGTCGAGCTGTACCACAGCCTTGCCATCGCCCTGCTGGGCCTCGAAGGTCTTGTCGGCAAACAGTCCCATCTCTTCTGAAACGGCCTGGAGCTTCTTGCTCTTGACATCCTTCGACTTCGCACCCACGTACATCTTCTCTGATACGAGGGTCATCGTGCTGCCCTCTGCGAGCTTATCGTCGGTGAACTTCTCCTTGTCGACATCCATCGACTTAACGGCAACAGCCTTCGCATTCAGGTTGATAGAACCTGTAGACTTGCCTTCGGCATCGGCAGCGAGTACGCTAGTCTTCTCTGCGCGGATAGACACCGAACCGTCCTTCGTCAGGGCTTTGGTCTCCAACTTACCGTCCTTTACTTCGTAGTCAAGGCTCTCCACGGTAAAGTTCTTCGACCGGAAGATGACATCACCCTCGGCAGTGTATTCGCCCTTAGTGAGCTTGCCTTCCTTATCACGCTCCAGATCCTTCGGACTGATGGTGGCCACCTCGATGGTCTTGGCGGTCATTGTGATCTTACTGTCTTTCGTCAACTCCTTCTCTGCCAGAACATGACCCTCGCCAACCTTATAGTCAACAGCCACCATATGAATATTCTTTGCCTGGATATTAACATCGCCGCCTACGGCTATTTCCTTACCATCGTCGGAGATATCCGCAGTAACTAATGAGATGTTCTGAGCCGATACGGCAAAACCGCCGTCTTTCACGAGTTTGCCTTTATCGTCAGTCATACTGATACCCATTCTCGGGGTGCTGACAGAAATACCGGCCTCGGGGTTGGTGTGCTTGTTGCCGTCGCCGTCGGTTGTAGCCACGTCGATATGCTCGGCCTGAATCGAGAGCGATGCACCAGTGGTCTTCTTCTTGAAGTCGTCGCCCGTCTTGATGCCTTTCTTCTCAGCCTCAAGTGCCTTCTTTTGACGGTTCACCTCTGCCAGCTGTGCCACCAGATGGATGAAGTTCTGAGTAGCCTGATATAATGCGGGCATCAGACCATCCATCTCCTCATGGATCAAATCAATATCCTTGATATTCACACGGGATACAAAATTCTCTTCCTTGTTCAGATTCTCCTCCCGATCTAGCAAATCGGCCATCTTCTTAAAGCAGCTGTCGACGCTCTTGCGCTCGTCCTCCATCTGTTTCTTCAAATCCGTGCCCCTTTTCGTCAGGGAAGCAACCGAATCCTCAATCCTCTGTTTGCGTCCTTCTGAGGAAACGGCAGCCTCCAGACTCATCTGCTTGTCGGCATGGATACGGATACCACCGATACCTGTAGAGGCTGGAATCGTAGAGAAGGCGTCCTTGGCCTCACTACTATGCAGCACGATACCACAAGCCTGCGAGATGATTTCCGAAGTGCCTAACACCACATTCTCCATACCATCGACACCTGGATCAACGGCCAATTGGCGGATACTCGGAGCACGGCTGATGACACGTCCCGACTCTCCAACTCCATCAAGCGCCACGTCACCGCCCTTGATGACCACCTTGCCGGCACCATTCAGCAATGTGCCACTCTTGTCAACATTACCGATAATGACTTCTGGGGCCGAGATAACAATACGCTTACTGTCGCGATAATAGGCACCACTGTCTATCTTGTTGAATATTTCTGTTTTGATCTGCTGAACCTCAGACTTCTGTTGGTGGATCTCTTCCAGATCCTTCTCAACGCTCTGCTGGAAATTGTCCAGCAGTTTCTTCCAATCATCAAATAAATATGCCATAATTCTACAATTCTATTACAAAGACCTTAATCCTTCCTTTATTTTCTCAACGAATTCCACGATATTCCTGTGCTCGGGCGTATCATCACGGTAGTCGGATGCTTTCAGGTTCGTTATCTCAGTTTTGAGAACATCCTGTTTCTTGAAGATAACGTTCTCGTCACCTTTCTCGAAAGCATACGTACCTTTGTTTACGCCGAAGAGTATCCTACCATTCTTACCTTCGCTCCATGTTGAACGTTCTGAGATACTTTTCCAGAATGCAAGTTTGTCTATTGCATCAGCGGCAGCACCCTTGATAGCAGCACCGATAGTCGTCTGATCCTTGCCAAGCGCCGGAACACCGTTCAGACTATCAACATAATCAAACCACGTTTGGTTGTTACAAATGTAGCCTTCGTCTCCAGACACCGCATCTGTCTTTGGCTTCTTCGCATCTCTTGCAGGAACAGGGGGAACTGCCCCAGGATTGCCTCCTACCTTATCCTTACGGAAACTATCATCGAATCCAAGACCCTCCAGCAAATTCATGGCAACCACACGCCTGATATATTTCTTTTCATTATCTTCCATGTTGCCGGTAAAGGCGACGGCTTCTACTTTAAACAATTTCACTTCCTCAGTTGGAACAGGATTGTAATACTGAGACAGTTTAAGATTCTTACGGCTGAATGCCTCCACCATTATATCCTTAAACTTTTCAGGCACCGGAGTGAAGGTGAACAATGAGAGTTTCTTGCCAACCCTATATCTGTTCAGCTCGAAGTGATTGAGATACCAGACTTCCTTGGCCAAACGGTTATAGGCATCCAAAACATCCTTACGCAGTTCCTTACGTTTATCGATTATCGCCTGGTCGACTCTCTTGATACCGTCGCTGCGGAACTCTGTTAAACTTGCTAAGTTCATACTATAGAAATGATTATTATGACACTTGTCGCTAACGGCATTATCGAGATCCTTTTCATCTATTGAAATCTCGTCAGTGAATTGGAAAATCGAATCGTCTTTCTTGTCAGCGTAATCACCTTCAGACTTCCACAACTCTGGTGTCAAAACATCCTTATACAAATCATCGAACTTCTTAGAAGAGATGAGTTTTGTTGCCTCACCCACAGAATTCTTCCATTCATCGAGCTTGTTGAATTTCTTTTCTAGATCAGCTTTCAGTTCACGACATTTTAAATATGTCTTATTATAACCGTACTCTATTTCACCGACGATTCCATCAATGGACTTGAACAATTCCACCATGGCCGAATCGACACTAAGGAATCCCACACCACCAAGGATATCATTCTTGGCCTTCTTATCCAGTTTCTTCAGGCGCTCTTCGGGTGAAGAATACGCTTCTGTAGGATAATCACACTTGTCCTTGCCAGCCGACAACATCATATATCTATTGGACTTGATAGTCAGGTTACCCTCAACAGGGCGCACGATGATCTCTAGGAATGACCTGACAATAGACAAATCGACAACATTCACGACTTTCTCTGCCAACTTCTTGGCAACGGCAGCCTCCATATCCAGAAGGAACTGTGATGCAGACCCCTTCTTCGTGTCTTTTTCCTTCCAAAGCTTGTAATCGACATTCTTACCTGAAACAATATTCAGGTTATTACCGGCCTCGATGCTTATATTCTTACCTTTGATCGAGATGTCGCCATTAGGCGCTGAGATGCTGATGCCCGTAAAGGCACTAATACCCACATTACCCCAAGGAGATTGAATGTTAATCTCGCGACTGTCAGTAGAGCCGGAAATCTTGTAGATTCCAAAATTGTCAGACAACTCAAAGCCGCCAGCAAGAGCAAGATTGTTTTTAGTACCATCAAACGGATTCTTCCCGCCAAAATTTGGAATAAAGTCCCCCCACGTACCCCACATTGGCAAAAACATGCTTGTCAAGAAAGCTCTAACACCTTCATCGTCGTCTGAAATCTTTAACTGATGGCCTCCAGGCGTCGTGCAGTGGATATCAGCACCGGCACCTTTCGAGATAGCCCCTAAGACATAAGGACGCTCTACATTGCCATCTACGAAACCTACAAACACTCTGTCACCAGCATAGTGAGCACCCATAAGGCCTTTCTGACCACCGGCATTAGCAACAAACTGTATCCAGGGCGAAGAAGCTTTTACCATGTCATCAGTAATATTTCCTGAGACCTTATCCACATTCTGCCAGTCGAACATCACGCGCACACGACCATTGCCGTTAGGATCACCGGCATCGGTTACAGTAGCCATCTGAGGATCTGCCAACCTGACATGTCCTGAAGGAAGGACCGTTGGGTAGAACTGATTGGCATGCTTGGGAATAGCATAAACACGGAAATAGTAGGCCACTTTATCGGTGGTGATCACCCACAGGTCGTTCTTCAACTTCAGGGCACGATCAGACCTGCATTCTACTTGGGTGACGATATAATCCTGATCATACACTTTAATAACCTGACCCAGATTCAGACAGGGGTATTTTGTATCGAAATTAATGCAGATGGCATTTTTGCCGGATACTATCTCGCAATTCAAGATACCGAAGTACTTCGCTTTATCATAGACAGAATGAATCTCCGAGAACGGGTTATAGCTCATCGCCTTATCAGCGTCATCTTTTTTACCATAATTATGCTCGGCATATTGCTCTGGAGCTTTATCCTTCATGTCTTTTTTGAAGAACTTGTCTTTACGTTTACTGTTCTTATTAGATACCTTTATTTTCTGTTTGCCAAGATCATACAGATCGCTAAACAGTTCATTACCAAGGAATGTCGGAAGATTCTTATCGTTCTTGAAAAAGCTGGCAAACTTTTTCATAACCACCTTATCGAACTTTCCGCCCCATTCAAATAGGTTGCCCGAAACTTTCTCAGGATCAATACGGATAGGGTCATTCAACATATTGTCGTCATAGCCCGCAGCACAATCAAACTTATCACTACCATTTTCCAACTCATCAACATTGTAGTAGGAAATAGTATCGAACAAAGGCACTTTGAGCGTATTAGCCTCAGCTTGGACTTCACCAAGAGTCATCGGTAGAGGATAGGGAGTAGAAGTAGAATTCGGGCAGCCGACAATCAGCTTACCACCCTCATAATACATAAACTCACCCCAACGGTTCGTGGTGCGGGCCAGCATGTCGTAGAAGCTCTCGTTATACTGCACCAGGAAGGGAAAGATATGCTCCGTGGTCTTATCGCCCGACTTATAGCTCAGATTCTGCATGCTTTTGGCATCATACGACAGAACTTTTTTCTCATCGTATGGTGCTTTGATTTTAGAGATCTCTTCCTTCAGGATACCATCACCCAGTTTCTTTCCGACAAAGGTGCGGCAGGCATTGCCTTGTGTCAACAGTTTGTCAAGGCTGTAGATATGCAAGTAAATACGCATGTAGTTCACCTTGTATTTCATCTGAACAGACTGTACATAGAAATCATCTCCTACTTTCTTGGAATCAGAGAGCTTCTGCGGGTCCTCGTCCTGCATATCACGGAGAGACACTTTCTTATTCACGAACAATTCTTCAATCACAGAACCCATAACGGGTATCCAGGCTAAATCAGGATTAGAAAAGGCCAAAGCTATCTCTGCGTGGATCTCTGTAGGCTGGTACATTTTCTTCGTGAACTCAAGATTCTGCAGTGTAAGGCTATAAATGCGCTTTTTATCATCTTTACTGGTTAATTCCACATCTTTTTTGACGAGGACAAGAGTGCCTCTACTATTAGCCTTCTGCTCTGTGGAAAGAACGAGATCATTCTCGACTTGCAAATTGTCGTCTTTGGAAATCTTAACGTCGTGTATTGTAAGTTTTAATATTGCCATAATAATCTGAATTTATTGAATGAAAATAGTTTTGTAATTATTCTGCTCCTCGCGGCCCATGTAGGTGACGGAGCGCGTCAGGATGGTTACATCGAGAAGAATCTGCTCTTCCTCGCCAGTGATGCTGCGCGTGGCGCTGTAGTTCTCCTCGACACTCAGCACGTAGCCGTTGACCACCATGCCGTCTTCATAGTCAGCCAGACGCTGATAGGAGTTGAAGGTGGCATTGAAGAGGAACGAGTAGTTGCTATGTGCGTTGGAAAGCAAATTAGAATAGAACACGCGTGCGTGGCGCGGAGAATTCACACGGATGGTGAACTTCAGCATTACAGGCTCTGTAGGTCCATACACCTCGCCAGCAGAATTGCGCTTGTGCTCTGCCTGATAGTCAAAATGCTGAACGACAAGGCAGTTCTCCTTTAATACGTTCTTGGGATTCTCAAGGAAATCCTCAGGGACCACAATGGCCTTTAATTCATTTGAAAACAACTTTGCCATAAAGGTTATACACGATTAAGAGTTACACCATCGATTTCCATCTCCTCGGCACTGATAGCCAGTTTCAGCAACCTGCGACGAGAGACGTTGATATCATAATACTCAGAGAATGAGAAGCACTTGGCTTCTTCGAAATAAAGAATCTGCGTGTCGGTCTCGTCTTTCCTGAGATCATTGGTCAGGCTGATGACGATACGACCGTTCTGCACATCCTGCGAGGAGAACCACTCAATAAGACCGAGGTCTTCCTTGCCAGGAGCGACAACTGTCACCTCCACACGCTCGCAACGGGCAGCACCTTCGGGGCTGAAACCATTGTTAGGGCGCTGAAACAAAAATCGGCAATCAGACACCAAGTACTGCTTGGAGTAGCGCTTGATGCTGTTGTCACCGAATTCTAATACTGCTGTTAATGCCATATCTTTTATTTTTTTAATTTTGATTTCTGGTGCAAATGTACGACATTTCTTGGCTTGTCGCAAGCATTCTGCCGCATTTCGTCTGGAGTTATTGCGACAATCGAACTGTTTTGCGTCAAAACTGCCGCATGGATGTTAAATCTGTCGCGCCTCTAGTGTCTGGGTAATGTTTTGTTCGCGATGACAGATACGCACTTCGATGCCGAATTTCTCGTGGATATGCTCTGCCAGATGCTGGGCGGAATAGACGCTGCGGTGCTGGCCTCCGGTGCAGCCGAAACAGAACATCAGAGAAGTGAAACCACGCTGAATGTATCGGCGAACATGGGCATCGGCTAGCTTATAGACGCTATCGAGAAAGGTGAGTATCTCACCGTCATCCTCAAGGAAGCGGATGACGGGCTCGTCAAGCCCTGTCAGTTTCTTATAGGGTTCGTAGCGCCCGGGGTTGTGGGTGCTGCGACAGTCGAACACATAGCCACCGCCATTGCCGCTCTCGTCCTCGGGAATCCCTTTGCCGTAGGAGAAACTGTAGACTCTGACTACCAGCGGCCCCTGGGCATCATACTTGGAGAAGGTGGCCGGACCATCCTGAGGATGGGCTTTGTAGGGGTTCAGGTCTGTGGTCTTATAACCATCGGCACGCTTCGCAGTAGCCTCTATCTGCTGGAATTGTGGCAGCTCTGTCAGCTGGCGCAGGATATCCATCAGATAAGGATAGTGGAACTGCGTGGTGCTGTCGAGTAATTCCCTGAGGTTATGGATAGCAGGAGGGATGCTCTCGATAAAGTGCTTCTTCTGCTCATAATACCCGCGGAAGCCATAGGCGCCCAACACCTGCAGCGTACGGAAGAGCACGAAGAGGGAAAGGCGGTTGGCGAAATGGCGCACTGGCGGCACTTCGATATAATTCTTCAGCGAGTTGTAGTATTCATATATCAGATCGCGGCGCAGCTTATGGGGATAGCGCGCACTTGCCTGCCATAGGAAGGAGGCGAGATCGTAATAATAGGGTCCCTTGCGACCGCCCTGATAGTCGATAAAGCAAGGATTGCCGTCGTGGTCGAGCATCACGTTGCGGGCCTGGAAGTCGCGATAGAGGAAAAAGTCACCATTGGCATAGCTGTCATTGGTGAGATCCTTGGCGAAGAGCCGGAAATCGGCCTCAAGCTTCAGTTCATGGAAGTCGAGCTCGGTGGCTTTGAGGAAGCAATACTTGAAATAGTTCAGATCGAAGAGTACGCTGTCGACATTGAACTCTGCCTGGGGATAACAATTGGAGAAATCGAGGCCGCGCGCACCGCGGATCTGAATATTCGGCAGTTCGCGGATGGTGCGCTTCAGCAGTTCCTGCTCCTTCAGTGTGTAACGGCCGCCTGCCTCTCGCCCACCCCGAATGGCATCGAAGAGCGAAGTAGAACCGAGGTCGGTCTGAAGATACCGAAGCTGGTCATCGCTGGCAGCCAGCACCTTAGGTACGGGTAGCTTCCTGCTGTTAAAGTGATCTGTCAGGTAAATAAAGGCATGATCCTCATCGCGGCTGGTGCCAATCACACCGATCACCGTCTGCCCGTCATAATCGGTCAAGCGGTAGTATGTGCGGTTACTGCCCGCACTTTGAAGTTGCTGAATATTAGCAGGTTCAGCACCTTTCCATTGCTGGTATAGTTTTAGGAGTCGCTCCATATCGACTGCAAATATACAAAATAATTTGAAAACAATGCGAATTATCCAATAAAAAATTCACTTTTCACCTTATTATTATATAAAGATGCAAGAAAAATAAAAAACCGAGTGTCTCACGACACTCGGTTCCCAAAAACAAACTACTTAAAAACTAATCTACTAAAACAAATCAAAAAAATATCTTTAACTTCACAGTTTCTAATACTATATTGTTCTGAGGAAGAACTTCCTCTTCACGCTGCAAAGTTACAACGAAAATAAAGAACCCGCAAACTTTTTTCAAAAAAAACACATTGTGCACGCACAAAAACACAAAAAAAAGGGGCGGACTTTGAAATCCACCCCCGAATTTGTTATGTTTGCTTTGCAAAATAGTACAGATTTTATCTGGCTATCTAACACTCTGCGTATTACATCATTCCACCCATGCCCGGAGCGCCGCCCATCGGCATTGCAGGTTCCTTCTCGGGTTTGTCGACAATCAGACACTCGGTGGTGAGGAACATACCGGCGATGCTGGCAGCATTCTCCAGAGCGACACGAGCCACCTTGGCGGGATCGATCACACCTGCCTCACGCAGATCCTCGTAGACATCGGTACGGGCATTGAAGCCATAGTCACCCTTGCCTTCGCGCACCTTCTGCACAACGACAGCACCCTCAGCACCGCCATTGTAGGCAATCTGGCGAAGCGGCTCCTCGATGGCACGGCAGATGATGTTGATACCAGTCTGCTCGTCTGCATTGTCACCCTTCAGGTTAGCCAGAGCCTCCTGGGCACGGATGTAAGTGGTACCACCACCGGCAACCACACCTTCCTCGATGGCAGCACGGGTAGCACAGAGGGCATCGTCGACACGATCCTTCTTCTCCTTCATCTCCACCTCAGAGTTGGCACCGACATAGAGCACAGCTACGCCGCCTGCCAATTTGGCAAGACGCTCCTGCAGCTTCTCCTTATCGTAAGAAGAGGTAGTAACCTCAATCTCCTTCTTGATCTGGGCAATACGATCCTGGATGGCCTGCTTGTCACCGGCACCGTTCACGATAGTGGTGTTGTCCTTAGATACTGTCACCTTGTCGCAAGTACCCAGCATCTCGAGTGTAGCCTGCTCAAGTTTCAGACCCTTCTCCTCGCTGATCACGACACCACCAGTGAGCGTAGCGATATCCTCAAGCATAGCCTTACGACGGTCGCCGAAGCCTGGAGCCTTCACAGCACAGATCTTCAGACCACCACGCAGGCGGTTGACAACCAGTGTGGTGAGAGCCTCAGAGTCAACATCCTCGGCAATCACAAGCAGAGGGCGTCCACTCTCTGCAGCAGGCTGCAGGATGGGCAGGAAATCCTTGATGTTAGAGATCTTCTTATCATAGATAAGGATGTAAGGATTCTCCATGACGCACTCCATCTTCTCGCTGTCAGTGATGAAGTAAGCTGAGAGGTAGCCACGATCGAACTGCATACCCTCGACAACACCGATATGAGTGTCGCGGCTCTTTGACTCCTCGATGGTGATCACACCGTCCTTGGAAACCTTACGCATAGCCTCAGCCAGCAGTTCACCAATCTCCTTATCGTTGTTAGCTGATACAGTAGCCACCTGTTCGATCTTGTCATAGTTGTCACCTACCTGCTCTGCGCTCTTGGCGATGTGCTCGGTAACAGCCTTCACAGCCTTGTCGATACCACGCTTCAGATCCATAGGATTAGCACCTGCGGTAACATTCTTCAGACCCTCGGCCACGATAGCCTGAGCCAGAATGGTAGCGGTTGTCGTACCGTCACCAGCATCGTCACCAGTCTTTGAAGCCACGCTCTTAACGAGCTGAGCACCAGTGTTTTCAAACTTATCCTCGAGTTCAATCTCCTTTGCAACGGTCACACCATCTTTGGTGATCTGAGGAGCACCGAACTTCTTCTCGATAACTACGTTGCGGCCCTTAGGACCAAGTGTTACCTTTACAGCGTTAGCCAACTGATCAACGCCCTGCTTCAGCAGGTCGCGAGCCTCAATATTGAATTTAATATCTTTTGCCATAGTGTAAAATGTAAAAATTTAGAAATGTAACAATAAAAAAAATTACTTCTCAATGACTGCGAGTACGTCGCTCTGGCGCATCATCAGATACTTAGTTCCCTCGAACTCGAGCTCAGTGCCAGAATACTTGCCGTAGAGCACTTCGTCGCCCTCTTTCAGGATCATTGTTTCGTCTTTTGTGCCCTGACCTACGGCCTTAATCGTTCCGTGAAGGGGCTTCTCCTTGGCAGTATCAGGAATAATGATGCCACCGATCTTCTCTTCTGCAGGTGCCGGCAATACCAGCACGCGGTCTGCTAATGGTTTAATGTTCATACTTCTTATTATTTTTTGAGTTATACCTTATTATATTTATAAGCAGACAGTCAATGCGACCGTCCGCCAAACACTCTGCCAAAACTGTGCCAACACTTAGAGATATGACAACTTGTCAGCGACAAAGAACGACGAAAAAGTAAATATGCCAAAAAAAAACGCAAACTTATGCCTTACTTAAAAAAATATTTGTACCTTTGCAATCTGTTACGTAACATAAATAACTTATTATGAAACAATTCTTTAAAATGACACTTGCCACCGTCTGTGGTATTGTGATCTTTACCTTAATTATGGGGTTCTTCCTCGTTCTCTCCTTATTAGGTATGGTAGCCAGCGATTCGGCATCTACCAAAGTCAAGGACAATTCCGTATTCGTGCTCAAGCTCGACGGTACAATCGATGAGCGGGCAGAGTCCGGATCGGTCTATGACGAAGTGTTGAATATGGGCGACATGAGCGCCATGGGTCTTGACGACCTGATAGCAAGCATCCGCAAGGCAAAGGAGAATGAAAACATAAAGGGCATCTATCTTGAGGGGGGCATTGCCAGTTTTGACTCACCCGCTACTGCCCAACAGCTGCGCGACGCACTGAAGGACTTCAAGAAGAGCGGCAAGTGGATTGTGGCTTATGCCGACCAGTATATGCAAGCCAGCTATTACGTCGCTACCGTTGCCGATAAGATCTACTTGAACAGTCATGGCATGATCGACTTCAAAGGTCTTGGCGGCAAGGGAGAATATTACAAGGGACTCTACGATAAACTGGGCATCAAGTACCAGGCTGCCAAAGTGGGCAAGTATAAGAGCTACGTTGAGCGTAACACGCTGACTGGCATGAGCGACTACGACCGCGAGCAGCGTACCGTCTACCTCAACGGCATCTGGAACTACTGGCTGAAGGAAATGGCTGAAGGCCGCAAGGTAAAGGTTGAAGACCTGAACAAATTGGCTAATGACAGCATCATGGCCTTTGCCGAAACGGAGGACTACGTGACGGCCAAACTCATCGACAAGGTGATGTTCCCTGAGGATATCAAGGCGGAAATCAAGTCACGCCTGAAGTTGGAGAAAGACGATGAGATCCACCAGCTGACGCTTTCGGATATGCTTAACGTCAAGTCAAAGAAAGACGACGAAGGTGAGAAGATTGCCATTTATTATGCTTATGGCAGCATCGTTGACAATAGCGCGATGGACTTGATATCGGGTGGTGGTCATAATATCGTGGGCAAGACGACAGCAGAGGATCTGCGCAAGTTGGCTGACGACGATGACATCAAGGCTGTCGTATTCCGTGTGAACTCTGGCGGCGGTAGTGCTGTCGCTTCAGAGCAGATCCGTCATGCCGTCAAGCTGTTGAAAGCCAAGAAGCCTGTCGTCGTGTCTATGGGCGGTGCTGCTGCATCAGGCGGCTACTGGATCAGTTCACCCGCCAGCTATATCGTGGCAGAACCCACTACCATCACAGGCAGCATCGGCATCTTCGGACTCGTGCCTAACTTCAGCGGTCTGGTCACCGACAAACTTGGTATCACCTTCGACGGTGTCACCACCAATAAATATGCAGACTATGAGACTGACTTGGTCTTAGGTAAGGACAATACAGAAATCATGCAACACATGCAGACCTATATTAATCACGGTTATCTGGAGTTCCTTGACATCGTGGCAGAGGGCCGAGGCATGAAACCAGCTCAGGTTGACTCCATAGCCCAAGGTCGCGTATGGCTGGCATCAGATGCCCTGAAGATCAAACTCGTAGACCAACTCGGCAGCCTTGATGACGCTGTGAAGAAAGCCGCTGAACTGGCCAAGTTGAAAGAATACCATACAACCACTTATCCTGGCAAGGCAGACTGGATGGACATGTTCTTGTCGAAGGAGAACAAGGGCAGCTATCTCGACGGCCGTTTCCAGAAGGAGCTCAAGACGCTGCTGGGCGATCTATACACACCGCTGATGGAAATCCGCCAGATTGTGAAAGACGACAGCCGCATCCAGGCTCGTATGCTTGATGACATCCGCGTAAAATAATCATTCATGGAAGGCGATTTCATCAATATCAACAAGAAGTTGCTCCCATTCAGTTGGCTCTATGGCTTTGGAGTAGGCTTCAGGAACATGCTCTTTGAGATGGGCATCCTGAAGAGCAGGTCTTATACCGTTCCCGTCATTTCCGTAGGCAATATCACGGTTGGCGGCACAGGAAAGACGCCCCATGTAGAATACCTGATACGTCTGCTGAAAGACAAAGTGAATGTTGCCGTACTCAGCCGTGGTTACAAGCGCAAGAGTCACGGCTTTGTGCTTGCCGATGCAGAGACACCGATGAAGATGATTGGTGACGAGCCTTATCAGATGAAGCAGAAATTCCCCGACATCACCGTAGCAGTCGACAGCAAGCGTACTCGCGGCATCGACCATCTCATCGGCGGTGAGGCAGGAAAAGATATTGATGTCGTATTGCTCGATGATGCCTTCCAGCACCGATACGTCAAACCCGGCATCAATATCCTGCTCGTGGACTATCACCGACTGATTATCTACGACGAGCTGTTGCCTGCCGGACGATTGCGTGAGCCTGTGAAGAGTAAGGACAGGGCTGACATCGTCATTATCACGAAGTGTCCATGGAATCTGAAACCAATGGAGTTCCGGGTCATTACCAAGGCCATGAAGCTCTACCCTTATCAACAGCTCTTCTTCTCTACGCATGAATATGAGATGCCCATCGCGGTCTTCCCCGAAGAACAAGGCAAACTCGGAGCATCAGAGACACTTGATTCCCTGGCGTCGCTCAAGGACAAGAACGTTCTTTTGCTGACGGGCATCGGTTCTCCGGAACAGATGAAGCACGATATGGAGCAGATGACCGATCATGTCACGCCACTCACATTCAGCGATCACCACGACTTCAAACAGAAAGATATCGTCGCGATCAACGAAGCCTTTGCCGCCCTTCCAGAGCCTAAGGTCATCATCACTACAGAAAAAGATGCCACTAGGCTGGCTGTCTTGGAAGAATTGAGCAGCGAGGTAAAGCAACACCTCTATAAACTTCCCATCTATATCCAAATCATGCAGGATCAGGAAGAACTGTTCAATCAGACGGTTTTAGGATATGTACGCAAGAATTCCAAAAACAGCATTCTGGCAAAAGGCAAGGACGGCAACAAGCCTAAAGGCGGGGAGCAAACCGAAAGCAAGCCTTTCAAAATTAGCTTCCGATAATTATTTATAGAAATTGAAAATGGAAATAGCGAAACTTGGTGAGTTCGGTCTCATCGACCGTCTTACAAAAGATATAGAGATCAAGAACGACAGCACGAAATACGGTGTGGGTGATGACTGTGCCGTACTCTCCTACCCCGACAAAGAAGTACTCGTCACCACCGACCTGCTGATGGAGGGTGTGCATTTTGACCTGACATATATCGATCTGAAGCACCTCGGCTACAAGAGTGCGATGGTGAATATCAGCGATGTATTCGCCATGAACGGTACGCCGCGCCAGATAACCGTATCCCTGGCTGTAAGCAAGCGCTTCACCGTAGAGGATATGGAAGAATTCTATGCAGGTCTAAGACTGGCCTGCGACAAATGGGGGGTTGATATCGTAGGCGGTGACACGACAGCCAGCTATACAGGTCTGGCAATCTCGATTACCTGTATAGGTGAGGCCAGCAAGGAGGACATTGTCTACCGTAACGGTGCCAAGGACACTGACCTTATCTGCGTCAGCGGCGATCTGGGAGCTGCCTATATGGGACTCCAGCTGCTCGAACGCGAGAAGAGCGTCTATTACGGACAGGTCAATGACCTGCAGAAGAAGATCGCCGAGGCCAAAGCTGCCGGCGACAGTGCCAAAGCATCAACACTCAA
Organism: uncultured Prevotella sp.; assembly: GCA_900314995.1. Taxonomy (GTDB): domain Bacteria; phylum Bacteroidota; class Bacteroidia; order Bacteroidales; family Bacteroidaceae; genus Prevotella. The sequence continues at coordinate 34,992 of OMXK01000017.1, forward strand.
CAACCAGCTTGCCTCTTTTGTATTCCAGCCCGACTTCAGCGGCAAGGAATACCTGCTACAGCGCCAACTCCAGACCGAAGCCCGTGGCGACATTATCCAAAAACTCCGCGAGGCCGGCATCCATCCTACGGCAATGATGGACATATCCGACGGACTCTCATCTGAACTTATGCATATCTGCAAACAATCGGGTGTCGGTTGTCGCATTTATGAGAAGAATATCCCCATCGACTACCAGACCGCTGTCATGGCCGAGGAGATGAACATGAACGTTACCACTTGTGCCCTCAACGGCGGCGAAGACTACGAGCTACTATTCACCGTTCCCATCGGAGATCATGAGAAAATCGAGCAGATTGACGGTATCAAGCTCATCGGACACGTTACCGATGCAAAATTCGGAAAAGTGCTCGTAACCCGTGATAATCAGGAGTTTGAGCTCAAAGCACAGGGATGGGTTCATCTCTCATAAACAATTTTTTTAGAAAAAAGTATCAGAAATATTTGGTGGGTTCAAAAAAAGTTAGTACCTTTGCACCCGCAAACGAAAGGATTGCGACCGAAATTGGTGCCTTAGCTCAGTTGGTAGAGCATCGGACTGAAAATCCGTGTGTCCCCGGTTCGATTCCTGGAGGTACCACTCCTCCTTTCATTAGCCCGGTTTCGCGTGATGGCGGCCGGGTTTTCTTTTTTACCTAAAACTGATAAGTATTATGGGAATAGTCATTGGTATTGATGTGGGTATCTCAACCACAAAGATTGTCGGAATCAAGAACGGAAAGGTTTCTGCACCTATCAGTATTACCGCTGCCGACCCTATCACATCTCTGTATGGTGCTTTCGGCAAATATCTGCACGACAACGAAATCGACTTGAAAGATGTGGAGCAAGTAATGCTTACCGGCGTGGGGGCAGCTTATATCGACACACCCATTTACGGATTACCTACGTCAAAATCCGAGGAGTTCATGGCCGATGGTCTCGGTGCCCGCTTCGAATCGAAACTTGACCATACGATTGTAGTCTCTATGGGTACAGGTACATCCTTTGTCATGTGCGACGGCGACAAGATGCGTCACATTGGCGGTATCGGTGTTGGCGGCGGCACATTGAAAGGACTGGCCCGCATTATGCTCAATACCGGTGACATCAAACAGGTAGCCGAAATGGCCAAGCACGGCAATGTCCGTAACATTGATCTCACAATCGGCGACATCAGTGCCCAACCCCTGCCTGGACTTCCGGTGGACACCACAGCTTCAAACTTCGCCCGTGCACAGACTGATGCCACCAAAGAAGACATTGCTGCCGGACTTATCAAGATGGTGCTCCAAAGCATCGGCTCTGCCGCTTGGCTGGCATCTCTGGGCAGTGACATCCGCGATTTCGTACTCATCGGCAAGTTATCCAAATTACCCCAATGCAAGGAAGTCTTCCCTGCCCTGGAAAAACTCTACAATATCCGTTTCCACACTCCCAAGTATTCCGAGTACTGCACCGCTATCGGTGCCGCCCTCGACTACACGATCAATTCGAACAAATGAAGAATATATTAGCCCTCCTTCTGGCCGCCTTTGGACTGAATACAGCCTGCAGCCAAAACTTTGAGAATATGGAAGTAAAAGAGTTTGCAGAACTGATTGCAGACTCCAACGTAGTTGTCCTCGATGTACGCACAGCCGATGAATATGCTGAGGGGCATATCAATGGAGCCATTCTCATCGATCAGTTCAAAAGCGACTTTTTGGAGCAAGCCAAGGCAAAGTTGCCTACAGAGAAGACGATTGCCGTCTATTGCCGTAGCGGTCGCCGTTCTGCCAATGCAGCAGGCATTCTAGCCAAAGAAGGCTACAAGCCCGTCAACCTCAAAGGAGGCATTATCGCTTGGCGGAAAGAAAACCAACCCGTCACGCAAGATTAGCAGGAGACTCCGTCGGAGAATCTCCTGCCCTGTGCTGATTCTGTCAGAAATTCACTTTACGTTCCGGACCCGCGAAGGAACAGAAACGAGCTGTGACATTGGTCATGTAGAGCACGGCCATATTATCATCGTCGGCCTTATACATCGACTTCAGCCCTTCGTTCCGGTTCAGGAACTCCTCCTTCACGCTAAGCGTCTCGTCGTTGACGAGTGTTCCTGTCACGCGCATCCATTCGCTGCCCGACTTTTTCAGGGCGCAGATCTCGAACTTGCCATTCTTGGCCATCTGCTTGTAAACATCCTTCACCTTGCCCGTCATGATGTAAAGACGGCCATCGATAATCTCTGAAACGCCGAATGCACGTACATGAGGCTGATCGCCATCGGCTGTGGCAATGAAGAATGCACCGCATTCCTTCAAATAAGCCTGTACCTCTTTCATGTTTGATTCTTTCATTTCCTGACTGATTGTGTCGTTAGTTACTACTTCGTCTGTCACTTCAGCGCTCTCCGTTTCAGGAGCAGCCGTCTGTTTGTTACCACATGCTGCAAGGATGATCAGGGCAGCAAAAGCGAATAAAATCTGTTTCATTTCTATAATACGATTAAAAACACTGGCAAAATTACGAAGAAATGGCGAATTACTGCAAGCTTTTCGTCACAATTTGAGAATTATTAGTATTTGGAGAACAGACGCTATAGTCTGAATCTGCGCCAAAGCCAATTGGGGATAAGCCTCCAGAAGAAAGTAAGAATCCGATAACGCAGATCTATGATTCGGACATGACGCCGTTTATAGATACTGCCGACAATATCGCGTGCCACAGCTGAAGGTTGCAACAACATGGGATATTTGAAGTCGCCGTTAAGCAATGCCGTATCCACGAAACCTGGACGGATGTCAGTAAACCGGATACGAAGGCCAGACTGACGAGACTGTTGCTCCAAGGCTTGCAAATAGGTGGCCTGCAAGGCTTTGGTGGCCGAATAGGCAGGCGCAGGCCCCAGTCCTTTGGTGCCGGCAATCGAAGTAATGGATGCAATGTGCCCTTCGCCTCGCTGAGCGAAATACCTGTACGCTGTACCAATCATCCTTGTGAAACCTACGGCATTGGTCTCCATCGTGCGTAATTCGATATCTGCCTTCAAGTTGCGGTTTTGCCTGCCGATGCCTGAAGCATGGAAGTAAAGATCCATACCTCCGAGTTCATCAATGAGACAGAGCAACCGTTCGCCGGCATCAGGCTGTGTGACGTCGATAGCCATCACCTTGATGCGTTCAGGAGCCATCGCCTTCAGTTCCAGCAGTTTATCCTCGCGTCGTGCAGCTATTCCCAGCTGCCAGCCATCAGAGAGCAGCACCTTGGCAACCTCCATACCGATGCCCGAACTGGCTCCTACAATAATCGCTTTCTTACCTTTCATCCTTTTTTCTTATTACTACTGCAAAAGTAAGAAGATAATCCCAAACTGCCAAATGTTTTACGAAGTATTTGCTTCATCGCCGTTTTCCCATGTCACCAAGCCAATGAGCATCTGACTCTGGCCAAAGCCCAATACGACTCCAAAATTCATACAATTCAAAATTGACAGAAGGTATTAAAATTTTAAAATATACTGACATCCGACACGAAATTTTAATAACTTCCTTATTTTAAGCATATTATATTCATCTTATATTCTATATACTGACACTATTACTGGCACTATACTGACACGAAATGACCATTTACTGACATCAGACGCCCTATTATTAGCAACTTTTACGCCATTACTATATGACTATTGCTTTGAGTATACCTTTCTAATGGCCTACTTATTGCCGCCACTAGCTTTGTCGTAACACGATCAGTAAATTCTCTAGAGAATTTTATGGTTTACTTACGAGAAACCCTTTGTTTATCGTAATGAAACGTGTAGTTTGGTACGCTATAAATTGTAGTTTATTAGTAAGGCATCATGCCTCATACTGATAGTGTTAATGCCTAAAATCGTGTCAGTATATGGCAATTTGTGTCAGTATAGTGTCAGTAATAGTGTCAGTAATTAAGCATTTCAAATTATGTAAATTGCAGAATATCAACCATGTACAACAAAATAGTGTCGGATGTCGGTATATTCTTAAATTTTTGAATAAAGAGAAGATAGAACATTGATTAATAGAAAGCGAGAAAACCGACTCTAGCAACAGGCGTTTGGGGATGGACAGAGTTCTTCTGAAATAAACAAATAAATATTAAGAAAAAAGAAAAGATACACATAATTGGATTATTATTCATACCTTTGCAACGGCAATTCTAGATGATTTATGACTGGCACGGAAAAACTGTGGAACAAGAACTACTGTAAGGTGATGACGGCGAACTTCTCGCTGTTCTTTGCGTTCTATGTGCTCACGCCATTGCTGCCGCTCTATCTGAGCGAGCATTTCGGCGCAACAAAGGACGTCATCGGTCTCGTGCTCTCGGGATATACAATCACCGCACTGGTATTCCGCCCGTTCAGCGGCTATTTCGTGGACTCTTTTCCGCGTAAGACGGTGCTGATGGTCTGCTTCAGTGCATTTTCCATCTTCTTCGCCGGCTATCTGGCTGCTTCCACCTTATTATTATTTACCATCGTGAGGACCCTTCATGGAGGACCTTTCGGCGGACTGACGGTAGCCAACTCTACGGCAGCCATCGATGTACTGCCATCGAGTCGTCGCACGGAGGGCATCGGCTATTACGGACTGAGCAATAACCTGGCGATGGCCGTTGCCCCTACTATCGGCATCTGGATATATCAATTGACTGACAGTTTTGAGTTTCTCTTCTGGCTGGCGCTGATTGTGGCCTGCGGCGGCTGGATGGTCGATGCTACGGTCGTGTTTCCCGAAAAGGAGATCGTAAGGAACAAGTCGAAACTGTCGTTCGATCGCTTCTTCCTTGTGCGAGGTTGGTTGCTGGGCTTAAATATGGTGGCCTTCGGCTTCAGTTTTGGTGTGCTGAGTAACTATCTGGCCATCTATGGCAAGGAGGTGATGGGCATCACAGGGGGAACAGGCACTTATTTCATGCTCTGTTCCGTCGGACTGATTGCCTCGCGACTACAAGGAGGCAAGGCTTTGCGCCAAGGAAGACTCACGCGAAACGCAGGAGAAGGAATGGTCATCTCACTCATTGGCTATACCTTATTTATATTAGTGCCTGGCTGGATAGGCTATTACGGCTCGGCGCTGCTTATCGGTCTCGGCAACGGTCACATGTGGCCTGCCTTCCAGAACATGACCATCAATGTGGCACACAGCAACCAACGCGGCACAGCCAACTCCACCATCCTCATCTCATGGGACATCGGTATGGGACTGGGCATCCTGCTGGGCGGTATTATTGCCGAACTGCTCAGCTATAGTGCTGCCTTTTGGACTGTAGTCATCGTCAATAGTGCGGGTGTTGCCACCTTTTTTTTAGCCACGAAGGCTTTCTTCCTGAAGCGCAACCTGAATGATACAGTCAGATGATAATACGACCCTCTTCCGTCTAACAATATGTGTATGAACAAACAAAACAATATCATCATTCGCGGGGCACGGGAGAACAATCTGAAGGAAGTCTCCCTGAAGATTCCCAAGCACCAGATCACTATTTTCACGGGTGTTTCGGGCTCAGGCAAGAGTTCATTGGTACTCGACACCATCGCTGCAAAGTCGAGACGCGAACTGAATGACACATTCCCCACCTTCGTACAGCAGTACCTTCCCAAATACGGCCGTCCTCACGTTGACGCCATCGAGGGGCTTCCCATCGCCATCGTGATCGACCAGAAGAAGCCCGCCAACAATTCACGGTCCACCGTGGGCACCTATACAGACATCTATGCCCTCATCCGACTGTTGTTCTCGCGTGTCGGGAAACCGTTTGTAGGCTACGCCGAGTCGTTCAGTTTCAACCATCCTGAGGGCAGTTGTCCACGCTGTTCAGGACTGGGTGAAATCCGCGAGCTCGACATTCACAAGCTCGTAGACTTCGACAAGAGCCTCAACGATGAGGACACCATCCACTACATTGCCTTCGGCAAAGGTGGCTGGCGATGGATACGCTATGCACACAGCGGTCTCTTCGATCTCGACAAGAAGATACGAGACTATTCGCCTGAGGAGTTGGAACTCTTCCTGAACAGTCCGCAGATACGCCTGAAGAATCCACCGTCAAACTGGCCTAAAAGCGCTAAGTACGAGGGACTCATCCCTCGCATGTATCGCAGTATCATCAATTCCGAGGAAGGCTTGCTTCATGCCGCCGTACTGAACCCGATGCTACGGATGGGCACTTGTCCCGACTGTGGAGGCACTCGCCTGAGTCCTCGCGTACTTTCCTGTAAGATCGAAGGCAAGAACATCGCTGAAGTCTGTTCGTTGTCAATTACAAAACTCAACAGATGGATACGCTCGTTGACAGACCCCCTAGCCATAGACCTAAAGGCTGCCATCGGGGCTCGTCTGACAGCCTTGGAGGAAATCGGCTTGGGATACTTGAGTCTCGATCGCGCAGTAGGGACGCTCTCAGGTGGTGAGGCCCAGCGCTGTAAGATTGCCAAATACATCAACTCGTCACTCTGCGATGTGCTTTACATCCTCGACGAGCCAAGCACAGGTCTGCACAACCACGATATCGAACTGATGAAGCACTCTGTACAGCAACTGCGCGACCACGGGAACACCGTCATTCTTGTGGAACACCACAAAGAGATGATCCGCATAGCCGATTACATTGTCGACATGGGCCCTGGCCCCGGCATCGACGGTGGGCGTATCGTGTTTCAAGGCACCTACGACCAACTGTTGAAGAGCGGCACCAGCACAGGCGAAGTGTTAGGTAAAAGCGGTGATTTCAAGGCTCATCCGCGTGAAATGAAAGCGCATTTTCCGCTCTGTCATGCTACCCTGCACAACTTGAAAGATGTCAGCATCGATCTGCCTCTCGGTATCTTTGGCGTTGTGGCTGGCGTGGCAGGTTCCGGAAAAAGTTCACTTATGGAATGTTTCCGCCACACCTACCCCCAGCCTGAACAGATTGTATATATCAGTCAGAAGAACATTGGTGTAAGCCTGCGCTCTACACCCGCCACTTATATGGACGTGGCAGGAGATATCCGTAAGATCTTCGCCAAGAGACACAAGAAGAAAGAGACTTGCTTTGCCTTCAACGGTCAGGGTGCTTGTCCTGTGTGTGGCGGCAAAGGTGTCATCATATCCGAGATGGCCTTCATGGATAACATCGAAACCGTCTGTGAGGCCTGCGGCGGACTGCGCTATTCAAAGGAGGCTCTACAATACACCATCAAAGGCGATAAGCTGGAGGAGAACGGACAGACACATGAGACGGAACTGAACATCGCTGAGGTGATGGACCTCTCAGTACGCCTGGCAAGTACCTTCTTCAAAGGAACCGCCATAGAGGAAAAACTTCGCCCGATGATGAGTGTCGGTCTTGGTTATCTTCATCTGAACCAAGCCCTCTCAACGCTTTCCGGCGGAGAGCTCCAGCGTTTAAAGATGGCCTCATATCTTGGTGAACAGGGGAAAGTCTTTATCGTTGACGAGCCTACCGACGGTCTGCATCTAAAGGATGTCCATCGCATCATAACACTCTTTGAGGCAATGGTAGATAAGGGTAACACGGTTTACGTCATCGAGCACAATACTGATGTCATCAAAGCCGCCGACTACGTTATAGAACTAGGTCCTGGTGCTGGCGAGGAAGGCGGAGAGGTTATCTACACTGGTACGCCTCAAGGGTTACTCTCCTGTACTCTATCCGTTACTGCACGCTATCTGGCTGATCAATAACCATCAGGAACATATAAGAAATCCCCGCCGAAGCGGGGATTTACTCTTACTTATCAGATAACGTGCAGGCCCAGGAATACCATCAAGCCATTCATCAGGATCCAGAAGATAGCGAACGGCATTGTCTTACGCATGATATCACCATCCTGACCTTCCATGTCGCAAGCTGCAGTAGCAATCGCTATCGACTGCGGTGAAAGCAGTTTTCCGCCTTCAGATCCTGCACAGTTGGCAGCAGCAAGCCAGTTAGTCTCATTGCCGGTAACGCCGAAGAACGTCCCTTGATTGACAAGGCCAAGATCACTGGCAGCAGTAGCCTGAAGCTTACCGAAGAGGATATTGGCATTCGTGGCACTACCCGTTACAAATGTGCCGATAGAGCCAATGAGCGGAGCAAAGAACGGGAAGGCCGAACCTGTCAACAGCACGAGACCCTTGGCAATATCATTGGTCATACCAGTATTATTCATCAGCATTGCCATCGCCACCAGACAGCAGATGGTAATGACCGTTTTCTGCAGGTTGAGTGTAGTCTTGGCGAGCAGTTTCATCAACTGGCCAAAGCTCATACCCTGGATCAATCCGCCAATCACAGCACCGAGGAAAATCATCAGACCAGCATTCGACAGCCAGCCAAACTTAAAGGTATTACCGATTACCGGCAGTTCGAACTTGGTGACGAGTGTCTGGTTCAGCAATTCATTGATGGGAGGAATAATCTTGCTGCTTATCAGAATGAAGAATATAATCAGGCCATACACACTCCAAGCCTTGAGGGTCTTCGTCAGACCGAATTTCTTCTTCTCAACCACAACCTCGTCTGCAGGATTCTCGTCCTTGATAAACAACTTGTTGTAGATAAGCATCGCGATGATAGCAGCAACAGAGCCAAGGATAGCTGGCGTTTCAGGACCAATCCAGTGGGCACAGCAGAACTGGACGATGATAGAGAATGCACCCACAAAGAGGGCTATCGTGATATTCTTCAAAATCTTCGTACGATCCGTCATCATCAGGATAAGGAACGGCGTTATGAAGAACATGAGCGAGAGCTGAAGGATAATAAACGTAGCCACCTCGCAGAGCTCCTCGGGAGTGGCCACACCACTGGCAGCTACCTGATTGGCCAGTGTCGTTGCGGGCAGGCCAACGGCACCGAAGCCTACAGCCACCGTATTAGCTACCAGACAGATGACAGCAGAGAACATCGGTTTGAAACCAAGTCCGATCAGGATGGCAGCAGGAATAGCCACAGCCGTTCCGAAGCCGGCCATACCCTCAAGCACACCTCCCAGACCCCATGTCAGCAACAGCACAAGCAGGCCCTTATCCGAAGTCATCTGGATAAACTGCGTCTTGATAGTCTCAATTTCCTTCGTCTCACAAAGGATATTGTAGCTGAAGATTGCACAGATAATAATAAGGATGATGGGGAAACATGCCTTCAGGAATCCCTCGATGACAGACCAGAGCGTGATGCCGTAGATAGAAGTCTCGGCATACTTCTCAGGCACAATGCCCATCGCAGGAACGGCAAACAAGGCCAGAAGGATTGTTACTGCAAGAGTGATTACCGCACTCTTGTAACCGGACACTTTAAAGCCCATCATCAGAACGATGAGCAATAGAATTGGGATAACAGAAATTAAAGCTGTCATAGGTTTTTAGCTATTTTGAATGTTATTATATAAGTTTTCAGTTACCTAAAAGATAGAATTTGTGGCCAAATTTACGAACATTTTATGAGATTTCCACAAGTTTTTAGTGAAAAAATCAAAAGAGCAGCAAATTTTTCTGCTTTTAGCATTCTCGTTCTCGTTTCTTTTTCGTATCTTTGCCCCAAAAGTAATACACTAAAAACCAATAATGCACTATGATTCAACAATTCTTGTCAGAACTCAGGCAATTCATGCCGACAGACCGTATCTATACTGATGAGCTTCGTACCCTTGGTTGGGGAACTGATGCCAGTTTCTATCGTCAGATTCCGAAGGTGGTCATCCGCAGTGATGGCGAAGAGGAGATTGCCAAGATTGTCAAGGCATGTCAGAAATATAAGCTGCCCTTCACCTTCCGTGCCGCCGGCACTTCACTCTCAGGCCAGAGTTGTACTGACTCAGTTCTGATTGTTGCAGGCAAGCATTGGGAGAAATACGAGATAGGCGAAAAGCAGGATACCATCAGATTGCAGCCAGGCATCGTGGGTGCAAAGGTGAATGAGATACTGAAGCCTTATGGACGTGTATTCCCGCCTGACCCAGCAAGTATCGGCTCTGCCATGGTGGGCGGTATTGTCATCAACAATGCTTCGGGCATGAACTGCGGCGTGCATGCCAACAGCGACCGCATGATGGTTTCAGCAAGGATTATTCTGACCGACGGTACCATTCTCGACACGGGTTCGGAAGAGAGCCGTAAAGCCTTCCGCGAGAGCCATCCCGAATTCCTGAAGAAAATAGAGGCTCTGCGCGATAAAGTGCAAGCCGACAAAGAGTTGGCCGATCGCATCAGCAAAAAGTACAGCATCAAGAATGTCACAGGCTTGAACCTTCGCCCGCTGATTGCCTACGATGACCCGTTTGATATCATCGCCCACTCGATGGTGGGTAGCGAAGGCACGCTGGCATTCCTCTCTGAAGTCACCATGAAGACCCTCTACGATTACAAGTACAAGGCCTCTGCTATGGTCTACTTCCTCACCATGAAAGAGAGTTGTGAGGCGGTTGTGGCGATGAAGAAACTGAAGGCCACTGACGATGATCTGAAAATGAGTGCCGAGCAGTTGATGGTGAAGAGTGCCGAGATGCTCGACTATATGTCGTTAAACAGTGTTGACGATCCCGTATTCCTGCGATATAAGGAGGATGTTGATGCAGGTCGCATAGCCGGTGTTGAGCCAGGCGACTATCACAACCTTACCGCCATCCTCACCGAGACCAAAGGCGTCACCCACGAACAGCTTCTGGAGAAGATCGATGCCATCAGCAAATGTCTCAAACAGTTCTCACTCTACCAGCCCGTAGAATTTACCGAAGATCCGAAAGTCTACGGTAAGTACTGGGCCATCCGAAGCGGCATATTCCCCAGCGTAGGCGGCACGCGCCCCATAGGCACATCGTGTCTCATCGAGGATGTAGCCTTCCCTATCGAGTCGCTGCCCGAGGCTACCGTCAAACTGCAGAAGCTCATCGCCGATCACGGTTACGACGATGCTTGTATCTACGGTCACGCTTTCGAAGGGAACTACCACTTCATTCTCAACCAGAGTTTTGCCGACGAGCACGAGGTGGCCCGCTATGCCGAGATGATGCGCGACGTGGCCAAATTGGTGGTTGAAGGCTACGACGGCTCTCTGAAGGCCGAGCACGGCACGGGCCGCAACATGGCACCCTTTGTGAAATACGAGTGGGGAGAGAAGGCCTACGAGGCTATGAAGGAACTCAAGGCCATCTTCGATCCAGAGGGACTTCTGAATCAGGGCGTCATCTTCAACGATGATCCTGACTGCTTTATCAAGTGTCTGAAGCCACTGCCCGTACTCGACTACGACTTCGACAGTGTGCCCGACGGCGGACACTATCTGATGGATCCGGAGCTCTCTACTGCCAAGGAGACCATCGAACAGGTTAAGCGAGCCAACAAGTGTATTGAATGCGGCTTCTGCGAAGTGAACTGCATGTCGTGCGGACTCACGCTCTCTTCGAGGATGCGCATTGCCGTTCAGCGTGAGATACGCGAACTGGAAGTTACAGGGCGAGATCCCCAGCGTGCAGCCACCCTGCGCAAACAATATAAGTATTATGGAGACCAAACCTGTGCTACAGACGGACTCTGCTCAACCTCATGCCCGATGAAGATCAACACTGGCGAACTGACACATCTCATCCGTCAGCTCGATATGAACAAATCAACACTGGGTTATCAGGTCGGTGAGTTTGCCGCCAACCACATGGCTGGCATCAAGTCAGGTTTGCGCGTCGTGCTCGATGTAGCCCATCTGGCTCATATCACCCTTGGTCCTACGCTGATGACCAATGTCTGCCGCACGATGAACAAGATGGGGTTGCCACTATGGACAACAGCCATGCCAAAGAAGCGTCGTCAGCCGAAGTCTTCTGATCTCACACAGTTCATCATTGAGAAATCGATTCCTCATAAAGAGCAGGAACATTCCGACTTGAAGGTTGTCTACTTCCCAAGCTGTATTAACCAGACGATGGGACAATCGAAGAACGGTCCCATGAAGCACGACCTTGTAGACGAAGTCATCCAACTGATGGCGAAGGCCGGCTATGAAGTAATTTTCCCAGAGGGTATGGAACGCATGTGCTGCGGACAGATTTGGGAGTCGAAAGGTATGCTCGACATTGCAGACCGTAAGAGTGCCGAGCTGGAGAAAGCACTCTGGAAAGCATCCGAGCATGGCAAGTATCCTGTGCTTTGTGCTCAGAGTCCCTGCCTACACCGCATGCGGAAGGTCATGAAGAAGATGAAGCTCTACGAGCCTGCAGAATTTATCATGACGTATCTCGTAGACCGCCTTGACTTCCATCCTACCGACAAGCACATCGCCCTGCATCTGACCTGCTCTACACGCCAGATGGGTGTCGATAAGGATATGATTGCCCTGGCGAAACTCTGCTCTAACAATGTCTATCTGCCAGAGGGCGTAGGTTGTTGCGGCTTTGCCGGCGATCGCGGCTTCACCTTCCCCGAGATGAACCGCTATGCCCTGCGCAAACTGCGTCCGCAGATTGAGAAAAACAACATCGAGGTGGGCTATTCCAACAGCCGTACTTGCGAAATCGGACTGGAGTCGAACACTGGTATCCCATATATGAGTATCGTCTATCTCGTGAACACTTGTACCACCCCCAAAAAAGAATGATTTAGATATGGAGAATAATACACTCGACGCTCATACAGAGGAGTTGCTCAAGCAATATGATGAGCAGCTCCCCATCTATGAGCAGATGGAAAAACTGGCCTACGATTGCCTACGCCACACATTGCGCAAGCAAGGTATCTATGTTACTTCTATCGAACACCGTATAAAAGAAAGGAAATCGCTACAAGGCAAACTGGAGCTCAAAGGAAGCAAATATGCCACTATCGATGACGTTACTGACATCGTTGGGCTGCGAGTTATTACCTTCTATTCGGATGATGTGGATAAGGTGGCTGCCATCGTGAAGCGCACTTTCGACATCGATTGGGAGAAGTCTGTTGACAAGCGAAAACTGCACCAGATGGACAGCTTTGGCTACAACTCCCTGCATTACATCTGTAACCTGCCGAAAACCGTTATCGACGATCCCGAAATGCCGGCACTCAATACGATACGCTTCGAGATACAGATGCGTACCACTCTCCAGCACGTGTGGTCGACCATTGAGCATGACACAGGCTATAAAGGTGATGTAAAAATCCCACCAGAATACAAACGGCAGTTCAGCCGTCTGGCAGGCATGCTGGAACTGATCGACAATGAGTTTAGTCGTTTGCGCACCACTCTGATTGACTACCGAAGAAAAGTGCAGTCGCTTGTGGCATCTGGACAACTCGACGATGTGTTGCTGGACACGGAAACCTTCCGTAGCTATTTGAAGCTACAGCCTTTCGACCGTCTGAACAAACGCATTGCCGCCATCAATCAAGCAGAAATATACCCCACTTCTCTCCTCTCATTCATACCCATACTAAAATCCTTTGGATTCAATACACTGGGCGACGTGCAGAAGTTCATCACGACCTACGAAGAAGAGGCATATCAGCTGGCTATATCCCAACTGGCTTTCACCGATCTGGACATTCTCTCTGAAAATGTAGGACTGTTGAACCTGTGCATCGTCTATGTCGTGAAGAACGGCGGCGGCATCTTGGGACTGAAACATATCTTCAACTTTATCTATAACGAGAAGGAATGTAATTATTTGGCCGAACTAGCCTTTAAGCATGCCTCTACACTATCGTTCATGAAGCATCAGACATGACACCATCAATTTACAAAAAACGAACGACTGATGAATATTGTTTTTAATTTAGATATAAGAACACATGATACTTTTGAGTTTTGACACAGAAGAGTTTGATGTGCCCCGTGAGCATGGGGTCGCCTTCACGTTAGAACAAGGAATGGCCGTATCCAAGATTGGTACCAACCGCATTCTCGATGTGCTGAAGCAGAACGGCGTAAGGGCCACCTTCTTCTGCACGGGTAACTTTGCTGAGCAGGCGCCTGAGGTGATGCAGCGCATCATGGACGAAGGTCATGAAGTGGCCTGTCATGGTGTAGATCACTGGCAGCCTAAGGAGACTGACTTCGCTCGTTCGAAGGAAATTGTGGAGCGCGTCACGGGGCGCACCGTCTATGGCTATCGCCAGCCTCGTATGTTCCCGGTGGTAGAGTCAGAAATCAAGCGAGTGGGCTATCTCTATAACTCATCCCTAAACCCAGCTTTCATCCCTGGGCGTTATATGCACCTTACGGAGCCTCGCACCTGGTTTATGAAAGACGGCGTGATGCAGATTCCAGCATCTGTCACGCCTCTCATCCGCTTCCCGCTATTCTGGCTTGCCCTCCACAATCTGCCCGAGGGTCTCTATCACTGGATGACGCGCCGCGTGCTGAAGAAAGACGGTTATTTCGTCACCTACTTCCATCCCTGGGAGTTTTACGAACTGAAGGAGCACCCAGAGTTCAAGATGCCGTTCATCATCAAGAACCACAGTGGCCAGCAGATGTGCGATCGTCTCGATCGTCTTGTCAAGATGCTCCAGGCACATGGACATGAATTTATCACCTTCACAGAGTTCGTGGAAAAATGTAAGAAATAAAAATGCAATAATTGAAAAATGATCAGATTAGCAACCGTTTCACCGTGTTATAATGAAGAGGCTGTGCTACGTCACAGCGTAGAGCAGTTGACAGCCCTCTTCGAACGAATGATAGCAGAAGGGCTTATCAGCAAAGACTCCATGATGGTTTTCGTCAACGACGGCAGCCGTGACCGTACATGGGAGATTATCCGTGAACTCCATGCAGAGAATCCGTTTGTGCGAGGCATCAACATGTCTCGCAACGTGGGCCATCAAAATGCGATCATGGCTGGTATGATGACAGCCCGCGAATGGGCCGATGCTGTCATTACCCTCGATGCCGACCTCCAGGACGATATCGAATGTATTCCCAAGATGGTCAAAGACTATGAGGATGGATACGAAATCGTCTATGGCGTGAAAGTATCACGCAAAGCCGATTCCTTCATGAAGAAGTTCACTGCCCAGACCTTCTATAAGTTACAGAGCTCTATGGGCGTCGAGAGTGTGTATAATCATGCCGATTTCCGTCTGATGAGCCGCCGCGCCCTCGATATGCTGTCGACATATAAGGAGCGCAACCTCTACCTGCGCGGTCTGATTCCGATGATTGGCCTGAAACACACCACTGTCGACGATGTCATCAGCGAACGCTTCGCAGGCCAGTCAAAATATACAGTTCATAAGATGATGCGCCTCGCCCTCAACGGTATCACAGCCTTCTCCGTGCGTCCGCTGTTTGCCATCTACAATATCGGCATCTTGTTCCTGATTATAGCCTTCATGATTGCTTGTTATGTAGGCTATTCAATCTTGTTTGGCTATATAGAGCCAGGTTGGGCTTCACTCATGCTCTCTATCTGGATTGTTGGCGGTTTCATCCTCATCTCGATGGGTATAATCGGAACTTATATAGGACAGATTTATTCCGAAACCAAGCGCCGCCCGCTTTACCACATTCAGGAGATACTTAGCTGATTACACTCTTGGCAAAAAAATGGTTATTATGACCATCAACATCCAACAACTAGAAATAATTGATTATCAATATATTACGCTAATTGTATCAGAGAGGGAACGGGGTTCGAATCCCTCTCTTGAACGCCAAAAAAAAGAGTCCAACGATTAACTCATTGAACTCATTCAGCGGAGAGAGAGGGATAATTTTGAACCTATCACAACCGTTTTTGAAGTATCAGGAAATATCATCACTCTTCTCGAAAGCCCTTTAAACAGGGACTTTTTCGATGTATTCAGTAAAAAGAAATTTCTTCGAGATAATTTGCGTATCTAAATTTTTGGGGGTAATTTTGGGGGTAACATTTAACTCCAATAAGATATGCTAATTAAGAAGAATATTACTTTCTCGCTCGAAATTAAGGGCAAAGTTACAAAGAAAAAACGAAACGACCAACTGCAATTGGAAAATATTCCAATCCGTATGCGTGTGACGTTTAACAGTAGCCGTATTGACTTCTTTACTGGCTACAGAACCGATGCAGACAAGTGGGACGCTGAAAATCAGCGGGCTACGGGTATGAATCAGGCGATGCAGACTGCAAGCGAAATCAACGACTATCTGGACTACCTGAAAGCAGAGATTATCAAGGTGTTCCACAAGTATGAATTCATGGAACAGATGCCTACCCGTGAGCAGGTCAAGGCCGACTTCAACGAACGAATCAGTCAGAAAAGTGACGAAAACGGGTATGTTGATGACATAGACAAACAGGTGACAGCGCATGAGAAAAACATATTCTGGGACGCTTTCAAGGAATTTATTAAGGTCAATGGTCGGCAGAACGATTGGACGGAAGCTACCTATGAGAAGTTCCATGCAATGGAGAATCATTTGAAGGCTTTTAAGAAGAGCCTTTCCTTTGATTTCTTTGATGACGACGGGTTGCTTGCATACGTTGAGTTCCTTCGCTTGAAAAAGAACATGAAGAACAGTACCATCGGCAAGCAGATGTCATTTCTAAAATGGTTCTTGCGGTGGTGCTATCATCGTGGCTACCATGAGAATCGGGCTTTTGAGACCTTCAAGCCCAAATTGAAGAGCACTCAGAAGAAGGTGATTTTCCTGACACGAGAAGAACTTACTATGCTGGAGCAATGCGAGATTCCTGCAGAGCAGAACTACTTATCGCGTGTGCGTGACGTGTTCCTCTTTTGTTGCTATACGGGACTCAGATATTCCGATGTGTCAAACTTGCGCAAAAGCGATGTAAAGGAAGACCGTATTGAGATTACTACGGTAAAGACTACGGATAGTCTGACCATTGAACTGAACAAGTACAGCAGAGCCATCTTGGAGAAATACAAGGATGCAGAGTTTGAGGACTATAAGGTTTTGCCTGTCATTAGCAACCAGAAGATGAACACCTACCTTCACGACCTCTGTAAATTGGCGAAGATCAATGAACCAATACGTCTGACCTACTATAAAGGAAATGAACGTATTGACAAGGTGGAGCCGAAATATAAGCTTATCGGCACCCATTGCGGTCGTAGGACGTTCATTTGTAATGCGCTGTCGCTGGGTATTCCTGCCCAGGTAGTCATGAAGTGGACTGGGCATAGCGACTACAAAGCAATGAAGCCATACATTGACGTGGCAGACGATATTAAGGCCAAAGCTATGGAGAAATTCAATGAGTTTTAGCCTCAGATGCCTCACTGGAGGAATGTGATAGTATGTAAAATTATCCATTATCCAGTGAGGTTATTTGAAATTTTGTATTACCTTTGCATTGTCGTTACGAGCACTTTAATTTTTCCTCTTTAATATTTTCGTAGCGTACCAAACTTAGTGGGGGCTGACTTCTCAGCAGACATCCCGGGACTCATCAAGGAGTCTCCCCCACTTCGGTACATCAGTTTGGGGAAAGATTAAATAGTAGGCTTTATCATGTACCATAAGCCACATAAATATAATAAAAGATATGTGTCAGGTAACAGACGAATTATTAGAAAAGACAATTGGAGAAATGAGCGGAATCGAGTTTATTCAGCTTATCAAGGCTGCAAATGAAGGCAGCATGGAAGAAAAGTTGGCAGAGGACAACGACAAGTATGTGTATGGCATCGCCGGAATAGCAGAGTTGTTCCATTGCAGCCTGCCAACAGCCAACCGTATCAAGAAGAGCGGTAGAATCAAGAAAGCCATCACCCAGATTGGTCGAAAGATTGTAGTGGATAAGAAAATGGCACTTGAACTGGCTGGACAGCCCACTTTTCATCGCAGAGGAGCATAATTATGTTAAATCTTGCACTCAAAATCGAAAAAATAGCAGCATTTGTATCGTGATTTGGAAACAAATTATTAATTTTGCACCGTCAATTCATTATGAAAGAAGAAATTGAAGAGAAGCCGGTATTTCGGCTGATATTATCTACGGAAGCTGATAGCTTCATCCAGTCCATACCTGAAAAGGCAAGGGAGAAGGTTCGCTACAATATCCGTAGAATACAAAAGGGAGAGCAGAACAGGGAACTGTTCAAGAAACTGGATGGAACAGAAATCTGGGAATTCCGGACGCTCTTCAATAAAATAGCATATAGGCTGTTTGCCTTCTGGGACACTGAAGCTGAGACACTGGTGATAGCGACACATGGTATCGTAAAAAAGACTCAGAAAACTCCTTCAAAGGAAATAGCGAAAGCTGAAGAGATTCGCAAACTGTATTTTGAACTTAAAAAGAAAAAATGAATATGGAAAAGGTTGGAGATATGAAATTCATTGATTTCGAGGATGTGCTTGACCGCGACCTCGGTAAAGTCGGAACACCAAAGCGCGATGAGTTTGAACGCAAGGTGGACGAGTCCGTCCATGCCTATCGATTGGGCGAAGCCATTAAGAAAGCACGTCTTCAGCAGAACCTTACCCAAGAGCAGCTTGGAGAGAGAATCGGAGTGAAACGCGCTCAGATCTCAAAGTTGGAAAAAGGTTATAGCATAACCATACCGACCATGAGCAGAGTATTCAAGGCTCTTGGAATTGCAACGGCAACACTTGACCTTGGCAGTATTGGCAAAGTTGCCCTATGGTAAGCAAAGTTAGTTCTACAAAGCTACTTTCAGAATAGCCCCAAAGAGTTGACGGTTGAAAACCCCAGGAGTTTTCAACCGTCAACCGCTTTTTTCAATACCTGTCAACAAATGGGGACTTTGTTATCCCCAGTCGTTGACGTTCCAGACTTCAATGTCATAGTTCGTGGAATAGCCCTGTGTCTGATAGTTCATTTCCAGTTCTTTTCTGATAATTCGTTGTGCCTCGGCTTCAAGCACACGTCTTGATGCTCTTTCCAGCCTATCATCCTCAAAAATCTCTTCAAGGTCTATCTCATGGTTCTTGACGATGGCATTGATGGCAGACCGTTTGCTGGTGTAGATGCCCTTGCAGACGCGGTTGGCGATAGTGTGCCAGGCATCAGTCTCAAATACTACAAATACTTGTTTCATGTTGTAGCTTTCTTGTAATGGATTACACAGTGTTTTGAAGGAAATCCCCCGAAGGGGATTAGAAAGGCAGGTCGTCCTTTTTCTCCTTCGGGGTGTCTGTGGGCACATCGGGAACATTGCTGTCCGTTGCGGCATTGGCGGCTGCATTGGTTCCGTCCTGTTTCTTGCCGATATTGAGGAAGTCGATGGTCTTGGCGTGTACTCTCAGTTGTGCGTGAGGTGTGCCGTCCTTACCCTCCCACTGGTCAATCTTTGAAATGCCTTGGATGGTCAGGATGCGTCCCTTGGTGAAAAACTCTGCCAGTTTCAGATGTGCGGGGTCGCTGCTCTGAACACGAACCCATTGCGTAACTTCCTCGCCCTTGGAATAGTCGTTCACTGCCATATCCATTGAAAGGAAATAAATCATAACTCTAAATGTTTTTGAGGTTTAACTTTTTCCCTTTGGTTTGGAGCTTCTTGCTCCTTGCCGTCGGGACTTTTTTTTTACGATGCCATCAAAAGGTTGATGGTAACGATAGGCAGTCGGAAGGTGTGGTGCGGATTACGTCAAATACTCTTTCACCATAAGGGAAAGGAAGATTTTACGGAATCCGCACTGAATACCGAGGTCATTCGGAAACAGCGATTTACCTTTGCATCGATAAAAAGAAAGGCAACGACGGACATAGCAGCATAGGCACAACTATAGGATTTGGGGATTTTCCCCACTCAACTTTAGGGAAACGCCCTCCTCCAAATAGGAATAATCTTATTGAAACCCCACGGAATCGCCCTATCTTTGCACCGTGAACAAGAAACAAATGTCTAACATTTAAAGAATAGGAGATTTGAATATGAAGATGATGAACAAGGTGATTGCAGCCATGATGATGATGGCCATCACATCAGCAATGCCAGCAATGGCAGGAAATAAGAAGCATAACAATGGTAAAAACAACATAGTTGTTGTAGTCGTAGACAAAAAGACTACTCATTTCAATGCACACAAGCATGTCTATCGCCCAGACGTGAAAGTCTGCACCTTCAGAGTAAGCCGTTACGATTCTCACATGAAGGCTGTAGCAAAGGCAGAACACATGAAGGGTGTGATGAACACGAAGTGGAATCCACGTACTAATCAATGTCTGTTACGAGACCTCAATGGCCTTGGTTACCTTTTCCTTCGGCTCGGTCTTCGGCATGGTGATGGTCAGGATGCCGTCCTCGACCTTGGCAGAGATCTGTTCTTTCACCACATCGTCGGGCAGTACGTAGTTCTGCTCGTAGTTCGAGTAGCTGAACTCGCGGCGCAGATAGTGATGGTGCTTGTCCTCATGCTTGTGTTCCTGCTTGTTCTCGATGGCGATGGTGAGGTTGCCCTCGTCATTGATGCCTACGCGGCAATATTCCTTCTTGATGCCAGAGGCTGCAAGCTCCATCGTGTAGGCCTTCTCACTCTCCTTGACATTGACTGCGGGTGCTGTACTGTTGGCACGAGGCATGAAATCAGTGTTAAAGAAATC